>JBKPEB010000017.1:0-84016 GCA_046728215.1 Acidobacteriota bacterium | reverse complement strand
AAAACTGCCAGTCCGGTTCGATGAGCGGGAACAGGAAACAGGACCAAGTCAAACCGGACTGAGGGGATGAGGCGAAAGCCGAGTCGCATGCCCACCGGGAGACTACAGTTACTGCGCCTGTTCTCGACTCTACTCCCCATTTACACTCCATAATCAGGATTGTGAGTGCAGTAACAGCAGTTACCCCATCGATCCCCTTGTGGTGTCAAGAGAATACGTCTTCAACCCACCCACCTAAGTACGCTCTCTGCGGAGCAAGCCCGCATGCCATCCTGTCAGACTTGCCAGTTGTAACCGGGACTGTCCCACGCATAGGCTAAAACGTTCATGTTGAGAGAGAACACTATGAAGATTAAGGGTAAGGTTTCGCGCAACGCGACGCTGGCAACGGTGCTGGTGCTCACCAGCGGCCTGCCGTGTTTTGCTCAGGACGGCAAGCTCACCATTCACGCCACCCCGAAACAAGCATACGTCTTCGTGGATGATCACGCGGTCGGGGAAGCAAGCCGTCATCACTCGCTGAAGCTGAGCCCCGGTGACCACAAGGTGGAATTGGTCAACTACGGCTACACGCCCGTAACGCGCACCGTCACCATCACCGGTGGCCAGGACACCAATCTCGAAATCACTCTGCAAGCGGTTGCCTCCACCGTTTCGCCGACCTTTGGTGCCATGACCATAGAAGGAGCTAATCGGAATGCCATGCTTCTCAACGGCAAGACACCCGATTTCTTCGTTGGCCACGGTGATGAGTTCAACCACGAATGGTGGTGGAAGCAGGAACTTGTAGTTCCGCCAGGCACCTACCAGATGACGATTCTTGGACCAGAAAATGAGGTTTGGTCCGGCCCTGTTGAGGTTTCCCGCCAACCAGCGCGTGGTCATCGATGTCCCCAAAGGAGTACGCAAAACGGTCCCGTGGCCTCGTGGCGAAAAACTCAGCACGTTGCCGTGCTTCAAAGCGGGTAGTGCCAGTGCTACCGTGGCGGTTGCGAAGCCGACCGCAGAACTATCCGTCAGCGCCTCGCAAGTCAACTGTGGAGACGCGTCACAGCTTAAGTGGTCTTCCGCGGATGCGCCGCGTGTGGAGATCTCTCCGGTCGGTTCCGTTGCGGGTTCCGGCGAGCAGGCAGTACAGCCGAAACAAACCACCACGTATGCGCTAACAGCCGTAGGCCCAGGTGGAACAGCAACTTCCAGCACCACCGTTAATGTGAACACCGCCGTCCAAGCGGACCTCCGGCTCGCGTCTCCCGAGGTTCGTTACAAGCGCGTGGGCGACAAGGTAGTCGAGGAAGGCAGCGCAGCGCTGAACTGGACCGCAGCGAACGCCTCGACGGTATCCATCGACCCGCTCGGCACGGTTGATCCCAACGGCAGCCGTACACTGCCGGTCACGCCGAAGAAGACCGATCCCGGACCGGTCGATGAGACTGTCACCTACACCCTGAGCGCGTCCAACGCGTGTGGCGGATCCGAAACCAAGACGGCAACCTTGCACATCGTCGGCTTGATTGAGGTGCCGGACACCGGCCTAGCCCTCAACAGTGTTTACTTCCAAACGGATATCCCCAGGTCGATCAAGACGAAAAAAGGCTTGGTGCCGAGCAAGCAGGCGGCGCTCACCTCTGTCGCCGACGCATTCAAGAAATATCTCGAGAACAAGCCTGATGCCCACCTGACCCTCATTGGTCACGCCGACGAGCGCGGGCCGAACGGCTACAACAAGGATCTATCGGAACGGCGTGCCGAAGTTGCGAAGAACTTCCTGGTCGACCAAGGCATACCGGCCGATCATCTTGAGACCCAGGGCCTCGGCGATGATCAAAACCTGACGACCGAGCAGGTTAAACAATCGGTCGAACAGAATCCTGACCTAAATGACGAAGAACGGCAGCGGGCTCTGGAGAAACTACACACCCTTGTCTTGGCCAACAACCGTCGCGTGGACATCACGTTGAGTACGACCGGACAGGAATCGGCTCATCAATACCCGTTCAAGGCGGAGGATTTCGCGAAGCTAGTCAACCGAAACGGTATCAACAAAGAGATTGTCCAGTTGGCCGCAGAGAAAAAGAAGATCGAGAACTGACGAGGACCGTTCCGGAGCCTCCGGTCGAGAGTTACCCGAGTACTTCGCGAAAAGCCGCCTTTACCCCAACTATGCTGATGGTAGTAGATTGGCGAAGGCAGTCGCCGAGTGCAAACGCCTAGTCAGAGGCTGCGCTTGATCAGGACTGCAGTGAGATCGTCTTGCTGCCGGGTGCCCTGGGCAAAACTCAGCACTGAGTCGTAAAGCTCGGCGATAATCGTTTCCGGTTCGCGATCGCTGGATTGTCTTACAACTGCGGCGAGCCGCTCGGTTCCGAACTGTTCTCCAGCGCTGTTCTCCCATTCAAAAAAGCCATCGGTAATGAGGAGCACGATATCGCCGGGTTTCATGCTGACCTTGACAGGTACCGCGTTCCACAAATCCGGGAACATTCCCAAGGGAAGCGCCTGCGCGTCGATAAGCCGGAACGATTGGTTGTCCGACGAGTATACGAAAATCGGTGCGTGACCGGCAGAGAGAAATTCTAGCTGGTCATTGCCTTCTTCGCACACAGCCGCGACAAAAGTGGCGAAACGCTCTGGCGTGAGGTCCTCAGCAAAGGCCTGATTAATATTCTTGAGCATCGTTTCCAGACGATCGCGCACATTGAAGCTTGCTCGAGAATACGCACGGCATACTGAGGCCAGGATCGCAGGCCCGATGCCGTGGCCGCTTACATCTGCCAGAACCAAGATCCAGCGGCCATCTGGCAATTTCTTCCAATCGTAGAAGTCCCCACCGGTGTCGTCCGCGGTTCGACTCCAACCGGTCACCTCGAATCCAGCAATTTGAGGTCGAACTTTCGGCAAGAGCGATTGCTGAATGGAGCGGGCTATCTGCAGTTCATGTTCAACCTGTTTGAGTTGGTGCTGGGTTTCGGCCTCGCGAAGCGCGGCCTCGACATGCGTGCGGATCTCGGCTGCCACTCCGGCGGCCAACCCGCCCGTGATGAGAAGTACAAACGCGAAGTACTTCACAGCCGTCTGGGTCACCGTGAACCCACTCGGTCCTGGGCTGAAATGCCAGCCTGCCACGTAAGCAGCCGTCAGATATCCGAGTGTTGAGACAATTCCGCAAACCCAGCATAGTCTCGGGGTCAATCGCAGTACGGATAAGAGGATGAACGGAAAGAAGGCAAGGACCCATGGTGTAGCCAAGGGTCGATAGTCGGGCAGGAGTCGGGTGCTGGCCAGGAAAGCGACACCTACAGCTGGAAAGAGGCACTCCAGGATACTGCTGACGTACCACATTGAATTGGAGATATCTTTGCCAGCCTGCAAGCGCCAGTTCACAGCGCGAAAGAGGCCCACTTCGAAGGCGATCACCAGCGCAGCCACAACCAGGCCCCAGCGGCTCATCGCTGAGCCCAGCACGAATATGCGCACGGCCGCTAGGACAGCAAAGAAAGAAACAAACACAATGACACCGACAATTCGCTTTTTCTCGCTTTTAAGCAGTGCGTTGCGGAATGCTGGAGATGCTTCGCGCATTTGTTGAATCGACACCGTAGCCTTCATCCTCGAGACTGGTTGTGACTCAAAGGGATGTTCGCAAACAACCTCGGGAATACATTGGCGCTCCCAGGGAGCCGAGGAAAAATAGAAGATCTCAACTTGATGGGAACGGCGCCACGTTATTGAGTTCGAACCTGCCCCTGCAACGGCGGCTCCACAACTGCGGTGTCCGACTGGCCAACGCTGCCGGGGCGTTTTGTTGCCAGGTCAAGATCGTATTGCAAACTGTCGTGCAAAGCGCTTAGCACTTCATGCTGCATCATCGCGACCTGATATCTCTCCTGGATCAAGGATTCCGCCTCGTCGCGCGTAATCTGATTGGCTCGGTGCGCTTGCGAGATGCTGGTCAAATCGGCGAATAGCCTCTCGGCGATCGAAGTCATTCCGACTTGGTATCCCTTGAGCACATCGACTGGCCCCAGTGGGATGGCTGGCTGAAACGCGAACAGGCGTGCGATGACCCCATCAGGTTGGTTTGTGTTGGCGACGGCAAGCAGCGCCAAGGTGGGCGGTTCCGCCGCTGCACTTGCTCGGGTTCCCCGGGATGTTTGGGCGACATCGACACCCGGCATGACAACCAGCAAGCATATGGCAACCACAATCAATCGGGATTTCATTTGCTTACTCCTTTAGCCGTCGTCATGTAGCGCGGAGCTCGATTCTTTGCATGTATCCGTCAATCTGCTGGCACCGACATGAATGCCATGGCGATGTACTCAAGACCGTTTGAGAGTTGCCGTCTTGTCAACTGCCTATAACACCGACGAATCTCTGCCGGAAGGTAGTTGGGCTGACCCAGAGAAGTACCAGGATGGACGGTATAACCCACAAGTCTCCCGTCGTGAATGCAGACACGCCGGTCCCAATCAATAGTGTTGTCCAAACCAAGTCTCTGATGTGCAGCCATGGCCCCGGTAGGCAAAAGCTGGACTGACCCTCGTCCCCGATTCCGCTGGCCATGCGGTTTCCAGCGTCCGAGTGTGTTCTCGACAGTGACGTCACGTTCTGCGTACCCCCATTCGGATGAAAGCTCATGCTATGGGCATGCTCCGGACGACGGAATCGGGAGTTTTTGTTATACCTGACTGAGTGCTGGCCCCGAGATTAGCCGCGCTCGTCAGATTCCGCTTGAACGCGCTACCTATGGTTTTACAAGCGGGACTTGCGAGGCCAGCTGTAGTTCAATCAGCATGCTAACGCGGCGGTCGATCTGAAAGAACATGGCTGTTTTCTTATGCGAGATCACTTTCTCGAACTCAGGGATGTATTTCAGACGCAGCTGAGTATTATCCTGGTCGAAGGATAGCCAGCGCTTGATGAAACTGTCGGCTTGTTCCTCGGTCGCTGCGTCGTAATTCTTTGCATACTCTTTGAGGAGAGCGAAGCGAACATCGTTCACCTTGATAGTCTCTGCGATGTATCGATCGTAAACAGGCCAAAATTTCATGGCGTCCGCTTCCGTCAAAGGCATGTTCGCGGCCACGACCTTCTTTCGTTCAGCGCGTATGTCTTGGCGCATAAGTTGAATGTTGGCATCGTTAACCTGCTCTTCGGTCATGTTCTTGCCACTCGCGGCCGATGGCGCGGCTTGTTGGGCGCTGAGCACCGTGGTCGCTACGAACACAGCTGTAGCAAAACAGAGTCGGAAAGCAATGTTCTTTTTCAAGTGAGGTCTCTCCTTTTCAGGAGTATGGCAGGGCAGGTTCGGAAAGTGACACTGGCACTTCTGACAGGCTTGAAGGATTACTTTCGGAGGATAAATTCTAGTATGGTTCGCTTGGCGGACCTAAACACGCGATTGCACTCATTGCCTCGGCGGTGAGTACGATAGGGATTTTGGAACCGCTATTCGCAAAACGCCTCATTGCGCTTTGTCTAAGGAGCAAACAAGGACTGCTACGGCACATCTTCCCCGGAACCATGCCGCTATCGTTCTTTTCTCCTGAGCAGTCTCTGACTCTGCGGCAAGATTCCACTCGCAAGGATCGGAGAGAGTGTTTCGACCTGTTTAGGCTTTGTCGCATCAAGCAACTCTAGCAGCCGTCTCGTAATCTCCGCCCCTTCTTCATTGTACCGATGGGCTGAACGACGACGTGATCTCATCGTTGTGAACAATTCAAGGAGGAGCATTGATGGCACCCCAGTGTCTGCTGCCAGCAAGAGGAGTTTGTTGTCGAAGGAATGTGTGCGTGAAATTTGGACCATAAACTGGCGCGAGAGATGTAACAACCCGGAAAACTACTAGTTCATGCCAACTGTTCAGCGAGTATTAATAGGGGGTATACCAGACCAGGCTAAAACGAGAGAACACCGAACTGACACCGAGCGGATATCGCTCCTCGACAAGTCTGGATGGAACGGTGGCGACCGTAGCGGCAATGGGCAGAGGATTGGCACTGACTGTTTCCGGATGCGCGAGTTCGTTGTCCTTTATCCGGCTGCACGCATCGAATCACTTTCCGCACTGAACGGCACACGAGCACTAATGGTGGTACCACGATTGGGCTGCGATTCGATTGAAAGAGTTCCGTTCACAAGTTTCATCCGTTCTTGCATGCTGACAAGGCCCAGGCCGCGACTCTTCTTGGCCGCTTCGCTGTCAAAGCCCACGCCGGAATCCCGGACCGTGAGATGAATCTGGTCCGAAGTTCCCCACAATCGCACCTCGAGGTGCCCTACCCCACTGTGTTTCGCGGAGTTGTGAAGAGCCTCCTGGAGCACACGGTACAGGCAAAGCGAAACGTCCGGAGGCACAGGGCTTGGCAGATCGTGGCTCTGGAAGTCAATCTCTACTTTTTGGAGCTCGCCGAATTCTCTACAGAAGCTTCTCATGGCAACAGCAAGACCCAGATATTCCAGTTTTGACGAGTGCAACTCGTGCGATAAGGATTGGATATCGGTAGCTATCTCCATGCTGTGCTTCCGTATTTCGCCCAGACGTCTACGAACTTCAGCATGCAAATCAGGAGAGTTCTGCTGAATCTGTTCTAACTGCACAGCCAAGAGTGCGAGACGTTGGACGATGTCATCGTGAAGTTCTCTCCCAATCCGGACGCGTTCTTGCTCCTGCGATTCGATCAACCTGCGACTCACGCCTGAGAGTGCTTCTTCCATTTGCTTACGGCGGGTAATGTCCTCGGCGAAGATTAGAATGCCACCCACGATACCGCCGGATGTCCTCCAAGGATGAATCTCCCAGCGAACCCATTTAGTAATGCCGCCTTCACGATTCCAAGAGTCTTCGTCAGCTCGCAATGTTTCTCCCTCAAGAGCACGGCGATGCATTTCTTTCCACTGCTGGGGGATGTCAGGAAAAAGCTCGTAGTGCGAACGTCCAAGCACTTGCGAACTATCAACTGAGTAATCCGCACACCAGCGGTCGCTCACTTGGATATAGCGCATGTCACGGTCGAGCATTGCCACTCCTGCTGGTACACTCTTGACGAAGATTTTCAGCAGTTCCTCCCGTGATTGCAGTAACGCCGCCTGCGCTTCCAAATTGCGGTTCACTTCCCACAGCGCCTCTTCTGTCCGCTTGCGCTCGGTCACATCGATGTTGACGCCGATCATTCGTGATGGCTCGCCAGACTCATCCATGAAAACCTTCCAACGTCCGGCTATCCAATGAGTGCTTCCGTCAGGCCAGAGCACGCGCCATTCTCCCTTTGCCGGTTCTCCCGTTTTCAAAGTACCTTCCACCGCTCCCATAACTTTTGCCCGATCATCGGGATGAAGCAGATTCTCGAAAAAGGCGATCGTGGTTCCCTCAAAGCCGCCCGGAGGCAAACCGTACATTGCTTCCAGTTCCGTCGTCCAGGTAACAACTCCCGTCCGCATATTCCGTTCAAAAGTTCCAATGCTAGCCGCCTGTTGGGCCAATCGCAGTCGCTCCTCGCTGGTCCGTACTGCCTCGGCGCTTTTGCGAAGCGAGTGCACTGATACTTTTTGCTCCTCGACAACAGCAGCCAGCACCATGAAAGAGACTGCAGTAACCAACAAGAAAAGCTGCAAGGCAAGCACACTCTTTACGGGCGCATCGCCGGTGAAGGGACCGCGCCCGTGGATGGCACCCCAGATCGCCATGAAGGCGACAAGCACGATCGAGTTGCATGTGCCGGTGATGCCAAACCGCAATGCTGCCCACAACAGAAATGGCACCAGTGAATAAAGCAGTGTTGGCCGGCTTTCACGGCCGACACCCAAGAACGTGAAATAAGCAAATGTTGCCAATCCAGTGAACATCAACGCTGCTTCGAGGGAATGCGCCGTTGGCTTCTTCTCTCGCGTGAGAATGATGTCCACCCAACTCAAAATGGCTGGTGTCAAGGTTAGTAGAGCCAGCGCCTCGGTAAAAAATCCGACCCACCATACATCTCCTGCAAGGTCATTTGCGGCGGCGGAGGCCACGACGACGGGTGACAGAATGACCGCGAAAAGCGAATACTTCGCCAATGACTTGACACTATTCAGACGTGGCACACCGCCGAAGACATAGGTGACGCCAAGAGCGGCTACAAGTATCTCGATGGAATCTGCCCCAAGTAGAAAACCAGTGGTACGGATCGGCAGAGCTTCCTGTACATCGTAAAGCGCGAACGCCGCAAGTCCTGCCACTAGAACCGCAGGCCAAATCCTGCGCGGCGTGAGCAATAACACTGCAACCAAAAATGCACAACCCGGCCAGAGAGGCCAGATCATCTCCGGCCGCATTACAAGCGCGCCCCCTAGCCTCGCGGCCAAGTAAGAAAGGATAAACACGCAGCTGACCACGATCACGAGATGAAAGAGGGAATTGGGGTAAATTGGCGGTGCAGAAGATTGCCTGGGTCGATTCGTCATCGCAACGCCCTGAGCGTTGGGCGTCCGGCCTTGTGATGGCTCACCCATGGCAAAAGGTGTATAGCACCGTTCATGTCTAACCGCAAGTCATTGTGTTTCCGATGATTGACCCTACTGGATTCCCAATTCTTTGAATGTCGATATTTTCGAAATACCACCTATTACTTCGGATTGGTTTGTCATTCGGCGTTGACTGGTGCAGCGTCCGAATCCAGCGCAACGCCATACTTTCAAAGACATGTGAAATCCCTGTCGTAGTTAACAGTGTTCTATTTCGGGATCGGCTACTAGACTCGCTTGCGTATTGGAGGTGTCAGTCCCATGAAATGCCGGCTCATCCTCGCTGAAACCGCGCTGCTCCTGCTGACCAGTGCCGGGATGCTCGCACAACAGGGCCCACTAGAGTCGTCCGCTGATGTTGCTTATTGGGTTGCTTACTGGCCGCAACCAAGAGTGGTTCTGTTTGGCCCGGAGGAGCGAGCCTTCAACCAAAATCTCCACGAAATCATGTTCCCCTGGAATGATCATGACGAACCTTCGAACCCCGGCACGCTGGATGACAATGTCCGATGGTTGAAGGATCATCCCAGCGATCGCTTTTACATTAATGGGTACGCGTCCTCAAGAGGCAACCTGATCTACAACCTCACGCTCTCACAGCGGCGAGCGGATTGGGTTAAGCAAACTCTTATCAGCAAGGGCATTGCGGAGAATCGTATCGTGCTGGCGGTGGGATGGGGGCAATTGTATCCGGTTTGTCCGGAAACGAACGATGAATGTTGGAGTAAGAACCGTCTCGTTCGTTTCTCTTACGCTCCAAATTGAAAAGGCTTTGCAGTAGGTAGTTGGGGCAGTCTTGCCATTTCGATCAGAAGCACTTCGTCGTCGATATCGACGGTGAAGGCACTGGTCTGGTTGCAACTCGCAAAGAACTACCGCCACCTTTAGGCTGTTTGATATTCGTTCAAAGTTGCATCAATAGTAGGCAGAAGTTCATTCGCCGCCCGTGCCTTGGAGAGGTAGGCTTGCGCTCCTGTTGCGAGGGCTGCAGCCTTCACGTCCGCATCCCCATCCATAGTCACGAAAATGATTCTTGAGTTTGGCGAGGCCTCTCGAATCTTCTGGGCGGCTCCGATTCCGTTCAGGATGGGCATTGCAATATCGAGAAGGACAATGTCGGGCTGGAGTTCTGCCGCTTTGTGGACGGCTTCCAAACCATCGCATGCCTCAACGATTTGCCACCCCGGGCGCTGTTGCAAGAGGCTTCGTGCTTGAACTCGCCACGGTACAAAGTCATCAGCCACGAGAATGCTAAGCTCGTACATTGGAGGAGTTAAATGTTCGTGAATTCGTGCGCTTCTACTATGGCACCTGGCTGGAATTTCGTTAACACTAGCAGAACCGCGGGGCTGTGTAGATATTCGGCCCATCACCACTCTTCCTCCAGTCGGAACTTCTAAATGTCGATTGTGCAAAGAAGGGCGGGATTTGGCCATACCGTGAAAACTTGAGATCCCACCCGCAAATGTTCAGAGCTGGTGTTAGGCCTCCACCGTCAGAAAAACGGAGAGCACTGGCGTCAGAAAAACGGAGAGCACTGGCAGTTCTAACAGTTGCATGAACGGAGGAAATGTGTGTGACCGTCACGCCCTTCCTTGCGGAATCCAACTGCGATTCAAGCACTGACATGTGCGCTGTTTGACCAGATAGACGCGGTTCTTTGCTTGCGGGCTCCGCGACTGACTGCGATCCTGCCGCTCGATGGGAAACCGCACTTTTGCAACTCCCGCACTAACCCACTAAGGTGTCTGCCTGCAGGTAGGCTGCTCGCGAGAATTTGCAGTGAGGCATCCAGCACGTGCCGGAGAGTTTCTTAACCAACAACTGCTCGTCTCCTGGACTTTTAGAAAACAATCCTGCCGGACCGAAGAGAAAGCGCGTCCATGCACCAGGAGTCCTAAGTGCCAGATGACTGCTCCTCGGCCGACGTGGGCTTCTTAAGCTGTCGCACCTCGGCATTAGAAATGAAGAATTCTGTGAAGCCGCAATTCAAGCAAACCAAGAGCGTCGGGAATGCCCAAACAGTCGGCGTCTCGAAGTTCTCCGGACCGGGAAGGTGAATGTTAAGTTCTGCTGGAAACTCGCGTTGATCGACGGATTGGCAGGCTCGGCAGGACATTACGCACGACCTTCTTGCAGCGCCCCAAATTTCCTTAGTACGTAGTTTTATCACTCGGTCAGAACACACTGTGTGACGAGAATCACAGCTGCGCATGACGAAGCTCCATGTACATTTCGTGGTTGAAAGTATCTCCATCACATTCATTGACTGACCCGACTGCTACCAAGCAACGACGGTGACCGGACTACGGCTATGTCGATTCTGGCCAGAATGAGCCGGAACCATGCCCGCGGATCACCCTCACACATGGGGACTGGTAAAAGTTGCAGTTGGCGTGGGCTTTCGGCATCTGTAGAAACAGACGTGGATGAACACCCAGACCCGTGGCTGGAGGGGAGGGCGGAGCGTACCAGCTGAATTCCTCCGTCAGCCAGCCCGGTCATTGTTTAGTCCCGCTTTCTCTCCTGCCAAGATTTCCATCTAGACGGCCTGATTAGCCCCGGCAGGCCGTTTCCCCTTTCGCCTACGTGCCGTAATTGGCAACCAGCACGATTGCCCGACCGGTCCGAAGAACTAGTAATTCTGACGGTTCCAAGTGCCTCATCGCACGCTCATTGTTGAACATCAGGGTCGACAAGCCGATTCATACCGTCGAGATCTCACATGGACGCATTTTCGCGCATGATCGATGACGTGCTGGTGATCGAGACCATCGCGCTCGTTGTGATGCTTGTGGCAGCGGCGATGGCAAGTGCGGGCATCTATCGGTTCATTAAGCAGCGTAAAAAGCGCGAAGCAAATGACGCCAGCCAGCAACAAGAGCTGAGCAATGCGATCCACGGCCGAATGATAGAGTTCTACGTTCCCGACAACTTTAGGGCGAATCGGCAAGGTGGTGCGCGCGTGCGTTCACACTTGTCTGCGAGCCAACGAAAGCAACGAGGATGAGGGCTGGGTCGCCACGACAGCTATGGCAGGAATTCAGCAAAAACCGACGGAGCACGACTTACACACACGGACGGGAGCCAGCTTCGTCGAGGATCCTCTTGACTTCTCTCCGGTCCTGGGTGGGCCGATCTTCCAGCTCTTCCGCAAGTCGCATCTTGCTGGAGATGGTTTGGAACTCTTGCATCGTCGGCTGCTCATTATCACGCTGTTCGCATGGATGCCACTGTCCGTCCTAGCCACGATCGGTACCCCGGCTGGGTACGCAAGTCACCTTTCCTTCTTTCATGATGTTGAGGTGCATGTCCGATTCCTCGTCGCACTTCCTGTACTCATCGCTGCCGAATTGATAGTCCATTCCCGGATAGGTCCCGTTGTGCGCCGCTTCGTGGAGCGCGGAATAGTTCTGTCTGAAGACCTTCCGCGTTTTCACAGCGCAATTGAGTCAGCAGTCAGGCTGCGTAATTCTGTTCCAGTCGAGTGCGGGCTTTTGCTGGTTGTGTACACTCTTGGTTTGTGGGCGTGGAACGCTAGGGTTGGACCTGACACTTCCACCTGGTACTCGCTGCCTGGAGGACGCTGGCACCTGACCGCAGCAGGCTACTGGTACGTATTCGTCAGCATTCCTCTCTTTCAGTTCATCCTGCTGCGCTGGTACCTGAGGCTGTTCATCTGGTTCCGCTTTCTCTGGCATATCTCTAGACTTAACTTACGCCTCGTTCCCACTCATCCCGATCGTTCCGCCGGCCTTGCCTTCGTGGGCAAGAGTGCTTACGCCTTCGGCCCGATTCTTTTCGCTCAGGGTGCCATGCTGGCGGGTTTGATTGCCCGTCGAGTCCTTTATCAGGGGGAAAGCTTGCTGTCTTTCAAGCTACAGATTGCGGGCTTTGTAGCCTTCTTAGTTCTGGTCGTACTCTGCCCACTGTTGATGTTTACTCCCCGCATGGCTCGCGCAAAAAGAAAAGGATTGGCCGATTATGGCCTGCTTGCTCAGCGCTACGTCGACAGCTTCGAAAGGAGGTGGGTTCTAAGCGATCGAGCGTGTTCGGAGGAAATCCTAGGAACCGGTGACATCCAGTCGCTCGCCGATCTCGGCAACAGCTATGCCCTCGTGCGGGACATGCGGCCGGTGCCGTTCGGATTGGAGGACATCTCCCGTCTGGCTGCCGCTACTGCAGCTCCACTCTTGCCTCTCCTGCTCACCATCTTCTCCCCTGACGAACTCATCATGCGTGTCATCAAGGTAGTGTTTTGATATCCCACTCGGCAAGCTCGCCTTCGGTGGTCATTGAACAATGACTCAGTCTGTCTCCTCCCGCACCACAGAACTTGGCAGCATTGCCCGCCAGGCAATGCAGGCGAATCAAGCCGGATGGACCCGCTGGCTTCCCGGGTTGAAGACTCTGCGTCAGTACGATTCGTCTTGGCTTCGGCACGACGTCGTGGCCGGTCTCGTCATGACCACCATGCTCGTACCGGTCGGCATCGCGTACGCCGAGGCATCCGGGGTGCCGGGTATCAACGGCCTCTACGCAACCATCGTGCCGCTGCTCGCGTACGCCCTGTTTGGTCCGAGCCGCATTCTCGTGCTGGGCCCGGACTCGGCGCTCGCCCCTGTGATCCTCACGGTCGTGCTGCCACTCTCAGCGGGTGAGCCGCGGCGTGCAGTAGCACTGGCCGGAATGATGGCCATTGTCTCCGGCGTCGTGTGCGTTGTCGCAGGCCTGGCACGTCTGGGGTTCATCACCGAACTGCTCTCGAAGCCGATCCGCTATGGCTACATGAACGGCATTGCCTTGACGGTGCTGCTAAGCCAAGTTCCGAAGCTTTTCGGGTTCTCCGTCACAGCGAACGGCCCAGTGCGCCAAACATGGGGAATCGTCGGCAATGTGCTCCGAGGAAACACGAACGTCATGGCACTCGTGATCGGGGCCAGCACGCTTGCTCTAATACTGTTCCTGAAGCGTTGGCCGCGCGTGCCAGGCATTTTGATAGCCGTGGTCGCCGCCACTGGTGTAGTCGCGGCCTTCGGTCTCGCAAAACGCGGCGTGTCCGTGCTCGGCCCTCTGCCGCAAGGTCTACCCTCACCACGTCTACCTCTTGCCCACGTCGACGATCTGGTTCCGATCCTCATGGGTGGGGTCGCGGTCGCACTCGTTTCATTTGCCGACACGAGCGTGCTTTCTCGGACCTATGCGGCGCGCCTGCGCACACCGGTCGACCCGAACCAGGAGATGGTAGGCCTCGGCGTCGCCAATCTCGCCGCCGCTTTTTTTCAGGGCTTCCCCATCAGCAGCAGCTCATCTCGCACCCCGGTGGCGGAGGCGGCTGGCGCAAGGACCCAGCTGACGGGGGTGGTGGGCGCCCTCGCCATCGCACTGCTGCTGGTGCTCGCGCCCAATCTACTCCAGCATCTGCCGCACACCGCCCTGGCTGCCGTCGTCATTGCGTCGGCCATTGGCCTAATCGAAGTTTCCGACCTACGCCGCATCTATCGCATCCAGCGCTGGGAGTTCTGGCTTTCGATTGCCTGCTTCGCGGGTGTAGCCGTCTTCGGCGCCATTCCGGGCATTGGTCTGGCGATCGTGATAGCCGTGATCGAGTTCCTCTGGGACGGCTGGCGCCCACATTCGGCTGTGCTCGGCCGCGTCGAACGCGTCAAGGGCTATCACGACATTACCCGCTATCCCGAGGCGCGCTTGATCCCGGGCCTCGTGCTGTTCCGCTGGGATGCGCCGCTCTTCTTCGCGAATGCCGAGTTGTTCCACGAACGCGTCCTCGATGCCATTGCCAACTCACCGACGCCCGCCCGGTGGCTCGTGGTTGCGGCTGAGCCGGTCACGAGCGTCGATGTCACCGCAGCCGATGTGGTCTGCGAGCTCGACGACACCCTGCACGACGCCGGCATCGAGTTGTGCTTCGCCGAAATGAAGGATCCAGTCAAGGACAAGCTGAAGCGCTTCGGGCTCTTCAAGCGCTTCGGCGAACAAACCTTCTTCGCAACCCTCGGCGAAGCGGTGAGCGCTTACCGAGCGACTCATCCGGTTGAGTGGCTCGACTGGGAAGATCGCAGGTCGTAGCTCTGCGTACGAAGACTGTGCCTCGCGTCACGGGCGCTCACTTGCTGAAATTGATCCCTATCGGTCGATGCTAGGTTCGAGAGGGTCGGGAACAACAGGAGCTGGGGGATGCTCATGGTGAAGATCACGCGTCAATACGAACCCTGGAGCAAAAGGTCCATTCGTGTGCTCGCAATATTCCTCTTCACATTCTTTCCCCTGCTGGCAGCACAGAATCAGAACTCGCCCTCTATTCAGGAGGAACCGAACCCGATTGGCAAGGGAGTCGACTATGTTCTCAACTATCTGAATATGGCCGGGACGATGAAGGCCAGTGAATTCCGCCCATTGACGCAGCAGGAGCGGACTTCCATTTATCTCAAGACGATGGTGAACCCGCTTGGTTACATCAAAGCGGGCTTCTCGGCAGGAATCGATCATTGGAAAGACAAGCCTTCAGAGTGGGAACAAGGTGCTGCGGGATATGGAAAACGCTTTGCCAACGTCGTGGGTCAATATTCAATTCAGCGGACTGTAACGTTCGGTCTTGCAAGCGCCTTGCACGAAGATAACCGCTACTTCAATTCTGGGGAAAAGGGAATATGGTCCCGCATCGGGTATGGCGTAACCAGTGGAATCCTGGCCCGGAGCAACAATGGAAACCGGCATGTGTCGGTTTCGCAGATCGGTGGTGTCGCCGCGGGTGCTTTTCTGTCCCGCTTTTGGCAACCTCCCAGCCAGGAGTCCGCTGGGGATGGTGCAGTAAGCTTCGGAATCACGATGGCAAGCAATATGGGATTCAGTGTCGTGAAGGAATTTCTTCCTGACGCGGCGCGTGCCATCACCCGGAAACGAAAAAGTACTACAGCTTTTGCAACCCAAACTCATGACAAGGCCGCCTACCACTAGATGACGACCTAAATAGATCGTAAAGCGTGCAGGAAGACTCACTCTCAGTCCGCAATAGCGTTGCGGCACTTTCTTAGCTGGCGCGGGTGTAACCGGCGCAGAGGACGAGATTGGGACCCTAGCCCTCTGTGGAGACCTTTTTCAACCTCTTCTCGGCGGGTCCAAAAGTAGAGGGCAAATAGTGCGCTGGTGCATGCCGGAGCTGCGCCGAATGCGGTTGTGTACAACAAAGTGTGCCCAGTATTCCGAATCAGATTGTCAAAGACGATAGGCAAAAAGACGTTATGACTTGCGTGAAAAAGCGCCGCGGGCCACAAGCTGTCAGATTTCAACCTTAACCAAGCAAGCATGAAGCTCATGGAGATGCACGTGAAACTGAAACAACCAAGCGCATACCAGCGATTTGTTCCTACGTTGTAGTCCGCAAATAGCAGAAGCGGGCTGTGCCAAGCTGCCCAGATGACACCGCTGAGGAAGCTGGTTTTTGTATATGACATTCGTTTTGCCAGTTCTGGAACCAGGAATCCTCGCCAGCCAATCTCCTCACCCAAAGTCATGGAAACATTCTCGATTACGCCACCTGTAGCCATGCAGATAATGGCGAGAGTGAAGGAAGCCCACGTTGGCAAGCCCTTCAGCCCGAGTCCATCTGTAACCAAGCTGACAAATTCTGAGTTCCACCCTCCAAGTTGCAATGCCCAGACCGCGCCATACGCAACTGAGACGTAAGCCAGTGGTACGAAGTACGCTGCCGCAAGATGCCTTGATGGTGGCCAACGCCATCCCAGAGAGCTGAGTTCCCTGCCCAGAAGACGACAAGTGAGCAGCGCCGCGAATGCCGGACACCACATGATTGCCGGAATCACGAGGCCGTAGCCCATGTTCAGATGGCCAGACCAGATAATCAAAATCCAAGCCGCAGCGCTAAATACCAGCGTGAGCTGCAGGTAAACGGAAATCGCATTCTTAGATCTGCCGCACATAGAACTTGCTGCAGTCTGCTTAAGCATGACAGGCACCGCGAGAGAGTGGGCTTCCGGTGAATTCACTACTAATGGACCGTCGCGACCGAAGCATCTCTCGACCCGCTAGGCGATCCCGAGGGCTTGTGTAGAAGAACCTCTCCCTGGCGGCTGGGAACACTGGCATTGTTGCCAGTCAGCAGGGCCAAAACAACCAGAGTCGCAGTTGATGCTGGTTGGCAGGAAGCACTGGCAGAAACGACAGTTTCGACAGCATATATGCCCGATTATTCTCACCAGCACATGGATGAAAATCAGCCCCTCGAGGGCGTACGGTCGCAGGCAAATGCACCACCCCGCAATGATTCCGGTGTCCACCTATCACTACGCAAGGAGAGCATATGTGCAACTCGCAACATTCCCCGATTTCGGTCGCGATATTGAGTATCTTGCTAGCCCTGACCATGGCGTGCTCGCGCCGCCCTAGTGACGAGCAAATTGCGAAGGACATTCAGGATAAGGCTGCCGCAGACCCAGACACAAAGGAATCCCCCATCAAGGTGGAAGCGAATAAAGGCAAAGTCACCCTAACTGGGAAGGTTCGGACTCCAGTGGCCCAAAAGAAGCTGGAACAGATTGCCCGTGAAGAACCGGGAAACACTAGCGTTGACGACCAAACCACCGTTGACCCTGATGCGGTTGCATCCCAACAAGTAGCTCCCGCAATGACTGCGGCAGCGCCGCCCGTGCAGAAACCCAAGCCCCAACCCATCGTCGTACCCGCCGGAACTACTCTCACCGTAACCACGAGCCAGGCATTGAGCTCAAAGAATAGCCAGGCTGGTCAGACCTTCCTCGCTACCCTGGCGCAACCGGTTAGTGTCGAAGGACGGCGGGCTTTGCCGAAAGGGGCAACCGTGAGCGGAACAGTCGTCAGTGCTAAAGCTAAGGGCAAGATAAAGGGTCAAGGCGAGCTGTCGTTGACCCTCACGAGCATTTCACTTCATGACCACACTTATGAAATCCAGACCAGCGTGTTGAGCAGTACAACGAAGGGAAAAGGGAAGAGGACAGCTGCCACAACAGGAGGTGGAGCAGCTGGAGGAGCATTGATTGGAGGAATAGCCGGAGGAGGCAAGGGCGCAGGCATTGGCGCACTCATAGGCGCCGGTGCGGGATTGATCGGTGGAGCGGCGACAGGAAATAAGCAGGTAGAGATCCCGGCGGAGTCGGCGCTCAGCTTCACCCTGAATGAGTCTCTAACACTGCCCCCTCCCGAACAGTAGAGGCATGTTTCGACTGGGGTTTCTCAATGAGGGAATGTTCTGCGTGCATCGAGAAGCAAAGCTCTGGACTGGGGTTCGGTGAGTACCCACCGTATCCACGTCCGGCCGTACAGGCTAGTGTAGTTGGCGCTCACTCTGGCCTGTGATGACATGGCCTCGTGGCGTTGATTGTACAAGGCGAATATTTCTTATCGCGTCCGCCGCCGCCTTATGCATTGCTTGGACAAAGATGTCAGGATCCGGTCCGAATGTTAATGCGTGTCCGACTTCCATGCCCTTTGGGTCAGTTACCGTGTGAGAAATGGCATAGCCTATGCGCTTGTTCTTGCCGGTTATAACCGGCAGGGATAGTACATGCACGTCCCAGCAACCATCGTGGCCGCTTGCATAAAATTCAAAGTCACCAGACAGCATCACCGCAGCTTGGAGAGGATCTTTAGCATAGGCGTTCGTTGCTGAAGTGGATTCAGGAACAAAGCTGATGCACGGCTTTTCAGCGCCTGGCGTTTGGGCAGCTACCGTGCCCGCCAACAACAGACAGAGCAAGCAAAGTGACTTCATGAATAGCCTCCTCGGAGCGATTCGTCCCGAGTTTACTGATTTCGCTACTCCGCAATGAACCCAGTGCTTTTGGTACAGACATACCCTCCGAGTCCTATAAGCCGTTTTCCTTGCACTCTCAACTGGCAGTTGTGCCAGCCTGAAACGTCCTTAGACGCTGCTTCTCGACTCCATTTCACAACTGGCGGGTCCGCTTTGTTGTCGACGTCCTAAGCGATTCTTCTGACTGTCCTGAATGTAGGACGCTGGCTGGGCTTTGCCGACTGGGTCTTAAGGTCGAAGCAGGTACGCCGGGGTCCTGGACATGGGAGATCATCAAAACTCTGGCCACTAGCGCTATGCTCCCCGGGGTGGGGAAGCTGACTCCGCTGTTTTCGTTCGCGCCTGAGTCCGACTTCAGCGAGTTTGTTTAGGAGTGCGAGATTTCACAAGAATTTCACGGAGGCACTATGTAGAGAGTTGTCCGAGCAACAGAAAGTGGAGATTGAGTAGCGAGCATGCCGAACCAGGTCCAGCAGGGAGGGGGGAGACCACGAGTTCGAGCCAATCCACACCGGCAACTCCCGGTCTGACGCGAGGCAGTGCTCCGGTCGAGCACTATGCGGATGAAGAACGTGCGAGCTTAGCTGGATGACGGGCGCCCTTGGCCATGTGGTCAATTGCTTTGCGTTTTGCAGTCGCTTGGGCTGAACGCAAGCGGGTCCAAAGCCGTGTCAGGCTCTCAGAACCTTTTTCACCGAGAATAAATGGCTGAATGTGCCGCACAGACCTTGTCGAATATGCGGCTCCCGCTCCCGCCCTGAAAGCTCCCCAGTGGGTATCCGCAGAGAACGTCCACGTTGTGTGATTTGGCTATGTCGTCCCAGAGCTGTTCGAGTCGAATCGCTGCCTCTGCCTTACCTTGAGTCCACAAAAGTGGCGCACATTCTCCACATGCTGAAACGCGCGGCCGTTCCCCCTTCGCAGCCCTGGCTGCATTCAGTAGGAGATCGCCCGTGACCTTCATGAATCGAACCGGATCAGGCAGGTCGTTGACCATATAGGTAGAGATCGTTTCGGCAGCATCCAACGAGACGTAGCGCCCCTCTCTCATAGCAGCCGGAATATCCAAGCCACGGGCCTTCAATCTCGAAAGAAGGCTGTCGCGGTGTGACTCAGTCGCAACAACGATCGTAGCATTCCCGGCCTCCAGAGAGGCCTCGATGAACTGAGTGAAGCCAGCGATAAAACTTGCATCATCGGAGTAGAAACCCGCCTCGTGGCGGTGTGACTTCTCTAGGTCCAGCTCTCGCGGCAGTCTGCAAACCTTGTCGTCTCGGGAGCTTCCCGACGTTCGCCCATCCGAAACGTCCGTGAAACCGCTGCCCGCAAATCTACCACCGACAAACGTCTCGCCCCGAAGAACGGCATTGACGGCGGTTGGTAGTTCGCTTCCCGCATCCATCTTAACGACGTAGCCCGATGCGCCTGCACTGAAAGCCGCCTGCACGACATCTACGGAGGACTCCTGGCTCACAAATAGGATTTTCGATCGTGGAGCAAGCTCACGGATTCTCCGCGCGACTTCGATGCCGTCGAGCTTCGGAAGTCCAATATCGAGCAGAATCAAGTCCGGTTGCAGTGCCTGCGCCAGTTCGACGGCCTCCACTCCATCCGATGCTTCGACGATGGTTCGCAAGTCCAGTGTTTTCTGAAGGGTCGAGGAGACAAGCCGTCGAAAAGGTTCGAAGTCGTCTACCACGAGAACGCGAATTGAGGATGTAGCCAAGTAGCCCCCATCTAATTTGAGGGAACACCGAAGTCACCGAAAGGTTCCTGTCCCCAAAACATCAAAGCATCGCATAACGAAGGAGTACAGTCGTTGCGCGAGCGCAATGTTGTGTTTGCACTAAAGCACAGTTGCGGTGTTCCTGGCTGCTGCCCATGGTCGCGCTCTTCTAGATGGGGGTCCTGCCTCGTCGGCGCTCCAATTCTGCTCCAACAGGGGCAGTGAGTGGAAGTCGCAACTTCCTCCGACACCCAGTCTGCCCCTCGACCGAAGCTACTGCACACCAGCTTCCGTGCCTGTTTCTTTTGCCAGTCGCACTCCATCTTGGCCACAGACTACGATTTTGAGCGTCGAGGTGTGCTCGGAACGTCGGCATCGCCGAAACAGATTCGAGACTGAATGAGTAGCGTCGTCTGAGCACCTGGCGAGATATGAGCGCTGCAATGCGAAGGCCGTCTGTTGCACTAGCCTTTTTCATATTTGCACTCAGCACATTTGCTCAAAACGACACGCCAACGTTTAAGGCGGAAGCCAAGAGCGCCGTCGTATGGGATAGAGCTGTTCCGGAGAGCGCCGCTTCTTCCATTGCTTGGGACCCCCTCAGCGGGTATGAGATACACAAACTGAATTCTGACGGGGTAGAGGTAAGCTCCCGTATTGGATATGAGAGACCGAGTTCGGGCGAAGCAGGAGAACTTCTAAACTATACGACGACCATTGCGAACAACACCGACTCTGATCTCTCAGTCCACTACGGCGGTGCCAGCGCTGACGGCCACACGGCTTTGCCTCTTTGGGTAGTTCTCACAAGCAAAGGCGTCGATAAGCGCGATCGCAAGAATGTCTGGGAATTGGACAAGATGCACTGCTTTAAGACCGGCTTTGCTTCAAGCGAGAACTTTTTCTCAGCGCACGCCCCGTCAAAGACGTTTACAGTTCGTGCTCAAACGGCCTTGACGATCTCTTCTGTGTCTAAGGATCCTCGTAGGTACTCCGTTCGTTGCTCTTTAGATGGTTGCCATGTTACCGGGACACTACGCTACTACATTACCGTCAATCGTAAAGATTACGTTTTTGTTTGGCCTGGCCGTTCGGTAGTGTATTGCGGTAAATAACTGAAAGGGTGAATGAGTCCTGCTCGCTCTTCCCAAATCATCGTACCAGTCGGCGGACACTCAAATCGCAGATTCCAGCATCTCAGCGATGGCGGCAGGCCAAGGGCCCAAGCTCTACCATGGATGCGGTCAGCGATGGCGCCGCTTAACATGCAGCTGTGCCAGGGAACGAGCTAGAGAGGCGTTAACGGATGCAAGCTCTTCGGAAGAGAGTTTTTCTCGCAGCCGAGCCGCGGCGCGTTGACGTGCTTCCTCGGCTGCAGCCTCATCGATGCTCTCCACTGCAACCGCCATGTTGGTCACAATGGACACGCGCTCGTTAGTTACTTCGACCAGACCCTCGCCCACGGCGAGAAAATTATCACGCCCATCTTTGCGGACAATCATTTCGCCGGGTACCATCTGGGTCATCAGGCGGACGTGCTGGGGTAGAACGCCGATCTGGCCATTCACGGCCGGCAGCGTGACCATGTCTACATCTTGGGAATAGACGGTTGCTTCCGGCGTCACGATTTCCAGTTTTAGAGTGTTGGCCATGTCCGACTCGATACGCAGAACCGGCGATATCAGCCCGTCAATTCTGCTCAATCTCCTCAATCGTGCCTTTCATGTAGAAGTTACCTTCTGGCACGTCATCATGCTTGCCGTCCAGGATCTCTTTGAAGCCGCGAACGGTTTCCGCCACTGGTACCTGTTTGCCCTCGCGGCCGGTGAATACTTGCGCCACACTGAATGGTTGACTCAGAAACCGCTGGATCTTGCGGGCACGGAACACACTCAACTTGTCTTGCGGCGAAAGCTCATCCATTCCGAGAATCGCAATGATGTCCTGCAGGTCTTTGTAGCGCTGCAGTACCTTCTGCACGCCGCGCGCTACGTCATAATGCTCCTGGCCAACGACGTCGGGCGCCAGAGCGCGAGAAGTCGAGGCAAGGGGGTCGACTGCTGGATAGATACCCAGCTCTGCAATCGATCGTTCTAGGACAATCGTGGCGTCCAAGTGTGCGAAGGTTGTCGCAGGTGCCGGGTCGGTCAAGTCGTCAGCCGGCACGTACACAGCCTGGAAAGAAGTGATCGAGCCCTTCTTGGTGGAAGTAATCCGCTCCTGCAGTGCCCCCATCTCTGCGGCGAGGGTTGGCTGGTAACCTACAGCACTCGCCGTGCGGCCGAGCAGGGCAGACACCTCGGACCCGGCCTGCGAAAAGCGAAAGATGTTGTCGATGAACAACAGCACATCCTGATTTTTCTCGTCGCGGAAATACTCAGTGATGGCGAGACCGGCAAGAGCCACGCGGAGTCGAGCACCGGGTGGCTCGTTCATCTGTCCGTATACCAGAGCTATCTTGGATTCGGACAGGTTGTCCTGCCTAATGACTCCGGCTTCAGACATCTCGTGGTAGAGATCGTTGCCTTCGCGAGTGCGCTCGCCGACACCGGCGAACACGGACACACCGCCATGAAGCTTGGCGATGTTGTTAATCAGTTCCATGATCACGACCGTCTTGCCGACACCGGCGCCCCCGAACGCGCCGACCTTCCCACCCTTCAGAAAAGGGCAGATCAAGTCGATAACTTTGATTCCTGTGGGCAGCAGTTGCGGAGATGTCGATTGGTCCACCAGAGGGGGTGCAGGCCGATGGATGGGATAGTACTTCTCTGCTTCGACAGGTCCACGTTCATCCACCGGGTTCCCAGTCACATCAAATACCCGACCCATTACCCCTGCGCCAACAGGCATGGAGATAGGAGCGCCATTGTCCGTGACCTCAAAGCCGCGCTTCAGGCCTTCGGTGCCCGACATCGAAATTGCCCGTACCCACTTGTCCCCAAGATGCTGTTGCACCTCGAGCGTCACTTTTGTGGGCACGCTTTGTACCGTGCATTCGCAGGTGAGAGCGTTGTAGATTCCGGGTAGTGCTTCCGGGAATTCGACGTCCACGACCGGACCGAGGATCTTCACAATCTTGCCTGTATTCATATTCATATCCAGTCACCGCGATCTGAAGTCCACTTCATTCCGTCTCACTCGGACTGCCCGCCGGCAATCTCCAGCAATTCCTTCGTAATGTTGCCTTGTCGCAGTTTGTTGTATTCAAGCGTCAAGTCTTTGATCAGGTTCTCGGCACTATCGGTAGCGTTCTTCATGGATACCATGCGTGCGCTTTGCTCGCTGGCCTTCGCATTCAACAGGACTTGATAGACGTAGATGTCGAGATAGTGCGAAAGCAGGTAACTCAGCACGAACTCGGGGCTGGGCTCAAACAGGGACTCGGTGCTGTCGCTCGACAGTTCTTCTTCGGACCTGACGCCCGGGATCTTCATTCCTCTGACTTCGCCTACGGGTAGAAAATCGAGGCAGAGCGGCTGCTGGGTCAGGGTGTTGACGAAACGGGTAGCAATAATCTGAACTTGGTCGACCGTCCGCTTCAAAAAGAGGTCGCGTGCAAAGGCTGCAATCGCGCGGGCTTCAGAGAATTGAGGAGTGTCGCCGTAGGCAAACTCGGCGACAAGGTGCCGGCCGGTACGCGCGATGAATTGGGCAGCTTTGCGCCCTGCGCTGATGAAAAGCGTGGACTGTGGATCGAATTCAGCGGCCAGTCGGAATACGTTACTGTTCAGTGCGCCACATAAGCCCTTGTCCCCGCCTACCAGGATGATTGCGCGCTTGTGGACTTGCCGCTGCTCCAGTAACGGATGTACGAAATCTCCCATGCGAGTTGTCGCTTCGCGCTGGATACGGTACAGCACTTGCACGAAAGGGCGTCCAGCAAGTGCGGCCAGCTGCGCTTTGCGCATCTTTGACGCCGCCACCATTTGCATCGCCTTTGTAATCTGCGCAGTACTGCTGATGGAGCGTATGCGCCGGCGCAGTTCGCGTGGGCTGTTCATATATCAATATTTCTCAAGTTCCAAATCCCGCACGATCGGAAAATCAACAGGGGGCACTCACGGCAACGCCGGGCTTACCTCCAAGTTTCTTTGAACTGATCGAGTGCTGCTTTTACCTCACCTGTAAGAGCGGGGCTGAGAGCTTTTTCGCGCGCAATTCTGGCGAGCAGTTCCGGCTTTCTGCTACTCAGGTATTCCGTCAGAGTGAGTTGGAACTCCTTGGTCCGTTCCACTGGGACATCATCCACGTATCCGTTTTGGACCGCCCAAATCACCGCCACCTGCGTCTCGAGCGCGATCGGGCTGTATTGAGGTTGTTTGAAGACTTCCATAATGCGCTTGCCACGATCGATCTGCGCCTGTGTCTTGGCGTCCAGTTCCGAGCCGAATTGCGCAAAGGCGGCCAATTCTCGGAATTGGGCGAGGTCTCCCTTGAGCTGCCCAGCTACCTGCTTCATGGCCTTGAGTTGCGCTGCCGAGCCGACACGCGAAACCGATAGTCCGACCGAGATGGCCGGGCGGACACCCTGGTAGAACAGATCTGTTTCCAGGTAAATCTGTCCATCCGTGATGGAGATGACATTGGTGGGAATGTATGCGGAAACATCACCGGCCTGCGTTTCAATAATAGGCAGAGCAGTGAGCGACCCATTGCCATATTTCTCCCCGACGCGGGCCGCCCGTTCGAGAAGTCGACTGTGGAGGTAAAAGACATCGCCCGGATACGCTTCGCGACCTGATGGACGTTTGAGCACCAATGAGACTTGCCGATAGGCCACGGCATGCTTGGACAAGTCATCGTAGATGATGAGCGCGTCCATGCCGTTATCCATAAACCACTCACCCATCGCAGCACCCGCGAAGGGCGCCAAGTACTGGTTAGTGGCTGAGTCTGACGCCGGTGAGGCAAGGATGATGGTGTAAGGCATGGCTCCGGCTTGTTCGAGAACAGTAATGATGCGCGCGATATTGGATTGCTTCTGTCCAATCGCAACGTAGATGCAATAGAGAGGACGGTAATCTTTGTCGCCGGCTGCCGCGGCCGCTTTATTGAGAGCCGCCTGACTGATGATGGTGTCGATACAAATCGTTGTCTTGCCCGTTGACCGATCACCAATGATCAATTCACGTTGGCCGCGGCCGATCGGAATCATTGCGTCAATAGCCATGATGCCGGTTTGCACCGGCTGCCTGACCGGACTGCGACGGATGATGCCCGGAGCGAGTTTCTCAACCGGATAGAAGACGTCACTGTCAATCGGTCCTTTGCCATCCAGGGGCTCTCCCAGCGTATTCACAACCCGCCCTAAGAGGCTTTTACCTACGGGGACCTGCAACAGTCTGCCGGTGGTGCGGACCTCGTCGCCCTCTTGAAGCTGGGTGTAGTCCCCCAGGATGACGACACCGACTTCGGTCTCTTCCAGGTTCAAGGCCAACCCAGTGATGCCGTGGCCGAGGTCGAGCATCTCATTGAGCATCGCGTCGCTGAGACCTTCCACCCTCGCCACACCGTCGCCAATTTCGCGGATAACTCCTACGTTCTGTCGAGCACTTGCAGTCTTCAAGCCAGCGATCTGAGCTTCAAGTTCCTTCAATAGATCAGCCATTTCGCTTCACCTGGTTCACTCCATTTTTCGGGAAATTCACAATTGCTCGTCAGGCTTCCGGCTACCTTCAGTTCGTGTTCGTGATTCCAAACCTTCTTGCCAACGCGGCCAAGGCGCTGCGCACGCTGTTGTCATACACGTCGCTGCCGACCTTGATACGAATGCCCCCGATCAACACCGGGCTTTGGGTGAACAGCGTAGTCAGGCCCGAGCCGTAAACACTCTCTAGTCCCATGCGAACGCGGTCCTGCAGGTCGGTCGACAATGACACGGCACTTTCGATTTTGGCGGCGTGGCGTTCGTATTCGAGCTTTAGCAACTTAAGGAAGCGTCGCAGCAACATTAGGTAACCACGGCGCCTTGATTGCAGGACTTTCTGAACGACCAGTCGAACGCGGTCCTCGTCCAGGCGTCCATCGAGCAGACACAGTCGGAACAGTTGCCTAGCCTCCTGAACGGCTTGTTTGTTCGTTTTCATGCGATTCCAGCTCCGTTAGGCAGCCGGGGCCAATTGCTTAACGGCTTCCTCAGCCATGCGCCGCTGATCCTCTTGGGTCAAAATCTTGCCGGTAACGGTCGCCGTAGTCTGCAAAACCAGATGGCCCACTTCGCGCTTAAGATCGAGGAGCATGCGCGCATGTTCCTGCGCAGCTGCCTCGCGCGACTTGATCAGGATCTGCTCGCCAGCAGCGATCGCCTTCTGTATCTCCTGCTGTTGTACCCGAGCCGCAGCGGTGCGGGCTTCCTCTATCAATTTGGTCGCCTGAGCATTGGCTTGCAGCATGACTTGTTGGCGCTGGGCCTCCGTCTCGGCTAGCTCAGCTCTTATCTTCTCTGTGTCGGCAAGTCCTTGGGCGATCTGTTGCCGTCGCACTTCCAGCATCTTGAGAATCGGCTTGTAGGCGAACCGGTGAAGAAGAAGACAGACAATGGAGAAGCTAATGATTTGGGAAACCAGATGGGGCCAGTCCACGCCGAATGTATTGGCAAGTTGCTGGATCTGCCCTCCGCTATCCGTTTCGGCCAAGAAGGCCAGAGCAAGCATAGTCGTCTCTCGTACTTTGCAGGCGCTGGCCCTTCGGCGCTGCGCCGCGATTCGCGATTACTTCACCAGGAACAGGGCGTAAAACACAATCGCTTCCGCAAAGGCAATTGCCAGAATCGACTGGACCAAGATCTTCGTGGACGCCACCGGATTACGCCCGACCGCTTCCGAAGCGCTCATTCCGATCAGTCCTACGCCAATGGCCGCGCCCAGCGCCGCCAGACCAACATGCAAGCTTCCGTTCATAATGGTTGTCCCTTTTTCTTTCCCGCCGGCTCCCGCGATTGAACACGGTCAAGCCGCCGATTATTAATCCGTCAAGCGTGTGAAGCCACTGGTTGCGTTTCCTCGTGCTGACACATCAGCATGGTGAAGACAGCAGTCAATAACATGAAGACGAGAGCCTGAACCAACCCCATGAGTAATTCCAGGAAATAAAAGGGAATTGGGACCAGCCAACCGAAGCCAGGAACCAGCTTGGACATCGCCTCCAGCAGGTTCTCTCCGGCAAAGATGTTGCCGTAGAGACGAAAGCTGAGAGAAATAGGACGGAATAAGATCGAGACAACCTCCAGGCATCCGGCTGCGAAGAACACGACCACCATCAGGACCTTTAACGGACCCTCGGTGTCCCCCTTAGGTGCAAACAGTTCCTTGAAAAATCCCCGGACGCCGACTTCACGAAATGACCAAACTATCCAACTGGCAAAGAAAACCAGGGCCATCGCCAGTGTCATGTTGACGTCGGCGTTGGCGCCACGGAACAGCGGTTGCTCGATCTTGAATCCATGTGAGGTTTGGTCACCCCAGCCGATCGAGCCTACGCCCGGAATGAGTCCAATCCAATTGGCGGAGAGTATGAAGATGAAGATAGTGGCAAAAAACCAGAAGGTTCGCTGGGCCAGATGCGGGCCGATGATTCCGGCCAGGAACTTGTAAAGTCCCTCAACCAGCCATTCCAGGAAATTCTGTGCGCTTCCGGGAACTTGCTTCATGTCTCGTGTCGCGACCTGCGCAAATACGATCAGTCCCAGCGCAACGATCCAACTGACGACCATAGAGTTGGTGATGCGAAAGTTCAACGGACGAGCAATCTCCACTGCTTTTGCAGACAGCCCGTGTTCCTCAGCTTTCGGTGGCTCGGTTCCTTTGTTCGTCTGGACATCCACGTTTGTGGTTGCTGCCACGAGAGCAGGCCGCGACATTGGGTCCGTTGCCATACTCAAGGTAGTGCCTAGAGTCATTAGCATCGCGGTGAACAAGAGCATTCTCATCGGCATTTACCTTTGTGCAAGTCGAGCCGCTGATGCTGTAACTTCGCCTGCGGCCACCTTCTCGTAACCCACTAGTGCGAAATACAACGTGCGATCGAAAAACTGAGTGAGGGAACGCAGCAGGATTACACCACCCCAGAACTCAACCGGTTCTTCGAGGAGACACTCCTGTTGCATATATCCCCATAGGTGTTCGTGAGCTATGCAGATGGCCCAATACAGGTTGCTGAAAGGAACTCCCTGTTGGGCACGCAGCATGCCAAGAGCTATGTAGCGATGCTCGATCGTCGCGTCAGATTCGGTTCCCAGCCATGCGGTCAGATCTCGATAAATGTCTAGCGTGGATCGCTTCTGTTCTTCAACGGATAGTGCATGTAACAACTGGTTACATCTTTCCGAACTTCTGATCTTTCGAATCACTTCTTCGGACATTCGCTCAGCATTAGCTTTCATGTGCTGAATTAATTTGAGGGCGCGCATCCAGTTCTCCTTGCGGAATCGAGGGCCTGGGTGGTGGATGCCTGCTCTGCAGATCGGGTTCGGCTACGCTTGTAGATTTCACTCTCCCCAACAAATCAGCGCGCCGTTACCCGAACTACGTCCCTAAAGAGTCGCGCATCCCGTGAATCGACCAGCAAAGGCTAGCGGCACTGCCTAACCCTGCATACTGGCAGAATCTACAGGGCAATGTCTCTGCTTCGATGAATCTATCTCGAGTCATATGGACGTTGCCCGCGGTCACACCAGCTGTAGCAACAGGGAGTGAGCATCAGCAACTGGTAGAAGTCGCAGTGGCCGTCACAGACAAGCATCTTTAGCTTGATAAGGCAGCTGGTCGACGACTGGCAACAAGCTCTATCGTCGTCAGATCGGTTGCACGAGAGCAGACATGTGGGTTCGGCCATCAATATCGCGGTTCATACCGATCATTGACTGGCTGCCGGGCTGCTCGTGGAAGACCGCGCGAAGGGACGTCGTGGCGGGTATCGCTGTCGCCGGATTACTTATACCGGAAGGAATGGCGTACGCGGGAATCGCGAGCGTTCCCCCTCAGGTTGGCTTATATGCCGCCATGTTGGGAATGTTTGTGTATGCGATTTTCGGCACCTCTCGCCAACTTGCCGTTACGTCCACCTCCTCTTCAGCCGCGATGCTGGCTGCTCTAGTGGCGCCCATGGCTTCGGCAGATTCTCAGCGGTATATGGTGCTCGTGTCGGCGGCCACAATCGCAGCAGGTGTAATGTTCCTCCTCGGTGGTTTGCTCAGACTGGGCGCTGTGTCAGAGTTCATTTCCAAACCCGTGCTAAAGGGATTTGTCTTTGGTTTAGCCCTCACGATCATGGTGAAACAAGCTCATAAACTGATGGGAATTCCTGGCGGCAAGGGAAACTTCTTTCATCAATCTTGGCATGTGATTAGTTCAGTAGCGGAGGTGAACCCGTGGACGGTGGGTGTCGGGATTGTGGCAATTGCCATTATGTTTCTGCTCGGAGCGCTCGCCCCGCGAGTGCCTTCCACCCTGGTGGTGCTCGTACTCGGAATCCTAAGCACCACGTGGTTCGGGTTGGAACACCATGGTGTAGAGGTAGTGGGGAACATTCATGCAGGGATTCCGCCTCTGAGTCTGCCAAGGGTTGGGGAGGATGATCTGGGCAACGTGCTCATGGGGGCAATCGGAATCGTACTAGTGCTAGTAGCCGAGGCACTCGCCGCAGGCCGCACGTTCGCGGCTAAGAACAGGTACGAAATTGTTCCCAATCAGGAATTGTTTGCAATGGGCCTGGCAAATCTCACATCGGGCCTCTTGGGTGGAATGATTGTGGGCGGTGGCATGTCCGGAACCGCCGCTAACGATGCCGCAGGCGCGCGTACTCAATTTTCAACCATCACGGCGTCGTTGTCTGTAGGGCTTACGCTCGCATTCCTGCTGCCGCTGTTTCGGAATTTGCCCGAAGCCGTTCTGGGAGCGATCGTTGTTCATGCGGTCGCTCACCTGGCCGATGTTGGAACGCTGAAGTACTACGCGAAACTCAGAACCGGAAGTATTTGGGTAGCACTGGCCGCTCTGGTTGGTGTTCTCCAGATGGGAATTCTTAAGGGCCTCATATTTGCAGTTGGACTGACTCTGATCGCGTTGATGGGCAAACTTAGCTCTCCACAGGATTCAGTTTTAGGCAGACTGCCGGGGTCGGAGAACTTCGTGGACGTTGCGCGGCACCCCGAGGCGGAACACATTCCCGGTCTCCTGATCTTCCGACCGAATGGGATCCTGTTTTTCGCAAACGCCAATCGCGTCCATAGCCGGTTACGTGAACTAGTGCAGGCCTCAGGTCCCTCACTCCGCGCAGTCATCATAAATCTCGAGGCGAGCCCGCAGATCGACATCACCTGTCTTGAAATGCTGGGGCAGCTGAGAAGCGAGATGTGCGAATCAGATATTCATCTCTATTTTGCGCGAGTCGCGGACCCGGTGCGCGACCTCTTCCAGAGAAGCGGTTTCCTAGAACAGTTGGACGGGCGCCTGTTCCGGGGAGTCGACTCTGCGGTCGCAGCATTCGTCGCCGCGATGCCTGCGCGCCCCCGACGTCTGACTTACGGGCTAGCGGTGGAACATGATTAGCAGGGTCTGTTCCGCTATTACACGCGCTCAAGTCTTGTTTGTCCGCTGGGGTATTCGAGCTTTGCTGCCGGCTTGGGTCCTGTTCGCTGTCTTGGCTGCCGCACAAGAAGAATGGCAACGGCAAGACAGTGTGAGGCCACACGACTTCGTTCACGATTCACAGCTGACCGACAGCTTATCGGTGCAGCTGCCGGCGGGTTCCCGAACATCGTCAAATCTGATCAGCAGAAAATGGGCGTCGGGGAAGTATTCTGATGTGACCTAGGTGCCACCGGCTCGTGCAGTGCGCCGCCGCACGAACCAGCGTTCGACACCCATCGGGCCACCAGCTAAGCAAAGGCGTCCCCAGCCGCTGACCAGGAGCTATTGCTTCACCGGCGGCGGATAGTTCTTCAATAACTTCTTTACCGCCTTCGCCAGATTTTTCTGCTGCTTCTCGGGCTTAGCCTTCTCATCGATTGTTTTGCTCGCAACGCCGCGCCACGCAAGATCCTTGTTCGTGGAGTCGTACATGTCCAAAGCCAACTGGCCGATGTAGATGGTATCAGTCTGTCCTGTGGTCGTGCTCATTCCACCTGCACCTCCATACCAACCGCCCCGGTACCAGCCTCCACCATATCCCCAGTCCGAACTGAACGACGTGAACTGTTTCTCCTGGCCAATGCCAGCCTGATATCCGATATAAAGATTTGCGCTATCGTCATCGACTTTGGTGAGTCCCTTTGTCGCCAGCTCCGCATCAATGGCGTCCATGATTTGTTTGTTCACTAAATCGTTCACTTTCGCTGCATCCTTCAGAGTCACCCATTTGTACGTCTTGAACTTCGAGAAATCGGCGTTCTTGTCGAAGTTATAGCGAACATCCTGGCTAAATGCAGCAGTCGCCACCAGAAGAAGACCCATCGCCGACAGAAATAAATTTCTTTTCATCGTACCCTCCAAATTTGCAGATCGGTTGTGAGATCCAGAGCGGACCTGCCTCAACGTGCGTTTAGTGCGGCGGCTAGACAGACGCAGTTCTGGCTCTCTTTGAAGCACAGGACCAATGCTACGAGCGGGGCGCTGCTGTAGGAACTGTCACAAATAGCAGACAGACAGTGCTCTGGCTGACACGTTTTATACTGTTCAGGGTCAGGAGCCAAGTTTCAGCTTAGAGGGGCTACTAGCCTCATCACGGGGCGTGGTGGAGCGTCGTTTTCCTCCGAGTTCAGGAACCATTTGGGCTACCTTATCGGACGAATGCTTTGCGAGATACATGGTCTGAGAGGGGAAAGCAATCTCGGCTCCCGCATGCTCGATAATCTCCATGACCCGCAACAGCAGGTCTTCCTGGATCTCCAGGAAGTGGTTCCAGTCACGGGCAAACAAGTAGGCGAAAATCTCGACGTCTAGAGAAGAGGCACCTAGACGGACAAATCGTACACGTGCGGACGAGGAGTCAAGGCTCGGGTGGCCGGCGAGCAGTTTATAAACGTCCGCTGTAACGGAGCGCATCTGGAGCGGCGTGGTTTCATAGCGCAAGCCCACTATTGGATGAAACCAGAATCGGTCTCGCGCCGAAAGGGTTTCGAGGCTCATATTCGCAATCTGACTATTGGGAACACAGAGCACCGAACGATCCGTCGTGCGAATGCGGGTTGAGCGGAGACCCACCTCCTCGACGGTTCCCACAACATCGCCCACCTTCAGGGTATCTCCCACATGCACGGCTTGATCGGCGATCAAGGAAATGCCCGCAATGACGTTTTCCAAGGTCTTTTGCGCTGCAAGTGCGACCGCGATGCCGCCCACGCCGAGCCCAGTGAGTGCGGCGGTCGGGTTAACGCCGAAATGGTAGAGAGTGAACAGCAAACCAGCGAAGAGGATCAGTCCGTCGATTACCCGACGGAGGAGACGCAAGACCGCGGCCGATCCGCTCATGCCCGGGCGCCGGCCAACAAGATAACGCTCGACCCAGCTGTTCACGAGGATTAACAGCCACACGCAGCCAACAATGGCAACTATCAAGGCCATGGTGGACCAAAACTGCCGTGCCAAGAGCGGGAGGCCAACCGTCGATAACAGCCAGCGGATGGTGAGCGCGAGCAGCAGGAGCCGAAGCGGCGGTGGCAAGATCAGAGGGTCCTGCAGATCGCCATTTCTCAGAAGATGACGTCGGAATGTCCCGACAGCGAAGCCCATGAGCCGGTCCAGCAGCCCAGTCATGACATAGAGAAATGGCATGCCGACAAACAGTGCCAGCCACTCAAAAATGGGGATATTCGCCAGCCGACGCTTGACGAGAAATTCTGGAAGAATCTTCTCCACGGTTGGCACGCTTATTTCTGGAAAAACATCCGGAATCGCTTTGAGGGTTTCTCGGGAAAAGAGCCAGGTCTTTCCCAACTTCCCGCGATCCACGCGCTCGACCCGAATATCGATGTCACCTGTAGCGGTACTGATGGTGCCGACTAGATCTTCATCAGGCTTGAGAGGGTCTGGTATGGAGCCTTCGGGTTTGTCACTGAGCAAATTGAGCTTTGCGGGAAGGCGACGGTCCAAAACGATGGCCAGTTTACGCGCCAACTCCTCTGCCTCGTCACCTCGCAGCGGAGTATTCAAGTACAGGACAGCGATTTCAGAGTTGCCTTTCCGGGCAGCACTCAGAAAGCCCAGAACTGCGCCGCGAGGGGTAGTGCGACCGAGGGGGTCCTTCGGGGGTTCGGGCTGCGCTTCGGGGGTAGGGGGCTTAGGAGCAGCAACTTGTGCCCAAGCGGCTGGACACAACAGCAGGAGCAGGGAGACGGCTAAGACTCTGCCAAAATGCGTGATGCCGTGATCCGACGCGTTCATATGAATGACGATGCCCACACCGACACGCACCGGGTGCCGTACCATCGCTGCTACGCGCAGCGTACGAAGATCTTGCTGGGGGTCTCACTTTTGGAGAACTGATAGAACTGCCAGTTAACGTCCCTATCGCATGACCCGCAGACTACTCACCGAATCTCTGTCGTGTGCCGTTCTCAATGGAGGCGTCGGTGCCGGAAAAGAAAAGTGGAGAGAAGACCACACAAAAACCGGCTCAGATCAAGAAGAAGAAATATGAGCGCGAGCTTCGCAAACTGCAGACCAAGCTGGTCGAAATGCAGGAATGGGTAAGAACGAGCGGCGCCAAGGTGGTCATTGTCTTCGAAGGCCGAGATGCGGCAGGTAAAGGTGGGGTGATACATCGCATCATGGAGCGCGTCAGCCCACGGGTGTTCCGTCACGTTGCTTTGCCATCTCCTACGGAGCGTGAAAAATCACAGTTGTACGCCCAGCGCTACATGAAGGAGATGCCGGCGGCGGGCGAACTGGTGCTTTTCGACCGTAGTTGGTACAACCGTGCTCTCGTCGAGCACGTGATGGGCTTTTGTACTGGCAAGCAGTACGCCGACTTCCTTCGTTTGTGTCCGGGGTTCGAGTCCCTCTTGAAAAACAATGGCATCATTCTCGTCAAATACTGGTTTGAGGTCAGCGAACAGGAGCAGCACAGGCGGTTTCTCAGGCGTATTGAAGATCCAATGCGAAGATGGAAGCTAAGCCCCATGGACCTTGAATCGCATCGCCGCTGGTACGACTATTCCCGAGCGCGAGACGCGATGTTCGCGGCTACCGACACCCCGCAGTCTCCTTGGAATGTCGTTCAGACCGACGACAAGGAGCGGGCTCGACTGAACTGCATCGCTCACCTGCTCAGTGTCGTTCCGTGGAAAAAGGTTCCGATGGAGAAAGTGAAACTCCCGAAGCGACAAAAGCCGAGAGGATATAAAGCTCCTGAGTGGAACTACCGTTGGATTCCCCAAAAGTATTGAGCGAGCGCAGCGAGCGTAACCAGGAAAAATCAAAAGCGATTCCAGCACTTCGGTGCTATAGAGTCTTTGATACACACTCCGATATCCTTATTGCAAGCCAAGTCAGTGCTGCTTTTGGCAGCGGATATGCATCACGGATGCTTGACCTCCTCCGTGCTGTTGACCATGGTTTACCACGCTGCTCGTAAACGTCGCATCGGCATGCTTTTGGTCGAACATTCCAGCGTCCGAGAGCTTATGCAAAAGAACGGACATATTCGTATTTTGCTGGTGGATGACAACGAACCGTTTCGTCGTTTTATTTCTTCGATGCTCCGCGAACGAGCGAATTTGCAGGTCATTGGAGAATCGGACGACGGCTTGCAGGCCGTCCGGAAAGCCGAGACGCTGCAACCCGATCTGATTCTTCTCGACATTGGCCTGCCTGGAATCAATGGCATTGAGGCAGGTCGGCAAATCATCAAAGTTGCTCGCAAAGCAAGAATCATCTTCCTGACTCAAGAGTCCTCCCCAGAGGTAGTACAAGAAGCATTTGACCTGGGTGCATGGGCGTACATCGTTAAGGCCCGAGCTGGATCCGAACTTCTCCCGGCACTGGAAGCGGTTTCTCGTGGTGAGCGGCTTGTGAACAAACATAATTAACGATAATTAACTGAGATCGCATGGCTCAAAAGCCAAGATTGAAAGAAATGCGCTTCGAGAGGGCAGGGGTGCTGTCTGTTAGGTTCGATTCAGCAACGTTCAAGGAACATCGACAATCGAGCCTCTACCACGGGACCCCGGCAATCTGCCGGCGGAATCGACTCTGAGCTTCAATTAGCACCCGCCACTCACGTCAGAGCCTAATTCGGCAAATCGAGAATAAATGAAAATGATTTGTCGGAATCAAGTGCTGGCCTTTGGGCGATGGTTCCTGAATCGAGCCAGTGCGTTTCTGTTCACTTTGACAGGTGACAGCCCGGTCCTGTTTGGTAGTTTCGTGATGGTACGCCACACAAAGCTCCAGAACTGAAACATTCAGTTCAGCGAGCGCCTCCTCCGGCGGCCGGAACCATTGATTCCTTCCCACAGGGTTTTGGCCGCCGGTTCCTCTTCAGCAAGAAATCAGTTGGAACATCCGGCCTTCTGCGACTTTCTGTGGCTGGCTGACTATTTTGTTTTCAGGTGCTACATCTGTTCTTTTTAGAGGCGTCTAACGTGCGAACGCTTCTCCAAGAGACTTGCTTTAGAGCGGATCATCAATGGCGAAGAAGGCATTCGTCGCGGCGAGACTCAAAGGAGGCTGCTTCTCAGCATGGTGGCTCCGGTTGAAATTGCAACTACGAGCACAAATACATCATGAAGCTCAGAAGCAGACCAGCGATAGCGAAGAACAAGCCCGCAATTGCCCAGCCTCCCTTTGGGTTGGAATTATACGATTCCCCCGAGGAGTCCAGCATGACAAGATCATCTAGGTGCACAGTAGATGGGTCGACTGGTTGTGATGGGAGGTATTCGCGGTAGTTCGTCGGCGAATCCAGATAATAGATTTCTGCCCAAACGTAACAGTCACGAACGTGAACAGGCTGTCCACCGATCTCCTTATCCTGATTGAGCATGACTGTGCACCAACCTTACACAACGTCCCTTGTACGGCCGGTTGCAGAACCTCTCAACTGGCAGTCTTAACAGAGAAAGTATCTCAATCGCTGAACTGGAGGGCTCACCCATCTATTGCAGTGAGGGGGCCAGTCCGGTCCCTTATGCACTGTTACTAATGACAGTTAACGCCCTAGGTCTCGCTTGCCTACACTTCAGGGTGCCAATGCGATAGTCGATGGATCGGTCCGTTTGATCCTGTCGACGCCGAATTTAGTCCGTACCGGACGACCACAGGATGACTGGGAAATGAGAATTGTGAGCTGGATTCAGCGGCTGCTGCTCATCATCGGACTGTTGTTGATCGGCATTTATGTGGGCGCGCATATCCACCGGGCGATCATGTCCCACGCGGGAGTGAAGCGCTTCGAGGATCTCCAGGCGAAACGCGATGCTGGCAAGAGTGAAAACTCGCTCTCCGCCTCCGGTCTCAGGGTGGATTTCAGCCTGTGGTCGCAGAAGCGGATTGAAGAATACGAACACAGCCTTACAGAGCACTTCGACCCGCCCCTGGCGATCTTGCGCATCGCCAAGGTCAAGCTCGAAGTGCCGGTGCTCGAGGGAACCGATGACCTGACCCTTAACCGAGGCGTGGGTCACATCCTGGGCACCGGTCGGCCCGGGGAGGAGGGAAACATCGGGATTGCGGGCCATCGAGACGGTTTCTTTCGAACACTGAAGGATATCGGCCCCGGGGACACGATTGAGCTCGTGACCACAAGCCGCACGGAAATCTACACGATTGATGAAATCGTTCTTGTGCGACCCACCGATGTATCTGTCCTTCAACGGCGACCGACCCGATCGCTAACTCTAGTCACCTGCTACCCGTTTTATTTCATTGGTAGCGCGCCTCAACGATACATCGTTCAGGCGTCGATCCGAAAGTCCGAGGACACCGAAAGCGGGAGCGGCCGACGATCGAATTTGCAAGCTCACAACAATTGAGCCACGGGAAGTGCGCCATTTCTCAATCTTGAACCAGCACCATGAATACTCAAATCCACGATAGCAGGGGTTACCAAGGAGAAAACACGATGAACTCAGCAACTGGATGGACACGAGTGTGGCTCGGGCTTGCGGTGGGGGCGATGTGCTTTGCCTTTGCCCTGAGCATGAGCGCGCAGGTGAAAACAACAACCGACACGACGAGCGGGCAAGCCTCCCATGAAATGACAGTGGAGCGCGGTGAAGTTGTCTTTGTTCAGGGCAATGACCTGGTGGTGAAAATGGAAGACGGCACGATCCGCCATGTTGCCAACGTTCCGGAAAGTGTGAAGGTTAGTGTTGATGGTCGGGAACTCGGGATCCACGATCTGAAGCCTGGAATGAAACTGCAGCGCACGATCACGACGACAACCATTCCTAAGACCATCACCACGGTTAAGACGGTCACGGGAAAAGTCTGGCACATCTCGCCTCCGAGCTCGGTAATTCTGACTCTGGAAGATGGCACCAACCAGCAGTTCAAGATTCCCAAAGGCCAGAAGTTCACGGTCGATGGACAGCAAGTGGATGCTTGGGGCTTGAAGAAGGGAATGATGGTTTCGGCCACGAAGGTTGTAGAGGAACCCGTGACTGAGGTCGAACGTCAACGACAGCTAACGGGAAAGATGCCGCCCCCGCCACCACCGCCGCCGGCTGACGTGCCGATCTTAGTCGCCGAAGCGGCGCCAGTGCCGGTACCCGCAGCAGCGGCTGCTCCAGAACTGCCCAAAACTGGAAGCTTGCTCCCCCTCATCGGGTTGCTAGGCAGCCTTTCTTTCCTGTCCTCGATTGGGCTAGGATTAATGCGCAAGATTTTTTGACCCGAACGGGTTCGGGAAGGCACCATCTTCCATGTCCGCCGTCTCGAACCCCCTTTTCTGCCTTTATTGCCAGGAAGAAGACAACAACTGAGTGCTTGAGACGGTGATGACCGAAGACAGGACGCAATGCCCTCCTGTTAACAATAGTGGTGCGGGCGCCTAGTAAAAGTACTAGCGGTCAGATGTCAAGATCAGTGGTAGGCTAGAGGCGCTTTTTGGGGTGCGTCCGATCTACGGTGATGTGAAATGACAGACCTGAACGCCCCGGCAAGATAAAGAATCCATGTTCTCTTCAAACAGTTCTTGCCGCTGAATTCCGATTGGCCAGTTGGATCAGTGTCCACACGTGACAGTTGATCTGAATCCACAGTGAATGTTGATTTATCAGGAGTACCAGGTATGCCCAAGAGAAATCTTCCACGGATCCTAATCGCCGACGACCATACGTTGGTTGCCGAGGCATGCAAGAAGCTTCTTGAAGCTGACTATGACGTTATTGGGACGGTTGGCGATGGTCGGTCCTTGGTACGGGCAGCTGTTGAACTAAGACCTCAGCTCATCATTGTTGATGTCGCCATGCCCCTTCTTAACGGCTTGGACGCAGGCCAGCAAATCAAGGAACTACTACCCGCCGTGAAGCTGGTCTACTTGACGATGAATCATGATGCCGATCTGGCGGCTGAGGCATTCCGCCGTGGAGCATCGGGGTACCTGCTGAAGACGTGTGCGGCCACGGAGTTGGCTATCGCAGTCAGAGAGGTTCTACGAGGCAAGTCCTATCTGTCACCGATGATCGCCAGGGATACGGTCGATTTTCTCATCCGCCAGGACAAGAAGCTGGTCGAAGAAGGGCAGAGACTGACCGAAAGGCAGCGCGAAGTGCTTCAACTACTAGCGGAAGGGAAGTGCATGAAGGAAGTAGCCGGCGTGTTAAACCTTACAACTCGCACCGTGGCTTTTCACAAGTACCGCATCATGGAAGTGCTCAACGCCAAGAGCAACGCCGAACTGGTTCAGTATGCGATCAGACATCATTTGATTGGAGTCTGATCGGATTGCGGAAATTGAAATTTGCCCGATGCCTGGGGAAATGGTTGGCGATACCGAAAAGAATGGCCCGCTTGTCCTTTTGTGATTTAGATTGCGCTTCTGTCCAGCCTGGTAACGTCCACCCTTAGGCCAACTGGAGGCGGAGCCTCGGCTTCGCGTGACTGTCCGAGCGGGATCTCTACGGTCTACTGAAGATCTGAGATTCGGAGGTCTGAGCTGCGTGTCTCACCGACGCTTCACTCTCATTAGGCGGCACCTGTGAGGAATTCACGCCCTGAACTGCGAACACGGGATTGTGGTAGTTGCTCGGCAGATAGGCATCCGGAATGGTGGTCCGATTGCCGTCCCGGAGAGAAGTATAGTGTGGAGAGTTGATCTCGACCCCAGCCTCATTAAACTTGTCTTGTATGTTCTGATGGAGCTTTGAATAAATGTTCTGCATGTTTTTTGGATTGACCGTATAGGCGTTCAACTCATAGCCGACATAAAAATCGTTCAGAGCGGTTTGCACGACGAAGGGCGCGGGCTCCCGCAGCACATCCTCGGTTGCGACGGCTGCAGAAATGAGCAACTCGTGAACTTGTCGCCAGGGAGCGTTGTAGCCTATGGTCACGGTTGTATGGAAAATCACCCCCTTCTGCCTGGCTTCAGCGCTGTAATTGATCACAACCCCACCCAAAACCGTGCCGTTCGGAATCGTGACCACTTCTTTCTTTTGCGTACAGATGCGAGTCACGAGTAGCGTCTTTTCGATAACCTCTCCGACGTCGTTTCCGATCCGCACGAAGTCTCCAACTTGAAAAGCGCGCATATACGTGAGAATGGTTCCCGCAACCGCGTGCGCCACAGCCGACGTGGAGCCGAGTGATAGAAGGATGCCCAAGAATACAGAAATGCCCTTGAATGCAGGACTCTCGGAACCGGGAAGATACGGGAAAGCCACAATCGCAGCCGCTGCAAGGATCAGGACGCGTGTCAGCTTAGCGGTCGGTTCTGCCCAGTCGGGATAGAACCCTCGGATCGTTATCCTTTGGTTGCTAATTTCCTGAAAGATGTAGTGATTCACTTTGACGAGGTAGGAGGTCACCAGGACAATGCACAGAATCAGCAATAGATTCGGGATGTACCCCACACAGCTTTTCCCGAACGCTGCGAACTCCGAAAACAGCCAGTTTGTTATGCGATAGGAGGTGTATCGGGTAGACGGAAAAAAACGGAGCACCACAGCCACATAGGTCTGCACCAGACCCAGGATGACGATCCAGAAGAGTACACGAAACATGGCCGTAAATGGCGGCCCGAGGTAGCGCCTGAGTCGCAGCGCCACTGATAGGGGCGGTACTTGGGCTGCCCGGCGAGCCAGCCATCGCTCCATCCTGCACCTCGCGCTGCGGCGAAGGAGGAAAAGGATGACGAGCACGCCGGAGACGCTGGCGGTGGCTAGCGTCGCATAGAAAACTCCCAACCAATAGCGCCGCCAAGTGTGGTCCTCACGATACTGTTTCACAACCAAACGGATTACTTCTGTGTACTCGTCAGCCAGATTTGCTCGGGGACGTTCGGCAGCCTTCGCATCTGCCTCCGTGACGCCCATGATGCGATTGCTGCCGGCAAGTATTTCTGTCCACGTGCCGCGGTCTTCCGAATGGATGGACTCGATCGGCACATTGCTTGTGCTGCTGAGCGTGACGATGCGCTGCTGTATTGCATCCGCTCGGTCCTGTGGAGTCAAGCCTCCGATCGGTGCGTAGATCAATAGAATTGGCTTGCCGTCGATCTCTACCGGCGAACCCGTATTCTCGATCGCGATAGAATCAGAAATTGTGGAAGGGTCGCGGGTCGTTTCTCCATAGGTCTTTGGAGTGCCAAGTGCACCAAAGAGGCAGAAGCACGCGCACGTCACCAGAACACTATGTGCCACGGATGGTTGCGTGTGATCTTTCATGGCCATGATGTGTGCCACCAGAGACGTGTGCCACCAGACTCTGACAAGTGGAGGACAGGTCAATGAGGAAGGTGACGTCGTCCCCGAACCTCCAAACGGAAGAGTACGGCGGGTCTCTGTCAACTAGGCCTGTCAGTTGTACCAGTGCGATGGGTGCTGCACGATCTGGGGAAGACCGGATGATGTCAGTTTAAGACTGATTGCGTTTACTAATCGACCATGAGGGCTTCGGGCGCGTGGATGAGGATCCGGCCACGCCCTTTGGAAATGGTGCCTGCGCGTACCCAGTCGCTCAGGGCGCGGCTGGCGGTGAACCGACTGATATCCGCCAATGCGCTTAGTTCGTCGTTCGTAGTATGGATTTCGACTCCGTCGGGATGGATCTCGCCGGACTGGCGACCGAGTTTAAGTAAGGTTCTGGCCAGCCTCTCCACTGCTGTTTCTGTAATCAATCCAACGTGGCGTTCGATGTAGTTTCGCAAGTATCCAAAAGCAATGCGCAAACCATTTTCTCCCAGCTGCGGATAGAGAGACGCGAACTTGCGGACGGCAGCACGATCCCAGACCAGGAGTTCACAGTCGGAGGCTGCTTCTGCGGTTGCCATGTATGTGGAGGGGCTCTTGAGCAAAGTCAAAAGCCCGATGACATCTCCGGGCAGGAGCTGTGCCAGCAGGACCAACTCGCCCTTTTTCGTCAGGTGACAGTAGCGAGCCCGACCACTTTGAACCAGGAACGTGTGGCTGGCGGGATGGCCTCCGGTAGTAATCGGGTGGTTGGCCGGTACCCAGCGACATTCGGCCGCGCCCAGAACAGTACGCGCTGCCGATTGTTCAAGGCCAGCCAAAAAGCCGGAAGACGCGCAAGCAGCGGATGACGGTCGAGAATGGATCATGCTTTAGAGCCGCTCCGCTGCTCGAGCCAGAGGGTTAATTGCAAGAACTAAAGACCTGGGCATGCCTGTTACAACCCTGCTTGGAGAACCATGCGTACCACTCCATAAGGGCAGTACTATTCCATTCTTAAATAGACGCGGCATTCACTTCCGGGCACTGGCAGAAGTTACAGGTCGACAACTAAAATGTTTTGCTCAGAAGGTGGCCAGGTGATCCGCTCGCTCTTTTCTCGGCGAGTGGAATGGAGCCCGGAGATCCGGATTTCCCGGACGTCTACTGCGGCACAATGCTGATGGGGAAAAGCTGTGAACTTCGTCTCGTTATCCTCTCAGTGCTGATGCGGTTTGTGTCTCAGCGGGAAGTCAGCTTCCGTTTCTAGATAAGCGAGGTACAGCGCCGTTCCCAGGGTAGCCAGCATTGCAACCGTTGTCAGTAACAGTGTCAATAGCATACTTCTCTCCGGCCGTCATTCGTATAATCAACCTGCAAGATGATGTTTAATCGCGTACTGAATCAATTCTGCATTGGATTTGAGACCCAGGGCTTCCATCATTTTGTACTTGTGAAATGCCACCGTCCCAGGTTTCAAGTTCAGCACGTTAGCAATCTCTTTCATGGACATGCCTTCGGCGAGCAATTGCAGGACCTCACTTTGACGAGGCGTAATCCGCTTCTCTTCCGCATAAGAACCGCCACTTCTGAGAAGGAAATCCACTGTCTCCTTGGTTATGGCGGGAGATATGTATGATTCCGATTTCAGGGCTCTACGAATGGCCCTGACCAGCTCTTCCGCCGCGCAACTCTTTACCACGTAGCCCGAAGCGCCGCGCCGAAATGCTTCAGCGGCCACTTCTGGAGACATATTCATTGTCACAAATACCAGCTTTGTAGCGGGCAAGTGATGCTTGATCTGGGCACCTGCGTCCAGTCCATTCAGCTGAGGCATTGCAATGTCGAGGAGCACCACATCCGGCTTCAGCTCAAAAGCCAGTTGTAGCAAGGCTCGTCCGTTATCTGCAATGCCGACAACCTCGAACTCGGGTTCGAGAAGGCTTTTGCAAGCTTCTGCGAGCAGCGTGTGGTCGTCAGCAATGAGCAGCCTGGCTTTGTGGCGGTGTTCCATTGCGCATTCCAGTTATGGGAACAGTTGCGCATTTTGCTCACGGTGACCGGAGAGGAGACCGCGCGCGCCTGCCAAATTGATGTTAAGACAGAGCAGATGGAACTATAACTGGCAATTCTCTCAGTAAGAGTATTGAAGGTTGGCGGCGAATGCGGACAAGGGATCGAAGTGTCGGATTCCGAGCAGCGAGTGTCCGTGGCTGTCACATCTGCCAGTTGGCGCGAGTAGTTGGGCTGCCTACCATCTTTTGTTGCCTGGATTCACGGTGCGGCTTCGGAGTGCACCTTATTCCAACGAGGTGGTGTATGCGTGGAAATCGCAGTGGGGCGATAGCCATCACAATGCTGATCGGTTGGCTGACGTTAACAATGCTGCATGGTCTCGACAACAGTGAAAAGGTCAAAATCCACGGGTTAATTACGGGGCGGACCGGAGAAACCCTGAAAGTGAAAACCAGCGACGGCAGCGTAACCGTTGTTCTGACGGATGACACGAAAGTCAGAAAGCCAAAGGGTTTGGGGCTCCGGAAAACAGAGATGAGCTTCACGGCCCTGATTCCGGGTCTCAAGATCTCGGTTGAGGGATTCCGAGACGAGCAGAGCCGGCTGGTGGCGGATACCATTACGTTTTCCGGAGATGACCTGAAGACAGCTGAAAGCATTCAGGCAGGGCTAACACCGACGCAAGAGGAGGTGGATGCCAACCAGCAGAACATCGCAGCCAATAAGGTGCAGATTGCTGCAAATCGGGAAAAGATTGCCTCAAACGAACAAGAGATTCAGGATGTTTCCAAGCGCTTCTCTGATCTAACAGAATTTGATACCAAGGGCGAAGCGAGTATTTACTTCGCGAGTGGCAGCAAGAGCATCCCATCTAAGGATCAGACAGCACTCATGGACTTGGCGCGTAACGCGGTAAACCTGACCGGATACCTGATTGAAGTGAAGGGATACGCAGACTCCACAGGTAACGCCGCGATGAACCAGAAACTTAGCATGGACCGGGCGCAGGAAGTTATTGCTTTCCTAATTCAGAATTGCAACGTCCCCGTCAGACGCATCGTGGCACCAGGGGCGATGGGCGCTGCTGCCCCTGTGGCGTCAAACGAGACATCGCAAGGACGCTCGAAGAACCGGCGCGTAGAGGTCAAGGTTCTTGTGAATCGTGGACTGGCCGGAGAGAACTAAAAAGTGGCGGTGTTAGGGGTTGGCAGTCGTGAACTCCACTTGCGCGCCGGTTTGTGGAAAGGTGCAATCAGTCTAGCAAGACATTTTAGCTTCATTACTGTTGCATAGCCGGGGAAGTGAAACTGTTACCTTCTATAGCGGCCCGAATCGCAGGAGCTAAGTCCAGCACCAGGGATTCCTTCAGGACATAGCCGACTGCCCCCGCACATCGCGCGGCTTCCACAAAATCGGGGTCTGTGTTTACTGGCAGAAAGACGACTCTTGCGCGAGAGCCAAGCGCTCTCAGGCGACTGGCAGCCTCAATGTCGTTCACTACAGGCATGGAAATGTCCAGGACTAGAACATCAGGCGACAGTTTTGCCGTAAGCTCAACCGCACGCTTGCCGTTTTCGGCGGTAGCGATGATGTTGAATTCATTCCCAAGGACTAGGGCGATGGTTCGCAGCATCTCTTCCTGGTCGTCAGCCAGTACGATCCCAGGCGCCGCCATCGACGTTTCCACGTCGCGCAAGCCCTGCGGACCCTTGGAAGCGATTGGATCGTGGAAGTCGCTTTCAAAAGTGCTGCGCATTAAATAGCAATACGACAAGCCAGGACCGATGCCAGCCAGTACGGTTCACAGCTCCGTCTCCATTTTTTCCCAGTGTGCACTGTAAGAATTATGTCGGACGGCTGGTTGACACTACGCCAAGAGGGGACCTTGTCCATTTGTGATCGGCATGGGCCGCCCTTGAAGTGCAGACCACGGCGCGCCCACAAGTCCGGTAGAGCCGCAGGTGTGAGCTGGGGCGCGCTTTAGGTCAGCAGGAACGCCCTTGCCCAGGCTGAATATTCTTTAAGACCGCTTACTGAGGTAGAGCATGGTTTCGGTCGAGACTGCTGTAACTTCTGCCAGTGTTCCCATCATTACACCCCCACTACTCTCTTGTCGGATTGTCATTGACCCGATTCTGGCCATATGAGTCACAAGGACGAAAGAAATCGTGGCGGAGTCCAAACGTCATCCAGCCAAACCTGTTGTCCCGCTGCCTGACGGCTTTTCTCGAGCAAGACTCTCATGGTTTTACTAGTCCATCCCGAGGAGTTCTTCCATGCAAATCGGACATGAGCCGTACCGTTTCGGACTGCCCACTGCAAGGGAAATGTCCGGTCAGATTCCGGACTCACCAATTCCGACCTTCTGGGGGACTGCCCTCATGGTAGCTTTCGTTCTGACGTTGGCGACCGGATGCGGCAAGAAGGAAGCTGTTGTAGCAGCCGCACCTCCGGAAGTGGAGGTAGCGGCCGTCGTACAGCAGGACGTTCCTCTTTATAGCGAATGTATCGCGACCCTTGATGGCTACGTAAACGCTCAGATCCAACCTCAAGTGACTGGCTACCTGACGAAGCAGAATTACCAGGAAGGTACCGTGGTTCACGAGGGCGACGTGCTCTTCGAGATCGATCCCCGTCCGTTCGAAGCGGCACTACAACAGATTAAGGGGGAGCAAGCTCAAGCCGAAGCGCAACTGGGCAAGACGAGGCTTGATGTGGCACGAGATACGCCGCTCGCCAAAGAGAGCGCGATTCCGCAAGCTCAGCTCGACAACGACATTCAGGCGAATGAAGCAGCGCAGGCCGTGGTAGTCGCTACAAAGGCACAGGTTGAGCAAGCGCGGCTGAATCTTGAATTCACGAAGGTACGCTCGCTGGTGAACGGCGTCGCGGGATTGGCCAAGGGACAAATCGGCGATCTGGTCGGGCCTACCACGATTCTGACGACGGTGTCGCAGGTGCAACCTATCAAAGCCTATTTTGCGATCAGTGAACAGGAGTATATGAAGTTCGCGGAGAGAATCAGCGCCGTGGCCGAAGGTAGGAAACGAATGGGCGAGCAGAAAATTCTCGAGCTTATTCTCTCGGATGGAACGGTCTATCCAAACAAAGGATGGATTGTACTGACCGATCGGCAGGTTGATGTGAAGACTGGAACCATTCGCGTGGCGGGAGCATTCGACAATCCGCGAGGGATGTTGCGTCCCGGTATGTTCGGTCGGATCCGTGCTGTTACAGGAGTAGCCAAGGCCGCTTTGCTGGTCCCTCAACGCTCAGTGATTGAAGCTCAGGGCAGCTACAGCGTTGTCGTGGTCGGTTCGAACAATCAAGCCAGCATCCGCCCGGTGAAAACTGGGGACCGCGTAGGCCAGATGTGGGTGATTACCGACGGACTAAAGCCGGGAGAACAAGTAATTGCCGAAGGCATGCAAAAGGCCAAGGAAGGCTCAACCGTTCGCCCCAAGCAATTTAGTTTCGCCGGACAGGGAGAATGAGCCATGTCCAGCTTCTTCATCAGACGTCCCATCGTGGCCATGGTGATTGCTATTCTCATGGTGCTCGTTGGCATCGCGGCAATGTTGGGCCTACCCACGGCCCAGTTTCCAAATATCGCTCCCCCTGAAGTTCAGGTGAAAGCCACATATCCCGGCGCAGATGCGGTAACCGTTGAACAGTCAGTTGCCACGCCCATCGAACAACAAATGAGCGGTGTGGACAACATGAACTACATGTATTCCAACAACGCTAACACTGGCCAAATTACCCTAACCGTCAATTTCGATATCAAAACAGATCCCAATACCGACCAAATCCTGGCCCAAATGAGGACTAACCAGGCGAACTCACAGTTGCCTGCGGACGTGGTTAATTATGGAGTTACGGTTCAGAAGTCAACGACTGCCCCGCTGATGTTAGTCAACCTTTACTCGCCGAAGGGGACTTACGACAACATCTATCTCGCGAACTATTCCTATATCAACTTGAACGATCAGCTCACACGTGTGCCAGGAATCGCGAGCGTGAGCGTGTTCGGAGCTGGCCAGTATGCCATGCGTTGCTGGGTCAGGCCAGACAAACTGGCGAAGATGGGAGTTACCGTTCCGGAAATCGTCAAAGCGATCCAGTCTCAGAACACGGTGAATCCTGCCGGTCAGATTGGCGGTGAACCTGTCCCCACCGGGCAGGAATTTACCTATGCTGTGTTGGCACAGGGGCGACTCCCCTCGGCGGAGGAGTTCGGTCAGATTGTAATACGGGCCAACCCCGACGGGTCGATCCTTCGCCTGAAGGACGTGGCTCGGCTGGACCTTGGGTCGCAAGTCTACAACGTAATCGGACGCTATAGCGGCAAGCCGGCGGCAGTCGTCGCCGTGTACCAACTGCCTGGGTCAAATGCGGTGAAGGCTGCGGCGGGAGTTCGCAAGTTGATGCTAGAGGCCAAGCAGCGTTTCCCGCAGGATCTGGAATACGACATCGCGCTGGACACCACCTTAGCGGTTACGGAAGGACTAAATGAGATCAAGCACACCCTCTTTGAAGCCATCCTTCTGGTCATCCTTGTCGTTTACATCTTCTTGCAGGGCTGGCGCGCCACTTTAATTCCGCTGCTGGCCGTACCGGTCTCCCTGATAGGGACGTTTGTGGTGTTTCCATCTCTGGGCTTTTCCATCAACACGCTTTCGCTCTTCGGACTAGTGCTGGCTATAGGACTCGTTGTGGACGACGCCATTGTCGTCGTCGAGGCAGTAGAACATCACATCGAGCACGGCCTGTCTCCCAAGGACGCTGCGTTCAAAGCCATGGAAGAAGTTTCAGGTCCGGTCATCGCAATCGCTCTGATTCTCGCGGCAGTATTTGTCCCCACGGCGTTTATCCCGGGTATTACGGGACGTCTATACCAGCAGTTCGCGATCACCATTGCTATTTCCGTAATCTTCTCTGCCTTCAACGCGTTATCACTAAGCCCCGCCCTCTCGGCATTGTTGTTGCGTCCTCGCAAGGAAAGCCGCGGTCCGCTAGGGGCATTTTTCCGCTGGTTCAATCGCGTGTTCGGCCGGACCACAGACGGCTATGTCAGCCTCTGCGGAGGGTTGATTCGCAAGGCCGGGGTAAGCATGCTTCTCCTACTCGGCATGGCCATACTGGCGGGATGGTTTGGATCGCGCCTGCCGAGTAGCTTCCTGCCGGACGAGGACCAGGGATATGTCTTCGCCGGTCTTCAATTGCCCAATGCCGCTTCGCTCCAGCGTAATGATGAATCATCCCGCAAGATCGAGGAGATGATTCTGAAGACCCCTGGCGTCCACGCGGTGACGGCGGTGCTCGGCTATAGCATGTTGAGTGGGGCCCAGAATACTTACAGTTCTTTTTACTGGATTACTCTTAAGGAATGGGCGGAACGCAAGGCGCCCGAGGAACAGTACGAAGCCATCAAGAAGCACTTGAACCAAGAGCTTTCGAAAGTCACTGAAGGTGTTGCCTTCTCCTTCCCACCACCGGCCATTCCGGGTGTGGGAGCTTCAGGAGGCTTCACTTTCATGCTGGAAGATCGTGCAGGCAAAGACCCTCAATTCCTCACTGAGAATCTGAACAAGTTTCTTGCCGCAGCACGCAAGCGGCCTGAGCTGGGAGCAATCTACACGACTGCCTTGCCTACGGTGCCCCAGGTATACGTTGACGTGGATCGTCCAAAGGTAATTGCCCAAGGTGTTCCGCTCTCCGACGTCTACAAGACCTTGCAGACATTTATGGGTGGCCTGCTCGTCAACTACTTTAACCGGTTCGGGCGGCAATGGCAGGTCTACGTTCAGGCAGAGGGAGAATATCGGACTCGAGCAGAAAATTTGGGCCAATTTTATGTCACCAATGATGGGGGGCAGTCTGTTCCACTGAGTGCGTTGACCTCCATCAAATCTCGCACTGGCCCGGAATTCACCCTGCGCTACAACCTTTATCGATGTGCGCAGATAAACGGGAGCCCGGCGCCCGGCTTCAGTTCGAGCCAAGCGATGAAGGCACTCGAAGATACTTTCGCAGCGACCATGCCTTCGGAAATGGGGTATGACTATATGGGCATGTCGTATCAGGAGAAGAAAGCGGCAGAAGGAGTGTCACCCGCGGTGATCTTCGCGATGTCGCTGCTTTTCGTGTTCCTCATTTTGGCGGCGCAATATGAAAGCTGGTCCTTGCCTTTCAGCGTTCTGTTGGGGACGCCCATCGCGGTATTCGGCGCGTTCTGGTTTTTATGGATGCGAGGCTTAGAGAACAACGTTTATGCGCAGATTGGACTGGTCATGCTGATCGGCTTGGCCGCCAAAAATGCCATTCTCATTGTCGAGTTCGCCAAGATGGAATTCGACAAAGGCAAGTCCGCTGAAGAAGCAGCCTTGATTGCTGCAAAGCTACGCTTGCGACCAATCCTCATGACCGCATTCGCATTCATCCTGGGATGTGTGCCTCTCTGGACAGCCTCTGGTGCCGGTGCCATTTCGCGACAAGTGCTGGGAACGGCCGTCATTGGTGGCATGCTGGCAGCTTCGGTTCTGGCCATCTTTCTCATTCCTGTGAGTTTCGATGTAGTCGAACGACTCGCCCATCGAAAGAAGCATTCTCCGCCAGCATCCACGCCGGCCATTCTGCCGGCGGAAGGGGATTAGTCATGTTCGGCACGCGTTGGCTGATGGCAGTTGGGTTGCTTCTACTAACGGGATGCACCGTAGGACCCAAGTACAAGCGTCCTCCAGTCACCGTCCCTGATACTTACCGGGGACTCGCTCCAGATGCTGGCCCACAAACCGCCGTGTCTCTCGGTGATGAAAAATGGTGGACGGTCTTTCAGGATCCACAACTGCAGGAGTTGGTCCGTGAGGCGCTCTCCCAGAACTACGATTTGCGCATCGCAGCCGCGCGTGTCCTTCAGGCACAAGCCGTGCTGGGCATCACGCGGGCTGACCAGTTCCCGACCATAACGGGGGGCGCGTCTACTAGCAATGAGCGTCTTCCGGCAACGAGAGTTACACCAGCTTTTGAAACAAGCCCGTCCCAAGTCAACCTCTCGTTATTTTGGGAACTTGATTTCTGGGGCAAGTTCAGGCGAGCGACGGAGGCGGCGCGGGCAAACCTTCTGGCTACGGAGTGGGGTCGGAATGCTGTGGTGTCCAGTCTTGTCAGCAACGTGGCTTCCGCATATTTCCAGTTGCTCGAATTGGATTCACAAATGGAGATCTCCCGCAACACACTTAGATCTCGCAGGGAGTCATTACGTCTGGTGGAAGTCCGAGCGAAAGGGGGTGCGACCTCCTTGCTCGACGTTCGGCAGTCTGAACAACTGGTGTATACGGCGGCGGCAGCGATTCCTGATCTGGAGCGGCGGATCGAGCAGCAAGAGAATCTCATCAGCATCCTGTTAGGCAAGAATCCCGCGCCCGTGACCCGGGGCAAGTCACTAGTGGAGAATGCGATACTCCCGACGGTGCCAGCGGGATTGCCTTCTTCGCTGCTGGGGAGGCGACCCGATATTCAATCGTCAGAACAACAGTTGATAGCAGCCAACGCACGGATCGGCGTAGCCAAAGCTGCGTACTTTCCCCAGATCACTTTAACCGCGGTCGGCGGATATCAGAGTCCGGCCCTGACTAATTTATTCACGGGGCCAGCGGGCCTTTGGAGTTTCGGCGGTCAACTAGTTCAGCCCATTTTTACCGGCGGAAGAATCCGCTCCAACGTGAGACTGACGGAAGCACAACAGCAGGAAGCAGTCCTCGTTTATCAACAGTCGATTCAGCAGGCCTTCCGGGAAGTCTCCGATTCCCTGGTTGCTTATCGCAAGAATCAGGAATTCCGCACACAGCAAGAGTTGCTCACGAACTCAGCGCAGGATGCAACCAGGTTGTCCGATATGCGGTATCGAGGTGGCGTGACAAGTTACTTGGAAGTTCTCGATAGCGATACCCGATATTTTGACGCCCAACTCAGCTTGGCACAGGCGCGACTCAACGAGCGCCTCGCCCTGGTGCAACTCTACAACGCGCTCGGAGGCGGATGGCAGCAGTAGGAGATGTTCGACCACAATGTTCGAAGACCCGGTTCAGCCGTCCAAACGTATCCTCGAACCAATGGAGAGAATCTCCGAGGTCCTGTTCGCCTTGATCATGGTCCTCACCTTTACGTGCTCGTTCAGTGTTGCGGGTGCGGGTCGTGAGGAAGTGCGCACGATGCTCATCGGAGCACTGGGCTGCAACCTGGCATGGGGGATCATCGATGCGGTTTTCTACCTAATGGGTAGTTTCAGTGCCCTAGGCCAAGGTGTCCTGAGACTAAGAACCTTGCGTGAGGCCACCAGTCCTGCTCAAGCACAGCAGATCATCGCCCATGCACTGCCCCCTGTCGTGGTGTCCGTTTTGTCCCCGTCAGATTTCGAAAGCATGCGGCAAAGATTGAACAAACTGCCTGACCTGCCGACATATCCGCGACTCAGGAAAGATGATTGGCTTGGAGCTTTGGGGGTCTTCCTGATTGTCTCTTTGTCGACACTGCCGGTCGTAATGCCTTTTGCATTAATCGAAAATGCCAAACGAGCACTACGGGTTTCGAATGGAATTGCAATTTTGATGCTGTTCCTCACCGGTTACGCATTCGGGCATTTTTCGGGCCATCGACCCCTTTGGATGGCCGCCGCCATGGTCATTCTTGGAAGTGCCATGGTAGCGATCACAATTTCTCTCGGAGGATAACAACCACGCAATTCTTGCGGACTCTTGCCGTCGCCTTTTTCTTCGGAGGAATTGTCGCTGCCCAATCGACAACCACTGCTGCGACGGCGAACCCCGCGGCGGATTCCCCGCCTCCTGACCAGTGGTCTTTTTCCGTCAACATCGCTGGCTACATCGTGCCACATGAAAGGTCCTATGCATCTCCAACGTTCTCAGCCGATCGCAGCCATCTCCACCTTGGGCTACGCTACAACTATGAGGACAAGGAGACCGGCTCCTTGTGGGTCGGCTACAATTTCGAAGTAGGCGAAAAACTGGCCTTCCGAGTTACCCCGATGGTGGGTGGCATCTTTGGGAACACGACTGGGGTTGCTCCTGGATATCTGGCGGGGATCACCTGGAAACGACTTGAGCTCTCCACAGAGGGCGAATATGTATTCGATACACGGGACAGCTCCGGAAGCTTTTTTTACAGCTGGATGGAACTGAGCTATTCACCACGGGACTGGTGTCGCGCCGGTCTGGTTGCGCAGCGGACAAAGGCTTACCAGACGACCCTTGATATCCAAAGGGGGCTCTTGATCGGCTTTTCCCACAAGAAGGCTAGCTTTACAACCTATATATTCAATGCAGGATGGACCGATCCGACGGTGGTTCTGTCCCTTGGGCTCGATTTTTAATTATCCCAGCGAACCCGAAGGGGGGGTTTCGCTCGGGCTTGTGTGTGCACCGTGAGAGAGGTCAATCCTTCAGAAGAGATATCGGGAAAGATTCGTTCGTGCGCAATCGGCCAAGCCACGATTACAGCTTGCACGCGCTTGCAGGCTATCGGTTACCAGGTACCCACACGCAGGACAATGCCGGTACTAAAACGCAAGCCATGGTCGAAATTCCTACCGTTTAGATTTCCTAGCCAGGAGCGCGTGTAATCGAGATTGGCCACCCGCAAGGCAAAGGCCCGATTGAGTGCCACGTCGAGTCCACCACCCACCGCCATCGAAAACCCTGTCGTCTCCCACTGTCGTGTGTAAAGGTCATGATATTTGCCTTTGTCTGCGCCACTCGGCACCCGGGAGAAAATTTGCTTTTGAAGTTCGGGATTGATTTGTTCTTCAGTGATCTTTTGCAGACCAACCCTGACGTGAGCATGAGGGCTCCACCGTCCGGCAGTGTGGACAATCCACTGGGGACCAACCGTAAAGGTCAGCGAGTCGCCGCTCCAGTTCGGAGGCAGCGAATTACCGAGAGTGCAGCCACTCACCTCTACAGTCCACTGCCGGAAATCTGTGGCTCGGAAAGCACCGATCCCTCCGCCTCCAAGACAATTGAGTCCGCCCACTTGATAGAAGCCCGGAACTGACGCAGCCAGTTCGAACTTGGGCACAGTAGCAAAGCCCTCAGGATGGGCCTCTGGGCTAACCGCTTCGTTGAGCGCCTCGGAGGGGCGCAGGTAAAGCTCACCATCGTATTGAGTCGGGCTGGCGCGATTTTCCCGGTGCCAGGGATACTGAAACATCATCAGGTTAGCAAAGGTTTGAGGCGGGTTAAAGGCCATGCGCGTCAGAATCCGGACCGACTTGTTGTGTATGCGATTCTCGATAGGAACGGTAACGTACCGGTCGATGGCATCTCCCGCCAGCATCCAAACCAGGCCACCATTAGGAGTTATCACATGGTCTACGAAGCCGTAAGCGCAGCAGTAGCGTTGAATCTGTCCGATCGAAGCTTCGCTGATAGGGCCAATCTCGAATTGTTCGCTCAACGCCCATGCGAATCCGTAGGCGCGGAGGCGACTCATCCAGTAATCGCGACTCTTGCTGAACTGCACGTTACGGTAGCGAGGGTCATTGTGGACCCAGATGTAGCCGGAAACCGCTCCTTGGATGGGATGACCCAGGTAGTTTTCGTAATAGCCATCGCCGTCCGACCAGCCGTGCATTGCTCCAAGGGCTTTGAAGTATCCTCCGACGACACTGTTGTGTAGACCGTTGCGCGTGCCAGCCTCCGTCGCTATGCGGAAAGAATGCATGACCCCGAGATAGGACATAGACCCTTTCAGCAGAGACGTCCATTGAACGCTTGAGTTCGCGGCATCGAAAGACCGGTCCACCGAAACAGGGGAGGACGAGATGGGGCTTGGAGGAGCGCCACGCTCGGACGGGCTCGGGCTGTCAACAGTGTCAGACGGCTTGGCGAATGGTGAAATGGTTATGGTAGGAGGTGAGAGGACACAGGAGCCTTGTTCGCATCGGGAAGGAGCCAGAACCTTTCCCGTCTCACCGTAGGTTGGTTTGTTTGTTGCATCGTCTTTGGCATGTAAGGGGCACAAAAGAATAGTCAATGCTACACACATGTGGACGACGAACCGTGAATCCTTCATGACGCTTTCTCGTGGCATGGTATTGTTCGGTTCCCGATCGCAGCCCTTTCGATAGCAGCGGCATGGATAAGTACCTAAGGCCACACTTAGCAGGCAGGAGCAGCGAATGGAACTGTGCACAGTTACAGCGGATACCAGGCCAAACCATCCTGAAGCACGTTCGAAATTGTTGATGGGCGTCTGTCGGAGCTGGCAATATGGTTGAACTGTCAGTTCTGTCAGTGGCGTGAGAATTTTCCAGCTCCTACCCTTGTGCTTGTGGCTGCGGATGTGATCGTGTGTCAGGAGTTGCGAGCGCCCGACGCCATCTGGATGCCCCGGGCCGCACGGCTCCTGCATAAGAGAAGCTGCGGACTCTGCCAGTCCTGTAATGCACCAATGACGGTTCGTCCTTGCAGAAGGAAATGTTGTCGGAAAAGCATCGCAATCAGAACAACATTGCAAAAAGGGAAAGCGCGGGGTCTGTGAATTAAAGGTCGAAAAAGATTCCCCGGCGGGCTAGCCGTCAGAGTGTCGATTGTCAATTTAGTTGGCGAGGTAGAGCAACACCTTCTCGGCAGGTATGCAAGATCAGCGCACGCATGTTCGTTTCCGATAACCTCCCGAAACGAAAGGGAAAAAATGGCAGCGCACTTACAAGCAATCAGCCAGCGCTTCCAAGCAAAGCGCACGGCATGGCGAGCCCTCGAAAATCACTACAGAAAAGTTCGTGGCCTACATCTGCGCGATCTCTTCGCGAACGATAGGGCGCGCGGTGAACACATGGCAGCTGAAGGCGCAGGAATTTATCTGGACTACTCCAAGAACAGGATTACCGACCATACCGTAAAGCTACTCATACAACTGGCAGATGAGTCGGGACTGCAGGCAAGAATTGACGCGATGTTTCGCGGGGAGAAGATCAACATTACTGAAAACCGTGCAGCGCTTCATGTGGCGCTTCGCGCACCAAGAGGCGCGTCCGTTTTCCTTGACGGTGAGAATGTGGTGCCACGGGTTCACGCGGTACTCGACAAAATGACCCATCTTTGCAACCGCGTCCGCTCCGGCGATTGGAAGGGCCACACCGGCAAGCGCATTCGCAATGTCGTGAATATCGGCATTGGCGGCTCCGCTCTCGGCCCTGTCATGGCGTACGAAGCGCTAAAGCCGTACAGCGATCGGACCATGACGTTTCGATTTGTTGCCAACGTCGATCACAGCGATTTCGCGGAAGGTGTTCGAGACCTCGATCCATCCGAAACCCTGTTCATTGTTTGCTCCAAGACCTTTGCGACATTAGAAACAATGACAAACGCCCGCTCGGCTCGTGCGTGGTCACTGGCTGCTTTTGGCGAAGACAAGAAATCCATTGCTCAACACTTTGTTGCTGTTTCGACCAACGCAGATGAAGCGGCGAAATTTGGTATTGATCCTACGAATATGTTCGGCGTATGGGACTGGGTCGGCGGGCGTTATTCGATCGGCTCAGCGATTGGCTTATCTACGATGCTAGCCATCGGACCTGAGAACTTTCGCGGCATGCTTGATGGCTTTCATCAGATGGATATGCATTTTTTAGCCACTCCCTTCGAACGGAATCTTCCGGTTCTAATGGGCCTGTTGACGGTGTGGTATGTCAATTTGTTCGGTGCCCAGACGATCGTCGTGTTGCCATACGATCAGTACCTCCACCGCTTTCCTGCCTACCTGCAACAATTGACAATGGAAAGTAATGGCAAGCACATCACGCTTATTGGAACCAAGGTCACTCAGTTAACGGGACCCGTCTATTGGGGTGAACCCGGCACTAATGGTCAGCATTCGTTTTACCAATTGATCCACCAGGGGACGGGTCTCATACCTTGCGACTTTGTCCTGTTCGGAAAGTCCCTCGATCCGATCGGTAGTCAACGCGATATGCTCCTGGCAAATGCCTTTGCGCAGACGGAGGCGCTGGCATTTGGAAAATCGGCCGAGCAGGTCAGGGCGGAAGGTACGCCCGATTGGCTCATACCGCATCGAGTCTTTGAAGGCAACCGACCTTCAAACACAATCCTTGCCGAGCAACTCAGCCCGGCCACGCTTGGCAAACTGGTGGCTTTGTACGAACACTCAGTATTTGTCCAAGGCGTGATTTGGAACATCAATTCATTCGATCAGTGGGGCGTTGAACTTGGGAAGGACCTGGCACGGCGGATCATCCCAGAGCTCGAGAGTACGGAGGAGCCCATGCTCGAACACGACAGCTCAACCAATGAGCTGATCCGTCGCTATCGAAAGTTAAAGAAGACGGGATGAGAGCGAGTAAGTGATGGTTGCTGTTGCTGAGAGCGGAAACGAGACCGTGCAGTTTGACGTGTCGCGCGGACTCCGAAATGAGCCCAGCAACGGCCTGCTCGATCCATACGGTCACGGCGTAGTTGTTCCTAAGAACTACGGTCGCTAAGCTGCTCGCCGCCATTGTGAGAAGAAGAAGCTGCTCCCTCACATGCTCATGAATGCATATTCGGCATCACCCGAGTCGATTGGAAGCCGATTTGTAGTGATGCTTTTAGGCAGTCCGGAAACTAGACTCTCGGATCTGATCATGAGTGAACCACAATTTCAGTCGACTGCATTCGGAAGCGCTGAATTGCGGAGCGAACGTCTCCGCATCTTCGGCGTATTGGGCTTCGTAGCGATATTTGTCGTCGTAACCATCGTGCGTGTATTTGTTATCCGCACGGCCTCTGGCACCGCCTCTTGGGTGTGGAGTTTGCTCTTCGCAGCCATAATTGCCGCTTACGAGGGTTGGACGCTGCAAGAGGTAGATTTGGCACTGAAGACAAATCGTTGTCTCCCCGCCCGTTTTTGGATACTCAGCACGATCGTGGAGACATCGATCCCCGCATTTGCGCTTGCATTCCTGACGAGTGCACAAATCGAGATTGCGTATCGGCCATTGGCAGGTCCGCCGATACTTGTGTTCTTTATCTTTATTATATTGTCGACGCTCAGGTTGAGCCCCTGGATCAGCGTTCTGTCCGGAGCTATCGCCAGCATCACTTACCTGTGCGCTGCCTTCTACTTGGGCTGGCGGCCTCCGGTTCCCGGCATTCCAGCCCATGTCACCCAGTCCAGCGTCAGCCTGAACGCGATCACGCTTTTAGCCGGGGGAATCATAGCTGGTGCGGTGGCTGGACAAATTCGTAAGCATGTCCAGGCTGCACTTCGAGAGGCCGAAACCCAGAGCAAGTTGAAGGCGATTCAACACGATCTTCAGGTGGCGCAATCGATCCAGCAGTCTCTTCTCCCAGGAGACACGCCTCACATTGCAGGATTCGATATTGCCGGGTGGAACCGTCCTGCGGATGACACCGGCGGCGACTATTTTGACTGGAAGACCCTCCCCGATGGCAAGGTAGTCGTCAGCCTTGCTGACGTGACCGGCCATGGCATCGGTCCTGCCCTGCTCGCATCTGCCTGCCACGCGTATGCCCGGTCCAACTTCCGCGCTGGACAGGACCTCGGAACATCGCTCGAACGCATCAATGACGAGCTCGGAGCTGATCTCACCACCGGACGTTTTGTAACCTTCGTGGCTGCCGTTTGCCGTCCAGGATGTTCAGACGTGGAGGTGCTTTCTGCCGGACACGGCCCTATCCTTGTTTACAGCCGCCCGGAAGATCGCTTCATTGAGATGAGTGCCCACGGGCTTCCGTTCGGGATTCTACCTTCCTTCCGCCCGGATCCTGCTTCTCATCTCCAGCTTAAATCGGGAGATCTTGTACTGCTGGTCACGGACGGCTTCTTCGAGTGGGAGAACGATCGAGGGGAACAATTCGGTGTGCCTCGAATGGAAGGCGTGATTCGAGCAGCACGAGACTCGGCTTCCGCGGAGATCATCACGAAGCTCTACGAGACGGTCACTGCATTCTCGAACGGGTCCAAACAACAGGATGATTTGACCGCAGTAATCATCAAACGGGTGTAGATGAGGCGACGCTTGACGCTGGAGAACGCAACGCGATTCGGCGTCACAAAGTTATGCGAAGCGGGTTTGGCCTTATTCGTCTGTTTCGCGTCCCTCATCGGCAAGTCCCAAGACCTGGCGCCGCGGGCATACCTCATTACCCCCAAACACTCAAATGCAGTAACGTTGAGTTACGCGTACTTCAGCGGCGACCTTCTCTTCGATGGCGCGGTTCCAATTACGGGTGCTACTGCAAAGGTCAGTGTGTTGGTGTTCAGCTACACTCACTCTCTTAGCCTACTTGGACGTTCTGCAAATTTCAGTGCATCACTGCCTTACGGCGTGGGCAACTTTCGGGGAACCGCGGCGGGGGCTGAGGCGAATGCTTATCGTTCGGGTGCGTTGGATTCCACCTTCCGGTTGTCCGTCAACCTGAAAGGTGGTCCCGCGATGGACGTGCAAGAGTTCCGAAAGTGGCGGCAAAAGATGCTCATAGGCATCAGCCTGAAAGTGGTGGCTCCGACCGGGCAATACGATCCGACAAAGCTGATTAATTATGGCGCGAACCGCTGGGCGTTTAAGCCAGAACTCGGGCTCTCTCGACGTTGGGGCCATTGGTTGCTCGATACCTATGGAGCGGTGTGGCTCTTCACAACGAATCACGATTTCTTTTCGCGGAATCAGTTTTCACCGGGAACGAATACTCAGAAGCAGAGTCCGATCTTCGCATTCGAGGGACACCTGAGCTACGACGTCAAGCCCCGCCTTTGGGCTTCGCTCGATGGCAATTTCTGGGTTGGCGGCCGCAGCACCTTGAATGAGGTGGAAAACCCAAGCACGCTGCAACGGAATTCGCGCATTGGAGGCACGGTCTCCGTCCCCGTGAGCAAGCGCCAGGCCGTCAAGTTCAGCTACAACCGCGGTGCCTACATCCTCTATGGCGGAAACTACCAAAACGTGTCGGTCGCGTGGCAGTACTCTTGGGTCGGGAGACCAAATTAAGCCTCGAAAGTGGAGATGTCCTCGTGGTCAAGCGCTCTGGCAGCAACCGGTGCGAACCGTAAATTGGCGTCAGATCTTCGGGAAAGTTCCTGCGCTTTGTACACCAATCGCCTATAGAGTACCTCGCGCTGCATCGGCCGAATCACAAGTTTCACCAGGCGGTCGATCGCTTTATTCACGGCGGAAGGATTGAAGGAGTCAGTAATGCCAGCCCAGACGAGTTCGCCCCTTAGGGTACTCACGAGACGGTTCCAGCGGAGACGCTCCGTTCCGACATCACTGGGCTGTTGTGAACAGAGTCTTCAAGCCAAGCGAGAAACAACTTGTATCCAACGGCTAAAACGATTGCGCCTAAGAATAGGCCAATAGCCCCCATTGCCGCGAATCCACCAACGACACCCAAGAACACAACCACCATGGGCACTGCCACCCCGCGCCCGAGCAACAAGGGCTTGAGTACGTTGTCCATCGTGCCGACGATGACACACCAGACCAGGAAGATCATCGCCTTGGTCGTACTGGCAATAGCGAATACGTAGATCAAGGCGGGTACTAACACGACAACTCCAAGCTGAAGCACGGCGGCAAAAAGGAAGATCATGCCCCATAGTCCTGCAGCAGGCATTCCCACCACCAGAAAGCCGATGGCCGCAAAAACTGTCTGGATAAGAGCCACCCCGATAATCCCGGTTGTAACACTGCGGATCGTGGCGCCGGCCAGCTCGGCATACTCAGAGCCCTTGTCGCGAAAAAGGCGGTTGGCCAGTGAGTGTGCGACTTTGGCACCGGCTTCGGCGTTGGCCAGCAGGAATCCGGAAACGAGAATAGAGAGAACTCCTTGCAGCACTGTCAAGCCGATTCCTGCAGAAATCAACAGCAATTTTGGAATGATGGCTTTGATCTGGGGAGCGTAGTTCTGCAACACCGCAGCCAGATTGTTGGACGCGAGCTGCCACCCATTGCTTAAGGGAACACCCACGATCGGCCAGGTTGCGATGCGGGGTGGTGGTGGCGGAATGATCGGCGTTCCTTCCTTGAGGCGCCCCACCAAACTTTGAATGCCATCCACCAATGATCCTGTCAGCAAGATAACCGGCAGAATCAGCAGTGCGAACAAAAAGACTGTGGAAACGACGGCAGCAAGCGTTCTGCGCCCACCGAGAAGCTTCTTTACTCGCCGATAACCTGGGTGCGCAGCGATGGCGATGATGATGCCCCACAAAATCAACGGGAGGAAGGGACGCAGAATGAAGAAACACGTGGCGGCCAGCAAAATGAAGAGCCCAACATTAATGGACACATCAAATGCCCGACTTACGCCGTCCTCATGATGCATGTTGGCCATCCACTCGTCCCATTCGAGTTGCGCACCGCTTTATCCTGCAACCTGTTCCCGAGTCATACGAGCTACGAGGTCTGCCTTCTTCGTCTCGAGAACGTCGGCCGGGTTCATACGTGCGAACATATCGAGGGACCGCGCGATGATGCCAGTCCATCCCGTTTGGTGGCTGGCGCCAAGCCCAGCACCGTTGTCGCCATGGAAATATTCGTAGAAGAGAATGTAATCCCTCCAGTGCGGATCGTCCTGAAACTTCTTGGTGCCGCCATACACGGGCCGTCTGCCGCTGGCGTCGCGAAGGAAGATGCTCGACAGCCTGTGACCCAGTTCCTTCGCTACCTCGAACAAGGTCAGATATTTCCCTGAACCGGTGGGACATTCCACCTTAAAGTCATCGCCGTAGAACTGATAGAGGTTGATCAAGGCGCGCATCAATAGACCATTCACTGGCATCCAGACTGGCCCGCGCCAGTTGGAATTGCCCCCGAACATCCCGTTGTTCGACTCCGCCGGCAGATATTGGACTTTGAACTCCTGCCCGCTGAGATAGAACACAAACGGATGGTCCAAATGATAGCGGGAGACAGACCGTATCCCATAAGGACCGAAGAATTCGTTCTCATCGAGCATATATGCCAAGATCCGCTCGATTTTCTCCTTGTTGCAGATCGACAAGAGCCGACGATTAGCGTAACCGTTGAATGATCCATCCGCTGGAGCAATGTGCTTCAACAAACCAGGATGACGTTTCCTGAACAAATCGATCAATTCTGCCATCCGAGGATGGCGTCGCATGATCCCGTCTGCTTCCAGCACAGTCGATGCACATAAAGGCAGCAGTCCGACCATCGATCGGACTCTTAGACGGGCGGCGTCGCCAGTGGGCAGGTGTAGCAGATCGTAAAAGAACCCGTCCTGAGAGTCCCACATTTCGTCGCGGTGCTCCCCGACTCGGTCCATGGCATACGCGATCCATATAAAGTGTTCCAGAAACCGGAAGGCTACATCCTCATATATGGAGTCGTACTCCGTCAGAATGAGCGCGATCTCCAGCATGTTCTGGCAGTAGAATGCCATCCACGCCGTCCCATCCGCTTGGTCGAGGTGACCACCCGTCGGGAGCGGCGCACTGCGATCGAACAGGCCAATGTTGTCCAGTCCGAGAAAGCCTCCAGCGAAGACGTTCTTTCCCTGCGGATCTTTCCGGTTGACCCACCAGTTGAAATTCTGCATCAGACCCTGAAACGATCGTTCCAGGAAGCGCAAATCGGATCGGCCCAGTGTTTTTTCGACGTTGTAGAGGAACAATGTCGCCCAGGCGTGCACTGGAGGGTTCACGTCGCTGAAGTTCCATTCATACGCCGGAATCTGCCCATTGGGGTGGGCGTAGAGATTTCGCAGCATCAGCAGAAGTTGGTCCTTGGCAAAATCGAAATCCACTAACGATAGGGCAATGGTGTGAAAAGCCAGGTCCCATGCCGCGTACCAGGGATACTCCCACTTATCGGGCATCGAGATGATGTCCTTGTTCAGCATGTGGAACCACTCGGTATTCCGGCTATTGCGGTGAACAGTACCGGTCAGGGGATGAGCTTCATGTTCCTCCAGCCACTTGTCCAAATCAAAGTAGTAATACTGTTTGCTCCACAGCATCCCGGCCAGTGCCTGCCGGTGCACACGACGCTCATCCTCGCTCAGCGAGTGAGGAGTGATCCGCTCGTAGAATTCATTTGCATCTGCGAGACGAGAGGCAAAAATCTGGTCAAATGTTTCGAAAGGGTCTGCGGGTGGCTTAGCGCTCAGCCGCAGCCGAACGCTTTTACTGCCCCCTGCGGGCACCTCCAGGCGGTAATGCGCAGCTGCTTTTGTGCCCGCCTTCGATGGATTTACAGCGTCCCGGTTGCCCGAGACCAGGTAATTGTGAAATGCATCCTTCACATAGGGCGACGGGTTCGATTGTCCCCACAGTCGACTGGCATTTGTTTCATTTTCCGTGAACAACAGCTCGGGGTCTCCATCGCAGTGAAGGGTCCGGTCGCCAAGCAGCGGGTGGGATGCCAACACCATTCCATCCTTCACCTGACGCAGCCAAGGCTTGGCAGCCGCCTGATCCCACGACCAGGTATTGCGAAACCAAAGGGTCGGAAGGAGGTGAAGCTCCGCCGTCTCGGGACCACGATTGTGAACTGTGATCCGGGCCAGCATGTCGTCCGGATCTGCCTTGCTGTATTCAACGAAAACATCAAAATACCGATCGGTATCAAACACACCCGTGTCGAGTAGTTCGTACTCGAATTCGTCTCGCGAGCGGCTGCGGTTCTTCTCTACCAGGTCGCGGTAGGGGAACTCCTGCTGTGGGTACTTGTAGAGGTATTTCATGTAGGAATGCGTGGGTGTGCTGTCGAGATAGAAGTAGTATTCCTTAACGTCCTCGCCGTGGTTGCCCTCGCTGTTTGTAAGACCGAACAGCCGTTCTTTCAGGATCGGGTCTCGGCCGTTCCAAAGGGCGATCGCGAAACAGAGCTGCTGCTGGTTATCAGAGATTCCCGCCAGCCCATCTTCTCCCCATCGGTAGGCACGAGAACGGGACTGATCGTGACTGAAGTAGTCCCACGCATTTCCATCTTGGCTGTAATCTTCACGCACTGTACCCCACTGTCTTTCGCTGAGATAGGGTCCCCACTTTTTCCACGGGATGCCCTGCTCGCGTGCTTCATTCAGCCTACGTTGCTCGGTGGTTTCAACATACGCGATGTGCGGCTTCTGGCTTGATTTCATAAGAGGCGCTCCTCAAATATCATTTCTCACTGCCTGCCCGTCACACTAAATACTCCTCTGTCAAATGCCGGGAAAATTGACCGCATCGATGTGCTAAGTTTGTGTATCTCTCAACGTCGTACCGGCCTCTTCATCATCTACAGTAGGCAGGCCAATATCTCAAAGATGGTGCGCATTGCTCTTGTCTGCGCGCAGGCAATGGAAGAAGTGGTAATTCCAAGGTGCGAGATCTACGTAGAGCCCTTGGGAGGTCATCTCGTCTCCCCTCCGCTCATAAAACAAGTCCGAAAGCAGGTCGACTAGGTGCCATGTTACGCCAGCAGTGTTCGTCCATGAGACTCGAACCCGGCCTTGCGCGGAGCAATCCCCGAGGTTCACAACGATCAGATAAAACTCGTCGCCTAACAACCAGCTCCAAGCCACCAGATTCTGATAGCTCGCGTTATCCGGCCATCCCGTACGTTCACAGAGAACCCACTCGCCATCGTGAAAAGCTGGTCGACTAATGCCGTGCAAGAGCTTGCTATAAAACTCAGACAGGTCTCGATCAAAATGTTCAGGCGGGCGTCTCCTCAGGAACACGGGTAGCCTTACCTTTCGTCCCTCGAATTGCCCTTCATGGAATAGTTTTGTGCCGGGAAGCGTGGCTGTGGTCAAAGCAACTGCGCGCTGCTTAGCGGGGATAAAGCTTGCTGCGGCGCGCGGCTCGTCATGGTTTTCGACGAAACGCAGGAGCTTGTCCTGGTATGCGAGATCAGCACAGAGGTGAAGCCGGATGCTCTCGGCATTGCTGTGTTCCAGACGATCGTAAAGCTTCTTGTCATAGCAGAAATCGAAGCCCTGCTGCTGCAGTTCCCACTCCAATTCCCAATATGCCTCAGCAATGAAAAGAAAGCCCGGATAAACCTTCTTTGTCGTAGAAATCACATCCGTCCAATACTCCGGGGCTGGGCGTGGTCCAGTCCGGCCATTCCAAGTGCGCTCGAAAATCGCATTCAGGAACAGCATTGCCATATCACAGCGCACACCGTCGCACTGCTGGGCAATACTCGCTATCGTCTCGATCGCAGCTCGGCGAAGTCCCGGGGCGAAAGCATTCAACTGCAGGACATCTGGCCACGCCGGAAAGTAGGGGTCTCGCCCGCAGGCGAAGACCGTCCCGCAGACCTCCATATGAGACGAGGGATCAGTCGCAATGTGGCTTGCATTGCCACGGATGAAATACTCAGGATGATCAGTCACCCACGGATGATCGGGCGCGACATGGTTGGGCACGAAATCCAGGACCAAGTTCAAGCCCCGTTTCGAAAGCTCCCGGCGGGCTACGGCAAGACCTTCCGGCCCCCCAAGTTGCTCGTCGACCACATAACGCCGCACACAGTATGGAGAGCCCACGTTGTCCTCGGGCCGAAAGTCAGCAAGTGCATGGCGAAAGTCATTCAGCAAGCCTTTGTTTTGGTTGGCAATCGAAACGCCGGTGGGACTTCGCTCCCAAACTCCCATCAGCCACACTGCGTCGAAGCCGAGCGAGGCGATGGCATCCCACTCGGCGGAAGGTACAGAAGATAGATCGACTGTTATCCCGTACTTCTGGCCCATATCCGAAAGCCAGACCCAAGTGTTGATCTCGTAGATGGAAGGGTATCGTGGCCAAACGGATATGCCCTGGAGCGCTGTTCTCGGTTCAGCAAGGATTGCACTCATGTGAATCTCCTCCCCAGGGAGACTTCTAAAGAGCAAACCACTGCACAACGGTCAAACCTCTGCCCCAGCGCCAGTCCGCTTCGCGGAGCGTAATCGCAGCTCAGTCCTTGCTATCGCGCAATTGATGCTGAGGTAAATTGCCGTTTGGCAGTCGTCACTTCTGACTTCTCTCACCCAGCCGCTGCGTCGTGAACTGTCGTTTCTGCCAGTAGCTGGTGGCGGGATGAGCGGTTAAACACAAGGGCGTGAATTCTTGTAGGCCGAGGCCACATGGAAGGGGAGAATTCTATGAAAACCGCTTGGGTATTTCCGATCCTTATCGTGTTTGCGGTGTCAGGAATGACACAATCTGCACCGCCCGGGTCGGCCCTATCGTCGCCTGCAAAGAGCGTCGGCCTGTTTGCATACCCCAAGAATCAGCAGAATGCTGATCAGCAACTCAAGGACGAGACGGAATGCTACGGTTCTGCCAAACAGCAGACCGGAACTGACCCCCAGGCTCCTCCCCCGGCAGCACCCAGCGCTGAGGAACAGAAAGCCGCCCAGGAGCAAGCTGCAAAGCAAGCTGCGGGATCCACGCCCAAGGGAGGGGCCGTGAAAGGCTCAGCTAAAGGAGCGGCCGGAGGTGCTGCCATTGGCGCAATTGCCGGAGATGCAGGCACAGGTGCTGCGATCGGGGCGACAGCTGGTGCTGTGCGCGGCCGAAGGCAGCAAAAGAAGGGGCAGAAAGAGGCGGAAAAACAAGCAGCCCAGCAGACCGCGCAGACGCAACAGCAGGCTCAAGAGAATGCAAATGCCCAGTACCAAGGCGCACTAGATACCTTCAAGCGGGCGTTCTCGGCGTGCATGGATGCGCGCGGATATTCGGTCAAGTGAGCAACGAGTTTCAGTGGCAGGAGGGATCATCCTGGTAGTTGCTACTACCCAGCATCTTCGCAAGAAAACGGCCGCAGTTGATTATCTTCTGCGATAGGGCCTCATCCCGAAGCGCGCCAGGGGATAAGGCATACTTCGCTGTGTTCATGGACCTTTTCGCCTCGACGAGTTTGTCGCTCCATTCGCGCACGGCCTCGAATTCATTGGTAAGCAACTGAAGAGCTTTTCGGTCAGCCTCTGTCGACGCTGCCGCTGACGCGAGTCTAAGGTTGTTTGCGGCTTGCTCGCGATAGTTGGCTGCCCATTCCTCGGTGATCTGGTAGTTGTTCTGGACCGCATAAGCCATAGTGCTTGCCCATTCCCTCATCGTTGCGAAGTTTTCAATTCCTGCTCGCATGAAGTCCCGCGATAATCCGGAATCGTTCGCGGGAGGCAGTGCTGGATCCGCTGACGGTTCGGCTTGGGGACGGTCCATCCCGGTTGAGCGAATGCTCAAGACAATCCGATTCTCCTTGAAGCTCAGAGAACTATTCGTGATTTCTGCAAGAGATTGCAGATCGACATACGCACGGCCATCCCTTTGAATCACCTTGGCGTGTCCGGTATGTCCATCTACTTCCAAAACCCGAGGCGGTTCACTGCTTTGAGCCAAATTCATGCACGGGAGGGCCAAGAACAGCAACGTCGTATGCAGAATATTCCAGAAATTGTTTTGCATAGTGTTGTCCTTCGAATTTTATCGTTCAGTGTTGCTGAGTCTGCCAGAAGACGCAGTAACGTGCTTCTTGCAACCGCGCAAATACGAGCTACACTGCCAGCGGCAGTAGCGGATTGCTGAATTAGCGCCAACATCAGCGTCAGTCTAGATAAGCTGCCTAGAGCCTTGAACTGTTAAGAATGCTAGGTGATAACACGTCGGGTCGTTGACCATCAACGTAGTTTGAGTGTCCTCGTTCGAATGGCTGGCAGTTTTGCTAGTTCATATCGCCATTCTGAGTGTGGAAGATGGGACGGTAAGGCCGGGGAGAGCCAGAGGGCTCGCACATGGAACACCAAAGATGGGTTCGCGCCTTAATTGTAGTGTGCTTGCTCTCTGCCTTGGAAGTGGTAGGGCAGGAGAGTCAGAATGTCAGCGCTCACCCTCGCAAAGGTCAGAAGTCGAGGCATGTTGCCCTTAAGGATGACATACAGGCCGTCGGCATGCGTAATATTGGGGGTAAAGGATTCGGGAACTGGTACTCTCCGGAACAAGAAATCGGGATGGGCCGCGAGTACTCGCGGGAAATTGAGGCCAGCACCGAGCTCGTCAGAGATCCGGTGGTTACAGAATACGTTCAGCGGCTCGGGGAAAATCTAGTCCGTAATTCGGACGCTAAGGTACCCTTCACGATCAAGGTGATCGACTCCCAAGAGATCAATGCATTCGCCCTTCCTGGTGGATTTTTATATGTGAATAGTGGCCTCATCTTGGCCGTACAGGAGGAAGCAGAGTTGGCTGGTGTCATGGCGCACGAGATTGCTCACGTCGCCGCCCACCATGCTAGCCGGCAAATGACTCATTCCCAAATGTTCACATTGGCGACACTTCCGCTGATCTTTGTGGGTGGGGGACTGGGTATCGCCATCAGGGAGGCAGCTGGGTTTGCGATGCCGGTTACCATGACCAGGTTTTCACGTGCCTTCGAAGCGGAAGCGGATTACCTGGGAGTGGAGTACTTGTACCAGGCCGGCTACGATCCGCAGGCGTTCATTTCATTTTGTGAGCGAGTTCAAGTGCTAGAAAAGCAGAAGCCCGGTGTTATTGCCAGGATGTTTTCAAACCATCCCCAAACGGCTGAGCGCATACGCAAGACACAATCGGAGATTGTCAAAATACTCCCACCGCGCGAAGCCTATGTGATCTCCACTTCAGATTTCGATGATGTGAAATCGCGCCTGGCGGCAAGTGAGAATCAGCATTCGCCAAGCGAGCGCGATTCACATCGCCCAACTCTGCGACGTAGACAATCCGTCGACCACGATACTCCCGAAGCTGGCGACGGCCCCCCCACCTTGAAGCGACAAAGTGAGCGATAACGAAATGCGGAACCAGTCGTCGCCTGACCGCGGTACTGCCGAGGCTGGGGTTGGGCAAGGCGATGTTGGGACGGACGACGGAAGAGTGGCAGAAGCGGACTCATGATCGCAAAGTGTGCCCACCGCATCCTGCGGCACTGAATTTCGCTATCTCCGAGGCAGAAAGCTCTACCTTCTTGAGACGAAGCCAATCATGTCAATCCGTACTGTCGCTTCCAGAAGCAGAATTCCGAGAGAGCGGATTCCGCTGCGGTGAATATTTTTGGTTGTGCGAAAAACGTACGAAACCCATGACGATCTCTCAGGATGGAACCGTGCATGCGCTTATCAAAACGCGCAAGCAAACCTACGAACCTTGATTCCCCCTCCGAGGTACAAGAAGGCAATCCTTTCCCCCCGCCCTGTCAATTCTGTCAGTCGCAATTTTCGCTCACACCACTAATCATTCGTAAGAGACGCAGACGAAAGCTGTGGACAACTCTGTGCCTATGTAACATTTCCGCTTGCCACTTGGAGAACTATCGATCGCCGATGTGAGCGGGAAGGGAAGTCCATCATGACGGTCACATTTCTCTCCTTAGAGTTTCCGAACCATATCCTCCAAAAACTCGTGGCCATCGTCTGTGCGGTGGCTCTCTTGCCGGGAGACAGTGGTCTATTAGCCCAATCCGCTCCGGCTGGAGGATCTTCCAGTGCGGAGGAAGTGGCCCGCATCCCACCTGAACAACTCGATTCTCTGATTGCTCCCATTGCGCTTTATCCTGATCCGCTGCTGACCCAGACGCTCGTAGCCTCCACGTATCCGTTGGAAATCATCCAACTTCAGCAGTGGTTAGCGCAGAACAAGAATCTGAAAGACAAGGCTCTGGCGGACGCTGTGAAGAAACAGAACTGGGATCCAAGCATCCAGGCGATGGCAGCGCTTCCCGATGTGGTCAAACAAATGTCCGAGAACATCAAGTGGACGACGGACCTGGGCAACGCCTTTCTAGCACAACAGAGTGACGTCATGGACGCCGCCCAGCGGATGCGCAAAAAGGCGAAGGACGCAGGAAACTTGAAATCAAGTGAGCAGCAGAAAGTCGAAACCCAGGTGGTTGAAAGCAAGCAGGTCATCGTGATCCAGCAGGCCAGCCCGGAGGTTGTATATGTTCCCAGTTACAACCCAACGGTAGTGTACGGCCCGCCAGTTTATCCGTACCCTCCCATCGCCTATCCGCCACCCGGATACTACGCCGCTGGTATGGCAATTTCGTTTGGGGTTGGGATTGCGATGGGAGCGGCCTGGGGCGGCGGCTGGGGTTACCACGGCGGGTGGGGCGGCAACAACGACATCACCATCAATAGGAACAACACGTTTGTAAACAACTCCAACCGGCAGAACGTGTCGAATCGGTCTGCCAGTGGCAACAACTGGCAGCATAATCCGCAGCACCGTGGAGGTGCTCCTTATTCAAACAGGTCAACAGCCAACAAATATGGTGGCACAACTCGCGGAGATTCGATGTCCACTCGACAGGCAAATGCGCGTCAGAACCAAGGTCAAAGGGGAGGCAGGGATCAGGCTGGCGTTGGCGACCGGAGTTCTGATCGGGCTAGGCAGGCGGGTGGCAGCGACCGCAGCGCAGGCGGAAGGGACTCGGGCAGCCGCAACGGCGGAGCGGGAGGAAGCGACAGGAACTCGAATCGAGGCGGGGGCGGAGATCGCGTTGGCAATCGCAGCGTTTCCAGTGGTGGCGGTTCGCGCAGCTCCGGTGCTTTCGGGGGTGGCTCGGGTGGGTTCAGCGGAAGTAGCGCGCGAACCAGCAGTGCGCGTGGTTCGTCCAGCATGGGTGGGTCCCGTGGCGGCGGCCGCAGCGGGGGCGGCGGAGGCCGGCGCAGATGAGTAAGCCGTGAATCAGGAGAAATACATGAAATCACAACCGAGCGGTGTAACCGCATGCAACTCGTTATACGCCCTAATAGTTGGTTTAGGCTTATGCGCCTGTGCTGGTACGGTTCAGGCGCTGCCAGCAGGGCCGTCCGACAAGCCGCAGGTGCAAAAGGCTTTCGATACTCCACAGGCAGCCGCCGAGTCGTTGATCCATGCGGCGGAAACATACGACGTATCCACACTCCTGGAGATATTCGGCCCCGAAAGCAAAGACTTTATTTCATCGGCGGATCCGATTCGTGACAAGAATAACGCCGAAGGCTTCGCGGCACGAGCTCATGAAAAGAATAGCGTTACCATCGATGTCCATGACAAGACACGAGCTGTGCTGTCGGTTGGCAAGGAGGATTGGCCACTGCCAATCCCGATCGTCAAAAGGAAGGGAAAGTGGTATTTCGATTCTCAACAGGGCCGCGATGAAATTCTATTTCGACGGATTGGGGCTAACGAACTCGACGCACTCCAGATCTGTCGCGGGTTTGCAGAGGCGCAACACGAATACGCCTCGGACATCTATGACAACACGGGAATCAACCAATACGCACAGAAGATCATTAGCACCCCGGGAAAGCACGACGGTTTATATTGGCAGAACGAAGACGGGACGCCGGGCGGACCCATCAGCGAAGCAGTCGCTCGCGCCATCGAGGAAGGGTATGTGCCTGGCAAGACCTCCGCGTACCACGGCTACTACTTCAAAGTGCTAAAGGGCCAGGGTCCGGCAGCGCCCCTCGGCCAACTTGATTTCGTGATTGAGGGAGCCATGATCGGGGGGTTTGCGTTAATGGCTTTCCCTGCCCAGTATCGCGTCACCGGGGTAAAAACCTTTTTGGTCGGCTATGACGGCGTCGTGTATGAAAGGGACTTAGGGCCGGACACTCTCAATGTCGCTGCAAAGACGGAGCGATACAACCCCGACCGGACCTGGCATATCACTGAGGACCAGTGGCCAGCAGATGCGACGGTTGCAAGCGACTGACGCCAACAAGACGCTTTGTAGAGGGTTGATAACAGAAGTGAATCGACGCGGTACCTTCGTGCGCAGTACTTTCTGCATTGTGTGGCACTCGCTTGTTTCGCCCGGCATAGGGTAATCGCGCGCTTTCTCACGACCAAGACGTCGGAACTCTGCACTGCGATTCGCCTACATCAAGTGATCAAGCGTCACAGACCTGAAGCCCTGGAAAGCCCCTGAAGCGACCGCAGAACTCCAGCGGCGCTTCAAGGCAGGCCGGACAGAATGCTTCATCCACCACCTGGGCAGATTGTATCGAAACCAACGCGTTGCAGTGGTTGCAATACCATAGCGTGGCCCCCATCTGCGGAAGAGCGGCGGCGCAACTACCGGCAATGTCTACATCCGACATCGTAAACTCCCGTTTCAGGTCTAGGTGAGCCTAATGGCCACACGACAGATCTGAAAACTGTCAATTCTCACAGCGTAGACGTTGCCTGCCGCCCAGTGCGGGAATGAAGCTGGAAACCTGTGAGAACTGTCAGTGTTTCTTGTCAGCCTAAGCTCAATACACTGTCCTTGACCAAATGTAGTGTGTTCAGTGACGGCGGAGACCCATGAACCCAAATCTGATGAAGATGGGGATCTACACGCTGGTAGTCGCATTGCCTGTGGCTGCCCTCGCACAGAAGGTTCGTGTGGGATACGACAAGGGAACCGACTTCCAGAAGTTCCGGAGCTACACGTGGGCTGCGCCCACGATGCCAGCCACGAGGCCACTGCTCTATGCGAGCGTTGTTGGTTGGGTCGATGAACAATTGAAGGCTAAGGGACTCACAAGAACGGAAAAGGATGGCGACCTCACCCTGATTCCTGCAGGAGGGATGGAATTTGGGCTCAATCAGGCAGTGAACACACCCATTCTTCCTACTTACGATCCGACGACCTGGATCGGATCTACTGGACCCTCAAACCTGATGGCTCCATATGTGCCCGAAGGAACATTGATGCTCACGCTTGTCGATCGTGTCTCCAACAAAGCTGTATGGACCGGTTCCGTCACTGAAAAGCTTGATATCGAAAATAAGGAAAAGTCCCTGGAGCGAGTCGATAAAGCCATTACCAAGTTGCTGAAGCAATTCCCACCCAAGAAGGAATAATTAAGGGATTCTTGGTTCAACCCGGTAACGGCCACTTCCAAACCTCAACGGGAAACTGTGTACAGGCAACCGTCGTTTAACGTGTTTTAGGTAGGGACGCAGCAGGATTACCCAACGTAAGTAGAAGTGATAGCCGGTCCTTAGCTCGGTGGAAATTGCCCTGATCCACTGAGTAATCCATTGTCGCTTGGGGCAAACGGTTCCCCATTCTGTCTAGCCGCTTTATTCTTGCTTTGATCGGTGGATGTGTATCAAAAAGCCGTGCGACGAACGAACCCGGCTTGCCCTCTGCTTGACAGGCATTATGCAATAATCGGCTGAACTCTCGTGGGTCGTGCCGAGAGGCACTTTGATATTTCAAGGACAATCGGTCGGCTTCGTATTCGGCATTGCGAATCAATTTCCGGGTTAAGAGAAGGCCGAAAAGTCGACGGGCCAAATATCCCGGTGGCCCGCCAGCCAGGGCCAATCGACCCCAGATGCGTTGCTGGCGTTGGATCTTCGCGAAGTGTCGCGCGGTTACGTGCCCGGTCTCATGCGCTAGTGCAGCCGTCAGTTGATCCTCACTGTCGGCCAACAAGATGAGGCCACTCGTCACGTACAGAAACTCTCCAGGTAGCGCGTATGCATTTACCTCAGCATCGTTAAGAAGCTTTACGAGGAAGCAACCATTCAAACCTGAATTGCGTACGATGCGCTGTTCTAGACGATTCAAGTATTCCGTGACGACTGGGTCCACAATGAGAGTCTCCTCTCGTTCGACTTCCGCAGCCAGCTGATTGCCCGCAGCCCACTCGGCTTGCCATTGACGGCTCCCCCGATCATCGGCATGCTTTGCAAAGGGTGGGAAGTGACAAGGAGCAACCTTGCTGGACACGAGGTCACTAGTCTTATCAGGAGGAGATCGATGTTCTATTCCTGCCGGACCCGCGGCATAGATCGACCCTGAGATAGGGGCAATCAACCGCGCGCGATTTGTAAGATTTTCAGGCGCGGTCTGGGCGAATGTGAGCGTACTCAAAACCAAGAACAGAAGAGCCACCGGAAGCACTATGTCCTGGGCCATCCCCCTTTGTTCTTTTATTCCGCCAGCAGGTCGGCTGTGTGCAAAGCATAGGTTGAACTGATGCAAGTACCGAACGAACGCTACGCACCTCGCATGGGGTACGCCCGGGCTGGACTGGGAGGTGTCGCGAGCCTGTTAGAAATCGCATGCTGAAGACGCTCGGTGCCGGGCTCTTGCCAATAAACGACGTCGGCGACAACCATCTTCAGCGCAAGGAGATCACTAAGAAACTGCAAGAGATGACAGTCTAGTATGCCCGTTCCTTAATACGGCCACGCCGCGAACACTGATGGGTCTGCTGCAGGCCGTGGCTGATCACCTGCGACCTCGAAGATACTCAGAAAACTACAAGCCCTCAGCGTGCAATCTAGTAGCTGTAGAACAAGTTCTGAATGTCCGCGTTGGCGCGCTCTTTAAGCAGTGCCAGCATGAGGAGTATCCTAGATTTCTGCGGGTTGAGCTCATCAGATGCCACCAGGTTCAACTCATCATCGTTTACTTCCACGTTGCGCCCCACAGTGCCGGTAAGGACGCGGCTGCTTCGGACGACCACCACACCCTTCTTTGCTGCCCTAGCGGCGGCCTTTAGGGAACCTTGATTCATATTGCCATTGCCAACTCCGGCGATAACGATGCCCTTGGCGCCGTTGGCCACTACGGCATCGATCAGATCAGGTGACATATCCGCGCAAGCGTAAAGAATGTCCACGCGAGGCAACTTGGTAACACTGGATATGTCAAACTCGCTGCCAGTGGTGTGTTTCCACAGCGGAGTTCCGTAGAAATCATTTTTACCGTAACTGGAAATGCCCACCAATCCCCGCAGAGGCGACATAAAGGTTTGAACGGCAGTCGTACTCGTCTTGGTGAGGGAGTGTGCTCCATGAATCCAGTCGTTCATTACAACCAGAACGCCGCGCCCATTGGATCGTGGATCCACGGCAACACCTACGGCATTGAAAAGATTCAATGGCCCGTCCGCGCTTACGGCGGTCGAGGGCCGCATGGATCCCACCATCACGACGGGTTTATTGCTCTTCACAACTAGATTGAGAAAAAACGCAGTTTCTTCCATGGTGTCAGTGCCGTGGGTGACGACGATGCCGTCCACGTCGTTCTGTGCCAGCAGAACATTGATGCGTTTGGCCAACGTGAGCATGATGTCGAACGTCATGTCTTGCGATCCGACGTTAGAAATCTGTTCTCCTTTAACGTTGGCGAAATCTTTGATTGTTGGAACCGCAGCGAGCATCGCATCAATAGTGACCGCGCCAGAAGTGTAGGCTGCTTGAGTTCCAGTAGCGGCAGCCCCAGCAATAGTGCCGCCTGTGGCCAGGATTACGATGTTGGGCAGCTTCTTGTCCGGCGCTGCAGAGGTCAAGGAACTTACCAGGGTCAGAAACATGACGAGCAATAAAGGTATTCTGTTATGTAGTCTCATAACTAACCTCTCTATCGAACAACTCAACATCCTTGCTCTCAAGACCTTCCGTTCAACCCGATTGAGTCATTACGAGTGGCAGAGACAGATCTGTGGATCACTTCAAATGCGCCGCTTCCCAGGCTCGAACATGTTGCCTGGCCGTATCAAAGATGCGCTCATAGTTTCCTTTACGTACCTTCTCGCTAGTTTCGCGATCTAATAGCTTCCACAGTGGATCATATTGGTAGTAGACCTTGAGATAAGCTTCCTGGCTTGACGGCGCCACTTCATCGGTGCCAAAGAGAAAGCGATCTGGATAGTGGTTGATGAGGTCTGCCGAGATCCTGATTGACTCGGGAGTGGCTGTCAGGTATTTAGCGACTTCATCCCACGAAATATCGAAGTACACGTGACTTAATTGCGGGTCTTTGAGAATCGCTTCGATCGCGACTGCATGACCATGGACGGGACGAACCACTCGGCCCATTCCCGTGTGCGCCCAGATGATTGTGGTTTTAGGGTGATGTACCAATACGGACTTCATTTGAGACAGATAAGCTGGCTCGGTGCCGGGCTTGGCGAACGGCACATCCATGTCGTTGTGGATCAGAACTACGAGCCCGACCTCCGCGGCAAAGTCCAGGAGTTTGTCGAGTGCAGGATTTCGCAGCGTAGCGGTTTCCCCAGCTATCTTTGCGGAGACGAATTCTTTGTGAATTGTAAATTCCCCAATTCCCGAGAAGACGCCCGGAAAGGTCTCCAATACTCTGCGAATATGATCGGCTGCATACATGTCAGCCGGGTTAAACCCGGTGATCATAGGGTCGAATCGCGCCTGCTGCTCTTTGGAAAGAGACCTGTAGGCCATCGCGATGTACGCGTCCGTGAAGGAGTAGTAGTAAAGGGGAGCGTCGGTCTGCAAATAATAGGTCGGAGCGAAGTCACCGGAATTCTGGTACGACCATTCCTGTTGCAACGGTATGCCGAACAGGGCGACTCGTCCGACCTTTGTACCCATGATGCGCAAGAAATCATGGATGTCCGTGCCTTCTTGAACGTAATTGGTAAGGTGAAAGTGAACGTCGTTCAGCTCAGGCGGCTCTGCAGTGGATGAGCGGGGCTGGGCCGCTACCCACTGGCACCAAGCCAGCAGGAAGGCAAGCATGAAAAATAGCGGGTGACGCTTTTTGGTGTAGCAAGAACTGCAGGCTATAGCGTTTTCAAATCCGAAGAGTAGATTCCAATGCAAGGAGACCCGTGTGTTCTTTCCGTCACAGAGGCGCGGCCTTCCCGCAAAGGTGATGTCCCTGGTGTACCCGTCCGTGAGGTCCATCGCTCACTCCTCAAAAAGCCAACTCGAGATTCGTGTGAAACACTGGCCCAGTGCCCCCGAGCGCGAAGGGAACGGACGTGTACCCTACCGGAGACTTGTGGAGGTAGAGAAATTCGTTGTTCCATCGAACAACTCTATTGTGAAAGGGGAAAAGGCTCACACCTGCCCGAAAATCCCAGGGATTGCCATACTTGCCATATAGTGTCGAACCTCCAAGATAGAGTTGGAGGGTCTTGGGTAGAACCATCGCCGAAGCTTGCATCTGGAAACCGTGGGAGAAGATCGGAGCAAGTCCGGCAGTCCCTGGGCCGTGGAAGTGGTCGAGCCATCGCAAAAAGTATTCTCCGTCTAGTGAATAACCACGGTACTTGAGACCACCGTCAAAGGCTGCCATCTTGTATGTCACATCGTTGATAGAAATTCCCTGCCCGAATAGGTTGGGTGTAAAGATGACACTCCCATCTTCAAGACGAATCTGCGTGTTCTCGAATTGGTCGCTGTTTGGCTGTTCCTGCTTGTCCTCAGTACTCCGGGTGAAGTGGCCAGCCACGCGCGTAGCTAAGTTTTGATGATCCTCGAAGTCGCCAAAGCCGGGGCCAAATTCGCCTGTGGTGGGCGTCCAGACAAGCGAGGTGGAGAAGGTGTTAAAGCCATTGTTTAGCTGGGCTGCGCTGACGCCTAGCGTGCTCAGGTTGTTGCCAATCATTGTGATGTAGTCCAACCGGTCTGTGATTTGCCCCCAGGCCCAAGCGCCGGAAGTGTAGGAAGGACGAAAAAACTCGTCGGCTATCAGACGGGTATCCACGCCCAGCCAGAATGGGAAGTTGCCCTCCACACTCCGTGTGCCCGGGAGGGATCGAATGCCAGCCCCCACACTGATGAGTTTGTGGAAGGTGTAATTTAGATTGCCAGCGAGAACAACCTGAGCACCTAAACCCTGCGACGCATTGGAACTCCAAGCGTACAGAAAGTAACGGAACTTCGGATCCATGATCCACCCCAGGAACTTTATCTGTACTTTCTGGAGTTGGAAGTCCTGGCGTTGCTGGACACTCTTCACGTTGCCAAAGGCATCTTTGTAAGTTGCATCGAGGCCCAGCTGGTTCAGGTAGCGTGCGTAGCTGTATATGCTGATGCTTAGATCGCCGCGATCGGTATTAGCTACCTTGTAACCAAGATTGGGTGTGTAGCCGCCCCATTTATACGGCTCTTCTTCGGAAGAGGCCGATTTGACGGCGGCTTGTGGGTGTTCACTTCGCGGAGAGTCGCCTGCCGCGGCCGAGCCCGTCGAAGGCGCAGATTCCTTGACCTCATCGGTCGCTTCGGAGACAGACCCAGCTTGTCTTGTGAGAATCTGACGAAACGACACAATCTGATTCATCAGCTCTTGATTTTGCTTTTCTAGTTGCCGGTTTTGCTCGGCGAGCCGATCAAGCGTCTTGAGCAACTCAGATGCATTCTGGGTGGGAGCGGTGGGGTTGTCCAGTTGAGAAGCTGGGGTCTGGGAGTTCGCGAAATCAGAACTACCTGCCAGCGCAAACAACATCAGAAGGAACTGGAATAACTCCATCCAGGTAGACCGTATCACTTGCACATCCTCCTAATAGTTGCTTCAAGTGTGAGGACACCTGCGCTCTCATAAAGCGAACAGACAGATACGAGTCGGAGAAGTCATCCGCGTGCAACTCCGACCGCTAGAACGGTGTCACTTCAGACCAACTGAACTGGGCGAATATAGGTTGTAGTTGAGTCTCTGGGTGACGTATTCGATTACTTTCTGAGCCTTCACGCTGTTCCCGGCCTCGTCCAATGGAGGGGCAAAGACGGCAATGGCGCCCTTGCCAGGAACAATTGCTACAATTCCGCCACCCACTCCGCTCTTTGCTGGTAGACCCACATGCCAAGCCCATCCGCCAGAACCGTCGTAAAGACCAGCCATGGTCATGGTGCTGAGAATGTGGGGAATGTCTTCACGCTTAATGACCTGTTCGCCGGTGGAGGGATTGACACCATTATTCGCGAGTGTCGCACCCATACGAGCGAGTTGGGCAGCGTTCACGCCGACTGAGCATTGCTTGGTGTAGATGTCCACTGATTCGAAAGGATCAGCATAAATGCGCTCATACTTGGCCAGTAGCATGGAGAGTGCTTTGTTGCCAGTGTTGGTAGCGGCCTCTGATTTGTAGACCTCATCGATTAGCACGAGCTTCTCGCCGGCCGCTTTACTATAAAAGTTGAGGATCTTGTTCCACTTGTCATCTTCATCCTTACCAGAGATGAGGCTGGTAGTGGCAATGGCGCCAGCGTTAACCAATGGGTTTCCACTGTGAGTCGCCATGTCCACGACCGCTAAAGGAGAATTGAAGGGACGCCCGGTAGGCTCAGAACCAACTTTCTCGAAAACCTTGTCCGGCCCCAGTTCCTCCATCGCAAGCGCCAACGTAAATACCTTGGAGATCGACTGGATGGAGAACGAATAGGTTACGTCTCCCAGCGTTAAAACCTGATTGTCCGTGGTGACGATGGCAATACCGAACAGTCTGGAATCCACCTTGGCGAGGTAGGGAATATAGTCGGCATTCTTGCCATTTGTATCGGTCTTGAACTTGTCGTAGGCTTCGCGAACGACGGACTCCACGAGTTCTCGTCGAGGGGCAACCGGACTGCGAGCCGTCTGCGCTGACGCCAGGAAGGGAAGGAAGGGTGCGGCTAATAGTACCGTGATAAGAATCTTGATTCGTTGCAGCCGACTCATAGTATTACTCCTCCTAAACACCGCGTTGTCCGTGAAAACAGGTCCCACTTTGTAGGGTGGGTTTGCTCGTCTCGAGCCAAGCGAACGCTCTTGCCGCTAAAATTCGAAACTTTTCTTCCAGTCGTATTTAAAGGAAAATTGAAGTCGATAGTCGTTCACATTGAAGCCATCATTGAAGTTGACCCGTCTGCCAAACTGAAATTCACTTCCGATCGTGACACTTGGAACTGGGTGGTACAACAGATTGGTAAGCGCATAGTGACCCTGATGGAAATCCGACGGCTTTTCAGCATCAGAATTCTCGATGTTTAACATGGAGTAGCCGATAGAGCTACTGAAGCGCTCGCTCCAGTTGTGATCCAGGAACGAGACTATGCCCAATGCTGGCAGCGCCACACCTTTGATGGGCGAGGTCGGACTGCTAAAGTTATTCTTGATGCCAATGTCGATCGGCGCGTCATTCATGTAGTTCTGGATACCGGCGCCGTATACGACCATGAATCTGCCAATATTGTCTTTTCCGAACTTGAGATTAGAACTGACGTTCACACCCCACCCAAAGGCGTCGCCACTAAGGTTGAGCGCGTCGGTGGGATTGGTGTCAGTCCAAGAGATCTTGCGGAATATGCCCCCGAACCTCACATAGCCCCAGTGCCGGAGGAATCGCGCCTCCCAGGAGAAGTCCGGCATGTCAAACTTCGGTTTGACACCCTGAAGTTCAACGCGGTCAGCGTAGATACCCTGATCAGCGCTGGCACCAGGCCGCTCTACCGCGAAAGTGAGCCGGGTGCTGTCGCTGCGGATCGGCATCCAACGTACCTGTACATTCCGGAAGAAGACCATTCCGTTCGGTCCCCAGTACTCCAGGGAGTTCGGGAAGACGTCGATGTCCATGAAGGGACTCCAGGTTTGACCGGCGCCGAATTGACCTAGTTCCCCATAGGCATGCCGTAAGCGGAATGTTGTTTGTCCCTTATCGACTCCAGTCCCGAACAACTCGAATTCGAACTGCGTTTTGAGAGTCCCGAGCCCGGTTGGGGTGGAAGTCTTCACGCCGAATCGTGTCTGCCGCACGCCAAAGTACACCTTGCCATCCGGTGCAAACTCGCCTTTGAAGGACGGCAATTTCGTCGGCCGAATGACATCGAACCAATCCGGGTCATTCGTTTTGAAATCATAGCCAGAGTCGAGCATGATGAAGCCGTACAGGTCGATGCTGCTCTTCTGTTCATCCTCACGTGGAGCTTTTGCGGGTTTTTCTGCTGCAGGTGCCCTGCCGGATGTCGGAGCCGGTGTCGTCACACTTGGCGATTGCGGACCTTGTTCGATAGCGCTGATCTGCCCCTTTAGCTCATTCATTTCCTGCTCCAGGTGCTGGAGCTTGTTTTTCATCTCTTGCACATCCGACGCTTGGGTTTGCGCGCGCGTCGAAACAGGTAAAACCATCGCTATCATGACTGTTGCCGGCAGAAATCGAATCCAGCTAGACAAGCGAGGCAGTTTCATAGCGTCTCCATCAATTAGGAGCAAGATGTCAAACAGTGGCGCAGAGCAGAACTGTCAGTTTTGTCAGGAAACGCCTGCTCGGTGTTCCGCTAGTATTTGTACTGTGACCTTAACAGGCGCAGCCGAGGCCAAGTCTTGCGTCAAGGGGGGACAACTCAATTACAGAGAATAGAAGTCAGTCCGCGGTAGTTACAGGCCAATTCAGCCTCGTCGGCAAGAGGACGCAGGAGGGCCTTGAAGTGATGAAGAAACGGGGAAGTTCAGGTCTAATTGTACCCAAATGCGCGGCTTCAGCTGGCATTGTTAGTGCTAATAGCGTGTCCCTGTTTCGGTAAAACCTCGTTGACGTTAAGTGCGGGTGGGGCCTATGGCCGTGAAAGCTATTTCCCCTAATTGAGCTCAATCCGCACCGTTTACTCGAATTTCCAACTTTATGAAAACTATGACACTCGACCTTCCGTCAATGTTCCGAAGAACAATCGGGGAGTGACGACTTCCCTTGGCTGGACACTCTGATCCGATTCTCATGGTTGCGTAAGCGGCGGTCGGTACACCGTCGCATCTACTGGAACGGGTGTGTCTCGATTGTATTTCCTGCGTGCTGAACCAGACTCACGGCGTGAGTGCCTGAGTCAAGTTGCCCCGTTGCCTGGTACGTATCTTCCTGCGGGAAATCACGTCGGAACTCGTGCTGCGGAAGCGCTGTCGCCATAAAGTCCATCCAGATTGGCAATGCAGCCCTCGCTCCGGTTTCTTTGTCGCCTAGTGTTTTCTTCTCATCAAAACCGACCCACACCCCACAAGTTATCGAAGGTGAAAAGCCGATAAACCAGGCATCTGTAAAATCATGGGTAGTGCCCGTCTTACCGGCTACGGCATATTTCAGACGACCTGCCGCAACTGCGGTGCCGTGCAATACGACATCGCGGAGCATCGATGTCATGGTACGGGCAGTCCGTTGGTTGATCACGGCCTGTGCAAGCGGATAACTCTCCTCCAGAAGTCGGCCGTCGTAGTCCGTTACTTTCAGAATGTAGTGCGGAAGAACTCGCGTTCCATCGTTGGAGAATGCACTAAAGGCAGAGGTTTGCTCTAGCAACGTCAACTCCACCGCTCCCAGCGCAACTGGTAGGTAAGGTGGAATGCGTTCGCTGATACCGAACCGGCGCGTATAACCAATTATGCTTTTGATTCCAAGGCGTTGAGCCAGTTTTACAGCCGGAATATTCCTGGACGCTGCTAAGGCGCGCCGTAAAGTGATTACACCTTCAAACTTCCCATCGTAATTATGGGGCCGGTAAGGGCCAGAGGCCGTCAGGAAGGTCGTTGGGCCATCTAAAACTGTGTCCTCCGGCGCAGCCCCTTGATCAATGGCGGCGGTGTAGACGTAGGGCTTGAAAGAGGATCCGACTTGCCGGAATGCCTGTGTCGCCCGATTAAACTTGGAGTCGCTGAAGTCACGACCTCCAACCATAGCTTTGATTTCTCCGCTCGCACTGTCAATCGCCAGCAATGCACCCTGTACTCCCGACTCCTGCTCAAGGTGAACATGTGCTTTGAAGTTTGGATCGAGAGAAATGACCTTTACATACGCGATGTCACCCACGGACAGCAGCTGAGGAAGAGCTCGATTCGTCCAGACGATGTCTTTTCTTCCGATTTTCGCCGTGTATCGTCCAAACCTTAACAAGGCCAACGAGGAAGATACGGAGACAACCTCGGCATGAGTATAACAGCCGGCTTCAATGGGCCTGCTCGATGCAGGGAGGCTTGGGTGCTCCTCGCTTGGCCTGATGTCACTGATCTTCTGCAAGTGAGTCCGCCAACCGTGTCGACGTTCGTAGGCGGCGAGACCATCCAGAACAGCGTTGTTCGCTGCCTTTTGCAAGTCTAGGTTAAGCGTTGTATAAACTCGAAGGCCAGCTTCATGAACCTGTTCCGTGCCGTATTTCTTCTCCAAGTACTGCCTGATCTCTTCCACGAAATACGGCGCGAGCGAGTTTCGATCGTCATGGATGTGAAGTTGTAGGTGCGTCTTCTTAGCGGCAGTTGCTTCGGCCATGGTGATCTTCCCGGATGCAACCATGGCATCAATGACGAGATTGCGCCTTCGCAACGCTCGTTCGGGATTCCTCAGCGGAGAGTAATTGTTCGGAGCTTTTGGCAAGGCTGCGAGTAGCGCAGCTTCTTCTAGCGTAAGGTCCTTCGCGCTTTTTCCAAAGTAATATTCAGCGCCAGTTGCAAAACCATAAATACCATGTCCTAGGTAGATCTGATTTGCATACAGTGTGAAGATTTGGGGTTTGGTAAACCGACGCTCAATTTGGACGGCCAGCATGATCTCGCGGACTTTGCGGCTGTAGGTGCGTTCGGGTGACAAGAATAGATTGCGCGCCAATTGCATAGTCAAAGTGGAGGCGCCTTGGACGTTTTCCCCAGACCGGAGGTCGCGGAGCGCAGCGGCCAGCATTCGCCAGATGTCGAAACCAGAGTGCGTCTCAAAGTTCTTGTCTTCAATTGAGAGAACCGCATTGTACAGTGTTGTTGGATAGTCCTCGTAACGGGCGATTGTCCGTCGTTGCAGAGCGAAGGTACCGAATTCACGGCCCTTGTCGTCGTAAAGTATGGTGTTAGAAATCGGACGATAGTGTCCGAGATCGTTGATTTGGGGAAGATCAACGCCGTATACAAATGCCAATCCGACAATCGCTCCTAGGGTGGCTGAGCCTATTACCGAGAGTCCCAAGAGGCTCCATCGTGACCACGATCGTTTGCCGAGGTGTTGTAGTCTGTGCAAGGATGCCTACCTGTCGTTTGCAAAGCGTTATGACTCGGTGCAAGACGGTCGCGACTGATGTTATGTGTGGATCTGACGAAAACTACTGCTAGTTGTGACAGGCGGATGGGATTGGCTTGCCTGAAGCCGGACAGGCCACCCCCGTCACTTAACGGGAGACGTGCCTGGAGAGCACGCCGTGAGCGCTGTGCGCGTGCACAGAGCTGTTACACATTTCCGGCAAGCCAATTTAACCTGGGGCGTCGCAAGCGATGGCACAAGTGTCTACTGTGACGTTGTTTCGCGAGCAAACCAACCAGCTTCGGTTTTGCGACGTGCTGTGAAAGCGTTGCCCTGGAGACACCGAGTTCTTGTTGCAGCTCTCGGAGCACCCAACCGTGCCAACCTAGCAAATGCAAAATGTGAAGAATACGCCACTCGCAAGAGTGCTAGTTAACACATTCACGTAATCGGTAATTCCATCCCGCGCAGATCCAATTCGAAACTTTACACGAACAGTCCATTAGCAATGGCAGCTAAAGGCCAGAATTCGCTGGCGCACAGTCTGAAATTGATTCGTTCTCCTGGGGGTCCTGTGTCCGTTCAAGCACCGAAGGCCACGAATGTCATTATCGAGTTTTTTGGATGGGAGCTGTCATTTTTACGAGTGTATCGGAGCAGCCCTAATGGTTAGGCTCCATACAGGGAGAATCAGGTTCCCCAATTTAGTACCCCACCACAGGGGTTGGTTTGCGACAAGCGAAGGTTAATCGCAGAGCCTCTTGGCGGGCTCTAATTCGAACTCAATGGGACGGAGGAAGCAAATGAAGGTTCACAAAGCACTCATAGTCGGAGCGATTTTGCTATTGGGAGCGGCGGCGCAGGCTCAAGAGTTCCCGAGGGCTGAAGTAGGAGTTAACTACTCCTACCTCCGTTATGCGCCCAGTGCGTCATATTCGAAAGGCCACAGCTTGAACGGTGGCGGCGGATCGGTCACGCTTAACTGGAACGAGTACTTAGGCATCAGGGCGGATCTGCAAGGCTACGGCAGCAACACAACCGGCTTCAACATTGCTCCGAACCCGACCTTCCCTTCAGGTCTGAACGGCAATGTCCAGGGAAACCTATTTACTTATCTATTTGGTCCGCAGTTAAAGGTAAGAGCGCACAAAGTGGAACCGTTTGGAAGTCTGCTATTCGGGGGAGCACATACCAACGTTTACGGCAATGCATTCAAGACGCTCTGCCAGCCGAAGGTAGGAGGGTGCGGAATCACCAAGGCTCCAACAGCTGAGGCATTTGCTATGTCCTTCGGGGGCGGCGTCGACAGTCCAATCAACCACCGGGTATCATTCCGGCCGGCGGAGTTCAGCTACCTGCTCACGAGATTCAGCAATCCATTAACC
>JBKPEB010000016.1:0-66592 GCA_046728215.1 Acidobacteriota bacterium | reverse complement strand
CTTACGCCCCGGGGCTTTACTCCGATTTCCGCGAGGCGTCTTGCAGTTCCTGGGCGAGTTTGCGCTCGCGCTCTGCGTCCGCGGTCTTTCCCATGTCTTGATAGGCTTGGCCAAGCAGGTGGTGCGCCACGGTGTTATTGGGATCGACGCTGAGCGCGTGCTGCAGGGCACGCACGGCTAACTCGGCCTCGCCCTTTTTCTCGAGCACTTTTCCCAACAGGATGTAGGCGCCCGTCGACGTCGAGTCGAGCCAGATCGAGCGCTGCAGCAGCCGCTCGGCTTCGTCGAATTTCTGCAAGCGCGAATAGGCGTCCGCCAGTTTGTAGTACGTGGCCGCGTGGCCGGGGTTCAGCGCGAGCTCAGCCTGAAAGTCGCCGACCGCCTCGGCGACCTTCGACTTGTACAAATGCATTTCGCCCAGGAAGAAGTGCGCGAGGGGAAGCTTGGGATCGAGTTCGATTGCCTTGCGCGCATATTCTTCGGCAATCGGATCAAACTCCTGCCGCAACAGCACGCGCGCCGTGAATAGGTACGCTGCCGCCGAGTCGGGCGGCACGTCGAACATGCGGGCAAACGCCACGCGCGCCTTGGGGTAGTCCTTGGTCTGGATATAGCAGACGCCGAGGATGTAGGACGCGTCGACGTTGGCACGGGGATACCATCCCTGGACCCGTTCGAGCAGTGGAACCGCGTCTGCGGGCCGTCCTGCGAGGTAATTCGACAGTCCCAACAGCTGGACGCCTTCCTTGTCCTCGGGATCTTCCTGCGTAGCCTTCTTGAACGCGTCGATCGCCTTCAGATACGCGCCGCCCTTGTAGTACGCCACGCCCAGCTCGTGCGACAGTCCCTTCATCCCCGGATTCTCCGTGCCCATCCGCTGAAGCTCAGCAATGGCCTCGGCATTCTTCCCCTGGCCGAGAAGCTTCCTGGGCTGGGCAAACGCCGAATCGGCCGCTTGTGAGGCCGCGGAAGGCATTGTCTGGCGGTCCTGCAAGACGGGCTCTTGCGCGCAGGCGCTTCGGGGAGAGGCGCAAGCGACCAGGACAACGCTGAGAATCCAAATAATCGGTTTCATCGGCAAAGAGGGGTGCTTCCACAAATTAGAGCACAAAAGGAGGGAGCGGGACGAGGAGCGGGGCCACCCTTCTGCTTTCCCAGGCTGCTCCACGACCCTCGCGTTCACGGCCGCCGCGCGAGAACTGCAGTGCTCTGGCACGAAAAGGAAAGGGAGCCCGAAAGGGCTCCCTAGTTTTTAGCTTCGAAAGCGGTTCTAGAACTCGAAGCGCAACGCGAACTGGATCTGCCGCATGTTCGTACCGCCCTCCAGGCCGGTGATCTTGCCGTTGGTGCCGCCCTGGCAGTCCACACAACCGTTAGCTCCGTTGTTCGCGCTAAACGCGTACACCGGATGGTTGAAAATGTTGAAGAAATCAGTAACGAACTTTGCCCGGAAGCGCTCGGTGATGGCGAAGGCTTTCGAGACGGACAGGTCGGAGTAGAAGCCGCTCGGTCCGTGATAGACGTTACGGCCAATGTTGCCGATCGCGCCGCAACCCGGCAGCGCAAACGGACCGGAGGCAGTTCCCGCGAGACCGCACACATCCGTCCCTACTGGGAAAGCGTCGGGATCGATGATTTTAGCCACCGGAGTGAAGTAGGTGCGCGTGTGCGCAACCGGGTCGAGCGGGCCGACGCTAAACTTCATGGAGCCGGAACCCTTGTCGGGCCGGCAAGGGCCGGCCCCGTCGAAGAAAGCTCCGCACTCACTGATGCTAGGCGTCCACGGCAAACCGCTGCTCCAGTTGGTGGTGTTGCTAACCTGCCAGCCGCCGACCACGTAGTCCATAGCCCGGCTGCTGCCGCCTGCGAACTTCTTGCCTTTACCGAAGGGGAGTTCGTAAACAGTGTTGAGGACCCAAACGTTAGTACGATTGAAGTCCACTGGGCCCCACGCGACGCGGTGACTGATCGCGTAGTACTGGTCGGTGTAGTTGTTGGCGTGTGAGTAAGTATAGTGGGTGAGGAATTGCAACCCGTTGGAGAAGCGCTTGTCGAGCTTGAGCTCGAACGCGTTATAGGTGCTGGCTGCGTCGTTCCCGTAGTAGTTGCCCAGGTCGAAGCCGATTCCACTGCAGGTCCCTGCAGTGAACGTGCCGCACAACGGCCGGCGGCTATCCTGCGGCGTATCCGCCGTGAAGCCTCCGAGCTTATTGTGACCCGGGTTTGCTGCATTGGCCACGATGAAGCTTGTTCCTGGCCCTGCTGCCACCGGGTTGTAGTTGTAATTTGGTCCGTTGCCCGCGAAGCCGTGCGTTCCCTTGCTGCCTACGTAGGCCGCCTCCAACGACATCGAACGAGTAAGTTGACGCTGAACTGTAACGTTCCACGCATCGACAGTGGGCAAGACTTGCTTGGTTGGGCGGATGTGGGTGGCGTTCAGGTTCTTCGTCAGTGGAATAAATCCATCGGCGGGAATCGGATCGAATGTAGGAGTGAAGGGACCGTCGTCAAGATTGAAGATCGGGATCAGGTTCGCATTGGCTCCGGTGAAGCCAGGAGCGTTGCTGGCGTCGGCGTTCTGCTTGAGCAGCACCGGCAGGTTCTGGGTGACGGTGTGTCCAAAGTTCGAGCCGAACACGCCGATATCGTAGCTGCGACCATAACCCGCACGGATCACCGTCTTTTCAGTCAGCTGATATGCGATGCCGAGCCGGGGCGCAAACGCCTTCAAGTCATTTGTAACGTTGCCGTTTAATCCGTACTTGCCAAAGCCGGCGACGCGGATGCCGCCGTGGCCTCCGTCGTCGACAATGTTCGCAAATCCACCATTACCTTTTCCATTCACCTTCTCAGGCGTGTAGAGTTCCCAGCGCAGCCCGTAGTTCACGGTCAGTTTGGGGGTCACGCGCCAGGTATCCTGACCATATAGGAAGAGCCGCCACTGGCGCTCCGCAGGGGAACCACCCGCAGCCGGGTTGTTCACGTAGCGCGCAATCGCAGAGACGTCGCCCAGTAGGAAAGTGGCCAAGTCAAGCCCCTCCTGGCCCTTCAGCGACGTGACCTCAGGGCTGAAGTTGTATTCGCCCGTACGATTGTTGTCACTGGGGATGCGCAGGTTCATGGCATAGCGGAGGTCGCCGCCAAATTTGATCTGGTGATTGCCTTTTACATGAGTCCAGTTGTTGACGAACTGGAACTGCTGTTCGCTCTGCGTGAGCGGGCAGTTGCAGCGGGCCACGCCCAAGCCGTCGCCAAAGCTGGAGATAATCAAGCCGTCGCCCGAGCCACCATTGGTACTAGTTCCGTTGTACCCGCTGAGTGGATCTTTCCCGAGCTGGAACGAACCGAGGCCAGCCGTCTTCGGGTCGGAGGTATTGGCATTGGGAATTCCCAGATCAGTCATGGGTGTCCCGCCGTCGGGCTTAGAAGCTACCGGGTTGTACTTGAAATAGCCAAACCGGAAATCAGTAAGCCAGCTGGTGCTGATCGTCTTATTGAAACCGGTCGCAAGGCTGTAGTTGTGAGTAATGGAACTGCCCGAAAGACCGAGAAGACCATTGCCCGGACCGCCCACTTCACCCAGCAGTCCCTTGCCCGACAGACTGTAATACGAGAGGCTGAAGCGCCCGAAGACGTTCAACGATTGGCTGGCGGTATAGTCGATGCGAGTATCAAAGCTGTTCTGGCTGAATGGACCCGAACCGGCTCCGACGTAGTTGTTCTGGATATTGTCGTTCTGCGGCAGTGGGAACTTCGCAAGGATGTTGGAAGCTGCATCAGAGATCCTGTCGATGGGGATCAGGTTTCCTGCAAATTGGGTTCGTGTTCCACCGTCTGCCACCCCGGGGGTGCCCGAAAGCGGATCGTAGATGTGTCCTCCGCCTTGTGCGACACCAATGTACTGACTGAGGTCGCAGTTTCCGCCAGGGTTGTTCGCCTTGATGCAGGTGTCATGAACGCGTTGAGTCGGCACGGTGAAGAGTCCGCTGATGCCGTTGCTTTGCCTCGTCCCCTGATAGTCGCCGAAGAAGAACAGCTTGTCCTTGATGATGGGACCCCCGACGGTTCCACCGAACTGTTGCCATTTGGAATTCGGAATGAAGCGGCCGGTCAAGGGATCCTTCGTGCTTTGTGCAAACGGATCGCGAGCCTGCAATGCATCCGTGCGGCGATACCAGAACCCACTGCCGTGAATGTCGTTGCTGCCCGACTTGGTCTGCGCGGTTACAAGACTCGCCACCGCCTTGCCGAACTCCGCGTCGTAATTCTGCAGCGCGACTTTCGCTTCCGTAATCGCGTCTAGATTCGGATTCACGACGATGATTCCCAGGATCGGATCCTGGTTGTCGGTGCCGTCCAACTCAAATCCCGTGCCGCTGAAGTGCTGGCCCTGCGTGAAGATCTGCTGGCCGCCCTGCGGATTTTCGGTGGCAGCGTGGCTCCATCCGACAATTTTCTGCGAGCCGGGCGCGAGCAACTGCAGCTGTGTGAAGTTGCGGTTCAGGATGGGCACGTCTTCCACGTATTTTTCATTGAACGAATAGGAGACGTCTGCGCGATCGGTCTTGAGCTGCGGCGCCTCAGCCGTCACTTCGACGGTCTCGCTTGTGCCACCGACCTGAAAACTTAAATCGACACGCGAACCTGCATCGGCCTGCACCAGCACGTCTTTCTGTTCGCTGATCTTGAAGCCGGCGGATTCCACGCGAACGGTGTACGTATCCGGCACAAGGTGCGTTACCGAATAGTTACCATCTGCATTGGTCGTGGTTGCGTCCTGGGTGCCCTTGCGCTGGTTAATGACGGTTACTTTCGCCCCGGCAACCGCCGCCCCTTGCGGGTCCGTGACTGTGCCAAGGATGCTTCCGTAGACGGCTTGCGCGAACGCAGCCGATGGCATCAGGAGACACAGACTCACTAGCCCCACAGCTAATCTCATCGAAAACTTCGTCTTCATCGAACTCCTCCGCGTGGACAACCGTTGAACGCAACCCATCTAGATTTTGGCTTTCTTGCTTGCGAAGAGATGTGTGTTGGAAAGCTAAAATACTCCGATGCCGCATTTCGCGCTAGTAGAAAAGTACTATTCACGCTCTCACACTCGTGTGATCCGTGTCACAACTACATCGATATTTCACGGGATCACGGGGATTGGTGGCACTTGCCCAATATCAGTCTCTATGACATTTGGGAGCGACGCCTCAAGCGAACTATGAAAAGCAGAAGCAAGCTTCCAATTTCTGAACAAGTGTAGGAAAGCAGCTTTGTTCGGATCGTGTGTTCGCAGCCCAACACCTTCTACGAACGTTTCACGTTCCCCACTCGCCGTTACGAAAGACCGTCGAAACTCCCCAATCAAAGAGGTTTCGATCGCAGAATTTGGAGCACGCCAAAATGAGCTTCTCCCTTGCCAAAGGAAAGTTTCCGGAGGTTTGATACCGTTACAAGTACGAAGTGGCAGGTATTGCAGATGGATCGGGACATTGTTACGCTTCGTTACATGGGCGTCACCATTGGGTCAGCTGCAGAGCGGGTCCAGTACAGCGCGGCGATTAACCGATTAGCCAACAGTCGTGTGCTACATGGATCCGAGTCCCTTTGCAGATTACTTCGTTATCTGGCTGAGCACAGCCTCCAGAATCCTGGAATTCCAATTAAGGAATATCAGATTGCGACGGAGGTCTTCGGTCGTCCATCAAACTTCGATCCCCAGCTTGATTCCGCGATCCGCGTGCAAGCTGGCCGCTTGCGACTGAAGCTGGCGGAATATTACGCCACCGAGGGCGAGCAGGATCCGATCCTCGTCGAGCTTCCCAAAGGGACCTACGCGCTTTCGTTTCATCCGCGCGCGATTAACAAGTCGCAGCCGGAAGAAGCAGCAGGAGATCCGCAGGATCGAAAACGACGCCATACGTTGTTGAATTGGTCAGTTGGCGTGGTTGCCATATCGATTTTGCTGGCTGCAGCTGTCGCCACCTTAGTATCGAACTGGCAGAATCGAAGCCATGCCAGTCAAACTCCGGGGACGCGAGCCGTAGTGCCGCCCCCGCTACAGACGTTTTGGAAGCCGTTCATATCGGCCGGTGCAGAGCCGTGGGTCGTCTTCAGCAACGCTGCGTTTGTAGGAAGGCCCGAGACCGGCATGCGTTATCGCAATCCTGTTGGCGACTCTGCGTCCCCGACCCTCGATCACTACACCGGAGTCGGCGAAGTGCTCGCCATTCACGAATTGGATCATGTCTTTCACCTGTTCGGCCGGGAAGTGCGCGTCAAGCGCGGAAGCTTGTTCTCGCTGGATGACGCCAAGAATAACGACCTGATCTTCGTTGGCTCGCCCGCCGAAAATCTTTCTCTGCGCGACATCCCGATGAATCAGCAGTTCGTTTTCCAGCGCCTTGCCGCGGGACCGCGCAAGGGGGATTTGGCTGTCGTCAACTTGCATGCGCGTAATGGCGAGCCCGCGTATTTCATCGGGAGCGTCTCCAACATCCCACTCACTGAAGACTATGCCGTGATCGCCCTCAAGCGGGGCATGACGCCTTCCGATTCCGTGCTGATGCTCGCGGGCACGTCTACGATCGGCACACAAGCAGCGGTGGAGTACGTGTGTCACGCAGACTCGCTCACGCAGTTGCTCGCACAACTCCAAGCTGATCAGAATGCATCGTTGCATCCCTTCGAAGTGGTATTGCGGGTGAAAGTCGCACGCGGTGTGCCGGTAGAATCAGAGATCGTCGCCTTGCGCAAGGAAGATGGAAAGTGAAAACCCGAGCCGATCAGGAGGTGGGCGGCGCAAGTTGCGGATCGAGTTCTGAGGCTTTCCGGAATTCTTTGGAAGATTCTTCCTTTTCGCCTTTTCTGCCTAAAGCGATCGCCAGTAGGTAGTGCGCTTGCGCATAGTTCGGACTCGAACTGATTGCGGAACGAAACTGGGTGATGGCTCCGTCGACGTCGCCGGCATCCAGCAGGCGTCGCCCAGAGCTGGTCGCAAGCACCGCAGCCTGCTGACCGGTCTTCTCTTTGCCGATCTGCTGTCCCAGGCGCGCTTCGGCGCTTGCACCGTCGTTGTCTCCAAGCGCACGCAATACGGAAGCAAGCGTAGTGTGGGCGCCGGCGAAATCGGGCTGCAACCGGATGGCTTCGCGCAGGGCAGCGGCGGACTCCTGCAATTTGCCTTGTTGTTTTAGAACGGTGCCGAGGGTGTAATACGCTTCGGCGTAATCGCTTCGCGCAGAAATCGCGGCGCGCAACTCTTTCACGGAATCCTCGAAGGAGCCTTGCTGCCACAGCGTCACACCCAGGGTGTAGTGAATGTCCGGTTGCGACGGATCGAGTTCCTCAGCCTTGCGCAATTCTGCAAGCGCCTCCGGAAGATGGTCCTTGAGTTTGAGTGCGAGGCCCAAGTTGTAATGCAGCGTCGCATCGTCTGGCCGGCTTTTCAAGGCTGTCTGAAACTGCGCGATGGCCGTATCGAAGTCGGCCTGCTGCAAATACGCCGTGCCAAGGTTCGCGCGATACTCGGCGTCGTCGGGACGCAGCTTTAGCGCCGCTTCGAACTCCGAAACCGACTGAGCCGCCCGTCCGGCCTGGACCATGGCCAGCCCGAGATTGTTGTGCGCGTCCGCGTTGTCGGGCTGCAGTTCCGTCACCCGGCGCAAGGCCTTCATCGCCCCTTCGACGTCATTTTGGCGTTGCAGCAGCAATCCCAGGCGGGTCTGCGCTTCTGGCCAATCCGGTTGCAGCCGCACGGCAGTTTGCAACTCACGCACTGCGCCTGCCCGGTCCCCTTGATCTTCGAGAACCCGGGCAAGGTAGTAGCGCGCCTGCGCCGAGTCCCGCAAGAACGCCGCCGCGCTTTCTAACAAGGGCTGCGCCTGATCGAGTTGATGCTGCTGCCAGCGGATCACGCCAAGGTGCAACTTCGCCTGCCCAAATTCAGGCGACAAGCGAATCGCTTCGGAAAACTGTTCCGCTGCCTTTTCGTTTTGCGAAGCCTGCACCAGCAACGATCCGTACTCGTCGTGGAGTTCGGGCCTTGCCGGCTCAAGTTCGACAGCGCGCACCATTTCGGCGATGGCACCAGGCACATCTCCGCGAAAACTCAAGACCCTCCCCAGCGTGCGATGGGCCTCCGCACTCCCGGCCTCCAAGGTCGTCGTGATCCGCGCCTCCGCTTCCGCACCCGCCAGATCGCGCAGACGAACCAGTGCGTTGGCGAGATTGATATGGGCGAGCAAAAACTTCGGTTGGAGCTTTATGGCGATCATGAGTTGATCCACTGCTTCGGGGGCGTGTCCCTGCTGCAGAAGCACCCATCCCAGAGAATTGTGGGCCTCGGGACTCTCCGGGGCGAGTTTCACGGCATGCTCGAACGCCGCGCGCGCGGATTGCAAGTCGCCACGATTGATCGCGGCCATCCCCTGCTCGTAGCTGGCATCTGCCTGGGCGGCCGGGTTTTTCGGGGAAGTCGCTTTCTGGGAGAAAGCAAGAGGAATTGGCAAGCTGGCGAGCAGGAAAACTAGCGCGCCCACGCGGGTCGAATTAGAGCAAGGCGTCATCACGGAGGTTTCGGGTTCTGCTGGATTCTTGAGAATATCCTATGCACAGACACCTTGACCCGCCTGCCCGCATCCTAGTATCTCAATGAGATGATGCATTCCCGCATCCTGCGCCAGTCCTGTTGCCCCCTTCCCGCGTTCGCGCTGGTGCTTGTCATCTTTATTAATGTCTTCATTAATGTCTTCGCGGTCCCGTTCATGGCCGCCCAGCAGCCCGCCCCCGGCAAGCCGCCGGCTCCGCTGGCAAACTTCGTCGATGTTGCCGAGAAATCTGGCCTCACGATGATCAACGTCTTCGGCGGCAAAGACACAAAGAAGTACATCATCGAAACGACTGGAACGGGAGCGGCGATCTTCGATTACGACAACGATGGCTGGCCCGACATTTTCCTGGTGAACGGCACGACGCTCGAAGGCCCGCCTGCCAATAAGTCGGCGACCAATCATCTTTACCGCAACAACTACGATGGCACATTCACCGACGTCACCAAAGCCGCCGGACTCGCCGGCGCGCCGGGCTGGGGACAAGGCGTGTGCGTGGGTGATTATGATAACGATGGGTGGGAAGACCTTTACGTCACCTACTATGGCAAGAATCGGCTGTACCACAACGTGAAAGGTGTGTTCTCCGAGGTCGGGGACAAATCCGGCACCGCCGGTTCCGGAAAATCCTGGGGCACGGGTTGCGCTTTTGTTGACTACGACCGAGACGGTCTTCTTGATCTCGTGGTCGCAAACTACGTGGACTTCGATCTGGCCACCGCACCCTCCCCCGGGGAGCGTGCCTCGTGCGTATGGAAAGGCGTGCCTGTCATGTGCGGCCCTCGCGGCCTGCCCGCTGCAAAGAACATTCTGTATCACAATCTTGGGGGCGGGAAGTTCGCCGACGTCACAACCAAAGCCCGCATCGATCAGACGCCTGGGCACTACTCACTGGGTGTCGGGATTTTCGACTTCGATAATGACGGCTGGCCCGACATCTATATTGCCTGCGACAGCACGGCGAGCATTCTGTTTCGCAACAATCATGATGGCACCTTCACTGACGTGGCGGTCACCGCCGGCGCAGCCTATAACGAAGATGGACGCGAACAGGCCGGCATGGGGGTCAGCATCGCGGACTTCAATGGCGACGGGCGCCTCGACATCTTCAAGACAAATTTCTCCGACGATACATCGACGCTGTATCGCAATAATGGGAACGGAACGTTCGACGACGTAACTTTTGCCGCCGGGCTTGGATTACACACGCAGTATCTGGGGTGGGGGGCCGGATTCTTCGACTTTGACAACGACGGGTGGCCTGACATTCTCGTAGTCAACGGGCACGTGTACCCCGAGGTTGACAAGCAGCATCTTGGCAGCACTTATCCCGAGCCTCGCATCCTGTATCACAACAACGGCAACGGAACCTTCACCGATATTTCGGCCGAGGCGGGTTCCGGTATCACTGCCATGCACGCGGGCCGCGGCCTCGCCACCGGCGACCTGTGGAATGACGGGCGGCTCTCCGCCGTGATCAGCAACATGAACGAGCCTCCCAGCTTGCTCGTCAACCAGGTTCATTCCGAAAATCACTGGATCGCCATTCGCACGGTGGGTACAAAGTCCAATCGCGATGGCATCGGCGCGCGTCTCACGCTGAAAGCGGGCACCCGGCAATGGGTCGACGAGGTGCGCAGCGGTGCCAGCTACGCCTCCAATAACGACATGCGGGTCCACTTCGGCCTGGGTCGGGAAGCAAAGATCACTTGGGTGCAAGTCCGCTGGCCGAGTGGTTTGTTCGAGCAGTTCGATAATCTGCCAATTGACACGATGCAAACGCTTCAGGAAGGGAGCGGACGGCCTGTCGAGGCCGCGCCGGGCAAGGCCACCCCTTCCTCCAAGTAGAGCCGTGGGTCATTGCACTTCGCTGCGTACATGGAAAACCCTATTCTTGATGTCCCATAGCTTCAGGCATTCTACGATGACGTCAGCTAGGGGCGTTCGTTCCGTTATGCCACAGTGCCACTTCGCAACACGCCGGTTCGTAGTTCCTTGCCAAGACGGTGGACGCGGGCTGGCCCGCCCTGATCAACCATGAGTCCCGTGCGCATTCTTATCGCTGACGATCACGCTGTATTCCGGCGCAGCCTGCGGACACTGATCGAATCGCATCCCGACTGGCGCGTTTGTGGCGAAGCCGTGGATGGCGAAGATGCGATCCACAAATTCAAGGAACTGCAACCCGACGTGGTTCTCATGGATGTCTCCATGCCACGTATGAACGGCCTGGATGCCACACACCACATTTTGCAGGCCAAGCCCAACGCAAATGTTGTTGTCGTCAGCCAGAATGACCCGAAAGTAATGGAGAAGACGGCTCGTCAGGCGGGCGCGAAAGTTTTCGTTCCGAAGTCCGTCGTTGCGCAGGAACTTCCCAACGCCGTAGATGGTGTCGTGAAAACCAGTTCGGAAGCCGACGTGCCGGTGGCTAATTCGGTTGGATCCGAGGAACCACGGCTGACCTCACCGTCCAGCAGGACCGGACTTCGTTCCCGTATCTTGCTCGTCGACGATAACGCGGACATGCGCGAATACGTCCTAAGACTTCTGCAAGAGCGGTACGAAGTGCTGGCGGTGGGCGATGGGGAAGCTGCCCTCGCCGGCGCGCGTGAGTGGCGGCCCCACCTGATCCTTTCCGACATTATGCTGCCGCGACTCGACGGCTTCGAGTTCGTGAAGGCTGTGCACAACGATGAATCGCTCAAGAGCATCCCCATCATCCTGCTCTCGGCGCGCGGGGGCGAGGACGCCCGTGCCGAAGGACTCTCTTCAGGAGCCGACGACTACCTTGTAAAGCCGTTCTCGGCACGGGAACTCCAGGCGCGGGTGCGTTCTCACCTAACGATTGCCGAAATCCGCGGCCGGTCCGCCGAACTGGAGCGCGAGCTTCGCCTCGACGCTGAAATGCTCGCCGCGATCGTTTCTTCCTCCGACGACGCCATCGTGAGCAAGGATCTCAACGGATTTATTACCACGTGGAACAAAGGGGCGGAGCGTATCTTCGGGTACACCGCGGAGGAAGCGGTCGGACAACACATCACGCTGATCATCGCCGCCGACCGCCGTGACGAAGAGGCGGACATTCTGGCACGCTTGCGGCGCGGTGAACGGGTGGACCATTTCCAAACCGTACGGAGGCGGAAGGACGGAACCCTGGTGGACATTTCAGTCAGCGTCTCTCCGCTGCGCGACTCTACGGGCCGCGTCATCGGCGCCTCCAAGGTGGCCCGCGACATCACGAAGCAAAAGCGCGCCGAGCAGGCCTTGCGAGAAAGCGAGGAGCGTTTTCGCGCCATCGTGGAAACAACGCCCGAGTGCGTCAAGCTCGTCGCACGCGATGGCACAGTACTGCATATGAACGCCTCCGGCCTGCGCATGGTGGGAGCCGACTGTGCCGAAAGAGTGGTGGGCCAGAGCATTTACGATGTCATCGCACCGGAAGACCGCGAACGATTCAGGGCCTTCAACGAGAGAATCTGTCAGGGAGAAAGAGGTTCTCTCGAGTTTGACATCGTTGGACTGGGGGGCGAGCGCCGCCAAATGGATACGCACGCGGCTCCGCTGCACAATCCAGACGGAAGCGTGGTGCAACTCGCGGTGACGCGTGACGTCACGGAGAGCGAGCGGGCGGAAGCAGCCCTGCGGGAGAGCGAAGAGCGCTTGCGCGCATTAGCGGAAACCCTTGAAACGGAGGTGCGCGCCCGCACCAAGGAACTGGAAGGGCGGAACGCCGATGTGCTCAGGCAGTCGGAACAACTCCGTGAGCTTTCCGGGCGCCTGCTGCGCACGCAGGATGAAGAACGCCGCCACATCGCCCGGGAACTACACGACAGTGCGGGCCAAACGCTCACTGTTCTGGGTATGAATCTTGCTCAACTGGTCGAGCGGGCCGGCGTGAATTCGCCTGAGCTCTCGGGGGCTGCAGAGAGGATTCAGGAAATCGTGCAGCAACTTAGCCGCGAAATCCGCACCGCTTCGTATCTTCTGCATCCCCCACTGCTGGACGAGGCTGGCTTGTCCTCCGCGCTCGAGTGGTACATCCAGGGCCCGAGCGAGCGCAGCGGCCTCCAGATCAAACTCGATGTTCCAAAACAGATTGGACGGCTCCCACGCGACATGGAACTCGCGGTATTCCGTCTTGTGCAAGAATGCCTGACGAACATTCATCGCCATTCCGGAAGCAAGACCGCCGCCATCCGCCTGACGCGCGAGCAAGACGTGCTCACCATCAATATCCAGGACGAAGGCAAAGGCATGTCGCCGGCGCGCTTGGCAGAGATTCAGTCCCGAGGGTCGGGCGTTGGCATTCTCGGGATGCGGGAAAGGCTGCGCCAGTTCCACGGCGACATGAAGATCAAGTCCGGTCCGACCGGAACTCATGTGCGAGTCACGATTCCAATCCCCCGCCAGAGTCAAACGGAAGAGCAAGAATCCGCCAACCCCCTGCCTGCCATCCAATAATCCGATTGAACGGGGGCTTAACCCAAATTGCCGGCTGGGAGCTGCAAGGCCTTCAACACAAACCGGCATTTGTGATTAACTGATAGGGCCGAGTGCGAAAGTGGCGGAATTGGCAGACGCACCAGACTTAGGATCTGGCGGGGAAACCCATGGGGGTTCGAGTCCCCCCTTTCGCACCAAACACTTAGACGGACTCCGCAAACTACCGCGTTTCGTCTGTGCCCAATTTTGTGCCCACCTGGTCGTTCTTCGGTTCTTCCAACTGCTTCGGAACTTGAGTAATGAACTGGGCGAATGCCCGCTCGATCGCGTCCGCTTGAGGATGGACGTACCGCTGAGTGATGGTGATGGAACTGTGCCCCGCAATCCGCGCCAGCGTGAAAGCATCGCAGCCCGCCTGAGCCAATGCGGTCAGCGCCGTGTGCCGGAGAATGTAGGGCTGGAAGTGCGTCAGCGTGCGGGTGTTGTTCTTTTCGGCTGCGGCGTTTGCGTTCGCAATCGCCTTAGCGTGCTGATCCTTGGCCGTGTCTTTGTTCAGATGACCTTCTCGCGACGCTGACGGAAATATCCAGCCGCTCTCTGGCTTTCCTGCCGAAGTGTGCCGCGCCTTGAGCGCCTCGTACACGGCAGGCACCATTGGCAGGATTCGCTTGGCGGCCTTCGTTTTGCCTTCTGTGATCTGTATAAGCCCGCCGTTGCCATTCAGATAGATATTCTCCCACCGAAGCAAGCAAACCTCTCCTGGGCGCATTCCTGTGCCACGAATCAGGATTGCTCCGTCTCGCCAAGGTTGTGGTGCATGGGAAATGTACTGCTGCCATTCGGCATCGGTGAGAACACGGTCTCTTTGCCGCTCGCCTTTCGCCAAGGTGATACGGATAGGCCGCTGAATCTTTCCCCACTCGAAAGCAAGGTTGAGAGCGCGGCGAAGCGTCCGCAACCCGCAGTTGATTCGCGAGGGTGACAACTTGGCAAACTTCGCGGCGAATGCTTGCGCGTGCTGATCGCTGATCGCATCCAGCTTAAGCGAAGTAGAGTCGCACTTGTTCAGCATCTTTTCCCCATCGTGGTAATACTCCGCAGTCATCGCAACCCACAACTACAGGATCTCGTCTCTTCCTGCCTTCACCGGACAGAACGTTCACGTTGGACGCGTCTAAGCTGGAGATCTGCTTGATTTGGGTAGCCCGTTATGACCGGAGTCGGGATGTCGGTTACAAACAGAACACGGCCTCGATCTTCAATTCGAGCGGAGACCTGATACGTAGCGGAAGGTCGAACCGAGTCCGTTTTATATTCCAGCTTAAATTCTAGTGGTATTGGGCGTTTCGGATGTCGAGGCTGGTGTTTCACGGGAAACCTTTGTTCCGCGATCAGGATCGGTGAGGCATCCTGCCGGACCCATTCATGTAGTTGCACAATCAAAGCTGACGTGGGTCGCAAGTCAACCCATTCCGCATAAATTGCCGTACCTTTGATCACGCCAGTTCGCTGCGATTGCTCAATGCTGGCCAGCGAGAGAGTCGGAACGTCCTTATCGCCAGGATCAGAGCGCGCCAGAAGACAATCACGAAATTCACTTGCGCCCTTGCGTTGTACTTCAGCAGTATCCCCGTTAAACGAAAAACTGATCTCGTCATTCCCATAGCGCGTGTCACTTGCAATTTGCAGGTTGGGAAGTCTCCAGGTTTTGCCAAACACGGTTAGAGTTGCCGAAGTGGAATCCCCGGAAGCAGAAAACATAGATCCGTCGGCGCACCGAAAGATGCCATCAAAAGTTTGCAGGCAAAAAGATGGGGCTGATGATAGAAGCGAGATCATCAGCCCCAAACATAAAAAAGGAGCTACCTTAAACATTCGGACTCTCCCGCGGTTTGACCATCACGATTATGGGCGAATGGTGTACGTCGTAATCATTCCTGCATCGATGTGATCGGCGACGTGGCAATGGATCATCCAGGTCCCTGGATTATCGGCATGCATGTCGGCGGTGACAAAGCTCCCCGGCAACAATTCCACGACGTCGGTGCGGTGTTGGCCGACCTTCACCGTCTTGCCGTGCCAGTGGGGCGAATGCAGGTCAACTTCATTCCCCATCCCCATCAGATACCAACGTACTTTTTCGCTATTGTTCATTTCGAGGCCGCGCAAATTCCCAAAGATATAGCCGTTGATGCTGTGCATCAAACCCGGTTCTTCACCTCCCAGCTCATTGAAGATGAAGAAGGCGGTTACAAATTCGCGGTCTACGTCGATCGGAGTCCCATCTTTGCGAGCCATCCCTCTTCGAGTGATGATGATGGGACCGAGCAGACCGAGATTGGTCTCCGCGGGTTCATTAAAGTGTGAGTGATACCACCAGACGAGCGAACTCGGATCACCTGGGCCGGGGCCACTGTCCTGATCCGCGAACCAGGTGTAGTCAAACTGTCCTCCCGGTGGTACTTCTGCTCCCGCTCCGGCAGGAATGTAATGTGCCCCTTCATTATCCTTGTCGTAGCGAAAACCATGAGGATGAACACCATAATTTCCACCTACTACGAAGGCTCGGTTCCGGAAATGGACTACAACCTTATCTCCCACTTCGGCGCGGATAATCGGTCCGAGGACGCCGAGCCATTGTGGCTGAGGCTTTGGCCGCGTGAAGGTGCTGTCCGTATACTCAATGTAGCGAACCTTCGGAAAAACGTGGCTGTTGGTCCAAGGATCTGGGATCGGACCACCGTGAACGAGATTCTCGTTGCTGGGCGCAAAATCCCACATCACATCCTCGGCCTGGATGTAGTAGTGGCGCGTCCTTCCTTTCGCTTCAAATTCTTCGGATGATGCGCTGGTTTGCGCCAGACAGATAGTCAGAACAGCTAAGAACAAACGTTTGCAAAGCATGGCTCCCTCCCTCGCAAGAGATCAGGGCACAGGTCGCGTGTCCTCTTCTGGATACGCCTTGATCCCTGGGGGGAGGCCCTGGTAAAACCCCGGTGAGACTCGCCCAACGTCGTGCCTTCGCTTACGCTCGCCCGGTTCCTAAAGGTCAGACCGAGGATGCCAAAGGCATTGTTGGTCGCTTAACGTAAATGAACGAGTATCAGCGATTCGTGCTACATCGGGGTTTACGGCTTGGCGCGAACTACTCGCAGCAACACTCGCGCCGCAATATCTAATCCCAACAAGCTCTGCTGACAATCCTGAAAATTCCGTATTTTTGGCTTCGAAAAAGCTGACTTGTGTTATGAAAATGTAAAGCCAGGGCTCTGTTTTTCGCGCTTGCTCCAGGGGTGAGCACAAACTCGGGTGCACTCGCGCAAATTCCGAAGGACACGAAATCTGGCATCAGTCGGTGATCATGGACTACATCCGTCTCGGATGTAAGAAAATCAATAAAACGGCTCAATGGTATCCGTTGACCAAACACAAGAAATCCTAATGAAAAAATACCTAGCTCTCCCGAGAGCTGTGCCAAAATTGTGCCCAACGGCGGTTTGTCTCGGCTTGTTGGTCTTGGAGCCAGACGCGATAGAACCCGCGTAAACAGAGCGCAGTCCAACTTCATGCAAACTGCTCTAAGTTGTTGATCCTTCGTGCGAGGGGAACTAGGATCTGGCGGGAAAACCCGTGGGGGTTCGAGTCCCCCCTTTCGCACCAGCAACTTTGCCGGTCACGCTGCTACTGCGACTTGCCTTGCGACTTCGGCCACCAGTTCATACGACCGGCGACGGTCGGAGGGGTCGTAGGTGTCGGTGACCACGATGACCTCGTTGGCTGCCGTGTCTCGCGCTAACTTTTCCAGGCCGGCGCTGACCGTCGCGCGCGATCCCACGATAGCCTCGCCCAGCTTGCTTTCGACTGCGGCACGTTCAAAATCCGTCCAGATTCCGTCCATTGAATCGACCGGTGGCAACAACTCCACGGCCTGATTCCTGATCAGCCGCAAGAACCGCTGTTGCGGCGTCGTAAACAAGCGGCGTGCGGCCGCATCGGTGTCGGCGGCGATCACCTGCACAGCCACCATCAGGTGCGGCTCGCGCAAAACTTCACTGGGGCGAAAGCGCTCGCGGTAGAGCCGGGCGGCGGCATACAAATACTCCGGCGCAAAGTGCGCAGCGAAGGCAAACGGCAGGCCCTCGGCCGCGGCCAATTGCGCACTGAACGCGCTTGAGCCAAGCAGAGTGATCGGGACGTGGCTTCCCTGCCCCGGAATGGCCTTGACGGCTTGTCCCGGCCGCTCGTCGTCGAGATATGCGCGCAACTCTGCCAACAGTTGGGGGAAATCGTCCCCGGTCTGATGGAGATCGCGGCGCAACGCGCGCATGGTGTGGAAGTCGCCGCCCGGGGCGCGGCCCAGGCCAAGATCGATTCGTCCAGGAAAGAGGGCGGCCAGTGTACCGAACTGCTCGGCGACAACGAGTGGCGCGTGGTTGGGTAACATTACCCCGCCGCTACCGACACGAATCGTCGAGGTTGCGCCCGCGACATGCCCGATGAGCACCGGAGTCGCTGAACACGCGAGGCCCTCAATCGAGTGATGTTCCGCCAGCCAGAAGCGCTGGTACCCGAAACCTTCCACGTGCTGAGCAAGCTGGACCGAGCGCCCAATCGCGCTGCCGGCTGACTCCCCTGTGCGCATGCCGACCAGATCGAGGACGGAAACCGCCAAACCGTTGGACATGGATATTAGATTGTCGAGCGAGCCCGTGCGATGCGAGAAGAGACGACGGCCCGGACGCCGCTCCGAACCGTGCGCGTTCCGCAAGACTGGTTGAGTCTCCGGGACGATCGCCGACATCCAAAGCAGGATGAGACTGTTCGGGATGGATCCGCAAGTTCGGCAAATCGAAAAAGAGATCTTGCGTTGGCCGAATGTCACTTCGCATTCGCACCGTTTCGGCGGACGAGAGTTTCGATGGGGCAGCGCCGAGATCGGACACGTGCACGACGGGGGCGTGCTGGATATCCCGTTTCCACGGTCGATTCGTGATGCGCTTCTGGAAGAAGGTTTGGCGGAGCAGCACCGGTGGGTACCGGATTCCGGCTGGACCACGTTTCGCGTTCGCAAAGAGGGTAGCCTGAAGCACGCGCTGTGGCTGCTGCGGATTTCGTACCTCCGTTACGCGCTGAAGAAATCAGATGCACCCGAGGCCTTGTTTGAACAAGAGGCCGAGCACCTTGGGCTAAGCGAACGATTCCGATCGCTGCTCTCGCCGTTCGTTCGACCACGTACCGCCCTGGCGATCGAATTCAAGCGGGAGATGGAGACTCAGCGTTCTGCTTAGTGTGGGATGGTTCTCACCGCGAGACATGCACGTCAGTTGTGGCCGGCGGTTTCAGAAACGCCGCGTTTGATTAGGAAACAATTTGGAAACTCACATCTGCGTCACATGCGGAACCCAGTTCCCACCCCGTGAAGGTGTACCAGAGCGGTGTCCGATTTGCGAGGACGAACGCCAGTACGTCGGGCTTGAAGGTCAGCAATGGATCGCGCTCGGCGAGCTACGCACGACGCACCGCAATGTCATCTACGAAGAGGGCGACAAGTTGTGGGGAATTCGTACAGAGCCCAAGTTTGCGATTGGACAGCGCGCTTTGTTCGTCGAGACCCCGAAGGGTGGATTTCTGTGGGACTGCGTCAGCCTCTTGGATGCCGATACGGTGAGTCGCGTTCAAGGACTGGGCGGCCTGACGGGCATCGCGATTTCACATCCGCATTACTACACGAGCATGGTGGAATGGAGCCGGGCGTTGGGCAGCGTTCCGATTTATCTGCACGAGGCTGACCGGCAGTGGGTGCAGCGAATCGACTCGTCCATTGTTTTCTGGAGTGGCGAGACGAAGCGGGTGTCAGAGGATCTCACGCTCATCCGAGTCGGCGGACACTTTGACGGATTCCAGGTACTGCACTGGGCCGCAGGCGAGCACGGGCGAGGTGTGCTGATGACCGGGGACATGCCGCAGGTTTGTCCTGATCGCCGGTGGGTCAGCTTCATGTACAGCTATCCAAACTTTATTCCGCTGAGCGCGGCGACCGTGCGCGAGGTCGTGCGGAGGCTCGAACCTTACTCCTTCTCGAAACTGCACGGTGCGTGGCCGAAGTTTGCGGTCGAGGGAGATCCGAAAGAAGCGCTTCGGCGATCGGCGCAGCGCTATTTGCGGGCGCTGGGCGATCTTGAACTAATTCATTCGGACGGCATGGCTGTTCGGGATGTGTAAGTTCCCTTCGGCTCCGCTCAGGGGTAAACATTCGCTTCGCGGAGCGACGCCTTTCTCACATGGGCGCCACTAAGGGGTTCGGCGCGGAGGCGGAGGAGCCGGCTTTGGGACGGCCGGCGCTGGAGCACTGGGTTTCAAATCCGTCTCGGCTTTCGCTAGACTTAGGTCGCTGGACCAGCAGTCGCTTACAATCCTCCATTCACCGTTGGATTGGCGAGCGAGTATGGCGAGATACTTCCCCCGCTCTTCACGGCGCTTTCCCACCGCGACCGGCACCAACATTTTGAAGCGGCCTGCTTCATAAGCCACATCGCCAAGAACATCCAGGCGTATGGGATCGATCTCCACATCTCCGACACCCGAATCGAGCGACGCGAAGAAGAATTCGCGGATGGCAGGTGCACCCCGGACCGCCGGATGGTTTGGCCGCAAGACCAAAGCGTCGCTGGCGTAGATGCTGACCAGATCGTCGAGCTGCTTCGAATTACAGGCAAAGACCCAATCCTGCATAATTTTGCGAACCGCAGTTTCCACGCGGTTCATGGTGGCGCCGCCCGGCGCACGCGGCCGCGTTGTGCTCGGGGCAGCAGTGGATGCGCCTGCGGGAGTGACGGCATCGTGTCCGGGCGTGACGTAGTGATGGTAGTGATGGTGAAAGTGGTGCTGTCCGCCCGGCAGACTCGACAGCGCGGCAGGATCGCTTAGATTCGGAGCGCGAGTCTGTGACTCATTGAGAGTTGCGCCGAAGGCAAGCGGCAGGCCGCACATTCCGCAGAACTGATTTCCTGGCCGATTGTGATGTCCGCAAGCTTCACAGACGAGCGGCGGTTGCGAGGCACCGCGCAAGCCCGATTCCGACCCGGGATCGGTGGCAGCTTCGGCGGCGAGACGCTGCATGGTTTGCATGGCCGCATGGATCGACTCCTGGCTCGGGGACGGATGTCGCATGTCTGAACGAAGCCGGGTGAAAAACTCGTCGACCGTGGAGTTGAGGCCGAGATCGTCATCGGCCGATGGCGGCTTGCCCGGTTGTCCGGAGGGTGGTTTCTTGGGATCCACGAATCGAGCCTTATGAGCTCATTCTAGATCATGAATCCAGCCTAGCGGCTTGAAAACTCGATTCTGCCTTCGGTCTCGGTGGGCACGCCATTGCACATGGCCGGGCGGTAACGCCACGAGCGAACCGTCTCAAGAATCGCGTGATCTTCGACAGTGCCGGCACTCTCGAGAATAAAAGGGCTGTGAACGCGTCCGTCAGCGCCGACGATAAAACTCACCTTCACCTTAATTGCAGGGACGCTACTGCCCAGTACGGGGTTGGGCGTGGCGAGAGCTTCTGGCGGATGCGTTCGTTCGCAACGCGAACGAGCGCTGGTATGCGGGACATCGGCGAATTCGGAGTTGTGGATGGGAGCACGCCAAAGCTGCCGCTCGTGCGTCGCGAGCGACTCCAGATTGGCAAGGCGAAGCGGTGCGCGGACGCCGGAAGCAAAGGCGAAGCCTGGAAGTATCAGGATCCACAAGATTGGCCAGAGCTTGCGCGGAGTCATTTCCTTCTCCCACTACAGACCGAACGTGGCGGAACAGTCTACGCCGATTGAAGGTAATGGGGCAATCAGAATGCCAGCAGCTCGAACACGGCAAGCTTTTCACTTTAAAGGAGATACGCCTTTGGGAGGAAGTTCGTACCGGGTGAAAGTGAAAACGCTTGCATGTTGAATCAAGTTTTCAGCACTAACTCCCGAATTGGGACGCGGCCAAATATTGTGGACGTCGAATCCTTGCGGAGTGGCGTGAAACTCGCAGACCTGGTGCGCGATATGAAACATAAACCCCACAAACGCATCAGTACGCGGCGTCGGACCGGCGAAAGCTGAGACGGGTGTTTTCCAGTGAAGGCAGCAGGGTGTTTGCCGTGTGATGCGGGTCCTCTCTACCGGTGAGCCAAGTCACATCATTCTATGAGGCGGTGCCGGAGAATTTTTCTCAGGCGGGGACATCCCGGCTACTTCCACAAGGGGGACATCCCGATGTTCGAACAAGAACTAGAAATGGAACAGCGTCAATCGTCGGTCATTCCGCTGCTGCTGATCATCGCCATGATTATGGCTTTCGTGGGCGTGGCCGCGTACTACGTTGTGCAGAACCAGAAGGTTCTTCCCGCGGCAGAAGCCGGCAGCCTCGTCGAGTCATCGTTGAAGCAGGATGGACCGGTAACGATTCAATTCAAAGTAGGGATGGTGGTGGGCAGCGTGCAAGATCGTCCGCACGACGCGAATTACCGCTTCCTCGAAAAAGCTGGATTGATCGCAATTGGCAAAGACAAGGGCCGGTTCACGCCGATCACGTTGACCGCTGCAGGCCGGAAGCTGTTCTCGGAAATTCGGGGCGTGACCAAGGCAAAGGACCCCAAAGACAGCACGGACGCCTACGTTGTGCCAGTGGCCGTGCGGAAGCTAGTCGGAACACCGAACGTGACTATGCTCAGGATGGGACACGCGAAGGCGGAGTTCGAATGGGGATGGGAACCGAACCAGATGGGCGACATGATGGACGCCGCCGGACCGCTGGTGAAAAGCTTCAACACATGGGATCGGGGCACGTTGATCGACAAATATAACGTGAAGTTTTATCACGGCGCGCCGACCAAAGCGACCATGCTGTTCGTCCGCGGCGATAAGGGATGGCGAGTTTCGGCTGAATAGAAAGCTTCGAGGAAACCTTGGCAAGCAAAAGACCTCTGCAGGCTGACTGCAGAGGTCTTTATGTATTTCGGAAAAGTTTATTGGAGGCCCTGCTGCGTGAATTTGTAGGCGGTGTTCGCCGACAGCCCGGAGAAGTAGATACTGGAACTGCCATCCTTGGTAACGTAATTGTTGTCGACGATAATGCCGCTGGTCCCGCCAGTCACTTGGGCGCTGGTCAGGTTGGTGCCATTCGCCAAAAGCCATGACGCATCCCTGGGTTCCAAAGCTTGGGCAATTGCGGGTGACGCCCCAGAAATGGAAGTCGGTGCCACCGTTGATATTGGAGTTGAAGTATTCCGTCACGGGACCGCAGCGTGCGGCCGCGTTAGTAGAGAGTTGCACGGAAGAGCCAGGCTGAAGAACGCCGCTTCCATTAAAACCGAGAGTATAGAGATTCGGCCTCGTGTCGGCCACCGCGGGAGCCGACTAACGGCCAACATTTTAGCCTTTTTATGGTCCGAAGGCGATGGCGGGTTATGGCCTGTGGTGTGAAGACGTTAGAGTTTTCGAACACCACGGAATGTGCTTGACGCAAAGGCAAGGGACGCGCTCTTCGAAAGCGAGCCTTTTCCTGTTGCGGGAAGATCTGGCGGGATTTACCAGCCAGTCTTGGAGTTTTTCAGCCCCGTGTTTGAGGCGGTGAAACGGTTGCGTTTGCGATAGGCGAGAACCGTGATTCCGATCGACATGAACATAGGGGGAATCACCAGCACCAAAATGCCGCTGCGCAAACCGTGAATGATGCGTGAACCAGAGGATGCCGCTTGCGTGTAGCAGAGGGCGCAGCTTTGCGCGAATGCCATCCCGTTTAGAAACAACATGCTTAGCAGGCAGAGAATGACTGCGAGACGTTTGCGGATTATTCGAAATAGAATCCTGGCCTTGGGCACAGATGTCACTTGGTCACCGGGCTCATGTGCAATAAACGGAAACTATCGGACCAGATCATGTTCATCATTAATATCACGAAGATGGTTGCGGGGATGAGCGCCAGCCGCAGGTTTGGTTGTTCATCCCTGAGATGCATGAAGTACATCACCCCGAGACCCGCCTGAATGAAAGCCACGGCGAGCATGCGTACCAGCATTTGAATGCCTTCTGTGTTCTGGTAGGCGACAGCCACCTGTATACCCGAGAGGGCGAGGATGCAGAGATAGACGATCAAGTCTGTTTTGAAGCTATCCGTGCCGGTTACGGGTGCGGTCATCGGTTTTTCTCTCCGCGCTGCTTCAGACTAGCGAGCGACATTCAAAAGGTAGACCATGGGGACCACGAACATCCAGACCAGATCCACGAAGTGCCAGTACAGCGACCAGATTTCCAGATCATCCGCTTGGTAGCGCCCACGCTTATAGCCGATCGCAACAACGGTCAGCGCAATCACACCACCGAGGACGTGGGTGAGGTGTAATCCCGTAATAGCAAAGAAAGTGGCTCCGAACATCGGATTGCCCCAGGGATTTTGAAAGAGTCTGACTCCTTCGGCGATCAGGCCCGTCCACTCTTGCAGGTGAAGCACTGCGAAGAGCACGCCGCCAGCCACGGTAATGAAGGTCCAGCGCAAGGCGCCAGACTTGTCGCCGTGCCTGGAGGCACGGACGGCGATCAGCATTGTGAAGCTGCTGCTCACAAGAATGAATGTCATCAGCATGACGTTCACGATGCTGGGGGAGAACTTGAAGGGATGAGGCCAGTTCGGGCTGGCGTTTTTCAGGTAACCATAGGCGAACAGAATGGCGGCGAAAGTGACGGCATCTGAAATGATGAACAGCCACATGACCAGTTTTTTGGAAGGAATCGCGAACGGCGACGCTTCCATGGTTGCGGGGGGATGCATCCCAATGGGTAGATTGGCTTCGCTCACAGAGTCTCCGGCCGAGTTTGCTACAGCTTGCTCCACATCACTATCAACACGTACAGCCATAGCACCCCCATGAAGTGCCAATAGTATGAGGTTGCATCCAAGGTGCTGCGACGAAGACACAAGCCGGGCTGACTTAGCAGATAGATGACGCGCGCAAGGCCCGCCAGTCCGCCGAGCACGTGGATGGCGTGCATGGCAGTCAGAACGTAAAAGAAAGAACTGTTGGGATTGGAGGCGAGATAGAGGCCTTCAGCGCGCAACTGCCGCCATGCCAAGTATTGTCCAACGACAAAGATGACTCCGAGCCCGAGCGTCGCACCGAGCCACAGCAACGAGGCGGCGCGGTCGGCAACCCGGCCCTGCGCGAAATCGGCTACGCGGTGGCGCGCGAGCTGCAAGGTCACGCTGCTGGCCAGGAGAATCGCAGTGTTCACGAAGACGACCGAGGGAATCGTCAGAGGATGCCAGTCGTTCGCGGTTGCTTGCCGGACGACCAGAGCGCTGGTGAACGCGGCAAACGACATAGTGATCGCGGCGAGGCCGACCCAGATGCCGGTGCGGGAAGGTTCCGGCAAGAACTGGTCGAGGGCTATGGGATTTCCTGGCGTTGGGCCGTTGCTGTTCACGCCCCCACCGCCACGCCCGCCGCTGCCGGATGCGTCATGCCGTTCAATTTCGGGCGGTTGGATGATTGTCGCCATGGCCTAAGTTCCTTCCCTCATTCGATCCCATTACGCAAACTTTTCGGTTGCGGCATTTTCGGGAGAATCCTGCATCAGGTAATCTCCCGTGGAACTCTTCACACCGTATTGATAAGGATCATGGTAGACGACGGGATGTTTGCCTCCAAAGTTATCGAAGGGAGGTGGCGAGGGCATGGTCCATTCAAGCGATGTGCATTCCCATGGATTGGGAGGAGCCGGCGCACCGCGGAAGCGGCTGTGGATCAGGTTATATAAGAAGATGAGTTGGGCACCGCCGGTCACGAGAGCGGCGATTGTGATGAAGCGGTGCACAGGAATCAGGGGAACGAGGAAATCATCGACGAAGGCTGAATATCGACGCACGTTTCCGGCGAGGCCCAGATAGTGAAATGGCATGAAGATGCAGTACGCGCCAACGAAAGTCAGCCAGAAGTGGATGCGGCCGAGGCGCTCGCTCATCATGTGACCGGTCATCTTCGGGAACCAGAAGTAGGTGCCGGCGAGGACTCCGAAGAGTGAAGCGACGCCCATCACCATGTGGAAATGGCCGACGACGAAATAGGTGGCGTGCAGATAGATGTCAATGGAAGGCTGCGCGAGGAAGAATCCACTGACGCCACCAGCGACAAACATGGAGATGAAGGCGAGAGCGAAAAGCGACGCGGACGTGATGCGGAGGCGTGAGCCGTACAGGCTTCCAAGCCACATCAGGGTCATGATGGTGGCCGGGATGGTGATCACTAGAGTTGGGAACGAGAACATCAGCGAGGAGAACGGATTCATTCCGCTGACGAACATGTGGTGTCCCCAGACCATGTAGCTGAGGAAGCCGATGGCCATCATGCAGTAGATGATGACGCGGTAGCTCAGTAGCGGGCGGCGCATGCTATTCACGAGAATGTGCGAGACGATTCCCATGGACGGCAAGATGGCGATGTAGACCTCGGGATGTCCGAAGAACCAGAAAAGATGCTGCCAGAGGAGAGGCGATCCGCCAGAGTGTGGTTGCAGGCGGTCGCTGATGACGAGGCCGCCAGGGATGAAGAAGCTTGTTCCGGCGACGCGATCAAGAATGAGCAGTAAACACGCGGGGAGCAAGACAGCGAAGGCGAGCAGGCTGATACACGACGTGATGAACCAAGCCCACGTACACAGCGGCATGCGGGCAAGGGTCATTCCCTTCGTTCGCAAATCGAGCGTTGTGGCGATGAAGTTGAGCGAACCAAGCAACGAGGCAATGCAGAATACGAAAATTGAAAGGGCCCAGAGCGTCTGACCCCATCCTTCTCCAGGACCAGCATCGGGTCCGACAGCACTGAGAGGCGCGTATGCGGTCCAGCCAGCGAGGGGTGGGCCATCGGGCACAAAGAAAGCTGCGATCAGGATGCAGAAGGCAAGAAACGTGGTCCAGAACGACATCATATTGAAACGGGGGAAGGCCATATCTTCTGCGCCGATCTGGATGGGCAGGAAGTAGTTACCGAAGGCGGCGAACGGGGCGTTGGTCAGGACAAAGAAGACCATGAGGGTCCCGTGCATCGTGAGCAGGGACAGGTAATATTCGGGCGTCATGACGCCGCCGGGGGCTCCGGTTTTTGCGAGCCACTGCAGCCCAGGAATCGGAGCGTTCGGCCAGACCAGATGAATTCGCATCAGCCAGGAAAGGGCCATTCCCACGAACACAGCTACGAGTGCGAGAGCGTAGTACTGCTTGCCGATGACTTTGTGGTCGAGACTGAAGACGTGCTTGCGAAGGAATCCCCGCGGCGGCGCGTGATGTTCAACTTCCGGGATCGGCCCTACGGACATGTGCTCACCTTATCGAGAGTCCTGGTTCGACAACTCACCGTCGCTCTATTGTTCTGACGCCTTTTGTTTGAGCCAACTATTGAAGTCATCCTCGGACAGCACACTCAAATAGGCCTTCATGTTGTAGTGGCCAAGACCGCATAACTGGGTGCACACGATCTCGTATTTGCCGACCTTGGTGGCGGTGAAATGGACCGACAGGTCGAGGCCGGGGACGAAGTCCTGCTGGATCCGCAATTCGCGAACATAGAAGGAATGGCCGACATCCTTGGCATGCATCAGCAGGTGAACCTCACGATTGACGGGAATGGCCAATTCCCCGCTGACGATGTCGTCACGGGACTCTACGTCGTTGGCGGGATCGAGTCCGAAAAAGTTGGAGTTGCCTTCGTCAATCTTGTCAGGGTGCAGACCGCCGAACTTACCGTCGGCGCCGGGATAGCGGAAATAGAAAGCGAATTGACCGGCTTGCGCCTGGACTTGCAGCGCATCAGGATGTGGCGGCCTGAAGTAGACCGTGGCCCAAGCATTCTGACCCAGAACTCCGAGGGCCAACATTTCGGTGCCTACGAGAGCAAGAGCAGCGATCACAAGCCACTTCGCACCTCCGGGAAATGACTTGATCTCGGCATTGGCGGAGCGGCCTGAGAATTTCCACACGAAGAAGGCGAGGATGAACTGCGCGGCAAGAAACGACAGACCGGCCTCGATCATGGTTTCGGAGAGTTGCTCATCGATGGCGTGCCCGTGCGCGGAAATATCCTCGGGCGGCGTCAACTGGATTGCGGATCCGAACCAGTGACCCGTAACGACGGGAATCGCAGAGCCCAATGCGATTACGACCACGATGACGGCGAAAACTTTGCCCATTGTGCCTCGTTCTGTCCCGGGGCCAACTCCGGACGGGATGCGCTGCGGCGACCGGGGGGATCCGGGCACCGCCCTTCAATATCACCTAATACGGCTTCGCCTTAAAAGAGAAATCCACGGTTTTGGCTTCGTTGCCGGAGACTGTCACATCTTGCGTCTGCGTACCGTAATTTTCCTGCCAGGCAGTGATGGTGTATTTGCCGGGCGGGAGATTGGGCAAGGTGAAGCCTCCATCGTCGCCGGAGATCGCATAGTGCGTGGTCTTCAGTACAGCGAAGTAACCGTGCATCCAGGGATGAACATTGCATTTCACCGGGATGAACTCTTCTTTGTCGAACTTCTCGGAGAGAGGCGGGGTTCCGGGCGGTTGCGACTTATTCCATTCGTGATTGACCTTGGCAAGCGGATGAATATTGTGCGAGGTCTGATCATCGTTCACGACCTTGAGTTCCTGACCGGTGTGCATGGCGAGCACGTGAGGAAGATATTGGCACCCTTTCTGGGTAAAGGTTACAGCCTGGGCGGGCGCACTGGACTCATCTGGAGCGCCGGCGGAGATGTACACCACGACATTGGCAAGAGCGTTGTTGGCACCCGTAACGACAGCCTCGGTGGTGACAGGAGTCGTATGCTGCTTCGCACAAGTCGGCTCCTTCGACATGTCGATGGCCTTGGGCTTAGCCGGGGTTCCCGTGTAGGTGACTTTACCGCTGATCGTGGCTGCACCAAACAGCAGGCCTGGGCAAATAACGAGTGTGAGCAGAACTGCGAACCGCTGCTTCGTGCACATCCGATTGACTCCCTCCCTCAACTGCTGGAACCTGGCCTAGTTGCCGCCCGAGCCTTTGTTCTCCGGCTGCGCGGGCGAGTTTGAATTTGGGGCCTTAGTGGGGATCTTGCCACCGGCGGCCTTTAGCACGTCGTTCTCTTTGCTGTGGCGACTCGTCTGTAACGTGCGCAGATAGTGAACGAGGTCCCATGCGTCATTGGGTTGAATCACATCCGCGAACGAGGGCATTGGCGTACCGTCAACGCCAGTCATAAAGATGCGGTACAAGTCTTGATTGGTCACGCCACACTTGAAGCGGGAGTCATCTCCGCCCATCGCAAAGTTGTACGGACGGATGGGGTTTTCCTTGCTGTCGGTCAAAGTGGGAGCTGAAGGTCCGTCACCTCTTCCCTGCTGCCCGTGACACTTCCAGCATTCCATCTTCTGGAATAACTCTGCGCCGTGCGTGATGCTCTGCATCGTGATCGCCGGCTCGGACGGAATCTTGATGGGATCACCGGCCTTCTCGGACTGCCAGCGTGGGGAGAAGGTCTTGATGTAAGCAACCAGGTCGATGCGGTTCTGATCGGTCAGCGCGTCCCAGTGCGGCATATTGGAGTTCGTGAAGCCCCGGATCACTGAGTCATAGAGATCTTCGTCGGTGGGCAAGGTTCCGGTCGGAGTCGATCTGCATTTGAAAGTCGCGGCGGTGAAATCCCTGGGCTTGGGATCGATCCACTGCGCGTTTTCGCCGTTACCATCGCCGAGTGAACCATGACAGCCAACACAGAAACGACGATAGAGTTTTTTCCCGCTCGCGGCGTGTCCAGTCAGATTGCCGACCTTGGCCTCCTGCGCGAGCGAAGGCAGAGCAATGGCGATGACGAGAGCAACTTGCGTCACTAACCGCTTAGAGGCGATGTGCATAAGGGTTCACCTTCCAATAGTGAAGCGGAGCCGTCTCCGCGTGTTGATTGCCGCCGCAGCGAGCTGGTTCTCGCATGCGAAATCTGCTGACTTGTGCCCCAAGGAACCGGTGATGTCGAGATCCCCCATGATCTCGAACCGCGCAGACTTTACGGCTACCCCTAAACGGAGGCCGATATTACCGCCGTCCGAGATCAATTGCAAACGGTTTTTTACAACTAACTTACAACTTATTTACAAATTGGTTCTTTAGTGTGCAGAGCTAAGTCCGTTCACCCGGAGGCCGTGAAACTCGGCTGCCGGGTCCAGGGAGCATCGCCTGACGAACGCGTCGTCCGCCAACCTTCCCTCGATCCATTGCCGGATGTCCGCGAAGGTTGCAGCGGCCACTCCGCCGCGATTTCCGAGGAACACCACAACCACACCCTCGATTCCGGAGTCATTCTTTGCCAAAGCACGATACCGGGTCTCGAAAACACGCTTTGCATATCCCAGCTTGGCATCTTCGTTCATCATGTCGGACAACAAGCCGCGGGGCTGGGCGTACACAAAGAGAACTTTCTTACCTTTCAGGCGCGACCAGTCTCCGGCGAAGTCGCTTACGTCTTCGCGGCTCACGGAAAATCCGAGGTCAGCTTGATTTCCGGCAGAAGTAGCCGGAGCCTGGGCAGCCGGCGCGATTGGCGCTTTCTCGGCAATCCCGGTCGGCAGGTTTAGTTCGTCAGCCTGAATGTATGCCGTGGAGTCTGGAGTCAACCGGACTTGCGCCCAACCGGACTCGACCTGGACGACTTCGAACTCGTCTTCGGCCTGGGCGCGAAACAAGACCGGACCGCCAAAGTTCTCGCGAGACATGACACCAACACCAGATTTCTTCACGGATGCAAGCGTCGGTGCGCTCGCGGGAGCGTTCCGGGCATTTCGGAGTTGATCGATCTGGGCCTGGACGGCTGTAGATTTCTCGCGAATCGACTCACGGTCCGCCAGGAGAGCATCGAGTTCCGCCTGCGACGGAGAGGACTTGTGAGCGACTTGCGGATTGACACTGGGCTGAGCGGGCCGAGCACCCCGGACAGGTTGCGAGGCGAGGGCGACGGTCTGACCGCGCAATTCGTCCTGCAAACGGTGATGCAAGTCGGATTCGAGCCGCCCGTTTGACGGGAGCGATTCGTAGTGTGGATGCGCCGGATCCTGGTTGCTGCGCAACGCGCTGATCTTGGCTTCGACGGTAACGAGCGTGGTATTCGCATCCACTGGTTTCACGTACACGCGATACTGAAAGTAAGGGCGATCGTAGAGTTCGACTTCACCGGACTGCGCGGCAACAAAACCGTCCAGAAGGGGAAGCGCACCTCCGCCGAAACCTCCAACGCGCTGCAACGCCTTTTGCACGGTCTCCGCTGGAAAGGGGTAGGTCTGCTCTACCGCGGCATTTTCCGTTTGCGCGACAAGTACGCCGCTCAGCGAGGCGGCCGTTATCAGTAAGATCGAAAGCAGTCTCATCATGGCTGGCCCTCCAGCAATGCATGAGAAATCCAGCCTTCTTGGCCATTCTCCGAACGAACTTGATACCAGTAAGTGCTTCTCGCCAGAACGGTGACTTCCTGGCCTTTCTTGAGGGCTTCGATAACGCGCGCATGCGAGTAAGGAGATGCTTTGATTTCGGCGCGCTCGGCTCTGATGCGGAGGAATTCGGAGGCGCGCAGCTTCCTTGCATGGACTTCGAGCTTGTCGAGATTGGCGCGCTCGGCCGCGAGCAGAGACTTCTGCTCGGCGATGGCTTGTTGCAAGTCGGAAGTCGCATTCGACTCGACGACCATGGCTTGCGAAGGGTGAGCCAACTCCACATCCAGTCGCTTGGCGTTCTTAGGTTGTTTTTCCTCCTTCAAAGCCCGCGTCTGTTTGATTTCATCCTGACGGTCCGCGGAGTGTGAGGTGCTTTCTATTCCCGGAATAAATGGCTTGTCGGAAGCCGCCAGCTTTTGGAGTTGTTCGCGTTCTTTGAGGAGCTTGCCGACTTCACCGAACTCGCACGTCTCCACGTAACCATCGGAAGGATGGCCATGGTGACGAGCGTTCTCGACAAAAACCGCATCAATGAAGAGGCGCGTCGAGTTGGCGCCCTTCTCCTGAACGACATAGCGCACCGCTACCGTGCCGACATCGTTGCTATTCAGAAAGTGAGATGGCGACAAGGCCTTAGCGCGGATTTTGTAGAAGACTTTGCCCGGCTGCGTCCAGGGTGGGAACAGCTGCGACTTGTCGGCAAATTCAGCGTTGTTCAACTGCTCTTCGCCGCGGTATTCGAAGGTTCCCTTGATGACGCCGCTGCGCGCAGTTTCCTCGACCATGGAGAGGACTTCGCTGTAAGGCTTGTCCAGATCGATAGAAAAGCTTGCCGCTCCTGTTTCGCGGCTTCGGGAGAAAGCGCAATTCCAAACTGCGCAAATCAAAAGACACGTGATCGAAGCACGAATCTTTGCGCTGGTCCCCCGCGCCCATGGGATTTGTGTGTATACACTCTTCACGACAGACATATTCCTCGCCGTTGTCCGACTTAGTAGTCGAAGTCAAAGCCGATCATGACGCTGCGGATCGTTTGGTCGCTGCCTGTGAGAATCGACGTGTTGCCGGTCTTGGCTTGCGAGTATTCGTTGTGGAACGCGAGGCCGGCGCGGCTGAACATGATGGGATACCAGCGATAGCCGATGGTCCAGGCGTCGACGTTGCCCAGATTCGGAGTCGCCGCCAAGGTGGGATTTGCCTGGCGCGACATGTGCACAAGCTCGTAGCGGCCCGTGAAAATCAGCTGCGGGTTGTAGGCATAGTGCGCCTCGATGAAGCCGCCATTCCAGGTGGGCCCCGCTGCACCCGGCGGAAGGCCGTTCGGGTCGTTCACGGCTATGCCGTTGCCCAGGTAGACGTTGTCCTGGCCGTGCATGTAGAGGGTCTCGATATCCAGGTCTTTGATGAACCACCAGCCATATGCACCCACGCGCGAGAAGCTTCGATTGCCCTGGGCTTGTACCTCAACTCCACCGCTGGTAAGGAAGTAGGTTGGCGTTTGCCCAAAGTATCCGTAGACCCCGACACGTTGTACGCCCAGCCCGGAGACCTGGAAACCCTCGTTGAGATTGATGAAAGTATCGTAGGTACGGGCTGTGTTGGGCTTGCCACCGGAGAGGAATCCGGGGTTGCCGTCGGTGCTGCTCAGCAGCGCGATCGAGTAGCGCGCGTAGCTGTTCTTGTTATGGCCGGATAGTTCAAGCCCAATCTGGTTATCGCCGATCCCCCCGAAGAAGTTGTTATCGCCGACCGGCAGGAAGTGATAGTTAAACCACGAGCCGCCGACTCCTGAGAGCGTAAGGAAGCGCTTCTCGGACAACAGTGTGTCGAGTTCAAACTTGCCCACTTTCACATTGAGCCAAGGTGAGTTGAGGAGATTGTCGAAACGTACCCAGGCGTTCTCGAAGTGGAAACCGTCGCCCTCGGCCATGGAGGGCAGAACAGAGAACGAGATGTTCTTGTAAAGAGTACCGGCGGTCCAGATATCGAGACCCGACAGATCGAATCCGTCGGTTGTGATGGTTCGTTCCGTGCCGGGAGTGTTTCCGGTCGGATCGTCTATCTGAACCTTCGTCTGACTCTCGAGGTGCCACTGCGGAGTAACGCGGAAGGTAATCGGCCAGTAGGACGGATTCTGATAGATCGGCGAATCACGCTCGTTGCCCAGCTGATAGCCGTTATCGCGGAACTGCTGGCCGAAGACGTTCAGGATGGGCCATCCGATATGACAGGCAGAACACGGCAGGCCATATTTCCGCGCGAAGGCAGGAATGGCGTAACCCGGCTGGCTGGTAATTGCGCCAAAAGAAGAAGCAACGACCACCGCAAATAGTAGTGATCTGAGGATCGAGGCGGAAATGGACTTCGGCCTTCTCACATCCGAGATTGGCATAACATCTCCTTCTGAGCACGCTTCGCCTTGAGACATACACATGGATGGAGCTGAGTTACTCGCAGAGTAGTACCGGATATACCCCAAAGGAAGTACATAGTTCGTGTCGTAGCGAACTTTTCTAAATCGATTTTCGTTTGTAAGCTGTCCGACCCGACCCCAGGATGGCGCGCATCCTACATCGACACGGCTATCAATTGCAAATTATTTGTAAAATGTATTTGGGATGGGGGTGCTTCTTGGGGGTTTGGCAGAGCGCTTGACGACTAGGTCGCCTGCCACCGGGCGCCCGCTTCGGAAGTACCTTTCGAACGGCGGAAACGTAAGCGCATCCGATCCATATAGAGGTACACGACCGGCGTCGTGTAAAGGGTAAGCATCTGGCTGACGATGAGGCCACCCACGATCGTAATGCCAAGGGGACGATGGAGTTCGGAGCCCGTTCCCCGACCGAGGGCCAGCGGCAATCCCGCGAGCAATGCGGCCATCGTGGTCATCATGATCGGGCGGAATCGCATGATGCAGGCCTGATAAATGGCTTCCTCGGGCGTCTTGTTTTCCCTCCGCTCCGCATCCAGCGCGAAATCGATCATCATGATGGCGTTTTTCTTGACGATCCCGATCAGTAACAGCACACCAATCAACGCAATCACGTTGAGATCGTTATGCGTCAGCAACAGGGCGAGGAGCGCGCCGACCCCAGCGGACGGCAACGTCGACAAGATGGTAATGGGGTGGATATAGCTTTCGTAGAGAACACCCAGGACGATATATACGGTCGCTAGAGCAGCAAAGATAAGGACGGGCTGATTCGAAAGGGCGTCCTGAAAGGCAGCGGCAGTTCCCTGGAAACTGGCGTGAACCGAGCTGGGAAGATTGAGTGCGCGATTGGCGCTTTCAATCGCCTGCGTCGCCTCGCCGAGGGAGACGCCTTCCGACAGATTGAACGAGAAAGTGACGGCGGGAAATTGCGCCTGGTGGTTGACGGCAAGCGGCGTGTTCGCGGAAGCGAAATGGCTGATAGCAGATAGCGGAACGAGGGTCCCGGACTTGGAAGGTACGTAGATGCTTTGCAAAGCGTCCGCAGTCTGCTGATAGCGCGGGTCCACTTCCATAATGACGTGGTACTGGTTCAAGCGCTCGTAAATGGTGGATACCTGACTCTGGCCGAAGGCCTGGTATAGCGCAGCGTCGATCGCATTCGGCTGAATGCCCAATCTTGCGGCAGTGTCGCGGTCGATGACGACCTTGGCCTCGAGGCCGCGATTTTGCTGGTCGGTATTGACGTCTTTCAACTGGGGCAACTGCCTGAGTTTGGCCAGCACCTTCGGAGCCCACGTGTTCAAGTCGTCGAGACTTTCTGATTGCAACGTGTACTGATACTGCGCATTACCCATCCGTCCGCCAATCTGCAGGTCCTGCGCCGACTGCAGGTAAAGCGTCGCTCCAGGAACGTGGGCCAGTTTTCCCCGTAGCCGGCCAATCACCTGGTCCGCGCTGATCTCCCTTTCCCCAAGAGGCTTGAGCATGATGAACATCCGGCCGGTGTTCGCTGTTCCTCCGCCGCCAACAAACGCGGTTACAGTCGAGACGGCGGGATCTTTCATGATGATGGCGACGTAGTCATTCATTTTCTGCCGGATCGCCTGGAAGGAGATGTCTTGTTCCGCCTGGATCGAACCGCCGAGGCGGCCAGTGTCTTGCTGTGGGAAGAATCCCTTGGGGACCATGAAGTACAGATAGACACTCAAACCAGCCGTCCCGATGGTGAGCAGGAGAATCAGGAACTGATGCCGGAGCACCCAGCGCAGACCGTGAGCGTAGAAGTTGCGAAACCCGTCGAAGGCTCTTTCGCTCGCTCGATAGAGTCGACCATGAGTCTCGCTCTTGAGGGGCCGCAACAGTTTCGCGCACATCATGGGGGTGGTGGTGAGGGAAACCAGCAGCGAAACTCCGATTGCAGCACTCAACGTTACGGCGAATTCGCGAAACAGCCGTCCGACGATGCCGCCCATCAGAAGGATGGGGATAAAGACGGCGACCAGCGAAGTGCTCATGGAGAGCACGGTGAAACCGATCTCCCTTGCGCCCTGAAAAGCGGCGGCCACCGGCGGCACTCCCTCTTCCAGATGGCGGTTGATGTTCTCGAGTACGACGATGGCGTCGTCGACAACAAATCCCGTCGAGATGGCGAGGGCCATGAGCGAGAGATTGTCGAGGCTGTAGCCAAGGAGATACATCACACCAAAGGTACCTACCAGCGACAGCGGGACGGCGATGCTGGGGATGATGGTGGATCGGACATTTCGCAGGAATACGAAAACAACGAGCACGACAAGGACAACCGAGACCATCAAGGTGAATTCGATGTCGCGGACGGAGGCCCGCACGGTCAGCGTGCGATCCATGACGACGTTCAGATTAATGGCCGGTGAAATGGACGATTGCAGTTGCGGAATCAGTGCACGGACGTTATCGACCGTCGAAATGATGTTGGCCCCGGGTTGACGGAAGATAACCAGCAAAACGGCACGCTTCCCATTCGCGATGCCGGCATTGCGAATGTCCTCAACGGAATCCTGCACATCGGCAACGTCACCCAGCCGAACGACCCCGTTTGCATTGGAGGAGACGATGAGTTTCCGGTACTGTTCGGCTTTAAAGAGCTGGTCGTTCGCATCAATAGCCCAGGCATTAATCGGGCCTACAAATTCCCCCTTGGGCTTGTTGGCGTTGGCGGCGGAGAGCGCGGTGGCAACCGTTTGGGTGCTCACACCGAGCTTGTTCAGGAGCATCGGATTCAGTTCAGCGCGCACTGCCGGATTTGCGCCGCCACCCACGAACACCTGCCCTACGCCCGAAACCTGTGCCAGCTTTTGCGCGAGGATCGAGTTGGCAGCGTCGTAAACCTCAGGAAGTCGAATGGTGTCCGACGTCAACGAAAGGATAAGAATGGGAGCATCGGCCGGATTAACTTTGCGATAGCTAGGATTACTTGGGAGGTTGGCGGGCAGTTGTCCACGCGCCGCGTTGATTGCTGCCTGCACGTCACGCGCTGCTGCATCAATATTTCGACTCAAGTCAAACTGAAGAACGATACTGGTGGAGCCCAGCTGACTGCTGGAGGTCATCTGGTTAACGCCCGAGATTCGTCCGAATTGCCGCTCCAAAGGTGTGGCCACCGAGGAAGCCATCGTTTCCGGACTGGCGCCGGGCAGGCTAGCGCCCACTGAAATTACCGGGAACTCGACTTGCGGGAGAGGAGCGACCGGCAAGAACCGAAAGGCCAGTGCGCCCGAGAGAAATAGCGCGATCGTCAACAGCGTCGTGCCAATCGGTCGTCGAATAAATGGAGCCGAGATGTTCATCGCTAATCGGCGGTGGCCGCTCCCTCGATCGGATTACCAATTCGAAAACGCGAGCAGCGGCGGGCAAGGCGGTCGAACGCCAGATAAACGACTGGGGTGGTGTAGAGCGTCAGCAATTGGCTGAGAATGAGTCCGCCGACAATGGAAATACCGAGCGGATTGCGCAGTTCTGAACCGGTGCCCGAAGTGAGCGCCAAAGGCAGGCCGCCCAGGAGGGCGGCCATCGTTGTCATCATGATGGGACGAAATCGAAGCAGACACGCTTGGTAGATCGCTTCCTCGGGCGGCTTACCTTCACCACGTTCAGCTTCGAGTGCGAAGTCGATCATCATGATGGCATTCTTCTTCACAATGCCGATGAGCAGGATGATGCCGATCAGAGCAATGACATTGAAGTCGTTGCGCGTCAGGATGAGAGCGAGAATGGCGCCCACGCCGGCAGACGGCAACGTGGAAAGAATGGTGATGGGATGAATGTAGCTCTCGTAGAGCACGCCCAGCACAATGTACACGGTTACCAGGGCAGCAAGGATCAGATAGGGCTCGGAAGAGAGCGAGTTCTGGAATGCAGCCGCTGTTCCCTGGAAGCTCGTGTGAATGCTGGGGGGCAGGTTAATTTCACGCTCCGCCTGACTGATTGCATTCGTGGCCTCGCCCAGTGAAACTCCGGGCGCGAGGTTAAAAGAAATCGTCACCACCGGGAATTGTCCCTGATGGTTGATGGCCAGCAGCGCGTTCGTCGAGGAAAAATGCGTGAACGCCGAGAGGGGAACCTGCGCCCCACTAGTGGAATGAACGTAGATACTTTTGAGCGAGTCGGGGCTCTGCTGGAAACTGGGGTCCGCCTCAAGAACTACGTGATATTGGTTGAGCTGCGTGAAAATAGTCGAGACCTGTCGCTGCCCGAAGGCGTCGTAGAGCGTATCGTCGATGGCTTGCGGCAGAATGCCCAGACGGGAAGCCGTGTCGCGATCAATGACCAGGTCGGCCTTCAGGCCACTGGTCAGCTGGTCGTTCGCGATGTCGTGCAACTCGGGCAAATTACGCAGCTTGTCCATCAACCGGGGCACCCAGACATTGAGATCGTTGGCGTCGGCAGATTCCAGCGAGTATTGGAACTGCGTGCGGCTTACGCGATCCTCGACCGTTAAATCCTGGATAGGCTGCATGTAGAGCGTGATGCCTGGAACCCTCGCCAACTCCGGTTGCAGGCGGCGGATAATCTCGGAGGCGGATTCCTTCCGCTGATTCCTTGGCTTCAAATTAATTTGAATACGCCCGCTGTTTGGAGTGGTGTTGATCCCGTCGATGCCGATGAAGGAAGAGAGACTTTCGACCGCCGGATCTTTGAGGATGACCTGGGCCAACGCCTGTTGCCGCTGAGCCATCGCGTTAAACGACACCGTCTGAGGCGCATCTGAAATCCCCAGGATTACACCGGTGTCTTGAACTGGGAAAAACCCTTTGGGAACAACAATAAAAAGCAGGATGGTGAAGAGGAGCGTCGCAAACGTAACGATGAGTGTGGCAGTCTGATGTTTCAGGACCCATTGCAGAGTCGAACCGTAGCGGTGGATCACTTTCTCATATGCACGTTCAGACGCTTCATAGAGACGGCCATGCTTTGCAGAACCCTTGGTCTTCAAAAGCTTGGCGCACATCATGGGAGTCAGAGTCAGGGAAACCACAGCCGAAACCAGGATGGTTACGGATAAGGTCACAGCGAACTCACGAAACAACCGTCCTACCACATCTCCCATGAACAACAACGGAATGAGCACGGCGATCAGTGATACGGTCAACGATACGATGGTGAAGCCGATCTGTCCCGCGCCCTTGAGCGCGGCGTTTAGCGGCGTCTCACCCTCTTCCAGATAGCGATCGATGTTCTCGATCATGACGATGGCGTCGTCGACCACGAAGCCGGTGGAAATGGTCAACGCCATCAGCGTGAGATTGTTCAGGCTGTAGCCCAGCAGATACATCACACCGAACGTTCCCACCAAAGAGAGCGGCACAGCGACGCTCGGAATCACAGTAGCGGAGAGATTCCGGAGAAAAAGAAAGATCACCATCACGACCAAGCCGATGGTGAGCATCATCTCGAACTGCACGTCGTCCACGGACGCACGAATGGTCTGCGTCCGATCGGTCAAGATGGTCAGCTTGACGGAAGACGGCAACGAAGACTGGAGGCGTGGCAGAAGTTTCTTGATGCGATCAGCAACGCTGATGATGTTGGCGCCGGGCTGCCGCTGGATGTTGACGATAACGGCGGGAGTCAGATTCATCCACGCGGCCTGGCGAGCATTCTCGGCGCCGTCGATTACGTTGGCAACGTCGGAAAGTCGAACCGGGGCGCCATTCTTGGACGCAACGATGACGTCGCGATACTCCTCGCTGCTGAAAAGCTGATCGTTCGCGTTGATGGTGTAGGCCTGGCGTTGGCCATCGAGCACGCCTTTCGCCTGATCCACATTCGCTTGCCCAAGAACGGTGCGCAGATCTTCGAGACTCAGTCCGTAGGAAGCGAGCGCGGTCGGATTGGCCTGGATGCGAACGGCGGGCTTCTGGCCTCCGCTGATGGACACGAGACCGACGCCGGGAAGTTGTGAAACCTTTTGTGCAAGCGTGGTATCAGCGAGATCTTCCACCTTGGTCAGAGGCAGCGTATCGGAGGTAAGAGCCAGGGTGAGAATCGGCGCATCCGCCGGATTCACCTTGCTGTAGATCGGCGGATTGGGAAGGTCGCGCGGCAGGTACGTGGTCGCCGCATTGATGGCGGCTTGCACTTGCTGTTCGGCGACATCGATATTCTGGTCGAGGTTGAACTGCAGAATGATCAACGAGCTACCGAAGGAACTCGTCGAGGTCATCTGGCTCAAGCCAGGAACCTGACCGAACTGGCGTTCGAGAGGGGCGGTGACCGAAGAGGCCATCACTTCGGGATCAGCCCCCGGATAGAAGGTCACTACCTGGATGGTGGGATAATCGACTTCCGGAAGAGCCGAGACCGGAAGCTGCATGTAGGCCACAATGCCTACCAGCAGGATGGCGATCATCAACAGCGTCGTGGCAACCGGACGCAGGATGAACAGGCGAGACGGATTCATTGTCCTGCAGTTCCTGACAGAGTGCTACTTGCGTTGGGCCCACCGTTGGAGACGTGCGGCTCCACACGACTACCGCCCTGCAATTTGTCCTGCCCGTCGGTGACGACTTGTTCTCCCGGCGTGACGCCCGAGGCGACCACGGCGAAATTGCCTTGGGTGAGGGCAACTTTGACGGGGCGAACTTCGACCGTCTTATCCGGCTTCACAACATACGCGAAGGTAGTTCCCTGCGGACCGCGCTGAATGGCCGCGGCAGGCACGACCGTCGCGCCCTTCTTTGTTTCCAAAAGAAGACGGGCGTTGACGAACTGGTTGGGAAACAGTGCCGTGTCGATGTTGTCGAACATCGCTTTCAGCTTCGCCGTTCCGGTTGTCTGATCAATCTGATTATCGATGGTCAGAAGCTTTCCGGCGGCAATTTTGGTGGTGTCGTCGCGACTGTAAGCATCCACCTCAAGCGCGCCGCTCCGCATATGCTTGGTCACGTTGGGCAACACATCTTCCGGAAGGGTAAAGACGACCGCGATCGGTTGAAGCTGTGTGACGACGAGCAGCGGATTGGTATCGGAAGCATGCACCATGTTGCCGATGTCGACCAATCGCAGGCCGATCCGTCCGCTGACGGGAGCCGTTACTCGCGTGTAAACGAGTTGCAGCTTGGCATTGTCGATCGCCGCTTGGTCGGCCTTGATGGTGCCCTCCAGTTGCCCGACCAATGCGCGCTGTGCGTCGTATTGCTGCTGCGAAATGACCCCCTCTTTGAAGAGTCCCTGATACCGGCCGTAGTCGAGTTGGGCGTTCTTCAATTGTGCCTGGTCTCGTGCAAGCGCAGCTTCGGCCTGTTCAAGCGCAACCTGGTACGGACGAGGGTCGATGACTAGAAGCAGATCTCCCTGCTTCACGGTTTGCCCTTCTCGAAAAGCGATCTGGACGATTTGTCCGTCCACGCGGCTCTTCAAGCTGACCGTGTTCGAAGCTTGCACACTGCCAAGGCCCGAAAGATATACGGGAAAATCTTTTTGTTCGGCGGGAGCAACCGCGACCGGAATTGCCGGCGGACCGCCTCCGGCCTGAGCAGACTTGGTGCTTGCGCTGTTGCACCCGGTGATGCCAAGAAGGAGCAACAGCGCAGCTACCGATGAATAGAAATAGAACGAACGATGAGCGCGTGATCGCATAATTTCTTTCTAATGGCAGGGCCGCGAAGGACGCACGCCCATTTCGCGGACACGTCCGGAAAACGTGCAAGGCGAACGACCCGCATGCAAATTCGCCCCCTGCCCCCAAGTGGTACAGACGTTCTTAGTCTACGGTAGGGTTCGCGAGTTTGCCGGGTTTTACAAACTTTTACACGCCTGATTCAAAGGGAGATATCGAATTTGGGAAGGACGTGAGGAGAGCGATCTTTGGTGGCGGTAGTCAATTCCGGGTTGCCAGGCATCGGATGCGGGCGACCCTCCGCAGCGATATTTTGCCGATCTCAGCGGACGGCCACCCGCAAGTCTGGGCTGCGTCGATTGTGGGAAAGCGAAACCGACGCGTCGCGAGTTTAAGCGGCGCGCCGAGATCTGGACGACTGCACACGGCCCTGTCGCTTCTTCGTTTGCACAGCCTTCATTGCGGAACGGCGGCGTGCGGAGGCACCACGCCGGCGCGCGCTGCTACGGGCTTGCGCAGCCAGCGCCTTCTTCGAGGCCGCCTGATGTCCCTTGCGCTTCAGCGCGTCCGACGTCGCCTCTGAGCGGCGTCGCGAAGGTTTCCGGCGGCTCTTAGCACGTCGAGTGTCACGAGCAGCCTGTTGGCGGGTTTCGGCCGAGGCACTACCTTTGCGCGGAGGCTGCAGTTTCACACCCGCCCGCCGAGCCTTGGAAAGCCCGATCGCAATGGCCTGCTTGGTGGACGCTGCCCCGTGCTTTCCTTCACGAATGTGGTGCATCTCTTCGCGAACGAATTCACCGGCCTGCGTGCTGGGCGATTTCCCCTCTCGAGCATCTTCCTGCGCACGTTCCAGAGTTTCTTTTTCTGGCATAGAGCTATTCCCCCTTAGGCTCACCTATAGCGACGTTCGGGCGAGGCGGGCATCGAGTGGTAGCTGTACTTCGCAAATCGATGCGTCGTAGGGAGAGGAGGTGAATTGCGAAGCTACTGCGCGAACGCGCCATTGGCGGGGCTCCCACGCCAGAGGACCCTGCGTAGTTCTTCGAGAACAGGATCGTCTGACGTGAGAGCGTGGGGAGAGCTTTTACGTTAAAGAAGCCTGCGGAGGCGTAGTTCCACTTGTGCTCGAAGGCGGCGTTCCGGAAGGCTTCGAATTCGTACCTGGATTAGGGCTCGGGCTAGCAGGCGAATTGGGTGACGTTGTGGTTCCCGTTCCCGGAGTCGTTGACGTGTTGGGGTAGCGCGGCCCAGTCGTCGCGCCTGGAGTTGCCGTGCTCGCACCGGGCGTTGCTGTGCTGGCTCCCGGTGTGGCGGTAGTCGCGCCGGGTGTGGCCGTTGACGGCGAACTCATGCCTTGATTCTGCACTGTTCCGTCAGACGAGACACAAGGAGTGCTGCTCCCGGGAGCGGTGGTTCCCGGCATGGTGCTCGGCGGTTTCGTTGGCGTGCCGGGAGTGGTTTGCGAATTCGAAGGATTGGGTGTCATACCCGGCACCGTTCCTGATCCGTTATTGACCGCGGAGCACGGTGGAAGACTTCCGGGACTCTGCGCCCCTGGTGTTGATGCAGGGTTTGTGGAACCCGGCGTCTTCGCACCCGGTGTCGTCGCACCTGGAGTCGTTGCACCCGGAGTCGTCGTGCCAGGGGTGGTCGGAGTCCCGGGCTGCGTCGTGCCCGGAGTCGAAGTCGATCCTTGACCCGAAGGCGATGAAGGTGACGTCTGCGACGGGCTAGACTGTCCGGGAGTTTGCCCACCCGGAGAAGTGGATGGGCTGCTCGCGCTCTGCGCGCCGGCCGGGCTTCCTGGAGAACGCGAACTCTGTGCCACAGCAAATGCGGCCACTCCCAAAACACAAGCTAAAAACATGCTCGAAAAAACTTGGGTGCTCCTCATACGCTCTCCATTTCCTAGTTGCCGATGGTTGACTCTAAGGCTGCCGACGATATGGGCAAATCCGGTACAGGCCTGAGTTGCTGAGTGTGTTATCCCCGATGGCGCATGGGGTCCACACTAGTGCCGACCCAGGGACTGGGCCGGCACTCCCGCGGACGAAACTTGCCCGGCACCATCTAATAACGCGATCACTTCGTCCGTGCTGGCCACATCGAGAGATGGCATCCAACTGTGGTCGAGTCGGTCCTGCACGGAGCTTGAAGGGTTGAACAGTTTCAGCTTTATGTTGTGGTCGTGCGCCCACCTCTGCAGAAACGCCAGCATGCCTAAGCCGCCGCCTTCGATCGTATCGACCTCCGACAGTTCGACCACCACAACGCGTGCGTTCCGTTGAGAGAGAATCTCGTCGCGCAGGCGGTATGCGGCATCACTTTGAACGATTCGGCCTTCGCACTGGACTACAGCGATATCACCTATCACCTCAACATGGATGTTGAACATGAGTCCCTCCCTTGAAATGAATGAGCAAGAATCATGCCGTCGGTACAAGGCTTTCTATTTGAGCGGAGTGCGCTCTCCTGGAAGACGGAAGGAAAGAAGTTTTAGGAATGAAATGAGCAAAAATGAAGTACGGAAAGCGCTGTACAAAAGCAAAGGGACCACACGCGTGGTCCCCAGCGATGTCATCCTCTTTCTAGTTTTCTAGACGCGGCCCGTAAGAGCGAGCACCAGGAGAATGAGAACGATCAGGCCCAATCCCCCGCTCGGATAATATCCCCAGCTCCGGCTATAGGGCCACGTGGGCAGGGCGCCTATCAGCAAGAGAATCAGGAACACGAGCAGAATCGTCGACATTGATTTCCTCCATGCGGCGGAACTGCGCCGTCAGATTGGAGAATACGCAACTCGGTCGAATCAATGTCTCCAGTAGTTGACGTATTTCCGAATAGGAAGTTCGTGGAGAAAAACCGCCCGTTTTCCGTCGGAGGAATCACTTCTCGCATGCCGGATGACCGCCGCGCATAAGCAAGGCAGATGGGCGCATTTTTTGGATTCAGTTGGCATGATTTATTTCCTCTCTCTGAAGGTGGGATGGAATCAAGGTGGCGCGACGAGGCTCAGACGCCGGGAGTTAGATGCAGCCTTGCGCGACTTGCAAGCAGAAGACGCCTGCGAAGGGTAGGTTGGTAGACGCGGAGTTTCTGATCTGTTCCTACAGCAATCGCCGTATCCCCTGCGCGTTTCTGTGCACGTATTGTGAAACTCAATACAAACAAGGGGCGCAATGCACACACTGATTTTGATCGCCGTTTTGAATGGTTACGTCTCGATTCCGCCGATTCGAACATTTCAGCCCTATCCGGACGTGAAATGTCCGGCGGGATATTCCATCTGGTGGCCGCAGAGAAAAGAGTTCAGCAACGACCAGTATGCGCAATGCATCAAGCCGATCCAGTCGCGTCGCCACAAGCCGGTGAGCGACGTGAGTCTCAAACACAAGGTTTCCCCGAAGTAACGGCCTCGCAGGCACGATGAACTGAGGCACTTTCGCTGACCAACTTGGACCCCGTCTTCACCCAACTGTTGTGGCTATTTATCCTGGCGATCCCGGTCGCCTCGGTAGCGTGGGCGATCACGCATGAAGAGATTTTTCGTGAACCGCGCAATTACTGCAAAGATCGGAGCGAAACCGCTACCCGCTTGTGGCAACGGAAGTTCTTCTACTTGTTCACCTGCGAATTTTGTTTCAGCCACTACGTCGCGGCAGTGTTCCTGCTTATCACGCGATTCAAGCTGCTATTTCCGGATTGGCGCGGATATTTGATTTCCCTATTCGCGCTGGTGTGGGTGTCAAACGTCTACCTGGCGGTGTTCGCGAACCTACGGCTAGACATTCGGCACGAGGGGCTGGAGATCAAGTCGAAAGATCTGGATCTCCAGTCAAAAACCGAGGATCTCAAATCGGAGAAGGCGGCCTGAGTCCAGCAAAAAAGTGAAAGAGGGCGAAACGCCCCCCTTTCGAAATTCTACCGCCAGATATTCTGGAGTCCAGCTACATCGACAGCATTCGGCGGAAGAATGAGCGATAGCGTTGAAAGGCCACGCGCAGATCTTCGGTGGAAATACTATCGCCGCGGTCCCATTGCTGCTCAAGTTGCGTTCTCTCGCGGGAAAAAGCCTCTGCCAGCTGCTGCATGGTAGACGCGACCAGGCCATCTGCATGCTGAACCGCACTGCGGGGCTCGTCGACGAATCCGGTCTGAATGTCGTCCCACTTGTGTTGCAAGTCGCGCAATTGATCGTCTGGAAATAACGGAGTGGCTTCGACCGGCGCCGGTGCTTTTCCCTGATGTTCGGAGATATCGGCGACAGAGCGATCGGACCTCACAGGAATCCGCCGAGCAGTGTCCGCTTCATGGTCGAGAACCTGCTCCTCCTGTACATTGCTTTCGCCGGATGCAGACCGTGCCAAATCAGCGGTGGTCAATTCGGCCGTATTATCGGTTTTGCGCAAAGGTAGAGTCATGCGCGCGCCTCCCTTCTTTCGGTTGTTAGGTCATGCAGTAACTGGTCGAATAAAGAACGATAGTGAACCATCGCCTTGCGGAAAGCTTCGGTCGTTCCCTGTCCGCGCGTTCGGCTTAATGCAATGGCGTGAGCGGCTCGATAGTTTTCGACGACCAAAGGATGGTCTACCGAAATGATGTCAGCCCGCTCTTCGAATTCAGCGACCGGGTATCCCCGGACTGCCATCAGTTCGTTGACGAGGTTGTCGGCTTTGGCTACGGAACCCCCGGGGTCATCCACAAACTGAGCCTGAACGGAGTCCCAGCGATTCGAGAAATCGAGACGCGTTGCCGGTGACAATGGTCGGATGTCGAGCTTCTCCCTTTTCTTTTCACGGAACTCCAAGACACCTTCACCACGCCGAATGTTGCCTTCCCTGCGGACCACCCGGTCGTACTCAGGCCCAAACCGGTCACGCAGCAACTTGCTTCGGCGATGACGGAAATAGAGCCATGCCATGATGCCAACCAGCAGCACCAGGGCTACGGTAATCAGAACAACTGTCGTGCGTTGGTCCATCTCTCTATCCTTTCTGAGCGCGTGTTCCGTGATCAGATTCGGATGGAAGTGAAGAGGGTTGCACTCGGCAAGGCTGGACTCTCCGCACCGAAGCGCGGAGAGTCGAATGTGAGAGGAAATTTTCTAAGAACTACAGCAAACCCGGGTTACGCCTGATCAGCGGGAGGTGCGACCACCTGCACGATGTTGTTGCGGACTGCGTAGAGAACCAGTTGGCTGACCGAGTGCACATCAAGTTTGCGCATGAGATTGGAGCGATGCGTCTCGGCGGTCTTCACGCTGAGGCCCAGGGCTACAGCAACTTCTTTAGTGCTCTTCCCTTCAGCCAGAAGCTGGACCACTTCACGTTCGCGGGAAGTCAAGACGTCCTTCGAGACAGGCTGCTCCGGGCCGCCCTTCAGGTAGGTCTCCAGAACGATCTCCGCGACCTTGGAAGTGAAGAAAGTCTTGCGGCCGGCTAATGCTTCGATAGCAGAAATCAGATCGCGGCCCGCATCGGATTTCAAGAGATAGCCGCGGGCGCCCGCCGCGAGCACTTCGCGCACGATTTGCTCGGATTCATGCATCGTCAAAATCAGAACCTTGACGTTCGGATCCATGTGAACAATCTGACGCGTGGCATCCAAGCCGTTGAGCTGAGGCATTCCAATGTCAATGATGACGATGTCAGGTCTGAGCTTGGCAGCGAGTTGCACCGCCTGTCGACCGTCTGAGGCCTCACCGCAAACCTCGAGATTGGGGCATCCCTGGACCATCACGCGGATTCCGTGCCTCACTACCTCGTGATCGTCGGCAATGAGAACTTTTGACGCCTTCATGAAAATCTCCCCTCGTTGATGCAAGATGCTGCACTGGGAGTCGTCGAGCGACTCAGCTTACGTCCTGGGCAGTTTCTTCGAACCGATTTCGATAAGCGAAAGAATTGTGACTGCGGCAGTCAGAACCTGGCATTTCCGCAACGAGTGAGTGTGTTGTTTAGAGGTTGCTGGCTGCTGCGTTCCATCTCCCCGGTGCCTGTCGCATTCTCGAGAGCGTCAGGACAGGGTATCGTCTACCCACGAGGTTCCCACCAGCAATAGGGTCTTCACTGTAGATTTAATGTGCGATCGCCCGAAAGTGTATCCTGGATTTGTACAAGCAGCAATTGAGGGTTTTCCCGATATTACCGTATGTACCCGGGATGACTGTGCAGTTCACACTCTGGCGCTGGAAATTATCCGGAATCACGACCCCGCGAACTAATTTTTCTATGTCTTCACCTGTCACCCGATACGTTTGCGTTCACGGGCATTTTTACCAACCTCCACGCGAGAATCCGTCGTTGGAGTATGTTGAATTTCAGGAGTCTGCATACCCCTATCACGACTGGAATGAACGCATCACTGCAGAATGCTATGCGCCGAACGCAGCGTCGCGCATTATGGACGACCAGGGTCGGATTGCGCGCATCGTCAACAATTATTCGAAGATCAGCTTCAACTTCGGACCGACGCTGCTTTCCTGGCTGGAAGAAAAGGCTGCCGAGGTGTACCAGTCGATTCTAGACGCCGATAAGGCAAGTCGCGAGACTTTTTCCGGCCACGGGTCTGCCATAGCACAAGCTTATAACCACATGATCATGCCGCTGGCGAATAGCCGCGACAAAAGCACACAAGTGATCTGGGGGATCCGCGATTTTGAGCATCGATTCCAGCGCGCTCCCGAGGGAATGTGGCTGCCGGAGACAGCCGCCGATCTTGAGACCCTCGATTTACTGGCCGAGCATGGAATCAAATTCACCGTCCTGGCTCCCCGCCAGGCGAGCCGGGTACGGAAGATCGGGTCTCGCGCGTGGAAGGACATCAGTGGTGAACGCGTCGATCCGACGCGCCCATACGTCTTGAAACTGCCCTCTCGTCGCACCTTGGCGGTGTACTTCTACGATGGACCGATTTCGAGCGCGGTGGCGTTCGAGCATTTGTTGGACAACGGGCAGCAGTTTGCGGAACGCATCGCGAGCGGGTTCTCGGATACGCGCGATTGGGCGCAATTGGTGCATATCGCTACCGATGGGGAGAGCTACGGTCATCATCATCATTTTGGTGAGATGGCTTTGTCATACGCGCTCGATCATTTGGAGTCCAGCGATCTCGCCAGACTTACGAACTACGGGGAGTTTCTGAAGAACCAGCCTCCAACACACCAGGTTGAAATTTTCGAGAACAGCTCGTGGAGTTGTGTCCACGGCGTGGAACGATGGAAAGCGGACTGCGGGTGTAATTCTGGGGGACACGCCGACTGGAATCAACGATGGCGCGGGCCCTTGCGGAACGCTCTTGACTGGCTACGGGATCAACTTGCGCCGCTCTTCGAAGAAAAGGGACGACTTCTGCTGAAAGATCCGTGGGCTGCGCGGAACGCCTACATCGATGTCGTGCTGGACCGGAGCGAGGAAAATATAGAGCGCTTCTTCGCCCAACATGCAAACCACGAACTCAACGATGAAGCCAAAGTGGCCGTTCTCAAGCTGCTCGAGATGCAGCGGCACGCGGTACTGATGTACACGAGTTGCGGATGGTTTTTCGACGAGTTGTCGGGCATCGAGACGGTCCAGGTGATCCACTACGCCGGACGGGCATTGCAGCTGGCCGTGGAGCTCTCGGGGAACACTGGTCTCGAAGCATCCTTTTTGGAAAAGCTGTCAGAAGCCAAGAGTAATCTGCCAGAGCACAGGGACGGGGCTCACATTTACGAGAAGTTCGTAAAGCCGGCCGTGCTGGATATTCGGCGGCTGGCTGCGCACTACGCCATTCGGTCTGTTTTTGAGGAGTACGGCGACCAGGCGGAAATCTACAGTTACCGGGCGGAGCGCACTGAGTATCGGCGCGCAGAGGCCGGCAAGATGAAACTGGTGACCGGGCGCGCGAAGTTTACGTCGCGCATCACTCGTGAGTCGGCGATCCTGGCGTTCGCTGTGCTTCATCTGGGTGATCACAATGTGAGCGGTGGCGTGTGTGAAAGCCATTCCGGAGGCAATTTCGAGGCGGTGGCGGATAGTTTGCATGCCGCATTTGCTCGGGCCGATGCGCCGGAAGTGCTGAGCCTGCTGCAACACAACTTTGAAACGAATATCTACTCGCTGAAGTCTCTGTTTCGTGACGACCAGAGGAAGATTCTGGACATCATTCTCGGGTCGGATCTGGCGGGAGCGGAGGCCAGCCTGCTCCATCAGTATGAACAGGAAGCACCACTCATGCGTTTTCTGGCAGACTTGCACGTGGAACAGCCCAAGCTTTTTCGAACGCTTGCGGAATTTGCCTTAAACAACCGCCTGCGAGACCTTTTGGGAAGCGAGAACATCGTGTCGGAACGCGTAGAGGCCTTGTTGAAGGAGGCCAGGGAAATGCAGATTCCGCTGGACGCGTCCACGCTGGAGTTTGTTGTGCGGCGGCAAACGGAAGAACGCGCTCGTGCCTTCTGGGCCAATCCTGGAGAGCTGGCGGCATTGCAGCGCCTCGAAGCAGTGGTGCAGGTAACGCAGAGTCTTCCGTTTCCCGTCAATCTTTGGCAAGTGCAGAATCTATGCGCGCAGCGGCTCGATGGAACGTTCAGCGCAATGCGCAGCGAAGCAGAACGGGGCGATGAAGCGGCAAAGGCTTGGGTACAGCACATGTCGTCGCTGGCGAAGACGCTCGACCTCCGGGTTGAGTAACGATAGCCATCACCAGGCAGGATTAGCTTTCGGACCTGCCGCCCACAACCTGAGCATGACCAAGTGCTGCCACGAGCCTACACGCGACTCAATGCGACATTGGCGGTCGTCTCTTTTGAGCTTAAGACTGATGCGTCCTTCAATGAAAAAGAAAAGGCCCACGGATCATGGCGTGGGCCTGTGTGCTGCGCTTACCGTCGCCTTTGTTTGTAAACGAATCCGGAACGAAGCCCTTCTGCAACTCCGGCAAAGCGATCATGCCGTGCGGGTACCCAGCACGAAGTGAAGAACCAGAGAGATCACCGCAAACACCAGCAGCAAATGGATCAATGCGCCGGCCACGTGGAAGACCGTGAAACCACACACCCACGCAATCAGCAGAATCGCAAACAAAATCGTCCAGATACTCATAAAGAAACACCTCCTCCGCGATCAGCCACGTTTATAGATCGCATTCATCCTTGCTCTCCATAGGAGCCATCTAGTAGTGCGGTAGTCCCGTGCCTCTACGAAAACGGTAGTGGGTCTGTACTCCGGCACCGCTGGGGAAGTCGTCGCATCAGAAATCGCCGGCGTACAGGGATCACCCGATGTGAAATCGGGAGCCAGTTGCGACAATAGAGGTTAGCGATTCTTGGGAGCGTTCCTATGACCCTACGAATTGAAGCCGAGCGGTGGTGCGATTGCGAACTGCAAGACAGATCGGACCCGTGCGGGGAGGCGGCGATTACCCTTTGTGCTGAATGCGGAGTGGCGCTCTGCGAATCTCATGAGGTTGTGTGCCCCACTTGCGCTGCCAGCACTTGTGTGAATTGCCATCATGCTTGTTCGGTTCCAGTTTCGGATCCGGTTGTGCATGCTGCTTGAAAGCGATGCGCAACTGAAATTTCGTCGTCACGTTCTTCACGGATCAGTTTCGCTCAAACCCCTTCTTACATGATGGACCGGATGCAATGTTCCACCACATAGGCGCTACTTTCTTCACAGCGTGGTGAAAGTAGTTGCGCTGTCCGTTTCGCCGGTGCTCAAAAATTCAGGGGGGAATAGTGTTATGCGTATCGCGCAGGTTGCGCCGCTGTACGAGTGTGTACCACCGAAGCTGTATGGAGGAACGGAAAGAATTGTTTCGTATCTTACGGAAGAATTGGTGAGGCAAGGTCACGACGTCACGCTTTTTGCCAGTGGCGATTCGATGACACAAGCGAAGCTGATTCCGGTTTGTCCAAAAGCCCTTCGGCTAGACACGCACTGCGTCGATCAACTGGCTCATCACGTACGCATGCTCGAGGCTGTGGTGGCTCATCAGAACGACTTCGACATCATTCATTTTCATATCGACTACTTGCATTTTCCCCTGGCCAGAATGATGAATTGGACCACGTTAACAACTATGCACGGACGTCTGGACATTCCTGACCTGGTCCCGCTTTATCGCGAATTCAGGGAAATGCCTGTATCGTCGATCTCCAACTCACAGCGTGAACCGCTACCCTGGTTGAATTGGCAAGGGACCGTCCACCACGGGCTCCCGATGAATCAGTATGAGTTCAGTCCGAAATCAAACCGATATCTAGCATTTCTCGGCCGAACCTCGCCCGAAAAAGGACTGGACGAAGCGATCGCGATCGCGCAGAAGGCCGGCATGCCCCTTAAAATTGGGGCGAAGGTGGACAACGCAGACCTGGAGTATTTTGATACCCAGATCAGGCCGCTGCTAGAACAGTGTGATATTGAATTTTTGGGAGAGATTGGATTCCCCGAAAAGAATGAATTGCTGGGCGGAGCAACGGCGCTGCTTTTCCCAATTCGCTGGCCGGAACCGTTCGGCATCGTGATGATTGAGGCCATGGCCTGTGGCACACCCGTTATTGCCTACGCCCAAGGTTCGGTCAGTGAGGTGCTTGAGGATGGAATCACGGGGGCACTGGTTGCCGATCGAGACGAAGCAGCTAGGGCTGTGAAGGAAATCGGGTTTCTGGACCGCGCTCTGTGCCGTCGCCGCTTCGAGGAGCGCTTTAGCGCAAAAACCATGAGCACCCAGTACGTTCGCATGTATCAGGCACTTTTACCGCAAGCTGGAGCTGCGATCCCCACATCGAGTGGAGTTCCCATTGTTTGATGTAAGTGTAAAGACGGAATTTTATGTCGCGACGGGATGGCCTCCGGTTGAGGAGCGCATTCGAGTCCTCAAATACGGGCAAATGTTTGCCGTATTCGACCGGTACGGAAACATCCGCGCCTCGGGTCTCGGGGAACATGGCATCTACTATCACGGAACACGCTACTTGTCCCAACTGACACTCTCTCTCGGCCAGACACCACCACTGTTCTTAAGTTCTGGAGTGCGAAGGGATAATGCTATCTTCAGCGCGGATCTGACCAACTTGGATCTTTTTGATGAAGGCCACGTCATCCTGAAGCGCGGTACCGTCCATATCGTGCGGTCTCGCTTACTGTGGCAAGGAACCTGTTACGAACAGTTGCGTCTGACAAACTACGGTTCCTCGGTTGTACAGTTGCCGGTGCGAATCGAATTTGGTGCTGATTTTGCGGATATCTTCGAAGTCCGAGGTGTGAGGCGCGAAAGACGGGGAGTGCGTCTTCCCGATGTCGTTCAACAGGATCACGTTCTGATGCAGTACCGCGGCCTGGATGGAATGATCCGTTCCGCTCATGTATGTTGCTCACCTATCCCTGACGAGACCTCGCCGGCCCATTTCGTGCTGAATGCAACTCTGGCACCCAGAGAAACGGCGAAATTCCAGTTCACCGTGGTATGCGATGACGAGAGCCAGGGGAAACATGAGACTTTCGATGCGGCCTTGTCTAATGTCTCGTGGGAAATTTCCGAGGCCCAAAAGGAAATTTGGGCCATCCGATCGTCCAACCATGAATTGGATAACTGGCTTTATCGCTCCTTCGCCGATGTGCAGATGATGACGGTCGGAAATCCGGAGACCGACTATCCATACGCTGGCGTGCCCTGGTTCAGTACCGTCTTCGGGCGCGATGGAATTATTACCGCGCTGCAATGCCTGTGGCTCAATCCTCGCATTGCGCGCGGCGTTCTCCAGTATCTGGCTGAAACACAGGCGCTGGATTTCGATCCCAGAGCGGAAGCTGAGCCTGGCAAAATTGTCCACGAAACACGAGCGGGCGAGATGGCAATCCTGGGCGAAGTTCCCTTCCAGCGCTACTACGGAAGCGTCGACGCCACGCCCTTGTTTATTATCCTGGCGGGCGCCCTCTACAAGCGAACAGGAGACGTCGAATTTGTGAGAATGTTGTGGCCGCACATAGATTTGGCGCTCTCGTGGATCGACAACTACGGCGACAAGGATGGGGATGGCTTCGTCGAGTATCAGCGTCAATCCGAGAAGGGACTGATACAACAGGGCTGGAAGGATTCGAACGACTCCGTTTTTCACGCTGATGGATCTGCTGCGGAGCCGCCCATCGCTTTATGTGAAGTCCAGGGATACGTGTATGCGGCGAAACGGGCCTCGGCGAGAATGGCGGCTGCGCTAGGCGACGTAGCGCGCGCACAATTACTCGAGGCGCAAGCGGCTGAATTGCAACAGAAGTTCGAAGAGCAATTCTGGTGCGAGGACCTCTCCACGTTCGCTCTGGCGCTCGACAGACACAAAAGACCATGTCGGGTTCGAACGTCGAACGCCGGCCACTGCCTTTTTACACGTATAGCCCGACCTGACAAAGCGGAGCGGGTAGCCGACGTTCTTTTAGCGCATGACAGTTTTTCGGGATGGGGCGTGCGTACTGTGAGTTCACACGAGAGGAGATATAACCCGATCTCGTACCACAATGGATCGGTATGGCCGCACGACACGGCGCTTTTTGCCAGTGGTCTCGCCAATTATGGAATGACCCACCACGCCGCCACCTTGTTCGACACATTGTTCGAGGCTAGTTCATTTTTTGAAATGAGTCGCTTGCCGGAACTGATTTGTGGGCTTCATCGGCGCACGGGTGAGGGTCCCACCCTCTACCCCGTCGCTTGCTCTCCACAAGCCTGGTGCGCGGGAGCACCCTTCATGTTATTGAAGGCAGTGCTCGGTTTATCCATCGATTCCACCACGCGGCAAATCAACTTCGATCAACCGTGTCTGCCTTCATCAGCTACGACAATGCGAATAGAGGGTCTGCGAGTTGCGGACGTATCAGTGGATCTGCTGCTCAAACGCGGAGCGCAACAGGTCGATGTGGAAGTTCTTCACAAAACTGGTCCGGCAGAAGTGACAGTTCGTCATCAACTCGCGCGAAGCCTCACCTAAGCGTCAAGGGACCTTAGGGCACCGTCAATCCTTTCCTACCCTCGAAGCCCGATTTACTTTCGCACTCTGAACTTAGATCGTGTCGTGAAGGCATAACTGACGCGGCCCTCTTCCGACTCGCGTTGAACAACCATGATCAACATCACATTTCGAGTGGAGGCAACATGGCAGAACAAACCCTGCAAGCTCTGTACCTTAACGAACTGAAAGACCTATACAACGCGGAACAGCAATTGGTAAAGGCCCTTCCGAAGATGGCCAAGAACGCTGAAACCGAATCTCTCACCGAGGCGTTCACCAATCATTTAGAGGAGACCAAGAATCACGTAACCCGGCTCGAACAAATTTTCCAGAGCATGGGAGAAAGCCCGAAAGGCAAGAAATGCGTAGGTATGGAGGGGATCGTTGAGGAAGGAGGCGAGACAATCGAGGAGTATGAAGGCTCCGTACTAGACGCAGCTCTGATTTCGGCGGCCCAGCGAGTCGAGCACTACGAAATCGCCGCCTACGGTTCGGTTTGCGCTTATGCGGAGCTTCTGGACCGCACGGAAGATCTCGGCCTTCTGAAGGAAACACTGGAGGAAGAGAAACGGGCTGACGAGAAGCTGACCGAACTCTCAGAAACCGTGAACCAAAGCGCACTCGAGAGTGAATCTGAAGAGGAATCTCGCGCCGCTTCCTCACCGGCACGGGGAACAGGTCGGTCGCGCAAGACGCGGTCAGCGGCTTAACAGCCAAAGTGACATGGTCCGGGCGTAGCGGTACGAATACCGCTCCGCCCGGATTTTTAGGATATTTTCGATCACGAGGGAGAAATGATGCTTTCGATCGCCATCATGAGTTCGCGTGACACTTCGGATTTCGTGACATAGGCATTCGCCCCGGCGCTCAGGGCGGCCTGTCGCATAAGCGACGGCTCGTGCTGGCTGAGAATTACCACTTTGGAGCCTGGCGCCTCACTTCGTATAAGTTGCGCGGCCTGAAGTCCGTTGAGCCTGGGCATGGTGATGTCCAAGACGATAACGTCAGGATTCAATTCCCGGACTCTCTCTACGGCATCCTGACCATCGGTGGCTTCGCCGCAAACTTCCCATTCGTCGTGTGACTCAAGCAGAGAACGTAACCCGCGTCGAAAAATCTCATGATCATCGGCGATCAGAATTCTGACGGGCATTTCCTTCCTTGTTCCGTCTTGTACCTGAATGGTCACGACATCCTTACGAGCACCCCAGAGAAGCAAGGGTGCTTCGGCTCAGAATATACCTTCTCAAGTTCACGCGGTAGTCAACTCACGGTCCGGAGTTTGTTCCTGTACCGGGATAATAACTTCGACGATGGTGCCCGGATTTGCATTGGACAAACGCAATGCACCGCCGAATTCTTCCACTCGTTGTCGCATGCCACCGATCCCGACGCCTACGTTACCAGGTCGGAATTTCATGGTGTCTTCCTCCAAACCCTTGCCATTGTCGCGAATCTCCACCGCAACATTCTCGACGTTCCGTATGAGGGTGACGGTGCTCTGGGACGCTTCGGAATGCCGGTATACGTTGGTCAGAGCTTCTTGAATGATTCGAAAGATGGCGGTCTCGAAACGAGGAGTAAGGCGCGGGAAGGTCTGCGGCGTGACATTCAGAGTGGCTTCGATTCCACTGCGCTTGGTCATGCCCTCGAGATACCAACGAAGCGCCGAGACTAATCCGACTTCATCGAGCAGCGGCGGATGCAACAGATGAGACATCGTTCGCACCTGTTGAAGCGCACGATCAATGCTCTTACTTGCCTCCAAGGCCGATTGATCCTTGGATTCCAGAGCACGCTGACTCATAATTCCATCCACAGTCATCTTCGCAGCCGCCAAGTCCTGGCCCAGACTGTCGTGCAATTCGCGCGCAATGCGACGGCGCTCGTCATCCTGCATGCGCATCAGTCGACTGGAGAGTTGACGAAGAGCCTCGGTACGTTCTTCGACCACCCTCTCCAACGTGGCTGCGTTTTCGCGGATAGACTGCTCGAGAAGCTTGCTGTCATGAATGTCAGAACACGTTCCGTACCAACGTACAATCTTGCCCTCGCTATTTCGAATCGGAAGTGCTCTGGCTCGAAACCAACGGTACTCGCCGTTGCGTCCACGGATCCGGTACTCGGCTTCGTAGCGCTCTCCGGAGTTCATACAAAGAGCCCATCGGCCGTTGGTTCCTTCACGGTCATCGGGATGCAAATAGTCCATCCAGCCGTGACCATTTGCTTTGTGAGGTTCTGAACCGGTGAATTCGAAAAAGCGCTCACTGATGTAGTCACGGAAACCGTCGCCCTGGCTGCTGAATATGATGTCCGGAGCTGTTTGAAGAATCGCATCCAGTTGTTCGTTTTTATGATTCAGTTGCGAGTTTAGCAACTCCAACGCTTGCGCTTTGTGCTCGAGTTCCTGGGTCCGATCGGCTACACGCTCTTCCAACTCACGATTCAACTTCCAAAGCTGCTGTGCTTTACGATGCAGCTCAGCAAAGACACTGACCTTGGCACGCAACAACTCGGGAATAACCGGAACTGATATGTAGTCGACAGCGCCGCGCTCGTATCCCTTGAGGCGATCCAAGTCGGTGAGATGCACGGCAGAGACGAAGATGATGGCCGTTCGGTGAAATCTTGGATGCTGCCGAATCATGCTGGCAAGTTCAAAGCCGTCGATCTCCGGCATGCTGACATCCATCAGCACGACTGCAACATCCATTTTCAGCAGATACTCGAGCGCCTCCCTTCCCGACGTGGCTTTGACGAGGTTCTCGTCGAGTTCCCCCAGGATGGCTTCATAGCTCAGAAGCTTCGCGGGTTGATCATCCACCATCAGGATGTTCACCCTGTCTTTCGTAGTCATCGTGCCTCCATCAGTATATCCATCATGCCACCCTGGCCTTACCTGTGGAGCCACATACGAAGCGCAGAAAGCAACTGATCGGTATTTACTGGTTTCGCGAGATACTCAGACGCTCCTGCTTCCAGGCACTTCTCGCGATCGCCTTTCATGGCTTTCGCGGTGAGTGCAACGATGGGCAAGCGGCGGAACGATGCGTTTTCACGAATGACCTGCATGGTTTCATAGCCATCCATTTCCGGCATCATGATATCCATCAGCACGATGGCAATATCGGGAGTCGACTCGAGTGTCTGAATCGCTTCCCGTCCTGTGCCCGCACTTAAGACGGTCATGCCGCGACGTTCAAGAACGCTACTGAGGGCAAAGATGTTGCGAACGTCATCGTCTACGATAAGGACTTTCCTTCCCACCAGGGCTTCGTCGGAGCGGTGCAGGCGATCGAGCATCTTCTGCTTTTCGTAAGGAAGATTGGCAACGATACGGTGCAAGAAGAGCGCCGTCTCGTCCAGCAAGCGCTCAGGCGACTCGACGCCCTTGACCACCACGCTGCGTGCCAAGGTATGCAGGCGCGCGTCTTCTTCAGGAGAAAGCTCCTTTCCGGTGAATACCACGACGGGCAATTCAGACAGGGCAGCCGTATCTCGAATGCACTCGAGAATCTCGAAACCGGACATATCGGGCAGGCGTAAATCTAGAACCATGCAGTCGTAGCTTTGCTGACTGAGAGCGTCGAGCGCAGCCTTGCCGGTTGCGGCCACCGCGATGTCAACATCGTCGTGTCCTAATAAGGCTTGAATCGTCATCTGTTCGGCTTGGTTGTCTTCCACTACAAGCAATCGTTTCCGCCGCGGGCTGGAATATTCCTTTATCTTTCCAAGGGCCTCGGTAATGCCTTCCGGCGTTGTAGGTTTGGTGATAAAGGAGAACGCGCCGCGGGCCAGTCCTTGCTGCCGGTCCTCATCCAATGTCAACATTTGTACGGGAATGTGTCGTGTGGTGGGATCTTGTTTCAGATGGTTCAAAACCGTCCACCCCAGCATGTCGGGCAGAAAGACGTCGAGAGATACTGCTGTCGGGTGATATTCGCGGGCTAGCGCCAACGCTTCCATCCCATGATTTGCAGCCAGAACCTTGAATCCCTTATCGTGGGCGAGATCGCACAACAATCGAGCATAATGAGCATCGTCTTCGACGATCAGAAGTACCGCATCGTCGGGCTGAATATCCGACCTATCATCAGAAATGGATTCAAGCGGCTGCTCCGAAACGCTTACCGCAGAAATCTGCAGAGGTGAACCTGAGGCCGGAGCCTTGCGATCCTTGGATGGAACCCCGGACGATGGTCCTGCATAAGTTTGCGGCAAATAAAGCGTGAACGTGCTGCCCTGTCCGAGGATGCTGCGCAGCTGAATCTCTCCCCCCAGCAGGCTAGCAAGTTCGCGACTGATCGCCAGACCAAGGCCGGTGCCGCCGTATTTACGGCTGGTGCCGGCATCGGCCTGTTGGAAAGCTTCGAAGATGATGCGTTGCTTCTCTGTAGGGATACCGATGCCGGTATCGTTGACTTCGAATGCCACCACCGACGAGGCTTTGCCGAGAACGGGGTGGTCTTCACTCCAGCCGCTGGTCGCTAAAGACACCGATAAGCGCACTCCACCCTGTTCAGTGAACTTGAAAGCGTTCGACAGCAGGTTCTTCAGCACCTGCTGCAGACGCTTCGAGTCGGTAACCAGGCTGCGTCCAAGGCGGTGATCGCTGATGACCTCAAACGACAAGTGCCGGTTCTCTGCCTCGTGACGGAACGGCCGCGCAACGGTATCGAGCATGCCCGCGAAGAAGACTTCGTCGGCCTCGACTGAGACGGTGCCGGATTCGATCTTGGAGAGATCGAGAATGTCGCTGATGAGGTTGAGCAAGTCCGTGCCGGCGCCGTGAATCGTGCGCGAAAACTCCACCTGCTTTGGAGTCAGATTGCCATCCGGATTATCGGCGAGCTGCTGCCCGAGAACGAGAATGCTGTTCAGCGGAGTACGCAACTCGTGCGACATGTTCGCCAGGAATTCCGACTTGTACTTGGAGGTGAGAGCGAGTTCCTTGGCTTTTTCTTCCAGCGCGCGGCGAGCCTGTTCGATTTCGCGGTTTTTGCGTTCGACTTCGACGTTCTGCTCGGCAAGCTGCTGCGCCTTGAGAGCCAGTTGTTCGTTCGTCTGTTGCAACTCTTTCTGTTGCGTCTGGAGCTCAGCGGCCAACTGCTGAGACTGCTTCAAGAGTCCCTCGGTCTGCATCGTGGCTTCGATACTGTTCAAGACGATGCCGATACTGGAGGTCAGTTGCTCCAGGAAGGCTAGGTGAGACGCAGTAAAGAAACTCAGAGACGCGAGCTCGATAACGGCCTTCACATGGTTTTCGAACAAGACGGGCAACACAACAACATTGCGTGGTACGGCCTCAAAGAGACTGGATCGGATCGGAATCGTCTGCGGCGGCAGATCGGCAATGACAATGCGCCGTTTCTCAGCGGCGCACTGGCCGACCAAACCTTCCCCGCTCTTGAGCCGACGCAGATGGCCATTTTCTCCGTCGCCCGCGAAAGCCGCGAGCAGAACCATGCTCTCCTCGCCTTCCATCTGGTAAATCATGCCCTGCTGCGCATTGACCAGGGGCACTAACTCAGAAAGCAAGCGCCGTCCCACAGTGGTCAGATCGCGCTGGCCTTGCAACATGCCAGTGAACCGGGCCAGGTTCGTCTTCAACCAGTCCTGCTCGGTATTGCGATCGGTCGTGAGCCGGAGGTTGTCGATCATCGTGTTGATGTTGTCTTTTAATTCCGCGACTTCGCCGCGAGCCTCGACCTGAATCGATCGGGTCAGGTCGCCCTTGGTAACGGCCGTTGCCACTTCGGCGATCGCACGAACCTGGTTGGTAAGGTTGTCGGCTAGCAGGTTTACGTTGCCGGTGAGATCCTTCCACGTGCCGGCGGCGCCAGGAACGTTCGCTTGTCCACCGAGACGACCTTCCACGCCGACTTCGCGGGCGACGGTGGTCACCTGGTCAGCAAACGTGGCGAGCGTTCCGGTCATGTTGTTGATGGTCTCGGCCAAGGCCGCGACCTCGCCCTTCGCATTCACCGTAAGCTTCTGAGTCAATTCGCCGTTGGCGACCGCGGTCACGACTTTGACGATGCCGCGCACCTGTTCCGTCAGGTTGGCCGCCATGACGTTGACGTTGTCGGTCAGGTCTTTCCACGTGCCGGCCACGCCAGGAACCTGTGCCTGACCGCCGAGTTTGCCTTCCGTCCCGACTTCGCGGGCGACGCGCGTCACTTCGGCAGCGAACGCGTTTAATTGATCCACCATCGTGTTGATGGTGTTCTTGAGTTCGAGAATTTCGCCCTTCACGTCGACCGTGATCTTGCGTGACAGGTCTCCGCGAGCCACGGCGGTCGTCACTTCGGCGATGTTGCGAACCTGTGCTGTCAGGTTTCGGGCCATCGCGTTGACCGAGTCAGTGAGATCCTTCCATGTGCCGGCGACGCCGGTCACGTTGGCCTGACCGCCAAGCCGTCCTTCGGTTCCGACTTCGCGGGCCACGCGCGTGACTTCGGCGGCGAAGGAGCGTAATTGCTCGACCATCGTGTTGAGGGTCTCTTTCAACTGCAAGATCTCGCCGCGCACGTCGACCGTAATCTTCTTGGAAAGGTCGCCGGTTGCGATCGCCGTGGCGACCTCGGCGATGTTGCGCACCTGTCCGGTCAGATTGCTGGCCATGAAGTTAACGTTGTCAGTGAGATCTTTCCACGTGCCGGCTACACCCGGAACTTCTGCCTGCCCCCCCAATTTTCCTTCGGTGCCGACTTCGCGGGCCACGCGCGTCACTTCACCCGCAAATGCGTTCAACTGGTCCACCATCGTGTTGATGGTGTTCTTCAGTTCCAGAATTTCGCCCTTCACATCGACTGTGATCTTGCGCGACAGGTCGCCGCGAGCCACGGCTGTGGTCACTTCGGCGATGTTGCGCACCTGTGCGGTCAAGTTTCCAGCCATGGAATTTACGGAGTCGGTGAGATCTTTCCATGTGCCTCCGACCCCGGGAACCTGCGCCTGGCCGCCGAGTTTTCCTTCGGTACCGACCTCGCGAGCCACGCGCGTCACTTCGCCGGCAAACGCGTTCAACTGGTCGACCATCGTGTTGATGGTGTTCTTCAGTTCGAGAATCTCGCCTTTCACATCGACCGTAATCTTGCGCGACAAGTCGCCGCGCGCCACGGCGGTGGTCACTTCGGCGATGTTGCGCACCTGTGCCGTTAGGTTGCTGGCCATGGAGTTGACCGAGTCGGTGAGGTCCTTCCACGTCCCGGCCACGCCAGGCACTTGTGCCTGGCCACCGAGGCGGCCATCAGTACCGACTTCGCGGGCCACGCGCGTCACTTCCGACGCGAAGGAGCGCAACTGGTCCACCATCGTGTTGATGGTGTCTTTGAGTTCCAGAATTTCGCCTTTCACGTCGACCGTGATTTTGCGTGAGAGGTCACCACGGGCAACGGCGGTCGCAACTTCGGCGATGTTGCGCACCTGGCCGGTCAAGTTGCTGGCCATGAGATTGACGTTGTCAGTGAGATCCTTCCAGGTACCGGCGACGCCCGGAACCTGAGCCTGTCCACCGAGTTTGCCTTCCGTCCCGACTTCACGAGCCACGCGCGTCACTTCGCCTGCGAAGCCGTTGAGTTGGTCCACCATCGTGTTAATAGTGTTTTTGAGCTCGAGAATTTCGCCTTTCACATCAACCGTGATCTTGCGTGACAAGTCGCCGCGAGCCACGGCCGTCGTGACTTCCGCAATGTTACGGACCTGACCGGTGAGGTTGCCGGCCATCGAGTTCACTGAGTCGGTGAGATCTTTCCAGGTGCCGGCCACGCCCGGGACGTTGGCTTGTCCACCCAGCCTGCCTTCTGTACCGACTTCGCGCGCGACGCGCGTGACTTCTCCGGCGAAACGATTGAGCTGATCCACCATCGTGTTCAGCGTTTCCTTCAGCTGCAGAATTTCGCCGCGCACATCGACGGTGATTTTCTTGGAGAGGTCGCCGCTGGCGATGGCTGTGGCCACGTCAGCGATGTTACGAACCTGACCGGTCAGGTTGCTGGCCATAAGGTTGACGTTATCGGTGAGATCCTTCCACGTACCGGCGACGCCTGGCACCTGCGCCTGACCGCCGAGTTTGCCTTCCGTTCCGACTTCGCGAGCTACGCGCGTTACTTCACCGGCGAACGCGTTCAACTGGTCCACCATCGTATTGATGGTGTTCTTGAGTTCGAGAATTTCACCCTTCACGTCGACCGTAATCTTGCGTGACAAGTCGCCGCGGGCCACGGCGGTGGTCACTTCCGCGATGTTGCGCACTTGGGCGGTCAAGTTGCCGGCCATGGCGTTAACGGAGTCGGTGAGATCTTTCCAAGTGCCGGCAACACCGGGGACGACAGCCTGACCACCGAGTTTTCCGTCGGTGCCAACCTCGCGCGCGACTCGCGTGACTTCCGACGCGAAGGAACGCAACTGGTCCACCATCGTGTTGATGGCTTCTTTGAGTTGAAGAATTTCGCCGCGAACGTCGACTGTGATTTTGCGGGATAAGTCGCCGCTGGCGACGGCGGTAGCCACCTCGGCAATGTTGCGGACCTGGCCGGTTAGGTTGTTGGCCATCAGGTTGACCGAGTCGGTCAAGTCTTTCCACGTCCCTGCGACGCCCGGCACCTGCGCCTGGCCGCCCAACTTTCCATCGGTACCGACTTCGCGGGCCACGCGGGTTACTTCGGCGGTGAAGATGCCGAGTTGCTGAATCATCGTGTTGACGATGTTTGCCGAACGCAAGAACTCGCCTTCCAGCGGGCGTCCGTCAACGTCGAGCCGCACGGTTTGGGTCAAGTTTCCCTGCGCCACGGCGGCAATCGCACGTGTAACTTCCGCGGTTGGACGAAGAAGATCTTCAACCAGCGTGTTGACGGAAACTTCGATTTGTCCCCATGCTCCTCGGGACTCATGAAATCGAGTCCGCTCCCGAGTTCTACCTTCCTTGCCGACGGCTTTTCCGACGCGCTTCAACTCCTGCGCCATTTGCTCGTTTGCGGCGACGATCTCGTTAAAGGTGTCGGCGATTTTGCCTTCGAGACCCGTCCAAGAACCCGGCAATCGCACGGAGAAATTGCCATCCCTCATGGTCTGCAAGCCAGCGAGGATAACCGCCAGGCTTGGGCTTTCGCTCATTGAGGAGCCATTGTTGTTTTTTTGATTTTGATCCAGGTCCGCAGTTGCCGTGGCCGCGGTTTGGGAAGGTCTCTTCATGTCAATCGTCCAGTAGAACGTCGATCGGAAATATAATTACAGGTCAGCATCGACAGTCTTTCGCCGAATTCAAATTCGGGAGAGGAATCCGGAACGAGGGGGTGAGCCTCGACCAAGGTCTACCATGAACTGAGGGGCAGGCGCTCTACAGTATTTGCTGTACCGAGAGGGGGATAGGTGCAACTAAAGCCAACATCTCTGCACAGTTGCGTAACTTGAGACGCTGGAGTTCATACCGCCAGGGGAATGGTCCGTATGACGTGCTTACCCAGCGGTTACGTACTGGGCTACATTCTGTCGCCGCTTCGCGGCTGGCGACGCGGAACTGGGATGTCATTCACAGCCCCGGACCTTTCTGACGATCGGCTTGCCCAGTTACATCGGAAGAAATTATCGGCAGGACGGCGCGGAGGAGGGCTTCGAATTGGGCGCGAACTTTTTCTCCCGTTTCCATGACTTCCTGGTGGGAGAGTGCCTGGTCGAGAATGCCGGCCGCCATGTTGGTAACGCAGGAGATGGCAAGAACTTTGATCCCCATCTGGCGTGCGGCGATTACCTCCGCTACGGTCGACATGCCGACGAGGTCGGCGCCGATCGTTCGGAGGTAGCGGATCTCTGCGGGGGTTTCGTAACTCGGACCTAGCAATGCTGCATAGACGCCGTCTTCGAGGGAGAGGCCCAGTTTCGCGGCTTCTTCTTGCGCAGCTTTACCGTACGCGCGAGTGTAGGCGTGCGTCATGTCGGGAAAGCGGGGGCCGAAGCGATCGTCGTTCGCGCCGACGAGTGGGTTGTGGCCTTGCAGGTTGATGTGATCTTTGATGAGCACAAGCGCGCCCTGCTGATACTTCAGGTTGATGCCGCCGGCGGCATTGGTGAGCACGACGGCACACACTCCCATTCTTCCGAAGACACGGATTGGGAAGGCGACTTCCTGCGCGGAGTAGCCTTCGTAGAGGTGCACGCGTCCCTGCATGGCGGCGACCGGGATGGTACCGGCTTTGCCGATCACCATCTGGCCGGCATGACCGATGGCGGTGGAGCGTGGGAACGCGGGGATTTGGGTGTAAGGGATACGAGCGGCATCGGAGAGCGAGTCGGCGAAAGCGCCGAGGCCTGAGCCGAGGATAAGGCCGATCTTCGGGCGGAGCGGCGTCTGCGACAGGACGAATTGTGCGGCGGAGTCGGCGTGGGAGTAGAGGTCAGTGTTCATAAGCAGTTCTCGGTTCTCAGTTCTCGTTCTTTCGCTCGAATTCTGCGAATTCTCTTTCTAGTTTCCATTGCACTCGAGCCTTCTCGCTGGCCTCGAGAGACTTCTGGCATGCGGCGGAGTATTTGTTGCCATCCGGATTGTCGTTGGCGCATGCGGAGGTGACTTGAAAGTCGGCTTTCCAAAGGCTCTGACCAGCTAGAAAGCTGTGTTCCAAGCTTTGCCTCGCCATGCGTTTCAATTCCGCGTAAGAGAATCCGAAAGTTTCGACGGCGCGCAGGTATTCGTGCGTCATGTCGGAACGCGAGACTCCCTGATCGTCGGTGGCGAGGGCAATGGGAACTTTGTATTGGAGGTAGGTAGGCAGCGGGTGGTTGGCGCCTTCCGCACCGAGGATGGAGGCGTTACTGGTCAGGCAGATTTCGACGAGCACGTTGCGCTCAGCCATCTCTCGGAGGAGTCCGGTCGCATCGCGCTCGCTCATCACCGAGACTCCATGACCGATGCGCTCGGCGTGTCCTTGCTCGATCGACCGGCGGATGTGAAAACGCAATCCTTCGGGCGGGACTAAGCCCATGGCGAGTTCGCCCGCGTGCAGGGTGATATGGACCTTGGGATAGATGCCGTGCAGGAAGTCGAGGATTTTCATGTGCAGGTCGAAGTCGTGCATGGGGACGTACCAGTCCTCGGGCATGACGAGGTTCAACCCGACGAAGCGGGGATCGGCCTGGGCGAGTTCGAAGCCGAGAAGAATCTGCGCGAAAACAATTTGGGGGGGAAGTCCGCGCAAGACCTGGTAAAGGTAGCGCACGTTCACCTGGCATCCGGGATCGGCTTGCGGCGTGTTGCAGGCGAGGAGTTGTTGCTTGCGTGCTTCATTGCGGTCGAGCGTGGTACGAGTGGTGGCGACTACGTCTTTCAAACCTCCGGCTAGCAGGTTTGTGCGCATTTTTCCGAAGTCGCCATCCCAGATGATTTTGGATGCGACTTCTGCGGCGCCCGCGCCGTCTGCCGTGTGCATGAGTTCGAGGTACTGAAGGTGATCGGCGGCGGCCCGGGATGCGGTCTCGGCGAGTTGGTCGCCCACGCTGTTGATCTCCGCAAGCAGAAACTTGTCGAAGGTACCGAAGAAATGATCATGGCCTGAACCTTCGCCGGGGGTCCAGTTGCGCATGGACCATGCGTCGATCAACTGGTTGTAAAGCACCTGGTCGCCATACGCGCAGCTCACGGCCGGCTTGTTGGTGTACTTCACGCATGACTGATCGCAGGGCGGGGCCAGCAGGTGCGAGGTGCTCCGGTCGACACACAAGTTGTCGTTAGCGGCGTAGTCGATCCACTTTTCGGCGTAGATGGCGCCGGCGAGGTGATTGTGGAGGTCGCCGCCCTTGGGCATTTGCTGGAGGAAGGCGAGGAGGAGCGACGGGTCTTTGCGAATTGCATCGAGGCGGTGGCTGGTGCGTTCTTCGGCAGTTTGCGCGGCGGCGAGTCCGATGCATTGGAACAAGATTAGCCATGTGAAGAGGCGAGACCTCGAGAGCACGGGTGCGGATCCTCCTGATTATGGGAAGAGGAATTGTACAGGGGTGAGGGAGGTCGCGCAGCGGCCCATTTGCCCCAAGTATTAGAGAGTTGGCGGCGAATCGTGAGCGATAACTTGCGTGGTACGTGTCTTAAGTGATCACCGTCACGGTCGCGGTGACGGAGGAACTCGCAGTATGATCGCCGCCACTTAGTCACATAAAATGGAGTGCAGCCACTAGAGGGTCAATGAGCGTTATGGCCTGATCCAAAAGGCAGGCGAATGCAGCACGTGAGCATGGCTGCCTGCTACTGCAATCCAGTCAGTTCTGTCTTGCCCTTCAACGAATGACGCGGCCTTCGAGTGCACCCAAGTGAGGAAGCAAAGATAGGTGAGTGCGGAAGCGCAAAGGCCGGTCAAAATTGGTTTCAGGTTGGCCATGCGCGGATTCTCGGCTTGGATTTATCTTTTGCGGGAGATGGGACCTCTCGGCCAAGGCCAGGGTTGCCTTGGCCGACTCGTCCAGGCTTCTTGTCTTGTGCGTTTTTGTTGCGCTCCTCTTCGGCTTTTTGCTGCTCATCGAGGGCTTTTGCTTGGACCGTGAAGAAGGCAGCCAGGGAGAAATAGAAAACGGTGAGTACCACCCCGATCACCAACCCCACGACGCCGCCGATCAGTAGCAGTTTCACCGGGGCACCCGGTTTGCGACCCATCCATATGTAACCCAGAGTCGCAACATAATCCGTTCACGCAGGAAGCGTGTCAGAGGAAACGGACCTGACTCGATCTAACTGACGAACCGACCTGGTTCAGTCGGACTGCCTTCAAGGGGAAGAAGAATCGTAGGTTCGGCTGATTGCACCACAGTACGCTCTGGTAGGAAATTGTCAAGCGCTCAAGTACACCGGTTATCTTGGAGCAAGCCCGTGGAGATGAGTAGTTTCTTGACTCGCGGGTCACTTGGGTAGAGTCGAGATGTGGCGCGGTGGGTTAGGTGCAGCCTATCTGTTCCCGGCTCTTTCGTCTGCCGGTGCCTCACTAGCTGGACCATGCTCCGTTTCCACATCGCCGGGTGGGGCAGTGGCGCGGACCGGGCTTCGAATGATGCCGACGTTTCCACTGCTCCCC
>JBKPEB010000015.1:0-45428 GCA_046728215.1 Acidobacteriota bacterium | reverse complement strand
TTGGTTCACTCCGCTGCGAAGACTTGCTATGCTTCTTCAAGGTCGATCTCCTTTTTCATGTGATCGCACGTTGAGTGCGTTGATCACCGCTAGCTTAACGCCATCCGTGATCGGGGATCGACCTTCTCATCCCATCTGTTTGCAACAGTCACGTACGGATTGTGGCTGCGTGAACGACAAACCCGGGGACAGCAGCTCCCTGGATGTACAATCGTTGCCGCTCTACGGAGGACATAACGCATGACAACAAGAATCGTTATTGCCATCAGTCTGCTCTGCTGTGTGGCTCTCTGCATCAACCTTGACGCTCAGGCAGGCGGCGACCTCGCCGACCAGATCAAGCAACTGCAGCAGGAGTCTAGAAATGCGCAGATGAAAAACGACGCTTCATGGGCTCAGCAGCATCTGGCCGACGGATTCGTCGCGGGAAACAGCTGGGGAGATTGGCAAACCAAAGAGGGCTTCATCAAGGATTTGCAGAACAAGACAAACAAGTGGAAGAGCGGCAACATCAGCGACGTGAAGGTAGCGACCTTCGGCCCGAACGCCGCCGTGTCGCATTACACGTTCACTTACGATGCCGAACTCCAGGGCAAGCACCGGGCGCGAACCGTTATCTGCAGCGACACCTGGGTCAATGATTCGGGCACATGGAAGACGGCTGCGACCCACTGCTCGCTGGTAAAGGGCGAATAGCGGCAACAGCCACAACCCAAAGGCTGACCGCGAGGTCGGCCTTTTTCTTTCGTAGTCGCTAAATGCCCACCCTGAATCTGTAGTTGACGAAAAATCCCCATTTCACTTGACTGACCCCGGTTTCAGGCGAACAAACGGCGCAAGCTTGGGCTATCCTGATTACAACAGGCTCAAGTTCGCAAGTGGAAGATTTGTCGCAGCCATGCCCTAAATTTGATCCCGTCCGCGCGGCGATCCTTGGTCTAACAATCGTTTTGGCAACCCAAGTTGCAGGCCGAGGCTGTTCGGGTTGAGGAAGAGCCGACAACCCCGAGCCCTAACTTCATTCATTGAAGAAGCAGTACTTACCCTGAATATTTTGGCGGAGCACAGTTTCCCCCACCGGCACGATCGAGATGGTCACGTCCTTAGCTGGCAACCCGGTCTCGTTGCGACCGATGTGCCCGTGGCCCGTGTCCACATAGCCTTGACCGGCACTGACCACTCTCGGGGTGCAGGTTGGATCGTCCAGTTCGTAGAAGGTTACTGTCCCACTGATCACTTTGATAAAGACCGGTCCGGGATGTGTTTCAATCTTCGTTGGCGCTTCCCCCGACATGATGCGTCCCAAAGTGATCAGTGCGGCTCGTAAGGCACTGGAGTTGGATCCGCAGTCTGCCGAGGCACACGTTCTGTTGGCGGCCACGGAACAAGTACAGTGGCACTGGCGCGAAGCTGAACTCGAGTACCGGCGAGCTCTGGCGTTGAAGCCGAATGATGTCGCCGCGCACAGCGGACTTGCAATCTGGCTCCTGTGTCAGGGGCGATTGGAAGAGGCGCTGGCGTGGGCCAATCGTGCCCGTGAACTTGATCCGCTTGGTGTAACGGGCACTGAAATCGGCTGAATCTTATTTCAGGCGCATCGCTATGACGAGGCTATTCAAGAATTTCGCAGCGTACTCGCGGTGCACCCCAACGAAGCCAGCGCCCACTGGTTCCTGGGCTTCGCCCTGATTGGTAAGGACCGGCCCGAAGAAGCGATCCTTGAGCTCGAAAAAACAGCAGCTATGATGCATCGAAGTCCAGGGTCCATTGAGCTGCTGGCAACCGCAAACGCGCGGGCCGGGCACCGCACAGAAGCCCTTCGCCTGATTCATGAATTGAAGCGCCGCAGGAAGAGTGATTTTATTCCGGCTGGCGCCTTCATTAACCCCTACCTGGCTCTCCGTGACTATGACGAGGCATTTGTCTGGTTTGAGCGGGCCTACCAGTAGCAGTCCAACATTCTGCAATTCCTCAAAGTGCATCCATTCTTTGATCCTGTTCGTCAAGACCCTCGGTTTAAGGATCTGATCCGACGCGTGGAACTCGATTAGGACCTCACTCAAGTTCTCCGCCTTGAGGCACAGCTTTCCGCACTTGGCGAAACGCACGTCGCCCAGACGATCGTGAATGCAAGAGAGAAGCACGAGGAACGACTTGGCCACAGCCTCTTTGACGAATTGTGGCGGATACATCAGAAGGCGTGGGAACTGCTTGCCCGGGCTGAATCCGAAGGCGACCACAGGGGCGCGATTATCGCCTTGCGAGAGGTGCGTGAGTGCCTCGAATCCCTAGGCAAGATGTTGACAAAAGCAGAGATGGCGAATGGTGGAGGAGATGGCCCCCCAATGAAGGTTGTCGTGGAATTTATAGGCCCGGGTGACAAGCCTCGGCGTGATAGCTCAAACCCAGCCTTTCCCTCAAGGTAAAGTGCCACTCTTCACCCCATCTGCCTATCTTCTCTTCTGATTTTTGTTCCCTATACTCCACTTAGCAGGGCCGCTCTCTCATAATGCATCGATCCGGATTTTGGCGAACAGACGGCGCAAGCTTGTGAGAAGGCTGGTTTCGCCAATTACCCAATCCTCTCTTCTCAAATGTGCCAGCCGCTTGACGGGAGATCTCGGTCAAAATCGGTTGAGAGTCGCCCGAAACATCATACAAATCAGCAACATATGTATTGATTTGCGGTTGTTCGCAAGTTGATTTCCTGTGCATTGCCATTTCAGGCGAGACAATCGCAATATGCCCGCCCATGTGTAGATCTTGGGTCAAATCGGGGACACAATGTGTGTCCTTCCAAGCTTGGGGAGAAACAAATGAAATCCTCTGGTCTGATGTTCGCAGTTCTTCTGATTGGGCTGTTTCCGATAGCGCAAGTAGCACAGTCGCAAACCCCAATTCCGCTAGATTCGAAAGCAACTTATCTCCGAACGCATGACGATGCGAACGCAATAAACGCTGTGCCGATCAAATTGGCGTCACTCGGAATCAGCGCTGGTGACAATGTTAACGTTCAGACGCTCGGCGACTTCTCCTTCTGCTATCCCACCGGTTGCCCTGAAATCCAGGTGTCCGCCTGCGGAGTCTTTAGTAGGAACAGCACGCTTCTGCCCGCCACCGAGTTGCACCGCGTGCCCGGCGCAATCGCGGTGACCGGAACGGTTTCTGCGTGCCAGACGAGTCCGACCCTGTTCGGACAGATCAGCACCGACATAAGCGAAGACTTCGTGCTGGATGGTGCGAACATCAAGGTTCCAAATGGAGCGAAGTATCTGTTTGTTGGGGTGGCTGACTCTTATTACGGTGACAATGCTGATCCGAATGCTGACCTGGCGGTGACCGTGGCGCCCGCGCTGGTTCCCACCCCTTTAAGCATCATGTATCGCCTGCTGGTCGGAGACGGAAATGATCGCATGACCAGTGGTGATCCCGCGGAGGTGGGCCGGTATCCTTCGGAAGGGCAGTTGTACTATGTGGCTGCCGACTCCCAAACCCCACGTACGACCACGCTGAACCGCTTCAACAACGGACCCGACCACCGCGATTCTGTCCTTGCCGATATTCCCGGTTACTGGCTTGAAGGCCCAGTTGCTTTCCCGTGGGCCAGCAACGTCCAGCCTGGACTGAAGCCAATGGTCGAAGGATACAACGCTACGACTGGAGACTATGCCCTAATGCAACCCGGAGAGCATTTGCCAGGCTACGTCTCCACGCCGCTAAACGTGTTTGGTTACCCAAGGTTCCTGAACCAGACGGAATCAGTACTGTCACTAACCGCCGGTGGCGTAAAAATCGAATCAAACCGTGTGTTCGGCGGGGCACTTTGGCGTTGGACTTGGAACGGAAAGCAGTTCCTGAGCAATGCCGATAGCCTAAGAGGGAGCTACGACGTTCTGTTCGTGAACAACTACACCGATTACATCAACGAAAACGGAGACGACTGTCTGAATCATGCACCGATCGTTAGAGCGGTAAACAATGGATCAACACAGATTACGGTTTCTGTCCCGTTCGCCAATTCTTTGGGGTACGAGCTTCAGGATCCGTGCCATCACCCCGTGATCTGGAAGGATGCACTGATCGGCAAACACCTCACACTTAACTTCCAGAACATGGGGCCGGTTGCACGCTACACGACTGTGCTGTCATTGCCTGCGGCCGTTCCAGCGGTGGATTTCTATCACCCAATAAGCTCTCTGGGTGCGGAATTCAACCGCTATTTCTCCTATGACGCCGAAACGGCTCACCTTGAGGAGCACTTCATCAATGACGCTTGCGAAGACGGGTACGGATTCAGTCCGAACTTCGGCGGTGTCATTTTGTCTGATGCTTCTGGTCAGTTCGCTATGGGAGCCTATGCCGTCAATGTTTCCCAAGGCGGTTCTGTTACTGGAATGGGTCTCCTTCGGCATGTCTGTGGCAATGAAACTTGGAGCCGAATAGATGTCATTCGTTCCGGGAGAATTCCTGCTGGTTCGAGCAGTTACAATACCTACTTTATGACGGGCACGGTGGACCAAGTTCGCGACTATATGGCTGCGCTGTTCCAGATGGGCGTTAAATAAAACTGCGTCTACCACCGTATGCTCTCAGATTACAGAGGGGCGGGGTTCCGAGAGCCCGCCCTCTGTTTTTCAAGATGACAGCGCAAAACCGAATGGTTGCAATGATTGTGTTGAAGTTATCTCTTTCCCATCTTCTCTCCGAACGTATCCGAATTCCCTGATCTTGCTCTGATCGTTAGAGCACAAAAAACTCGACCCAAAAGAAATCCGAATTCTTGACAGGTCTTAGAGTCGGTTTTGGCTTGGAGACTTTGGCCACCGGACGATTGTAGTGCAGTAGCTGGCGAAACATCCCGATTACACTATCTTGCCTTTGGGAGGGATTGCGAAGCCCCGTGGCTCAGGAGAATCTTCACGAATTGAAAGTGGTTTCCGGCAACTGCGAGCGACAAGGGCGTGTCGCCAAAGTTGTTGGCTCTGTTGACATCGGCTCCTCTCGAAACTGGAAGGTCCGCGATAGCAGTGCTTCCCTCAATCGCCGCCAGCATGAGTAGCGTCCATGGAAACTGGTTTGAAAGGTCGGACGTCATTCCGGCATCCAAGGCATGACGCAGCGAAATAATGTCACCCTTCTTGATCGCGGTGTGTACCTCATCAAACGTCATCCTATTGCTCCAAGGCGCTTAGCGTAGCAGCGATCGAGCCAACTGTCCTAACACCCCCATTACACCAACTACACCCCAAACCGGGGTTGTGAGTGAAATGACCTGATCTCGTCAAGGATACAGGTCTTGCAGGTAGCGCGAAAATGCCCGAGAAACCGCAAAGTATCGAGAACTTTATCCTACGGAGGTGCGTATCAGACTTTGCAGGTTAAGGATGGATAACACTATCTCAGAACCACGAAGCAAGCAGGACATCTGGCTTGTTCCGACCGAACTTGTCATCTTGACGTCATTGTTTATCGCCGATGTATACCACCACATCCTTTTCAGCAAGACCCCTTACTTTTTTTTGCTGGGTGGGTTTCGCTCGATGGCGCGGGATGGGCTGGAAAGATGTCGGGTTCGCGCGGCCGCGCAGTTGGAAGACTGCCTTGTTGGTCGGTGTTCTCGCGGGGGTATTCATCGAGGCATTTGAATTGTTTATCAGCCAGCCGCTGCTGGCGCGATGGATCGGCAAGATGCCTGATCTCTCAGCCTTCCATGCTGTTCATGCGAATCTGAAGATGACCATCATCTATGTGTTGCTAATCTGGGGGTTGGCCGCGTTTGGCGAGGAACTGGTTTATCGCGGTTACCTAATGAATCGCGTGGCCGGATTGTTCCGTTTTAAACGGCCAGCCTGGATGCTGAGCCTGATAGTAATCGCCATCGTTTTCGGATGGTCCCACACTGGCCAGGGAGCCACGGGAATGCTGGAGAATGTCTGGGATGGGCTACTGCTCGGGTCGGTGTATTTAGCGTGCGGGCGGAACCTGACGGCAGCGATTGTCGCCCATGGGGTGACGGATACTGTGGACCTGCTCCTCATGTACTTGGGGAAATATCCAGGGATGCCGTAATTTCGAACTCGCGTAGCTGTTGAAATATGTATGGTCCGCCGCCGGACTGCAAGAGGTTTGAAGTTGGGCGAAGGGACAGTCTGCGTAAATGTATCCAGCCTCTTAGTGGAGAATCGCTCCCCGGGCATTTGATAATGATCCGCGCGTGCCGGTCCTTTTAAATCCCTCGGTCACCAGAGACGCGTTTGAGTGTCCAGGTTTTCCGGCACGCCGTTGGACTGTTCAGCCGATTTGCTTATCTTCTCCTTTGATTCTTGCCCTACATACCGCTGTACTCCAGTCAACAGGGCCGCTCTCTCTCATCATGCATGGACCCCAAGCGGCAAACTTCTCAGTTGGTGAATCGGTGATTTCGTCAGTTAACTTTGTTAGCCAAACCTTTTGCGAGCGAGCCAGCACGAGCATTAAGAATAATAAAGAGAGTCGGCTACCACTGCAAACCCCTGGGCCTTTTATGATTGTGGATTTTCGGGCTCGGCGAAACTTATTTTTGCCCCCAGTGTTCAGCAAAGGTAGGACCGATCGAGGCTGACCCTCCCAGAAGGAGACGAGTGGCGAGGACCACGAGCCCGACCGCCACTGAACCGCTGCTTTTCGAAGTGCTCGACGAATGCAAGAGCGAAATCTCGGTTGAGCTATGCATATATGGCGCTGGGTGATTACCGCTTCGTTGCTGCTCACGTTGAGCGCGAATGCCCAGCAGTCGGCGAACGCCTATTCGTCGCCGGCGACGGCGCAGACGCCAGAATCGGCCACGCAGTCTAGCCCAACTTCCACGCACGAGCAGCCCGGGCCGCAGCCACCGAACGCTGCGTCGCAGCCGGTAGCAATATCCGCGAGCACGGCGCCCGCCTCGGTACCACCTGCCACGATGGACCAGGTCGTGGATCGCGCGATCGAGCGAGAGCACGCTCTGATGGAAATGCTGAAGACCCGCACCCCGTTGGTTGAGACTTACCTGCAAGATCTGAAGTTCGACCCGCAAGTCGGCCCGGCACCGGTGCAAGATCATTACTTCCTCGGCCGCATGAATCTGGGCGAAAGCGTGGACCGCAGGGACTACCTGTCCAAAGATGCCAGCTTTGAGAGCCGCTTATTGGGCGGCTTCAACAGGTTGTTTAAGTTCGAATATAAGCCCATGGGTTTCTCATGGATGATCTACGCCGACCGCGACGACTTCAATCGCCAAACTTACGATTTCAAGTACGTGCACCGCGAGTTCCTGGGCGATGTTCGCTGTATCGTCTTCGGCGTGACCGCCAAACAGGGCACCGGTAATGGCCGCTTCCGTGGTCGAATTTGGGTAGAAGACCAGAATTACAACATTGTGCGCCTGAATGGCTTTTATGAGCCGCGCCCCCGCAACGCTTACTTCTTCCACCTGGATAGCTGGCGCTTGAATTTGATCCCGGGCTACTGGGTACCGGCCTTCATCTACAGCGAGGAGGGTGATTTCAGCTACCGTTCGAAGGACAAAATTACCTTCAAGGCCCAGACTAGGCTTTGGGGTTATGACCTAAAGAAGGATACCCACAACAGCGAATTGACCCAGGTGCTGGTGGACTCGACGGTGAAGGACGAGAGTCCGGTGACGCAGGATGCTTCTCCGCTGCAAGCGCAGTGGCGATGGCAGCAGCAGGCAGGAGACAACGTGGTCGAGCGGCTACAGAATGCAGGCCTGCTTGCTCCCGAGGGCGAAGTGGACAAGGTGCTGGAGACCGTTGTTAACAATTTACTAACCACCAACAACATCGAACTGCCGGGCCCGGTGCATGCCCGTGTGATGCTGACTTTGCCACTCGAGACGTTCAGCGCGGGCAACACCATCGTGGTAAGCCGCGGCCTGCTGGAGGTGCTCCCGGACGAAGCCAGCCTGGCCATGGTACTTTCGCGCGAACTGGCCCACATCGTCCTGGGGCACAACTTGGGCAGCAAGTATGCCTTCCCCGATCGCATGTTGTTCTCTGATGAATCGACCTACCAGAACCTGGGATTCCGGCATGTTCCCGAGGAGGAAACTGCAGCCGACGAGAAAGCTATCGAGCTGCTTAAGAATTCACCGTACGCCCAGAAGCTGAATACACCGGGACTGTTTCTTCGCGAGGTGGCGGCGCGAGGCCCGGCACTTTCTGCGCTACTGACTCCACACTTGGGCGCTGGCTTCACCGACCGTAAAGGCGCCGTCGTTCGTATGGTGGTGTTGATGAACTCCGCTCCGGCCCTCGATCCCAAGAAACTGGACCAGATCGCAGCCCTGCCTTTGGGTGGACGCGTCAAACTCAACCCTTGGGATGACCAGGTGGAATTGATCAAGACCGTGCCGATGGCCATCACCTCGGCGCGCCACAAGATGCCGCTGGAAGTGACGCCCTTTTTCCCCCGGCTTACCCGCTCCGGAGTAGTCGTTAACCCGACCGCTGCGGCCAACGCCGCGAACCCAACTCCGAACAATTAGAAAAGAAAAACGATGCTTGAAAGTTCTTGCATCGTCACGCCGATCCCCTTGTTGAAAAAAAAGGCACCATTCTCTGTAATGCATTAACTGTCGCGCCAGAGTACCGGGCGACTCCTTCGTGGCCAGAATGACCCCTACAAGTGCGGGCACCTAACATCTACCACAGCCACGGGCATGACGAAGAACGGGTCGTGAACGGCGTATATGGCCCGCTCATTGTCCTGGAGCCCGGGAAGAAGTTTGATGCCGAGCACGACAAGATTTTCTTGTTTGCTTTGTCAAGTTCCCAGATCCGTTGAGTAATCTCTTTCTCTTCGTGGGCTGTTTTTTTAGGAGCGGCGCCGAACACCTATCCGACAGGCCAGCCTCGCCGCACTGCGACGTCTCGTAGACCCTGCCAATTCTCACGTGCAGAGCGCATGTTCGAAAACGGCGTGGGCACCACTGAGGTACAAGGGGTTCCGAATGGCCCTGGCGGCACCGCATACTGCTGCACCCCGACATCCAGAACGGAGAAGTCCAGCGCCAGCGCGAGATTCCGTGCAGACGCGTCGCGGATCGTGAGCGGGCGCAGGTTCCACCTCCACTCGATCATGCTCAGAACAGATGTGTGGTCGTAGAGGCCGCCCGCTACGTAGCCACGGCGCGACCACGGCGAAACTATCACGCAGGGCACTCGGAATCCGCGCAGTCCGTCCCGGTTGCCAGCGGCCGCATCCGCTGCAGGAATGGGCGCGGCAGTGGGAACAACGTGCTCGAAGAACCCACCCCACTCATCAAAGTTGATCACTAGAACTGTATTTCGCCACGCCGGGCTCGATGTCACCGCAGCGTACACAGAATTCAGGAACGCTTCTCCATTGCGGATGTCGGAAAACGGGTGATCGTCGCCGGACACACCCTGCGATTCCCCGAGGAAGCGAGGTTCGACGAACGACACGCCGGGTAAAGTCCCGGCCGCACAATCGGCAAAGAACTGCGCAATCGGCGCGCTAATGGACAGGTATTTCGCACTCCATAATGCCAGCAGAGGCACGTCGCTGAAGTAGTAGCGGCGGCTGATGCTGTGGTCCGCCAAGCGATCCCAGATTGTCGGCAATTTCGAGATCGCAGTGGAATTGGTGAGGCGGTCCGTCTGTGCGGCATGCTGATAGATGCGGTTGGGGAATGTCTCTGCCATGATCGCGGCGAAATAGCCGCTGAACGTTGTCCAGTCCGGAGCGGCCTGACCCAGAAATGCCAGGTCGGATCGCGTGTAATAGCCAATGGGGAAAATATCGCCGGCAGGCGCCGTCTGGAGGAATCCATCGCATTTGCCGCCGTCGTATTGCACCCTGCCGCCGGCATAGGAATGGTCAGGATCGGCGTGCCCGCAGCCCTGGTAGTCGGTAAGTTGATACGTGGAAAATGTGTTGCCGGCAGTATCGGTGAAACTGAGACCGCCCTGCATTCCGTTTGCGCCGGACAACCAGCCAAGAAGGTGGTCGAACGAGCGATTCTCCATTGTGACCAGCACGATGTGTTCAATACCTGATTTATTTGGCTTTGGCAGCGAGGTGGTCTTCGCGAAAGCGGATCCAACCGAGCCCAGCAGAAGTGCACCGCTGCCGGCGGCGCCCGCAGTCTTCAAGAATTCTCGCCGACTAAGGAGGTGATTTCCCTTGTCGGAAAGATCCGTGCCATCGATAAAAGGATTATGGCGAATATCATTTTTCGATGGCATTTTCTCCTCCGTCCGCTGGAAAGCCAGCGGATGAGATGCGGGGCAGGATCGTAGGGTTGGTGATTATCACCGAGCGTCTGCTGTGACGTAATCAGGTGGGATGAGAAATGTCAGAACCCATCGCCCGACTGGCTATGAACCTAGTGAAGCGGCTCGGGTGATCACGGCGAAGGCATTCTGCGATTTTGGTTTTTATACGTCCAGCCCGTTTTGATTTGCGGTAGGGCTTTGTCCCGGTGTGCCTAGGCTTTTCGGGGGCGCATGATGTTCCGATGGAGGCGAGGCAATGATCCTTTTGAAGGTCCATCCCAAAGATCCTGACAATCCCAACAGGATCGCGTACATCAATCCAGAGGGCATTTGTTCCGTACACGATCAAAAGATGGGGGGATCGCTGATTTCCTTTTCTAACGGCGAGACCATGACGGTCAACGAGTCGCCTGATGCGCTCGCCACGAACATTCAAAACCGAACGAGCGAACCGATCAACTAGGAGCTGCAGTAATCCGAAGGGTTCTGGTCCTCAGCGCAGAAATACCCAAGCTGCCGGGAGCAGGCGAGGCTCTTCCGGCATGCCATGGTGGAATTGGGAGTACTCAAGGTCATGGTACTCGTGCTTGTAGGTTCTCTGATAATGCTGCAGTGATACGCATAGCGCGCAGATTGACGGCCGCGACGCGAGTTCAGTCTCGGCCCCGCATCTCTCAGTTCAACGATGTTTCACATTTGGCTCGCTACATAGTGGTAATTCTGATGTAGCGTTTTAGGTCTGGAATCGAGGCCGCGACTATATATCCTGCAAAAAACAGACCAGCAGCGCCGAATACTAGCGTTCCAATACCTGCAAACCGTACCAACTTTTTCATTTCAGTCCCTTCGGTGCGAATATTCTTGATGGAAAATTGCGTCGCATCGAGCCGAAAGAGCGTCGCTTACGGAACATCGGTCAATGTCTGAGGGGAGGCGGGACGGCGGCCTGCTCACACAACTGAAGCCATTGCTCTTGTCTTTCACGTGCCCAAATTCCCCACATTCCATCATTTTGTCAATCCGAAACTTCCCGGCCGGTTGATCCGGGGAACTCGCAAACCGCACTAAATCCCTACCCAGCGTTCAGGCTGCCCCCTATACCATATCCCCCTGATTGTTGTTGGCACGACACAGGTTTTATTGTTTGCTCAATCGAGGACCGCCTCGCGTTGTTCGATACCAATCAGATCCACGGGCTCTGCCTGCTCCTTCTGTATGAAAAAGACGAAGCAAAGGCTTGCGAACTCGGCGAGGTGCTGGGGGAGATGCTCACCTCTAATATCGAAGAGACACGCTCAAAGATTGAATTTATCGCGAAGCACTATCCGGAACTGGCACTTAGGGTTGATCGCTTGCCAGCCGCCGCAGTGGCTTTTCGAGTGCGGCTTCTTCGTCGAGTACCTTAATCAGTTCTTCTGTCAGCGCAAGCAGTTTATCGGAATCCATTTCACGTGCCGCTGCTTCACAAAGGTCCCGCCAGTTGCCTTTCTTCTGAGTCATACCGCGCCTCCGAAGCGAAGGTTTCCAGTCCATTTATCTTCCAGAGCAATGCACCTCGCCAACTTCAGGCCTTGAGTCTTTGGCTCTTTCGCGACTGAAGCGGCGGGTAATTTTGTCTTTTGTGCCAGGGAATATTGGCGTACGGTCTTCCTGGAAACGCCATGGCGAACCTGAGCGCAGTGCCTCGACAGTTGCGAGAACTTCTACACCTTTTTTACTGGCCCCACCCGTGTCCCCAAATCGAGAAGTAAGCCCATACGGCGAGCGCGAGTGAAATGAGGCCCGAATAAGCGGCAATCGCGAACGCTTTTCTGAAGTGCAATCTGTAAAGGGCGACCGTTGCGATCACAGCAGCCGCAGAAACCCACACCAGTATCAGAAATACGGAAACTGCGGCAATGCCGATATCGCCTAGCATTACGGCCATCCAACAACCGACCGGTTTAAATCCCAAAAGAGGAAAGAAAATCGCTGTCGGGCGCTCGACGGAAAACCTGGCCGTTTCCCATGAAAGGGGCATTTTCTCGCCGGGCTCGATATCGTGTCAAGCCACCGAGACTTCTAGGCTCTTGCCCAATCTGGGACACCCGTAATGTTCGCGATCGCCATGCAATACACCCAGATTCTTCCCACCTATGTAAAACCCCTCGATGAGAACACGAAAGCCGTAATTGAAGCTCTCGACGTTGCCCGCCTTTTGAAGTCCGGTAAATTGCCATCTGTCCAGTGAGGCCCGCGTTCAAAATATGATCTTCAGGGCGAACTGGACATTGAAGGGCTCACCAGCTCCCAATCCCGGCGAATCCGGCTGATGCAAGGTGCTCGCAATCACACCGAATGATCCCGGACCATCAGTTATCCTCGTCGCCGCGGGGGCCTGCGTGGCCACTGGAGAGTCGCCGCCCGGGGGCGCCAGGTTAAGAATGTTAAACAGGTTGAACATCTCCACCCGGAACTGTACAGAGACTCGTTCGGTAATGGCAGTGTTCTTGATGACGGAGAAATCAACGGTCTTGAAGCGTGGTCCTTTGAATTGATTGCGGCGAGTGTTGCCGAAGGTTCCAGGCGCATTATCGGCGAACGCGTCGGGGTTGATCCACTGTACTCCGTTGGTCCGCAAACCCGGTGGATTGGCCGGCTGAACGATGCCCCGAAACGGGTCGCCGACGAGGTTCGCGAAATCCAGCGTATTACCCGTATGGCTGCCGGTGGTAGTACTACCCAGGCCGGAGTAAACCGTGAAGGGGAACCCGTTGTTGTACGAAACCAGCGTGCTCAGTTCCCACCCTTTGGTCAGCCTGGGAAGGGAATGACCAAATTGGGGGATGTTATAGAGCAAATAGCCGCTCACGTTGTGCCGGGCATCAAAATCGGCATTCCCATAGTTCGATTTGATGTTGCTGTTGTCAGTGGGCCGATTGTTCCGTGGCGTCGACAGATCGTCGAGAGCATGGCTCCAAGTGTAAGCTAACTGTCCCGACAGGCCGTGCCACGAACTGGTCCTTATCAGGGTCTGCAGCGAGTTATAGTTGGAATTGCTGATACTGGAAATTTCCGTGATCCCTGCCAGGTTCGGAAAATCGGCGTTAAATGGTCGCGCGGCCTGGAATTCCGCCCCACTGGCGTATGGCGCGGGACGCGGTCGAGGAATGTTAATGTTACGGTCGATGATAAGCTTGCGACCCTGGCTCCCGACATACCCCACTTGAAACAACACACTCGACGTCACTTGCCGTTGGATGTTCAAACTGAAATTCTGCACGTACGGTGAGCGTAATCTCTGATCGACCGCGTAGGCCGTAAACGGTGGCTGCGGAGTAATGCTGCCAAAGATGGGGGCCACTCCGCTCGGGTCCACTGTGATCGTGTCGGGGTTGGAGATGTCAAATACTGGGTTCAAGTTATCAGGACCTGGATTGCGGGAAACGCCACGGCCACCGGGCCTCGCACGGTTATCAATGATCAAATTGCCGTTGGGAATGTCGTAGTACACACCCCAGGCACCCCGGATAACGGTCTTGCCGCCACGCGAAGGAGTGAAGGCAAAGCCCAGCCGAGGAGCAAAGTTGTTCGAGTCTTTTGGGTACAAGGTAGAGATGGGAGATCCTGATCGTCCCGGATAGGCCAACCCATTGAACAGCGAGGTTGCACCCGGAAGGAACGTCGAAATCGTGTGCGTGGGATCGTACATTGGCCCGTTGTATTCGTAGCGCAGACCAAGCGTCAGGTTCAGGCGGGGCGTGACCTGCCAGTTGTCCTGGGCGTAGCCGTGGATTGAGTTCACGTAATAGTTGCGGCGAGGATTGCCAGTTGCGATTCCTCCGTTCCCGGTAGCAATGAAGCCGGCCAGAAAATCCGCTAATGCCTCTTCAGGAGTAGGCCCCTCAGCCGATCCCGGTGCAGGCGCCCATGGTCCGACCGTTCCGTCGAATAGAAAAGCGCCCCGCGTATTGCGCAGGTAGTGCACATCCAATTTTGAGCGACGGAATTCCCCACCGAACTTCAGGCTGTGGGCGCCGAGCGTATGACTCAGATCATCAGTGATGTGCCAGGTAGTGTCCGTCCGCCCTAAGGCAGGCGTTTCACCTACACCTCCATGCGTAAAGCCGTTGATCTCGATGTTGGGTGAGCCAAAGTTCTCCGAGGTGACACCCGTGTTAAATCCCCACGACGGAGGATTTTGGGTGTGGTCGCTGTCGTTGAAGTTCTGGAGAAAATAGTTAACGCCGAAGAGCAACTGATTCACCATACGGTGTGTGAGGGTACTGTTCAGAACCACAGCCCAGTTCTGTTGCCGACTGGGGACAGATTGGAAGTATTGGCCGTACACAGACCCGGAATAGGCGGTTGCATCCCCACTGCCGATCATGCTGCGAAGGAACAGGTGCTGGTTGGTACTGATCGTCCAATCTACCCTGGCAACACCGTTGTTGCTCCTATAGTTGTTTGGGTCAGTACTGCTGAAGTTCGGCGACGTAGCTGGCGCACTCGTAATGGCGCTTGGCCAAAGATTTTGCAGCGTAGCCACCATGGTCGGGTTTACCTGTACGTTGTGAGAGTTCAGCAGCGCTGTTGCGTTCGCGACCCAGGCCGCCGAAGGAACGGTCGCCTGAATGGCGTTGCCCGCGATGAACCTCTGGCCCTCCATGGAGAGAAAGAAGAAGGCCCTGTCCTTGATAATCGGTCCCCCAATGGAAAATCCGAAGTTGTGGTTGCGCAGCTTGCTGGGGGCATTCGGCGGATTGAACGGATTTGGCTTGGCTACGGCATCGTTGCGATGATAGTAGTATGCGCTGCCATGCCACGCATTGGTGCCGGACTTAATGACCACATTCACCATCGACCCCGGGTTGCGGCCATAGTCGGCACCGCCCACACTCTGCTGGTTAAATTCCTCGACGGCATCGAGAGGCAGCAGTACACCAGCCAATCCGGAAATGCTTCCCTGGTTCACTGCTTCGGAGTTGTGCCAGAAATCATTATTGTCGACGCCATCAATTTGCCAGTTGTTCTGATTGGCACGATTGCCGTTCTGCGATGACTGTATGTTGTAGCCGGGAGTAAGCTGCAGCAACTGGCGGTAGTCCCTGCCATTAAGGGGAGCAGCCTCAATTTCGCGGGATGAGACAACCGAATTGAGAGCGCTCTGATTCGTCTCAATGGCCGCCCCGGCGGCAATGATCTCCACCGTCTGAGTCTCGCTTGCGACCGAAAGGGTCACGGGAAGGCTCGTTGTCCTGGCGACCTCCACGTTGACCTGCTGGATGCGTTGCGTCGCGAACCCGGGATGGGTAACCGTAACCGTATACACACCGGAGGGCAGATCGCTGAAAGAGAAGAGGCCGGCGCTTGTGCTGGCCGTGCTCCGGGTAAAACCAGTATTGGCTTGGTCGACCTTCACCGTGGCGTCTGTCACGATCGCCCCACTCTGGTCATATACCGTGCCAGAGATGGTGCCGCGAGAGGTCTGGGCCAAAACGGATGCGGCGAACAACAGAACGATACTCAGCAAAAAGGAAGAACGGAGAGACGGGACCATCTTGCACCTCCTGGGAAGGCACTACAAAACGATGAGGAGCAGATCACGCCGGTAAGAATCAGCATGACTGGTACACCCATTGCCGAGCCACTGTCAAGTCGAATTGCATCTACCCTTGTAGTCTCGAAGAGATGCTGTTAGTCAGTCGCCATGCCGGAGTTATTCGATCCGTGACGCAAGTAGAGAAGAATCAGCCCTAAAAAGAACAAACAAGCGACAGACCGGCCTGCTAGGGATGTTGGGGCTGGAGGGCCCGTGCACTGCTGTTGGGGACCATCTCCAACTCCATCAAAAGAACAGGAATCATGCCCTCGTGGTTAAAGCGGTCGAGGAAATCGCGCAGCACAAATGGCTTGTCCGCGAGATCCTGCTGATGGCCATATTCCATGATGGAGGCGGTCGGCGAGCAGCTTGCCGGTGATGTAGCAACTGCCGTAGCCCCAGCGGCACAACGGCGTCGGCCACCCGTCGGGAGCTACCGTGGTCGTCCGCCGGATAGAACTCGAGCGCAGCACTTCCAGAAATGATTCCGGTGTAGGTGCTGTTCACGATAATGCCCAGAATGACAGAGCCCGATTGCGGATTGGTGAACAGCGCGTTGTAGTCGGTGACGTCCCGTTCGACATGCCAACTCGGCGCCAGGTTTTGTCGTGGCTCCGCGGTGGTACCGAAATAGAGGTTCACGAACCCCATCTCCACGATGGCGGTTCGGTCAAATTGCCGACCGGCAGTCACCGCTGAAGTCTGCCGTGAAGACCACTTTTTGCCACGGAGCGGGACAACCCGACGGCGGCGTGTACTGGTACGTGGGAATGATGAAATTGACGAACTGCAATCCGACGAACAGCGACACGATGCAGGGTTTTCACGTCGGCCGGGATACCGGTGGATCGGCCGTCACGGTGTTCGAGGACCCGATCTGAAAACTTCTGCGTAGTGCCGATACCCGTGAAGAAACAAAGTATTGCGGTAATAGTGAGGTTTTTTCTCCAGCTACTCGGGACCTCTGGCGGCGCATGTCGATTTTCAGATTGGTGGTGCTGACTGGGGCGCAGGACTAAAGAAGAAACCCAACTTACAGGCGGGCGGTTTGGTCAGCCTCTGGCCCACTGTCAAGTAGTAGTCTGGTTGATTGTTCGCTTTTGGACAGCCCCTCGCGTCGGTGAACACTGCTACTCGGTGGTAGTGTCCGTTCCTCTGTCTGTAGTCAGTGTTTTACACTGACCGGACTTGGCATTCTGTGTGCTTGCATGCCGTGAACTTAACGTTTGCCGAGGAGCCGCCATGGGATCGCTCTTCCAAGATGTCCGCCACGGTTCGCGTTCATTGGCCAGATCGCCAGGATTCACTGCGGTAGCGGTTCTCACTCTGGCGATTGGAATCGGTGCGAACACTTCTATTTTTAGCGTGATCGAGGCTGTTGTTCTCCGGCCCCTCCCATACCGAGAACCCGGTCGGCTCGTTCTCCTTGCGAACTCCCGTGATTCGGAAGACGGAGGTTTTCTCTATAAGGATTTCGACTCTCTCCGGTCAGAGAATCAAACTCTTCAAGACGTTGCCACGTACTACCGGAACAGCGGGTTTTCGCGGGTGACGTTAGCCAGTGCGAGTGGACCTCTATCGGTTCAAGGCGTCTTCACCACTGCGAATCTATTTCCCCTGATGGGAGTGCCGCCGATTCTTGGCCGTGTCTTCAATGCTGAGGAGGAAAGGCGGAAGGATCGTGTCCTCGTGTTAAGTAACGGTCTTTGGGTGAGTCAGTTTGGAGCTTCACCCGAAGTTGTTGGGAAGACGCTGCAGATCGATGGTTTCAGTTTTCAAGTTATCGGTGTTATGCCGGCAACATTCCAATTTCCTGCGAGCAACCAGCAATTCTGGGCACCGATCACGACGGACCGTTTTTGGGGAGACCCTGCCCTCACGATGACCAACTCTGGCAACTCAAGTGGGTTCTACCAACGGTGGCAAGCTATTGGCCGTCTAAGACGGGGAGTTGAGTTACGGCAAGCACAAGTCGAGCTAAACACGATCTTTGCCCGGCTCCGTCAGGCGGATCCCGATCCAAACCGCGATGATGCCGTTAGCCTCATTCCCCTTCGGGTGATTCTCGGTGGGAACACCAGGCTGGCGTTCATTGTGCTGTTCACTGCCGTGGGATTCGTATTGCTGATCGCCTGCAGTAACGTAGCGAATCTACTGCTCGCTCGCGGCGCCAGCCGAGAGCGTGAGATCGCGGTCCGCGCCGCATTAGGAGCGAGCCGCAGCCGACTTGTCCGTCAGCTGTTCACGGAGAGCGTGCTCCTTGCCTTGCTTTCCGCTTGCCTAGGGCTCATGGTTGTACCCCCGGGCGTTCGCTTCTTAGTTGCGCTCGCGCCTGCCGACATTCCCAGGCTGCATGAGGCTGGCGTCGACAGTGGAGTACTTGCCTTCACTTTGGGAATCTCATGTATCGCGGCTGTGATTTTTGGGCTTGTTCCGGCATGGAAAATCTCCGGGACGATTGGCCCCATGAACTCAGTTGGCAAGGGGATCGCGACAAGTGTCGTAATGAAGCGCACCCACGCTTTTCTTGTGATTGCAGAATTCGCAGTCGCAACCGTCTTGCTTACTGGCGCTGGTCTTCTGGTGCGTAGTTTCCTGGCGGTGGAGGCGGTCGATCCCGGATTTCAGCAGAAACAGATCTTGACAATGAATGTTAGCGTGCCAGGAGCTTCACCTGAGCGAACCAATGATGTGTACCGTGCGGTGCTCGAACGTCTGCGCGCCCTTCCCGGCATTCAAGCTGTAGGCGCGATCGACAGCCTGTTTGACTTGGGAAAGATCAACAATCTCGGCTTGCGTAATATCGAGGGGCACACTCCGGAGCCTGAAGAGCGCTGGACTCCCCTGCGTTGGGCGGCCGTGCGGGGAGACTATTTTCAAGCCATGGGTGCCCCTTTACTGCGAGGCCGCTATTTCGCCGAGCAAGACGGTCCGAATTCTCCGTTAGTTGCGATTATCGATGAGAGCATGGCTCGCCGCTATTGGCCCAATGAGGATGCTATCGGAAAGCGGTTCAAAGGGCAGGACCCGCGCGGAAGAGGCGATGATTGGCTAACGGTGGTGGGAATTGTTCGGGATATGCGCCGAAGCGGACTTGAGCGAGGGCCGATCCCGCACGTCTATGAGCCCTACACGCAGGCGATTGATGGATATAGGACATCGGATCTTGTTGTCCGAGCCGTCGGGGCCCCCGGAGAACTGGCACAGCCACTCCGAGCAGTTGTTCGCGAGATCGATCACAGCGCGATCCTTTCATCGGTGATAACGATGGACCAGCAACTCTCGGAGCAACTTTCACCGCGTCGTTTTCAGACCGCGCTCCTTACCATATTCTCCGTCGTAGCCCTACTCTTGGCCGGTGTTGGTATCTATGGCCTACTCCATTACTCTGTCGCGCAACGAACCCACGAGATCGGCATTCGAATGGCACTCGGGGCAGATCCGAGTGAGGTCGTGAAGCTTGTAGTAAAAGATGGGGCAAAGCTCGCGATTGCAGGTCTCGTGATAGGAGCGATAGCCGCCACGGCACTGACGCGATTTATGAAGAGCCTATTCTTCGGAGTCACCTCCACGGACCCAGTGACTTTTGCTAGTGTTGCGATTCTGCTGACGACGATTGCGTTTCTCGCCTGCTACGTCCCGGCTCGCCGCGCAGCGAGAGTCGATCCCATGGCGGCGCTGCGATACGAATAACCGTTCGCTCGCAAGGCCTTCGAGCAGGCGCTCTAGCAGGAGTTGGATGCGGCAATCCAATCAACAAAACAAAGGGCAGCGAACAACGCAAAAAAGGCGGGGCGGATACCTGCCCCGCCTTAGTTCCCATCAAATTATGCCGCCTGCATCATTTTCTTCATCCGTTCTTGCATGTCTTTCGGCGACACATCCTCGACATGTGTAGCGATGCCCCACAGATGTCCAAACGGATCCTGGATAAACCCGTTACGGTCTCCATAAAACTGGTCCTGCACCGGCTTCAGAATTTTCGCGCCCTCCGCCGCCGCGCGCGCAACCACCTGGTCCACGTCGGGAAGGTACACGTACAAGCTCACCGGGCTCCCGCCGGTCGTGGCTGGGCTGGTGTGCCCCTGTCCCATGTCGGGATTCTCATCCGCCAGCATGATGTGGGAATTTCCAATTTTCAATTCCGCGTGACCGACCTTGCCGTCCGGTCCATTCATCCGAACCGTTTCAGTCGCGCCAAAGATTTTCTTGTAATACTCAATGGCTTGGGCTGCGCCCTTGACCACGAGGTACGGCGTGACTGAGTTGTAGTCCTTGGGAATATACGAGACTTTGCTCACGATATTTCCTCCTTTGATTGTAGGCTGCAGGTTGGAGGTTTTGGCGCGCACCCGAACCAGACCGCGTCCGGTACTTTCATCAGAACACACTTTCGTGATCAATCTCAAGGGCGATACCACTGAAGCCGGTCTTAATCTGGCGCAATAATTCATAATTAGCGGCGTTCGATGTGCTCTGAGCAGAGCGATGTGCTGGGCCGACGTGCAGTTTCAACTGTATTGCTCGGGCTGACTGGCAACATACCTTACTGGGTATTTAGGAGGGTTCACCACCGGGCGCTGGATTGCTCTCAGTTACCTGCCCCAAATCTCAAACCGACATTGTGCTGCACAGATTCGTTGGAAAATGTGGCTGTCCATCCCACCCTGAACAGTACTCGGAGAATATCCGCACAAAATGTCCACGTCGTTTGCTTTACTATCTGATGGCCAAGTTCTTCCTACATTCCGCAATTCAGGTCATTGCGCAAGCGCATGGATAAATGCATGGAGTGCTTATTGACCTGCCCCAAACCCACTCTCTCATGCACTTGTTCTACGGAGTGTCGGGTGCGCTTGACAGCTGCCTGCAACTCTCGAATTCATGGCGCAATCCCTCACCTTCGAGGCGCCAGTGTTGATCGTCTTCGTGAATGATTCCACAAGGTTTTGCGTTTCCCTAGCATCAGCGTTAATGGCCTGCTCAATCCGATCGGCTACAGCGAACAATGTAGACTCAGCCGTAACATTTCGTGATACAGCTACACACATTCTGCTTGCCACACAAGGCGCGCGCCTATGTCTACTCTCGAATCTGACGATAGCCACCTTCTGAACGCAAACCATCACGACGAGCCAACGCACACGAAAGAAAAGGTCAACATCCTGCTAGTGGACGACCAGCCCGCCAAGCTCCTTAGTTACGAAGTGATGCTCCGCGAACTGGACGAGAACCTTGTCAAGGCAACTTCCGCGAGAGAAGCCTTGGGATGCTGTTAAGAATGGATTTTGCCGTTGTGTTGTTGGATGTGAACATGCCCGAAATCGATGGTTTTGAACTAGCGGGCATGATTCGACAGCATCCACGATTTCACAAGACAGCGATTATCTTCGTATCAGCGCTGCTTGTAACCGACCTAGATCGACTCAAGGGGTACGAGATGGGCGGCGCAGATTACATTTCCGTCCCTGTGGTCCCAGAACTCTTGCGCGCAAAGGTCGGTGTCTTTGTTGAGTTGCATCGAAAAGCCAAGGAGATGCACGACCTGAACGCTCAGCTGCAGCACGTCTCCAGCCGCTTGATGAGAGTGCAAGATGAGGAACGCCGCCGCATTGCGCGAGAACTGCACGATGGTCTAGGTCAGGAGCTCAGCGCGATCAAAATGATGCTCGCCCGGATCGTTGAAGAAAGCTCAGCTCCGTCGAAGGACCACCTCGCCCTCGAAGGAACCGACATTGTCGATTGCGCGATCCAGCAGGTTCGCACTATGTCCTACCTTCTGCACCCGCCGCTGCTGGACGAGGTCGGACTTGCCTCGGCACTGCGGTGTTACCTGGACGGAGTGACCAAGCGCAGCAGGATCGACATTTCGCTGGACATCCAGCCGGGTCAATTCCCACGACTTCCTAGAAACGTGGAGACCGCGATCTTTCGCATCATTCAGGAAGCCCTAACCAACGTCTTTCGACACTCGAAGGCGAGCAAGAGTTGGGTGATCCTGAGCCAGGAAGAGAAAGGGGTCGTGCTCATGGTGCGTGACGACGGCCAGGGGCTTCCTGAGGAGGTTGTGGAGTTGCGCGCCGACAGTGTCGGAGTCGGTCTTGAAGGGATGAGACAACGATCCAAGGAACTCGGCGGAGAATTTCGCATCAGCAACGCTAACCCAGGGACACTGCTCGAGGTGATTATTCCTTCCGACTATGGCCACGTCACAAGAAGCGCGCAGGTGAGCAACAGGCTATAGACCAGCGCAAGAGCGGGTTCGTTGCTATGCATGTGTCATTCTAGACCGTAACGAGGCAATGTAGGACTGCTCCAGCGCTCAGGAAAGTTAAATTGGGCCCAGACGCGAGCCCTTTCGTTTAGTAGAATGCTCTGCCATGACCAATCTTACGTCGGTACTCAGTCAACTGGAACAGGAACGCGCCCGTCTTACTTCTCAACTCGACGGGCTCAATCGCGCACTCTCGGCGCTAAACGGAACAGGCAACATACGAACCGGCAGAACTATCTCGGCTGCGGGTCGTGCTCGGATCGCTGCTGCTCAACGTGCGCGGTGGGCCAAAGTCAAGGAACGGAAAGTTGTCTCAATTACTGTCCACAAACGCAAGCTGTCCCCAGCCGCTCGCAGACGCATTGCCGCAGCACAGAAAGCACGCTGGGCGAAGTGGCGGAAACAAAAGAGCGCTTAAGCCGCGTAGCATGTTCGTCCACAACGCCGGATGGAGCCTGGTTGAGGCAGATTCTTGCTCAAAGATTTACAGCGTTTACTCATATCGTAACGCCACCATGGGATCAACCTTCGAAGCGCGACGAGCTGGCAGGTAGTTCGCGACGAACGCCACGGCCCCTAGCAGTGTGACCACGCCTATGAAGGTCACGGGGTCGGTTGCCGTAATCCCAAACAGCATCCCCGAGATCAACCGCGTCATTCCGAACGAAAGCACGGTGCCTGCTGCGATCCCCACGAGAACGAGCGCCATCCCCTGCTTCACGACTAGTGAGAGCACCTCGGGACGACGTGCTCCTAAAGCCATACGGATACCGATTTCGTGAGTGCGCTGCACGACTGAGTAAGACATGACGCCGTAGAGTCCGATGGCCGCAAGCAGCATGGCCACCACGGCAAAGACAGTAAGTAGCAACATACTGAACTTCCTCCGTTGAACGGAGTTGGCAATGAGATCTTGCATCGTGCGGACGTTGGCGAGAGGGACATCTTTATTTACACTCCAGACCGCATTCTGCGCCGCCGAAGTCAGGGTCTTGGGGTCAGAAGTTCCGCTACGTATGGCCACGAACATCGACGGCCATTGCGCCTGGCCGAGCAACTGGTAGATCTCAGCGTGGGGATCTGCATCGAGCCCGACGTGCCGGACATTACCGACGACGCCTATGATCTGCAGCGTCAAATTGTCCGGCCCGAAATGGGTGAGCTGTTTGCCAATTGGGTCCTGTCCAGGAAAAGCGGTGCGGGCCAGGGCCTCGTTGACGACGACCACATTAAGCGAGCTGCTGAGGTCACTCTCGCTGAAGCCGCGGCCTTTCAGCAACGGGATGCTCATCGCGCGGAAATAGTCAGGAGTGCTGACGCGAATGTCGGCGTCGTAAGCCGTTTCGATTCCAGGAACGCCAAAGCTGCGTGAACTATTGCCTCCAGCCAGTGGCAGCCTGCTGACGGCGCCTACAGCCTGCACGCCTGGCAACGCCTGAAGCCTTTGCACGACTTGTTGGTAAAACGCGAGCTGACGAACAGAATTGGTGGAGGACGGAAGACCAAGGTTGAAGGTTAAGAGATGATCCGGGTCGAAGCCGGCATCAACATCCAAGAGTCGTTCGAAACTCTTGACCAGCAGCCCGGCTCCAACCAGCAGAACTAGCGAGAGTCCAACTTCGGCGATCACCAGAGCGGAACGGGTTCGCCCCCGGTTCGCTGTGCTCCCGCGTTCGCCTTCTTTGAGGGATTCGTTTGGGTTTGATCGCGACGATTGCAGAGCGGGAATCAGACCGAACACAACTCCGCAGACAACTGAAGCCAGGAAATTGAATGCCAACACTTCCCGGTTGATTCCAATCTGCGTGAACTGGCGGATATCCGGTGGACTCAGTGCCAACAGCGACGGAACGGCCAGGACAGCTAGCAAACACCCGAGGATTCCTCCCAATAACGCGAGCAGAACACTCTCGGTAAGCGTCTGTCGGAGCAAACGCCCCCGGCTCGCTCCCAGAGCCGTTCGAATCGAGATTTCTTTGGCACGCGCTGTGGCTCGTGCCAGAAGAAGGTTGGCAACGTTGGCGCACCCGATCAGAAGCACGATGGCCACCGCAGCTAGCAGAACGAGCAGAACCGGACGGATGTTACCGACGATATATTCATGTAATGGCAGAAAGCTCACGCCGACTTTGTCGTTCGAATCCGGATATTGCATCTCCAGGCGGCGGCCAATGGTATCGAGTTCCGCGTGGGCCTGTTGCTGAGTTACTCCGGGCTTTAACCGCGCCCAGACGTCAAGATAATTTCTGTTCCTGAATTGGCGAGGATCCTTGTCAGGCGCCAGCGGATGAATGGGCACTCCCCACGGAGATGGGATCCATAGCTCGCCGTAGTCGTCCGGAGAGAAGTTCGGTGGCATCACACCGACCACGGTGTACTGCTCTCCATTGAGACGGATGTCCCGGCCAACAATCGCGCGATCTGCCGCGAAGTAGCGCTGCCACAAGCCGTAGCCGAGTACCACAACGTGATCGTTACCGGGCCGCGCGTCACTCACCTCGAAACCGCGCCCGAGGATCGGACGCACTGCGAACAGTGGGAAGAAGTTTGGCGTGGTCATTGTGCCTTTGACCCGCTCCGGACGATCTCCCACCGAGAGGCTCCCTTGCCATCCATGAGAGGCTGCCATCTCGGCGAAGACGTGGCTTTGTGCGACCCAATCCAGATAGTTGGCAGGAGAGGCGTCATAGCTCGGTAAGCCCTCGACCGTCTGGGAGACCTTTACAATTCGATCCGAATCTGGATAAGGAAGCGGATGAAGCAACACTTGATCAACCACGCTGAACACCGCAGTGCTGGCGCCGATTCCCAAGACCAGCGTGATGACTGCGACCAAGGTGAACCCGGCGCTCTTTCGGAGCTGGCGTATTGCATATCGGAGATCCTGAAAAAGTCCGGTCATTCGCTTCTCCTCACTCGCACCGCAGAGCTAGCGTTAGTGCTGATCCAAGGCGACACGGATCACAGCGCCAGGCAGTGAGTCAGGGCCCTCACGCGTCATAAACAGCGTGCCTCAAAGTGCAGCGGTGCAGTCTCGATAGACTGCCCTGAGCGGCCAAGATCACCCTAGAATCGGGTTCTGACTAAGCAGGACTCTGACCAATCGACTTCGGAACGTAACCCCTTGGTTGCAAAGATAAAGAACCACTGCCTCAGCGCGAGCAAGGCTGATCATTTTGTCCACTCACGGACGGTGATGTCCGGATGCGAACAGAGTCAATCAGTCTCCTCAGTTTTATGGGACCTGCAAAGTCTCTCGGAACTAGATCTCAAAGAAGCTTTTCATCGGCTTCGTCTTTAGTGAGCCGAAACCCGGTGAGTCATTCTCTGATCAGCATTCAACAGACTTCGAGGTGAATGAAGAAAGTGCCGAACCTAGGGCTTCGTTCCGCATCGGGAATAGGCGTCTTCTCATACGACCTGGCGTGCGACATAGGTGATCACTGTCGTCAGGTTTGATCCACGCCCGTGAACGTGGTTGCGCCCACAACGACTCCCACCGTCCCCGTTCCGCCGGGAAGGTTTAAGGTGACGACCCCTGCAAGGTTCGTGCCCGTAGGAGGATTGACCAAATACCACATCTCCACACGCCGGGTGTTGCCTGCATCGTTGTGAAACCCGGCCCGCGTCAAAACTACGGCGTTGTACGTGATGCCGCTTACGGTGGCGCCAGTGTTGCCCGTGATGTTCATGGAAACGCCGATCACCAGTAGCCGGTTGGTTCCCGCCGTCGTATGTGTGAAAGCAACGGTGGGCGGCAAATGACGAACTGACTAGCCTCCGGGTTTGGCTTCAGGCGACCGGCGCTTCGTCCGCCGGATCAATTTCTCTAATTCCGCCGGACGCATGGCGAGTCCATCAGCATGCTTTTTTAAGCGATCAGCGAGCTTCCATAGTTCCAGAACTTCCACCCTGCAATTCCTCTGAAGTTGGCTTTTTCTCGCCCATGTTCGAAGGATCGCATAGCTCCGCAAATTTGAGGATGGCCCTAAAATGCAAATGATGGCCCAAGCGTGCTACAGACGTACCCTAGAAGTTCGGCCCTCAGATTGACACTGTTGCAACAATCGTTTCGTCTACAATCGTCTGCGCTGCATCCTGTTGCGGGTCTGGGGAAGGACAGCTCCCAGTCAGCTAAGCTCAGTTCGTGCAGCCTGTTCTTTGCTCTCGGCCCGCGAGCGCAAGGGGCTGAATTGACCGCGGAAGGATGTTCTTCCACCCATGCACTATTTCTTTTGCGGAGTGGTAGAGGTTCGGGGAGTGCAGGATCAGGTCGGCACCGCGTGCGGCCGCTCAGCTGAAACACTATGCTACGACTGCGGGACATCGCTCTGCTCAGAGCACACTAGACGCTGCGGACGATGCGCGGAGATATTCTGCCAGTCCTGTCTGTCATTTCATCAAAGCGAGCATCCGAAGCCAGCTCAGCCAGACCGGCTGATAGCGCATCCTCAGAAGAAAAGCGCCTAGTTTCGACTATACGCTTGGGACTTAGAGAAGCCGCGAGGCAGAACTTGGGCTTTGTATGACACTCGATCACCCTAATTATCAGCTAGTCCTCTACGACGCCACAACGGCAAAGAGATCGGAACAGCAACAGTGCTTGATACGCATAGCCTGAAACTGGGAGACGAAATTGGAGGATATCGGATCGTTCGCGTCCGACCGGAGACCACTCGCGAGGTGCGGCGGGTTGATGTCGTAAAAATCTCTGAGAACGATGACGCTCAAAGAAAATAGTAACGAGCGGTGGAAAAGGTCAGATTGACGAGTTCCCCTTCTAAGGCATCTTCCCGCGAGGTGCGGTGCGATGGGACAGACACGAAGTAGTGACTTCGGCGCGGCTGCTTAACTAAAGTTCTATTCATACCAATTTCCGACAGCGCGTTCCTGATACCTCTGACTCGGACGCAGCGGCGAGCACGCGAAATCACCTCGAGATACGGTATTCGCGGTAGCGAGATTCTTCCAATTCACCGCACAAACTGCGCGTCCAGCCGAACCGAACGCGGCGTAATCCTCCTGCGTCCAGCATTTTCCTTTGGCCCAGGACGTGCTGTTTGCATCATAAAGGCGCGAGGGATTGGCGATGCGGATTGCGACACGCTGGCTTACGATTGGAGTATCTATCGGATTCTGCTGCTGCCTCGTAAACGCTCAGCAAGCTACGAACAACCGAGCTCTGCCTCTTACCTCGATTATCGAGGCCCTCGAGAGAACGCAAGCTCGAACTCGCCCGCAGGTTCCTTATCAGGTGATTCGCGCATATCACCTGTCCGGCGCCAACAACTCCAGGTCCGATTCCGATGTCGTTGCGGAAGTAGATTTCAGGCCTCCCACCAGTAAGAATTACCGAATACAGAGGTCATCAGGCAGCGACCGGGGACAGCATGTTGTACGACGTGTCTTGGACAACGAGGTAGAATCGGCATCCAGCGATAGTCCGGCGCACACTGCACTCAGCCGAGATAACTATGATTTCGCCTACGTCGGTGAAGTGAGTCTGGACGGCCAGCCGTGCTATCTGTTGGGACTGCAGCCGAAGCGAAAAGAGAAAAACCTGATCTCGGGACAGGTGTGGGTTGACCAGCATTCGTTTTTGGTGCGCCAGATTGAAGGAGAGGTGGCAAAAACTCCCTCGTGGTGGCTAAAAAAGGTTCGCGTCAAGCTCACATTTACGGACTTGGATGGAGCTTGGCTGCAATCCAACATGGAAGCGGTGGCAGACGTTCGCGTTTTTGGTCCCCACACCTTGACATCACATATTCTGGATTATCGCGTCGCGGATGAAGTCGCGGCTAGCATGCCCCGCATACATTCTCCGAACCGCAGGCCGTAATCTTGCTTCCGCTCGGTTGACCTGTCAATGCTCTAGCTGCTGGTATGTTGCAGAACGTGCCACACGGCACTAGGATTCGCCAGACCAAGCCTACAACCGTTTCTCAATCAGGAGCCGATATGAACCCAAGGCGATTGTGCTGCCTCTAGTTTTGTGCCTTCTCGGAAAAGCCGTATGCTTTGCAGATGATGTATTTACCGGCACCTGGAAGCTGAACGAAGCCAAATCGAAGCTCACCCCTGGCGCGCCGAAAAACAAGATCGTTGTCTACGAGGTCGCAGGTGATAACGTGAAAGTCACGATCGATGGTACCGACAAGGACGGCAAGCCAACCCATAACGAGTGGACGGGCAAGTTCGACGGGAAGGACTATCCCGTCGCCGACGATCCGACTTCTGATGCGCGGTCGTACACGAAGATCGACGACCGAACACTGGGTTTCAACATCAAGAAAGCCCGTAGGGTCACTACTAATGGTCGCATCGTCGTCTCTGAGGATGGCAAAAGCCGCACTGTTACCTCTAGCGGAACCGACTCGAAGGGCAAGAAGGCCAGCGGCACCGCGGTGTACGACAAGCAGTAGGTAGGAACTCTCCATACTCTTCGCAACACCAACGATATCCGAGAAGTGACGATCCAGCTGTTACGCGCGTGACTTTGCAAACAGGAGGCGCGCCCGCATAATCTTTCCTCCAGCATCAGGAATGACTCGGATACATCGAGTCTGGCAAACGGGGTTGGAGAACCCACGTTGGCTTCGAGCGGCAAACGCTCGGATGCGCGGAAGAGGGGAATGACTACCACCCATCCTCCAAAGCAAGCAAATCTCTCCGGCGAAAGACGGCCCCAGACGGTCGTGTCCGTCCCTGCGCACAACATCACTAAATTAAGATGCGTATGGGAGGAACTGGGCATGCTCAAATAGCACGCGCCCTATTTGTAGCGGTAGACTAGGCTAATCAACAGCGTCCTTCACTCCAACAGCTGTCTTCTCGGCACCCTTTTCCGTGTAGTGAACGGTGATCTTCGCCCCCTCCTTACCCGCTAAGTAGGTTTCGGCAGAGCCCTTCGCTACGCCCTTTCCTGCGTCTTTCGCGCCCTCCACCGTTGTCTTCTCTGTGTACTTGATGGTGTGTTCCGTTCCGTCTGCGGCTTTGACCACAATAATCTTGGCCGATTTGTCCACCTTCTTCACCACCCCTGAAATGTCATGAAACACGTCTTGCGCAGCTGTACTCTGCCAAGCAAAGGCTGCGGCCACGACGAAGAGCAGACTGAGCAACATACCGCGCCATTGGGAATGGGAAACCATCGCGGTCCTCCTCTTAACCGAAATTCTCTTGTTGCCTTCCGAAAAGAGGGGTTATTGTACCTCGTTTCGCCCTCTTGCGTAGTGGATGTAAGTAGACTTTCGCCCACGAGCCGGGTCGTGAGTGCTATAGGGATGTTTCAACAATAATTAGGAGTTATGGCTAAACCTCGGGTAGAGCAAAAAAAGAAAAGTGCGGAGTGCATCCACTCCGCACAAGGTTTATCGATTTCCGGCTAAGCCACGGCTACGCTGCTTTGGCTACTTTGCGCAGTGATCGGAGGCCCGCGCGCACATCGTCTGAAAAGAATTGCGGCTGCTCCCACGCCGCGAAGTGACAGCCCTTGGGCAGCCGGTTGTAATGGATGAGTTTGGGATAGGCTTTCTCTACCCAGCTCCGCGGAGCGGCGTAGATCTCATCGGGATAAACGCTGACGGCAACCGGAATGGCGACATTCTTCGGGGCGAAAAAGGCAAGCTTGTTCTCCCAATACAAACGAGCCGAAGAGATCGCCGTGTTCGTCAACCAGTAGAGGGTGATGTTGTCGAGAATGTCGTCTCGCGTAAGGCCCTCGGACTGGCCGGCAAAGACGCGCGCCATGAGCGCCTCACTGGCTTCGTCGTGGTCGAGGATCCAGGCTGCGAGGCCAACCGGCGAATCTGCAAGCCCGTACAGCGTCTGCGGGCGGTTCCCCATCTCGATGGCGTAGCCCAGGCCATGCTTGTAGAAAAAGGCGAGCCGATCGAAAGCGTGTTGCTCGTCGGCTGCGAGACCGGATGGCGCTGGCGCACCGGTAAAAGCGGCTGCGTTAATGTCGTCTGGAACCGCGCCCGGCATGTTGGTGTGAATGGCGAGCAATTCCGGAGGCGCCAGCACGCCCATTAGATCGGTGATGAGCGCACCCCAATCGCCGCCTTGCGCCACAAATTGTGTGTATCCAAGGCGCTTCATCAGCACGACCCAGCCACGCGCGATGCGGTCGGGGTCCCAGCCGGGAGTGGTCGGCTTGCCTGAGAACCCGTAGCCCGGCATCGACGGAATCACCAGGTGGAAAGCGTCCGATGCGCTCGCGCCATGCGCGGTAGGATTGGTGAGTGGATCGACAATCTTCAACTGCTCGATGACCGAGCCTGGCCATCCATGCGTGACGATGAGCGGCAGCGCATCTTCATGTTTTGAACGAACGTGAATAAAGTGAATGTCCAGGCCATCGATCTCGGTGATGAACTGCGGCAGGGCGTTCAGTCTCGCCTCCACCTTCCGCCAGTCGTATTCCGTCCCCCAATAACGTGCGAGGGCCTGCATGGTTGCGAACTGCACTCCTTGCGTCGCATCCGCGGCAGTTTCCCGTTCCGGCCACTTTGTTGCGTTGATACGCCGGCGCAATTCGTTAAGCTCCACTTCCGGAACATTCACATGAAACGGACGAATTGCATTTTTATCAGATACGGTTGCACCACTCTGAGTCATGGGTCGTCCTTTCAGTTTTGAATTCTTCGGTTTGAGTCATGGGCCATCAGGCCAGCGCCATCCTCGCACCTGCTGCTATGGCAGTCGATTGTATAGGCGCGGCTTCGTAAGTGTTGTTAACAGGATCGAAAATCGCGCTGCTCACTTTCCGAATGATCCCCACACTCCACAAGCTTGGTTACCGAGTCGAGGATGTTCCGCCCAGCAGGAACAATGGCGGGTGATCCTCCAGTACAAAATGTTCCGCGTAAAGTACTTTGTATGTACATCTAACGCAGCCTAGCGTATCACCAACCGCGTGAACGGAAACACATAGGCCTGCAGCGTCACGACGATTCCCACCAGAGCCGCCAGCGCAACGCTGTGGAAGAACACGTAACGCAAGATGTCGCCTTCGTGTCCGTACCACTCAGTTGCGGTGCTAGCTACGACGATGCTCTGCGCATCAATCATCTTGCCCATCACGCCGCCACAACTGTTCGCGGCCGACATCAGAGTCGATGGCACTCCGATTTGTTCGGCTGAAATTCTTTGCAGACTCCCAAAGAGCACATTCGACGAGGTATCCGAACCGGTCAGCGCTACGCCCAACCAGCCGAGCATGGTGCCAAAAAACGGATAGAGCACACCCGTGCGGGCAAAGGCAAGGCCCATAGCGGCGTCCAGCCCCGAATAGCGCGTGAGGTAGCCAATGGAGAGCATGGCCGCGATCGTGAGCAACGAGAAGCGCACCCGCACGATCGTCTTCCAATACACCTGCGCCATGCTCCAGGGCGTGAAGCCCATGATCAGGCCCGAGATCACCGCCGCCACCACAATGCCCGACCCGGTAGCGGTCAGCCAGTTCAGCGAATACACCGCGGCTTCCGGCGTCGGCTTGCGCACCACCGGTGGCACGCGCTGTATCATCAGATGCAAGCCCGCGACTGGAAACTTAGGCGCCGATAGCTTGTCGAGCGCAGTCTTCAAGGTTGGCAACCCCCACGCGAAAACTAAAACGCTCAAAACCAGCCAGGGTACCCAAGCTCTTGCCACGAGCGCCCGGCTGTGGCACGCACTCGCTCAACGCCTCGCGAATTTCGCTGTCGTCCACGGTGATCGATTTAGGTATACCCTCGATGAGACTCCGCCCTTTGATCTCCATGGTCAGCGGCTTGTCCAGCGCGTAAGCCGAGCCAATCTCGACCTTGATCTGCTCCGCCGTACGCTCTCCGATCAGCAGGTTATATCTCCGCTTTAGGTAATTCATGATGGCTTCATCCATGTGATTGCCCGCCATGCGCAGGGAGCACGAATAGACGATGCCAGAGAGCGAGATGACGGCGACGTCGGTGGTGCCGCCGCCGATGTCCACTACAATGTTGCCGCCGGGTGCGGTGACCGGCAGACCAGCGCCGATGGCCGCCATCATCGCCTGCTCCACCAGGTATACTTCGCTGGCCTTGGCTCGGTAGGCGGAATCTGTGACGGTGCGCTTCTCTACCTGTGTGATCTCGGAAGGGACGCTGATGATGATGCGAGGGTGTACCAGCGTCCTGCGCTGGTGCGCTTTTTGGATGAAGTAGTTGAGCATTTTCTCGGTCACTTTGAAGTTAGCAATCACGCCATCTTTCAAAGGTTTCACGACCCTGATGTTGCCGGGCGTGCGGCCCAACATCTCCTTGGCCTCCTTGCCGACCTCCTGCACTTCGCTGGGTACGGTCGTCAAGAGCAACGGCAGAGGGTTCGTTGACCACGATCCCTCTGCTCTGGGCATAAACCCGGGTGTTAACCGTCCCCAAGTCAATCGCCAAGTCCTCAGAAAGCAGGCTCAACAATGGACGCAGATTGTCGAGGGAGAGTCGCGTTACCCAGTCGAAACGCATAGAACACACCGGCTTGGGTAGCAGGTTGGCAAACCGCCGGTACGGTCAAACATTCGTTTCTGGCGTCGCCGGTGGAGCGGAGTGGCCGGCGCATCGCGGAATGGCCCATTGTGCTAACGATAGGCTTGTGGTGCGCCCCTGGGCTGCGATTGATCAGGTATACCGATACCAAAACGCAAATCTTCTCCCTCGCCGCTTTGCTTTTGCCCTCATTCTCCTGGTGCTCCACAGGCGGCTGGGGGTAGCGGAAAAAGACGGAGGGGCCGGGGAGACTTTTTTTGACTCGGGGTTAGGACGCGCGATGAGGGTGCGCGCCTTGGGGTGAGGGTAATAACCGAGTCAACACATCCCCGGTCCGTTAACTCAAACGATACTCCCCTTGCACAGTACTGCGCAAGGGGTTGCATCTCCAAAATCACAGCCCAGTTTCGGCTGGTCCCTGCGCGACGGCCGGGGAGAGGGTACAAGTTGGGACACAGATCACTCCGACCGTGGATAGCCTCGTAAGCGATTGATCCGCAGAGACCTCTAGAAAGTTCCGAGATCTTCGACGTGACCGACATCTAAGAGTTGCTCCGGACCCTACCGCGCGGTTGCCCGCATTGCGCACCACAAGAGCTTGCAGCCTTTACGCCTTCTTCAAGCGAGGCTGTGCTGGGGAGCCTTCAATCCTCGCACAGCGTAACTCTGCGCAGACGCAAGGGAAGAAAGCGGTTTGGCGGCGAACCCGAGTGTTACTGACAAGAATTGAAGAGAGAGCAGGTTTGAGAGCCGATCTCCTAAAACAAAGGTGTTGTCAGCACGTTCGAATGCTTCGCCGATCGACAGGAGGGCGAGGGACTTTGTCGGGATCAGTACTCTGTTGCGACGAATCGCTCGTGATTCAAGAGGCGACCGATTGGAAAGTCGTGCCGGAGACCTAATTGCGTGAAGTCGCCCCTCTCCCGAGCGTCAATCGTACTCACGATGAAGCTCGGTGATCTTCCCTTTTGTTTCTTGCCTCCCGATAGCAAGTTCCCGAGAGATTGAGTCCTTTCTTGTATCGGCTTAGAATTGAGGATACAAGCAAGAGAGATCGTTGGCCGCCCGACTGTCGATTCGAGATCTGGGCCTACCTTGTTCATCTGACCCAGTTCTGGACCTCGTTCTTCACGAAGACCCACCTTGGTCTCCCCTGGTCCAAAAGGAGGTACAGGGTATGTTGGGGATGAGCTTGCTTTCCTTCCTGATTCTCACGCTCATCGGGGCAGCGGTTGCTGTCGCCTACTCCTATGTGGTCCGCGATCGGGTTCTTGAGCGCAATGATGCCGTGTTCGGGAAGCTGATCGTCGGTTGGCTTGGAGCCTGGCTGGGCTCACCCGTTTTCGGGCACTGGCTCTGGAAGATTGAGAACGTGTACGTCGTGCCCGCCATCTTGGGTGCGATCGCAACTGTCGAACTCACTGTTCTAACGGGGAAGGCGCTTGCCAAGCTAGCAAGTATGCGGCCCGCTGTGACGGAAGAAAGGAAAGAGGAAATCCGTCCAGGCAAGCCTGCAGCTGCAGCTTAACAGCTTAACAAGCTACTACTCGGTTAGCGGCGCCCACCTGTATTGGAGCAAACAACCGGCCACCCGCCGAGAAAGCATTAGTATGCTCGAGCGGGATCCAATGCGTTTCCTTCGACAGAAATGATTTCAAACAACCGGTGCATTAGCTCTGAAGGACCCGGGATATGACGTGATTCCGAGCAGCAGTGTGAAGGCGGCGTTGGAGCTGCTGAGTCGTGAGAGGCTTGATGCCGTCATTGTTGGACACCGATTTCCCGCAGAAGAAAAATGTGTGCTGGTGGTTGAGGCCAAAGAGGAGCGACGCGCGTGTTGTGCAGGTGGCGCCTCTGCGGACTCCCGAATTCCTGCGACCAGCCGAGTCTACGCATTAGAGGGCAGCGCGCGTCTTCTTTCCAGGTGAACTCGCTTTCACCAACATGCGCCTGTTTTATCGCGAAGTCAAGGCAAGGGCGAATGCAACCGATGCCTAGGAGGTGTCGAGGCTGCTGCCCCGAGCTCGCATCGGCACTCCCATGAGGCGGTTCCGTTGTCTGCTCTCTGTTTGGACAGTATGAAGCTCTTTCTGGAGCAACACGTCCTATCAAGTATGAGCCGCCTTCGGCGGCGATGCTGTGTGCGTGGATCTCGCCCGTTAGCATGGCCAGCTTCTTCAAATCGACACGCTCGATGGCATGCGGGTCCCCCGCCACGGGTGCCGCGAGATTTGTTGAGGCCTGGACGCAGGGGTTTAGAATAGCGGGCCAGCAGTATCCGCGCAGGTTCGCCGATGCCTATGATCGTCAGCGTTCCGAAGGAAGCGGTCCCGGGCGAGCAGCGTGTGGCGCTTGTTCCTGAACTTGTTCCGAAGCTCACGAAGGCCAGCTTGGACGTTGTCGTTCAATCGGGGGCAGGCCAGTCGGCCGGATTCTTCGACGCGGAGTACGAGGGGAAGGGCGCACGCCTTGAGGGCGAGGTTTTCCGCAAAGCCGACATTCTCCTCAAGGTCCAGCCTCCGACGATAGACGAGATCGGCCGCATGAAGGAGAACTCGTTTCTCATCAGCTTCCTCCAGCCCTACAACAATGCCACAGCAATCAAAGCCCTCGCCGCGCGCAAAATCACGGCTTTCTCCATGGAGCTCATGCCGCGTATCACGCGGGCCCAGCCCATGGATGCCCTCAGCGCCATGAGCACCATCGCAGGCTACAAGGCCGTCCTGATCGCAGCGAGTCGTTTGCCGAAGTTCTTCCCTCTGCTGATGACCGCCGCTGGCACGATTACCCCTGCGCGGGTTTTCGTCATCGGGGCGGGCGTGGCGGGGCTGCAGGCTATCGGTACAGCGAAGCGGCTCGGCGCAGTCGTAGAGGCGTACGACACTCGCCCGGCCGTCAGGGAGCAAGTGGAGAGTCTCGGTGCCCAGTTCGCAGAGCTGGGCCTCGCTGCCAAAGACGCTGAGGATAAGAGCGGTTATGCCAAGGCGCAGTCGGAGCAGTTCTACCAGAAGCAGCAGGAAATGATGTTCAAGTACGTCGCCGCCGCCGACGTCGTCATCCCCACGGCGCTGGTTCCCGGCCAGCGCGCTCCCATCCTCATCACCGAGGAGATGGTCCGCGGCATGCGTCCAGGCTCCGTGATCTTGGACCTGGCGGCCGAGCAGGGGGGGAACTGCGCTCTAACCGAGCCCGGGCGGGACATCGTGAAACATGGGGTGATCATTATCGGTCCTATGAACCTGCCGAGCACAATTCCGTTTCAGGGTAGCGAGATGTACGCCAGGACCGTCACGAGTTTCCTCGTTCATCTTCTGAAAGACGGCACACCGCACCTCGATCTGGACGACGAACTGACACGCGGTCCCCTGGTCACGCATCAGGGAGAGATTGTGCACGATGGGGTCAAAGCCAGGCTCTGAACGGGTTCGAAAGGTCGGCACGATGACAACTGAACTCGAGATTGGACTCTACATCTTCATCCTGGCGGGCTTCCTCGGCTATCACGTGATCACGCGAGTGCCGCCTTTGCTGCACACACCCCTGATGTCGGCCACGAACGCGATCTCAGGAATCTCGCTCATCGGCTCCCTGGTTGTTGCCGGCGCCAACTACAGTCGGGTGAGTACCGCTCTCGGGTTTATTGCTGTGACGTGCTCTTCGACAAATGTGGTCGGCGGTTTTCTGATTACCGACCGGATGTTGAAAATGTTCAAAAGGGGGCACGAGATCGGCATTCAGCGCCGCAGGTTCCGGCTAAGTCCAAAGCTGTTGCTTGCCTTCCCGGTGCTCATCGTTGCTTTCCTGGTGCTCATGCACTGGCTTAAGCAGTCCGGGACGGGCACACAGTTATCTAGTGCCGCTTTATCAGTTTCGGCACTGCGCTACTTCTACATCCTGTCGGCGGTGCTGTTCATCCTGGGGCTGAAGGGCCTAAGTTCGCCGAAGTACGCCAGGAGGGGAATGTTCCTGGCCGCATTCGGTATGCTCATGGCCATTGCGGGCACACTTTTCCACCCTGAGATTGTCAACTTCCGGTGGATCACAATTGGGCTCGCCATTGGCTCCATTGTTGGCGCCAGTATGGGATTGCGAATCCCGATGACTGCCGTCCCCCAACGGACGGCCCTCTCGCATTCTCTCGGAGCACTGGCGGCCAGCCTAATAGGAATCTCTGAATACGTTCGACACGCTGCAGTCGGGCTCGACAGCGTGAAGATGACCACGATTGGTCTGGAGGTGGTCATCGGCAGCCTGACCTTTACCGGCAGCCTCATGGCCGCGGGGAAGCTTCAGGGACTCCTCCCAGGAGCGCCCATGACTTACCGGGGGCAGAACGTTTTCAACATCACATTACTGGCTGCGGTGGTTGGGACGGGTATCTACCTGGTCTTCGCGCCGGCCGCAAGTACCCTCTTCTTCGTGATGGTCGGTCTGGCGTTGCTGTTTGGCTTTCTGCTCGTCATTCCCATCGGGGCGGCGGATATGCCTGTGGTTATAGCTTTGCTGAACTCCTACGGTGGCCTCGCGGACGCCTCCATGGGCTTCGTTCTCATGAACAAAATTCAGATCATTACGGGCTCGCTCGACGGAACTTCCGGCTTCCTTCTCTCGCTGTTGATGTGCCGAGCCATGAATCGCTCGGCCGTCAACGTTCTGTTTGGCGCCTTCGGAAAGGTCGCGAAAGAGGAGGCCGGTCCGGCGGCGCAGGCGATGGGCACGGTTCGCAGCATCACTCCCGAAGAGCTGACTGTTCTATTCGACAGCATCAGGTCGGTCATCATTGTCCCGGGTTATGGGCTGGCTGTCGCGCGAGCTCAGCACGGAGTTAGTGAACTCGCAAAGCTGCTGTTCACGCGCGGCATCGATGTGAAATACGCCATTCACCCGGTTGCGGGTCGCATGCCGGGCCATATGAACGTGCTGCTCGCTGAAGCAAACGTACCCTACGATCAGCTGTACACGATGGAGCAAATCAATCCTTACTTCCCAGAGGCAGACATCGCGTTGGTCGTTGGAGCGAATGATGTGACGAACCCCGCCGCAAGAAACAACAAAAGCAGCCCGCTTTACGGAATGCCAATCTTGGAAGTCGACCGCGCCAAATCAGTTGTCGTCCTGAAGCGCAGCCTCCGCCCAGGGTTTGCCGGTGTGGATAACGAACTCTACTGCAACCCGAAATGTATGATGCTCTTCGGGGACGCGAAGGAGAGCCTCAATCAGCTGTTCGCTGCTTTGAAATCCTAGGAAACCCGTGTACCTAGACGTCCAGCCAGGTTCAAAAACTTGCTTTAAGCAGGGTACTTCCCTGCGATGTAGCTCTCCAGTTGCTGGATGGTTCCCTCTTGTTCCGAGATGATCCACTTCACCAAGTCGCCGATCGAGATCATCCCCGCGATTTTCGTGTTTTCCATGACCGGGAGATGACGTATACGGTTGTTCGTCATGATCGTCATGCACTCATCCACGGTGTGCTGCCACGTTGCGCAGACCACTGGAGTCGACATGATCTCCCGCACGTGGGTCTCTTTTGAGGATCGTCCCTTAAGGATGACTTTGCGAGCGTAATCGCGCTCAGAGATGACACCTACTAGCTCGCCCGCGGAAATCACAAGCAGTGCTCCCACTCCCTTGTCTGCCATCTTTTCTATCGCTTCGTAGACCGACTGATCGGGCGTTACTGACCAGATCTCGTGGCTCTTCTGCTTCAAAACCGAGCTGATCGGATCACTGAGTCTCATCTGATACTCCTCCTTTGGACTCGCAGCGATCGTCTAGCATTCGCGACGTGCTTCGCCACTCCACCGCGAGCCGAGAAACGCAGCCTCGCCTACTTCGGCGGTGCTTGGCGTACTGATCCAGTGTGAACTCGCCGCCCTGTACGTAAGGGGCGTTAGTTTCTGCGTACGCCTCCACTTCTGCGTCAGGTCATCCACTACAAAAATCGTCGAGACCGGACAGACCGGTACGCACGCGCCGTAATCGATGCACTCCACGGGTTCAATGTAGGGCCGCCTGACCACATTGAAGCTCGGGCGTCCGTCCGTGTAACTCGTGTTCTTCTTCGGGTGAATGTCGTCTGGGCGGAGGCATCGACGCAGGCAGTATCTTTGGTCTACTGCAGGGTTCGGCGATGAGGTATACCATGGGCCACCTTCCCCTAGCCTTTTTTCACACTACGCCTGAAGCCAGACGAGATTCAAGCGATGGCGCCCCGCTGACCATTGCCGGGGAAGCGGTCAAAGCCATTGAGGAGCGGAAATAGGAATCGGCCCAATTCGAAGAGGGCGCTTGTCGCTCCGCGGGAACAGGGCGAGTACCTGATTGAAGGCGCCGTGAAATGCGGGCGTGGTCATGACGACATGAACATGAAACTAGTCGTGAGGAACTAGGAGCAGCGGCAACATCAACGTCGTGCTGCGAAACCGAATGCGCTCGAAAACAACAAGGGGCGCCTATGGCAACAGGCCAGGTATGCTATGGCTGTCGGCAAGTTCGAAAACACTGTCCCAGGCATGTTCACGCCAGTGTTGGCCAAGCACTCGGAGTCGTTCTCACTCGTCGACTGCGTCTCGGTCGGTGTCGATCGAATGCAGCGCAACTTCGAGCCCATGCGGAAACAGGTGGAGGCCTGGCAGAGGAACGAACTCACCGATGTCACCGCAAAGGTTGTGATCTACGAGGCGTTCGTCGAGGGCAAACTGGAAGCACCAAAGCACCTGGCGCGCACGGTGCATGACCTCTACTTCGAGCCGAAGTACGAGGAATTCCGGCCGCGAACGATCTGGAGTCTGTCCAACGCGTTCACTTCGGCGTTCAAGGAACTGGACCCCATTCCGCAGTTTAAGGCGACAGCCAAGTTGGGCGAATTCTTGGAAGCTCGGTTCTCCCAGTCCTGCTAGCTTGAATTGGCGGTACCGGCAGCCCTTTTCAACCAGGAGTTTTACTTAGAATCGTGCGCAAGGTCAGGCTCGACGTAACGAAATAGGCAGCGTTAACAAACTCCTTACACCCAACTTGCAAACACTTTACCCCGGCCTTGGAACGCTTCGGTTAAGGTTCCTAAAGAGCAGCAAGTTGGAGGAAGTCAATGAGAGCGGCAATTGAGGGGATCGGACGGTGTCAGAGCGTTGCCCGCGAACCCGCAGCCCGCAGGGTTCGCGTTCTCGTGCTAGACGAATCGCCCCAGTACTTGTCGGTGATATGCAGTCGTGATAGTGGACAAGTGACGGCAGCCAAGTGCTGATGCCTTCAGCTTGGCACCAGCCTCGCTCGGTTTCTTTCCCAATCAAGTGAAATCCAGAAGCCCTAACCGCGTTACTGCTCTCTTTATGGATTCAGAACGGAGGGTCTTTAGCGGACAAGCGTCACTCCGCGACGTCAATCAACGCGCAGCCAAACTGCAATTGGTAAGACCGTAGGTCTGAAGCCATCCACTGAGGCCAAGAGACTGCACATGCGCTGTACGGGCTGCAGCTTAAAGAATTTCCACAAGGAGCCGGGCGATTCCGCCTTGGAGGAGGTTTTATTCTCGCCGATCAGGTGATGAGAACATTTTGACTGAGGTGGAAAATCGGGATAAAAACCGGGCAAGAGAGCTGCGGGTCCCATCTGCAGGCCAAATATGATCGAATGCGCCAGGTGCTTCGAGCAAAATTCTCACAGCATGACGACTTACGACACCTTCTTCTTTCAACAGGTTGTTCCCGGATTGTGGAAGCGGGCCGCGTGGCGAACTTGGTGAACTGCACGTGGAGTGAAGTAAACGGCAAGGGACGAAACATGCTAGGCGTAATGCTGATGGAGTTGCGTACGGAGCTGATGGAGGCTTCGTCTGGGGCAAGCTCCAAAACGAAAATCACATACCCGCGAAATGGGCTGGCTGCGCAGGGGAGTAAGATTCAGCGGCTACCCTGAGACGGGAGACTGCCGCAACGACCGCATGACTGCCACGCACTATGAAGGTGAACTAACCAAGCTCGGCACCACGTATGATCGAGCATTGCGCGCGGATATTCAGCATGTTAAGACAGCAATCGCTGGCGCCAGCGACGCGAGCATAATAGGAGTTGGGTCGGGCGGTTCTTTCACTGCGGCCTCACCCCTCTGCAATTTGGCACGAAACGTATACTGGAAGGGTCTCGCGGCCCTCAACTCCCCGTGAGATTATTTGCAATCCTAGGCCAGCGGCTGCTAGTCCAGTATTTCTGATTTCCGCCGAGGGTATCCGCCACTGCTGTCGGTTCATGGCGCTTACTCGGGATTCGTCAAGAATCCAGATGGAACAACCCACCCATACTCTCGATAACCATCGGTACCCAGAGTGAAGCCTCGCGCAAGGAGGGGTGACCGTTGGAATCGGACACTTCGGTAACCTTGCGGAACAGTGATCGGATCAAACAATCTGATCCCATGGAGCGCGTACCACCATTCCGAGTCGTGATTTCAGCCGCGTATGTGCTGGCTCTTCTGAGCGCCGGTATCTACTGGATTATGTTCGCCAAGTGAGACTAGCGAGCAAGGAAAGCCCCTTCCCCCGTCCCCAGACCCCCATTTGCTGCCCAAGGTCGCAGTGGCGGCTTTGCCACGCTTAAGGGATTGAGGCGAGACGCTTCTCGGCGTTTGCGCTAAGGCCGTCTTCGGCTGGGCGCTGTATTCACCCGGCTTCGCGTAGGCCCTCGCATAGTCGCGTTCCGAGACCACATATGGTCTAAGGTCGTTCTTGTGGAAGCTTTGCTGTCCCCCACAGCTACACGCAAGCACAAACATGCCAGCACCAAGCGTGCGCGGGGAGCAAGCGATACGATTGTTCCCCGTGCTTGTGACCAGATACACAATTGCACACCTTTCGCAGGCGATGCCCATTGAGATTCTCATGTTCAAAGAATTTTTACGCTTTACCGCTCGCCCTCTCCCACCCGACGCGATCCAGCTGCCTATAGAGACTCAAGATAAGCAAGTGGCGCAGGTGATATTCGAGAAGCTGTCGGTCGTCGAGTTCTACTGGTTGTTTGAACGTGAAAATCTGTTCGAGCACGAGGTCATTGACCTCACGCGTGAGGATGCGGCTGGACGTTTGCATGACAAACCCCTTGACCTGAGAGTCATCGACCGGAGCCTAGGGGACGAGGTGCGCGGGGGAGATTTGGTGAACCTATCACCCGGCAGTTAAAGGAGTGTTAATTTTTTCCCCCAACCGCGTACAGCTTGCACGCCGCACCCAGCACCTTTGAGTGCGGGCCGGGCACTGGCTCCTCTGCTCCGAAGTCGGAAAGGGCGGGGCTAGGGTAGTCCAAATAAGAACAAAATGTTTGCACGCGGCGTAAGGCTTTCTCGAACTCGCAATGTGAACCTTCAGGCACCGGTCCTGCTGACTCCCGACAACGCTTGAATTGCCCTGCTTGGCTGTGTGGGTCTCGCTGCCGTTCCGGAACGGCCAAACCCCACCAGCAGTATGATTCCGACTTTGGAAATGAGCCGCCCTTTTCGATGAGCGACGGAATATCACGGGTCACGTGGCAGCCTTCAAACGCCAAACGAAAAAGCGTTCCGATAGCGCCTGCCACCGCGTACGGGAGGATCGGGCACAGACCGTGCTCGAAGAAGATGAACTTGCCGCATGGCCTCAGGACTCCGTCGCACACCTTGGATTGACTCTACCACGCCTGGAATCGTGCATAGCGTAAAGGTGCTCACGACTGTATCGACGCTAGGATCCGCCAACGGAATTCTTTCTCCGGGTAATTCGAGGAACTCGATATCGCTCGCCTTCGGGTGTTGGAAGTTCGCCATACCGCGTACAACGTGCCGGGCGTATCGGTCCCCCGATCTGATGCAAAGAGTTCTTGCTCGCACTCTTATCTTTTCGGCGGTGAAGTCGACCAAAATCGCTCTGAACAAATTCGGCCGAACGTCGAATGTTAAAGGAATGTTAACGCCAGATACTCGGGAAGCCCGCGGCACACACCACGATAACTGTTTCCTTACCCCTAGGATCGACGACAATCGCCCGCTCTCTTCGGACAGATACCGGGAAGCCTAGGACGACGTTGTTCTTTGCGATCGCTAGCCGTACGTGAAGTGTCGCTGGCCGCAACTGTTCCTTGCGCGTAGTGCGGAATTCCTCTATACCCTTTTTTCCGAGTGAATTAGCGGTAATGTGGAGAATTGTGTTGGTGTCCTTCGGTCGCCTGTTCAACATCTCAATCGCCTTCGCTATCGGAAGAATCCGCAATGCAATCTTGCGGTGCCCCGCCTCTCGCTTCACTTCGTCCATTACCGGCAAGCGCGCCATCCCCGTGCCAACAATCAACTGTCGGCAATTCCACGGTATCGTCTCTTCTACTCACAGCGGTGTATGACCAGCTTATTAGGCTAAGAGGTTGATAGCGTCAACGTTGCTCTTGTATATGAGCTCATTTAAGGTTCAGGGGTGCGCGGATGCCAATTTTGGAGTATTACCGCGCAGGATGAGTCGCAGCGCCAAACACAATTTTCAGGCCCGCTCGACATAACTCCTGAACCCCTTCCGGGGTCAGGGCACGACCTGCACCCGCTTGTGCCGCGCCTCTTATGTCGTCGGTTACCTTCGAAAATGCTGTATCAGCAGCGGCCTCTATGGTGCGAACTGGGCTCTCCGAAAGCGTAGGTTTTACCGCAAGCTCCCACTCTTCTCGGAGTACGTCGAGCGAAACGCCAAATAGCTCGATGGTGTCGTGCAAGTACAAAACTGTCCTTTGCGCGAGAGCGCCGCTCGCGCCGATCGTGGATGAGCAATTTTTGCGCCATGAAACGAGTAGGATGCGCTATCTGGATCTGCTTCGGATCTTCAAAAGGAAATCCGTTCGCTTGCGACAGTTTGACCTTCCACGGCGAACCCAGCAGCACGTCGACGTAGCGCAGGTTCTGTGATGTGACGCCTGCAACGCGCCTGGTTGCCCGGCGATTTCCGCGCCGATCGTGTTCGCTTCCTATGAGCGGGGTCAGGAATTCGACATAGAAAGATCCCTCCTCGTCGCCGAGCTGGTAGCGCGTCGCTGGAGGCTGATGTTCCCCCAGGAACCGCTCTCTGAACCCTGCGCTTGTTAAGCGCTGTCGCAGGTTCTGTTCTCGCGCTTCGAGCCTGCCAGGAATTGCGACATCGGTATCCAAGGTGAGCAGCGGTTCGTATCGAACCGCTTGTGCGAGGGGATGATAGCGGTAGAGGCGGTGTGCCCACCCGCCGACGATGACGATTTGGGGAAGCCAGGGGTCGAGGGCCGCAAGCAGCTTGGATAGGCCATCGAGTTCAGGATTGTGGATTTCGTTGCTGATGGTGCTCTCATTATATTGCGGTCATTCATTCCTTCAGCAGGGGACGGAGAATCTGCTCACGGATGTGATCGGCTTGTTCTTTACCACGAGAGGGGTGGTTCGATACATCGAGCCACACCTGCAGAGCGTCAGACACTGGCACGCCTTTCTGGTCCACCGCAGAGCGAAAGATCGATTCCTTGTGAGCGGGGATGCGCAGGTAAAGATCAGGTTGTTGGGCTCTTTCCCTGGAGATTCCGAGCTGTTGTATCAGTTCAGGCTCAATGCGTTCGACATAGAGCACCGGCGGAACTCCGCGCACAAAGCCTAAGCCGAGAGCCTCGGCTGCCGCAAACAGTCCAAGGCAAGAGCGGGGTGGATGGCCATGGCCAGAAATTTCGCCTGAATTCTGACGGAGTTGACGGCTTTGATAATCGCGAAGCGCAGATTCGAATTGGTTCGGACCATGACCTGGAATAACCCAACGGCAGGGGATTTCCTTGAAGGCTCTGCGTACCGCAGCTTGCCATTCTTCAAGAAGATCCCGAACTCGCACCAGTTCCAATTGGTCTCGGTAGCTGTCAAGGAAGCCCTCGCCTTCCAATTGACGCACCAGACGCGAAGCGCTGACCTGGGAAACGCCTGCTGCCAACGCCAACTCGGAGGCGTTACGAATCTTCAGTCGGGGAGCACGCAAGTATCGCGGTTCGATATGTTGAGCCAGAAGCACCTTCAGCATCCACTGGCCCAAGTCCGAGAATAGAGAGTAAGACTTTGATTTTGGGATTGGGGATTGCCGCTGGTGGATCTCTTGCGGCGAGGAATTCAATGATTCAAGGCCTGGTCCTCGAAAGACTCGAAAGCCCCGATCATCGAAGAATCCGACGGCAACATCACTTGCATACGCCTGTTGAAACTCGAGTGCCTGGTCGACGATCGCGGGCGAGAGTAGGGGCGAGGCAATGATGGCTAGGGGTCGAGCGGAAGGAATCTCGCGAGCATAGGCTTGTGCTTGAAGGACGGCTTCTGCAAGTGACGGCACGACCCGATCGCGACGGGATTCGGGAGCTCGTTTTAACTCGATCGCGTACTTGAGATCGTCCTTCTTCATAATTAGGTCTGGTTCGCCCGGAGCGTGGGGACGCGGGAACACGTCCCAGCCAGCTTGTTGAAAGATTTGCGCCAGCTGATTCTCATATTCTCGGTCCGGTTTGTGTAGCCTTGGCATAATTGTCATGGCCATGATAACAGTCTTGGCCGTGACTATCAAGGCCAAGACAATATCCTTGGCCAAGACATACGGTTGTTCTTCTGCAGGCTAACCGACGCTCCATTTCAGGATCACCGAACCAAACTGTCACAAGTGAGACGGACTCGTTGTCTGGGCAAGAGAACCTCTGAACTCCAGCCAAACCGCAGGTAAACCGTGGGTGCCGCGCGCCGCGCGTTCACCCTCGTGCTCGAAGCCCCAGATGCGCTTGGGACGCCACTTCAGCAGAAAT
>JBKPEB010000014.1:0-25819 GCA_046728215.1 Acidobacteriota bacterium | reverse complement strand
CGCCGCAATACTCCAGCTCGTTCCACCTCTCTCGCACTCAACGCCGTTCTCCCCAATCCAGCCTCCCCCTTGCATGGAAGGCCTAGAGTAGGGGACATTTCTAATGCAACGAAAAGGGGACATTTCTAAAGCAATTCAACAGGCAGAGCACGGTTATGACCTATTCTGCTTAAGGGTTGGGGCCAGTCAGGAACCGTCCTATTGTCTCGTTCAAAAACTTCTCGTCCGCCGGGCTGCCGCCGGCACCCGCGGTGTGTCCCCAGAGTGACGGAATCGGCGTCAGTGTAACAGTGTGCATAAAGCCAGCCTCATAGCGGGCATCGCCTACCGGGAAGTATAAGTCGGTTTCTGACGGCATGTATAGGAACTGGGATTTGATCGATCCCAGTGCTTTTCCGACGTCTCCTCCAAACCCCGGCGTGGACCCGACATCATGCTTCTCCCACGTTCGCGCTTGCAGGATCAGGTCGTTGGCATCCGCACCGGGGATGAAGTTTGTTCGAAATTCGTTCAACACAGATTCGAACGTGGTGCCCGGCTTCGCCCCTTCGCGCCATAGTTCCTTGCGCCACCATTCTTGTGAGAAAAGCCACGCTGTCCACACCACGCCGAATGCTTCCAAACCTTTCTTCGGCGGAGTGGTGTAGTCACCATTCTGAAAGGCAGCGTCGGCGGTTAGAGCTGCGATCTGGCCTTCGAGTCGAACGAAGCCGTGAGGATAGGTCTTGGCGGTGCCTGCAGTCGCAACAATGCGATCTGCAAAATCTGGGTAGCTGACCGCCCATTGGAAGGCCTGCTGTGCCCCCATAGAGAAACCGATGATGGCCTTTAAATGAGTAATGTGAAGTTCCTCGGTCAACAGACGATGGACCGCTGCCACATTGTCGCGGATCGTGGTCACGGGGAATCGCGGACCGTGGTACGGCTCAGGCGTGTTGCTCGGCGAAGAGGAGTGGCCGTTGCCGAAGAGCTCTGTTGCGACCAGAAAATCCTTCGAGACGTCGAGCACGTGGCCTGCACCAATAAGCCACTCGTATCCGTGGTAGTCGGCCATGTAATGCGATGGCAGCAGGATGACGTTATTCTTGGCCGCATTGAGATGGCCGTAGGTTCCGTAAACCACACGAGCCTGCGGCAAAATCACGCCACTCTCGCTCTTGAAGTTCGGGATGACATATTCGTGGCGTTCTCCGGAGTCGGGTTTCGGAGAGGCCGCCTCCTGGCACAACAACGCAGGGGTCACGCACATCAGACTGAGCAGGACATGAATCAATCGTCTACGATTTTGCCGCATACCGAATCTTCGCCTCCCAAAGTCGCGCGATTCTAGCACCGTCGTTGATCTTGGAAGACTGTAGGGAAGAGTTTGACGACGGCTTGGGGCGGACATGAGTGGTGGCAGCCATACCTGCCCTAGGGGATTTCCCGGTGTTTCTCTATAATGGAAAGTTTTCCAACCGAGCAAGGAGCACTCTTATGGCGGAGTCTTTCAATGGCGTCGCTGTGCCTACTGGTGGCGCGCGCATTTCATACAAGGACGGAAGGTATCAGGTCCCCGACAACCCGATTGTGCCGTTTATCGAGGGTGACGGCACGGGGCGCGACATTTGGAAGGCTTCGGTGCGAGTGTTCAACGCTGCCGCGGAGAGGGCTTACAAGGGCAAACGACGCGTTGCCTGGTACGAAGTGTTCGCGGGCGAAAAGGCGAAAGCCAAGTTCGATACCTGGCTTCCCGACGACACCATCGGCGCTGTGCGCGAGTTTCGGGTCGCGATCAAGGGACCTCTCACGACTCCTGTGGGCGGAGGGATTCGCTCCTTGAACGTCGCTTTGCGGCAAATCCTGGACCTTTACGCCTGCGTACGGCCTGTGAAGTACTACAGCGGAGTACCTTCGCCGGTAAAGCATCCTGAACGCATGAACCTCGTGATCTTTCGCGAAAACACCGAAGACGTGTACGCCGGTATCGAGTGGGAGCAGGGAAGCCCGGAGGCTGCGAAGCTTATTGAATTTCTGAATAAAGACATGCTGAAGGGTGGCAAGAAGCAGGTACGGCTCGACTCAGGCGTCGGCATCAAGCCCATCTCGGTCGGTGGCACCAAACGACTTGTGCGTATGGCCATTCAGCACGCTCTCGAAACTGGCCGCAAAAGTGTGACCCTGGTGCACAAGGGAAACATCCAGAAATTCACCGAAGGGGCATTCCGCAAGTGGGGTTACGAGCTCGCTACCCAGGAATTCCGTGACAAAGTCGTCACCGAGCGCGAGAGCTGGATCCTCGACAACAAGGACAAAAATCCAAACCTTTCGGCGGAAGAAAATGCCAGCCTGATTGAACCGGGGCTTGAATTTGCACCCGAGGAATTCCGGAAGTCCGTTTACGCCGAGGTCACGCAGGTTCTGGAGGCGATTTACAAGACACACGGCAACGGCGCGTGGAAGAAAAAGCTGATGATCAACGACCGCATCGCCGATTCGATCTTCCAGCAGGTCGTGACTCGGGCGGACGAATACACCGTTTTGGCCACTCCCAACCTCAATGGCGATTACATCTCCGATGCCTGCGCTGCACAAGTTGGCGGGTTGGGTATCGCTCCCGGCGCGAACATCGGCGACGGGTATGCGATTTTCGAAGCCACCCACGGAACAGCGCCAAAATACGCAGACAAGGACGTTATCAATCCAGGGTCAGTGATCCTGTCGGGCGTCATGATGTTTCGCTTCCTCGGCTGGAGCGAAGCCGCCGATCTGATCGAACGCGGCATGGAGCGCACCATCGAACAGAAGAAAGTCACGTACGACTTCGAACGCCTGATGGAAGGGGCCAAGAAAGTGAAGACGAGCGAGTTCGCGGACTACATCATCGAGAACATGGGCGCTGGGGTATTGGTGTGAGGCTCATCAGCACTCAGCGAGGCTTCTAGATGCACGATTGGGTAGGGCGCCTGAGCAGAATTCATTGAGGGCTGAGTAGTTGCTTACTTTGAGAGGACTCATTCATGAGAAAAAAGGTGACGATTGTAGGTTCCGGCAACGTGGGCGCCACGGCGGCTCACTGGATTGCTTCCAAGGAACTTGCCGATGTCGTTTTGATTGACATTGTCGAGGGCGTGCCTCAGGGCAAGGGGCTTGATCTATTAGAAGCCATGCCCATCGAAAAACGCGATTCCCACATTCTGGGCACGCAGGACTACCGCGATACTGCAAACTCCGACATTGTCGTAATCACCGCCGGTGTGCCACGCAAGCCGGGCATGAGCCGTGACGATCTTCTGAACATTAACCACAACATCATGAAGGCGGTGGTCGGAGAGGCCGTCAAACATTCACCGAACTGTATCCTGATTATCGTGTCGAACCCACTCGACGCTATGGCGCAGGCTGCATACAAGATGAGCGGCTTCCCAAGGGAACGCGTCATTGGAATGGCGGGTGTTCTTGATTCGGCACGCTTCAGGACGTTCATCGCCGAAGAACTCAAGGTCAGCGTCGAGAACGTCACCGCCTTTGTTCTGGGAGGCCACGGCGACACCATGGTGCCTCTGGCTCGCTACTCGACGGTCGCAGGGATTCCAATCACTGAGCTGCTAGATCCAACGACCCTCGAAAAGTTGATCCAGCGTACGCGGGATGGCGGCGCGGAAATTGTGAAGTATCTCAAGACCGGTTCAGCGTATTATGCTCCTTCCGCCGCTGTGACGGAGATGGTTGAGGCGATTCTTAAGGACAAGAAAAAGATATTGCCTTGCGCTGCTTATCTTGAAGGCGAGTACGGGATCAAGGGCCTGTATGTGGGGGTTCCCGTGAAGCTGGGCGCGAAGGGAATTGAGCAGATCATCGAGATCAAGCTGACGTCGCAGGAGAAAACCGAACTCGACCGAAGCGCTTCAGCAGTCCGGGAACTCGTCGGCGTCATCGGCGTTTAAGAAACGTTTGATCATCAGCAAAGATTCCGCTCTTTTTGAAATGTCGGTGATGCAGTTTGAAAATGAGAAGGGGCCGTGAGATTCATATCCCCGGCCCGGAAGGAAGGAAGACGGTTCTTAGACGCGCTCGATCGTGACCGATTGCAGCACGACATCCTTGACCGGTCGATCTTGCCGGCCCCGAGCGACGTTTGAAATCTTATCCACCACATCCTGACCTTCCACAACCTCTCCAAAGATCGTATGTTTCCCCGTCAGCCACGTGGTGGCAGCCACGGTGATAAAGAACTGCGAACCGTTGGTATTCGGGCCGGCGTTGGCCATCGCCAGCTTGCCCTTCTTGTCGAACTTGTGCGCCGAGTTCCGGGTCTCGTCTTCAAATTGGTAGCCTGGGCCACCCATTCCATTGCCTGCAGGGTCACCGCCCTGAATCATGAATTCCGGAATGACGCGGTGGAAGATCGTGCCGTCGTACAGGCGATCCTTACTCTTCTTTCCACTCACGGGGTGCGTCCAGTCACGCTTGCCTTCGGCAAGGTCCGTGAAGTTGGCGACCGTCTTGGGAGCATCCTTCTCAAACAGGCGGCAGACGACCGTTCCTTCTGATGTCTGCAGAGTTGCGTAAGTACCGGGTTGGCGTGCCATGAGAATCCTTTCCTAGCGGCTGATTGATTAATGTCGTTTGTAATGGCGGCGGCGCTTCACTTCGGTGGCGCACTCGCGGGTGTCGAAGCTTTGGGCGCGGCCGCTGGCTTCTTGGGACTCGCCTTCACGGGTGCTGCGCCGGCGGCTTTCACGATCGAGATGTGATTGATTTTCACAGGTCGCAACGGTCGATTGTTGCTGGGATCGCTGGCCATCCGGGCAATCTGCTTCACCAGTTCGAGCGACGCATCATCACACTGCCCGAAGATTGTGTAGCCGCCATTCAGGCTGGGGTAGGGAACCTCGGTAATAAAGAATTGCGAGCCGTTTGTGTCGGGTCCGGCGTTGGCGTAAGCCAGGCGTCCTGGCCGGTCAAAGTTCAGGTCAGGCGATGTTTCGTTCTTAAACTTGTATCCGGGATCCCCTCGTCCCGTGCCCTCGGGGTCACCACCCTGGATCATGAATGACGGGATGACACGATGGAAAATCGTGCCGTCGTATAGGGGAACCCCGTGCTTCTTGGCGTGCGTGGCGGGATTGGCCCAGTCTTTCGTGCCGGTCGCCAACCCAATGAAGTTCGCGACCCCGATCGGAGCTTTCTTTGGAAAAAGCGTGCAGGTCATCTTGCCAGCTGTTGTGTCAATGATGGCGATCGGGTCAGGTGTGTCTTCCGCCGGAGCGGCGGCAGCAGCTGTAGCGCGATGGGGAGGATTGGTGGTGGCGGGTTTGGCTTGCGGCCAGGCAGAAACCGCGAACAGCGTGATGCCAAGGGCAAGCCCGAATATTCGTTGCATGCGGACTCCTAGATGGAAATGTTTTGAAATGCTTTCCAGCAATATTTTAGGGCGTACTCGGAATTGTACGACACGAAAAGCCGAGGAATATTTTCTCGATTAAGCTCCTCACTGGCGACCGTTATTCGTTTGTTGCTGCGTTTGCATTTGGGCGCTCACACGTTCGACTTCACAAAATACCCGCAAGAGATTCCTACCCAGAATCTTGTGAATGTCCTCCGCCGAATAGCCCCGCTCCAGAAGCGACCGGGTGATCTTGGGAAGGTCGGCCGCAGAATCGATGCCGGCGGGAGTGGCGCCACTGACGCCATCAAAATCTGAGCCCAAACCGACGTGATCGATCCCGGCGATCTTGGCCACATGATCAATCTGGTCGATCAGTGAGCTAAGAGGCGGGCGTGGAATTTTGGCCTGCCATTCCGCTTCAATCTTATCTTCGTCGAGATAGGTGATCGTCTGACCGTCCGCCCGTTTCTTTGCCAGGTAGGCATCAACCGCGGCCTCACGTTCCTTCGCCTGTGCCTGGGATGCTTCCAAGTACTTTGCGTCATCGAACGCAGAATAGAAATTTACCTGAACCACGCCGCCGTTCTTGCCCACGGCGCGGAGCATGTCGTCGGTCATGTTTCGAGGATGGTTTACCAGAGCTCGAGCGGAAGAATGGGAAGCAATCACCGGAGCTTTCGTGGTGGCGATGACATCCCAGAATGTCTTGTCGGAGACGTGGGATATGTCGACCATCATGCCCAGACGGTTCATCTCCAACACGACTTCTTTGCCGAAGTCGGTCAGACCATTGTGATGTTGCACCTTGGGATCGCTCACGTCGCCAGAGGAGTCCGCCCATTCGTTGGTGTTGGACCAGCTCAAGGTCATGTAACGCACGCCAAGTCGATAGAAGTCTCGGAGGAGACGAATATCGTTTTCGATGGAATGTCCGCCCTCGATCCCCATGAGCGCGGCCAGTTTGTGTCCCTTGTGAGCGCGCTCGATGTCGGCGACGCTGAAAGCCATCACCATCCGGTCAGGATGATGGGCCGCCTGCTGGTAGACCGAATCGATCAGGTCCAGAGTGTACTGGGAGAAGTGGTTTGCGCTGATGCGCGGGTCGACCCAGATGGAAAAGAATTCTGCTCCCAAATTTCCCGCACGAACTTTGTCGAGGCTGATGTGACCCTTGTCATTGGGGTCCGTGCTGCCGATGTCGTAGTTGCCGTTGAGGAACCTTTGCGGTGTGTCGGCATGGGTGTCCACGATGATCGCGGAATTGTGAATTTCCATGGCCTTTGCAGTGACGGAGGAGTGCGGTGTCGTTTGCGCGAACGCTTGCGCAGCAAAACAAGCGAACATGATCAGGGAACGTAGTGAAGGACGGTGCATAGGTTCGGGGATACGCAGAACAGGGATTGTATACGTTTGCGCCTCCGTGGGCGAGGCTACGTTCCGAGAATGGCGTTCAGCGCGTGTCTCACGCACGTTTCCATCGTCTGATCCGTGTCGATGATAGTTTTCGGGCGAGTGATGGTTTCGAAACGCGCCCTGACCTCGAGGTAGAGCTCAAATGTTCGATTGCCCGCCGGGTGCTCTCCCGCAGCCGCTTGATGCGCCAGGCGCGATCTGGCAATCACGTCTGAGCACTTGCACTCGAGAATGCGGCATTGCTGTCCTATCGAATTCGCGAAGTCAAAGACCCGATCGATTTGGTAGCGGCGCGAGAAAGTGCGACCGTCAAGGATGACGTAACGCTTCGGATCAGCCCGACATATCCAGCCGGCAGCCTGAAGCATGATTTCCATCACCAGGTCGTCCTGCTCGGTCGTGTACGCAATGTCGCGGGGCGTGAACGATGCATGGCGGATCTCGTCTTTACTGAGCACCGTGCCGGCGAGTCGCTCCGAAAGGGCACGTGCAAGCGAAGATTTCCCGGTGCCCGGAAGTCCGGCCATCAAAACAATCATGATTTGGTGGAAGCCTACTTCTGGCTGAGCTCTTCGAAAGGCTCGCTGTTCCAGTGGGCAACATCCTGGGTTTGCCGCCAGGTGGCATAGCGTTCCGACACCATCACGTGGAACACCCACTGCCGTCGCTCTTCTTCAGGCTCAACCAAGCCCAAAGCGCGCAAGTAGAAGAGATAGCGTTGGACGAAGTGAAGTTGTTGCTTCGACATTCCGCGGCGTTGGATGTCGAGCGTCAGACCCGCCAAGTGCGAAGACGCGGTCTCGCCTTCCGCAGGCGCCGCATTGCGGTTATGCCGGCGAAGTTTGATCTGGACTTTCACGGTGCGGACTGCCGAGTTTACCTGGATCTGGTCGCGGAACTGGCGGTAGTAAGCCTGGCTTAGATCTTCAACGAAGTCACGCGTCCACGGGCGACAGAATCGGCGATTGGGATCGAGCCGAGGATCGATGCGTAACGTCTCTCCCGTGCGAATCGCCACGAGCGACTGGCTCGCTTTCAGAGCCTCCAACTCGTCGTCATCCTGAATGCGGGGCAACTCGAGCCGATCGATCTCTTCATTCTGACGAAGCAAAGATTCATGAGAAGGACGGAACATCGGGCTCCAGCGAATCCGGCGAACATGATGCTTGCGGCTGCTGGGCGCAGCTTTGGCGCTGGAAAGCTTGCGAGCGGAAACTCTTTGATTGGTGGAGCGTTTGGTCGTGTAGCTGTGTAGGCCAAAGGCCTGGCCTACGATCAGCAGCGTCACCAAAGTTAGCCAGAGTCGAAAACGCCCAATATCCATACGCACGAAGTGGCCTCGAACCGTTCGGGGAGAGGCTCTGGTGGCCCAGAGCAGGATGCTAGTCTACCCTAGCTGTCAAGCAAAGGAAGTACAAACCTCGCGTCTGACCATTACTAAGGGATGAAAATCAGTAACCGGAGCAGCGGTTACTTTCGCTAAGCTGCTGTTTTTGCGGTGGAACCGAAGTAACGCAAGCTAATCGACAGTCTCGACGATCACTTGTGGAACAGATCGCCAACCGCCTGTTTCATCACGTCGCCGCCCACTTCCGCAATCGATGTAGTCAACGGTATGTCCTTGGGACAAACTTCTACGCAGTTCTGTGCATAGCCGCACTCCTGGATCCCGCCATCACCCATGAGCGCCGTCAATCTCTCGCGCTTCAACACATGACCGGTGGGATGCGAGTTAAACAGGCGTACTTGCGAGATCGTCGCAGCACCCACGAATCCGGTATCGTCGTTGAACTGCGGGCACGCCTCCATGCAGCAGCAGCACGAGATGCATCTCGACAACGGATACATCTGCTCCTGCTCCTCAGGAGACACACGGGGGCCCGAGCCCAAGTCGTAGCTGCCGTCCACCGGCACCCAAGCTTTGACAACCTTCAGATTCTCAAAAAGCACGCTACGATCTGTCGCCAGGTCGCGCACGACCGGGAACTTAGAGAACGGTTCAAGCCGGATGGGTTGCTCCAATTTATCGAGTAGGGCCGAACAGGCCATGCGGGCTTTCCCATTGATCAGCATGGCGCACGATCCGCAAACCTCTTCCAGACAGTTCGAGTCGTAGGTAATCGGCGTGCTCTTTTTGCCGTCCCGGGTCACAGGGTTCGCGGCAATCTCCATGAGCGCCGAAATCACGTTGCGGCCCGGCTTGTACGGAAGCTCGAAATCGTCCCAGTAGGGCTTGGAGTTCGGGGTGTCCTGACGCTTGATTTTTATAACGACGTTATTCGCCATTAGCTCTTAACCTTTAGCTGCTAGCTCCACATCCTTTTGGCTTGTCACTTTAAGTGAAGCGAAGGACCTATGCATTGTGTGGATTGCACCGGAATCCACAGGTTCTTCGCTACCCTCAAGATGACAAGATACGAAAGCACAAACTACTTGACCGCGTCGTACTTCCTCGGCCGCGGCGGAATCAGCGAGGTGTCCACCGGCTCAAATTCAAACTTGGGCTCATCGGCGTCGGGCGCGAAAGTCGCCTTGGTTGTCTTCAGCCAGTTTCTGTCGTCGCGTTCCGGGAAATCCGGCTTGTAATGCGCGCCGCGCGATTCGTCGCGCATGGCCGCACCCTGGGCAATCACGCGCGACAGTTGCAGCATGTTGTAGAGCTGACGAGCAAATGCGACGGTGGTGTTTGCCCACTGGCTGCGATCGCTGAGATTGATTTTCTGGAAACGCTCGAGTAGTTCGACCAGCTTGGCGTCGCACTGTTGCAGGTTCTTGTTGTAGCGGATGACCGTACAATTCTTGGTCATCTCCTCGCCCAGTTCCCGCCAAAGCTTGAACGGATTCTCGGACCCATCGGCCTTCATCAAACCGTCGTTAATCTCCTGCTGCCGCTTCCTCTCAGCCTCGTATGATCCGTTGGTATCGGACTTCTGCGTTCCCCGAGCGTACTGAACGGCGCTGGGGCCGGCGATGAATCCGCCCCAAATGCAAGACACGAGCGAATTGGCACCCAGGCGATTCGCACCGTGATACTGATATTCCGACTCACCCGCGGAAAAGATTCCCGGAATATTGGTCGCCTGCTTGTAGTCGACCCACAATCCTCCCATCGTGTAATGCATGCCCGGGAAGATCTTCATGGGCGTGTCGCGAGGATCGTCGCCAACAAACTTCTCGTAAATTTCCAGAATGCCTTCCAGTTTCTTATCGAGAATCTTGCGGTCGACGTGCGTCAGATCGAGGTAGACCATCGGCTTGCCGTCGATGCCGAGGTTATGCTCGTACACAACCTTGAAGATCGCCCGCGTCGCGACGTCACGTGGAACGAGATTGCCGTACTTGGGGTACCACTCCTCGAGGAAGTACCAGCGCTCGCTTTCCGGAATCCTCTTGGGGTCGCGGTTGTCACCCTGCTTTTTCGGAACCCATACTCGGCCGCCCTCGCCCCGGGCGGATTCCGACATCAGCCGCAACTTGTCTTCTCCAGGAATCGACGTGGGGTGAACCTGGATAAATTCTCCATTGGCGTAGTAGCACCCCTGCTGATAGAGAGCAGACTGAGCGGACCCGGTGCAGACCACCGAGTTCGTCGACTTCCCAAAAATCGCTCCGATCCCGCCCGTGGCAATGATGATGGCATCGGCAGGGAAGGTGCGGATTTCCATGGTCCGCAGGTCCATGGCACAGATGCCGCGACAGGTGCGATTTCCATCGAGCACCGCCGACAAAAACTCCCAGTGCTCGTATTTCTTTACCTTGCCTTCCGATTCGTAGCGACGCACTTGTTCATCAAGCGCATACAAGAGTTGCTGGCCGGTGGTCGCACCGGCAAATGCCGTGCGGTTGTAGAGCGTGCCGCCGAAACGTCGAAAATCGAGCAAACCCTCTGGGGTTCGATTGAAAGGAACGCCCATGCGGTCCAGCAGATCGATGATGCCTGGGGCAGCGTCGCACATCGCCTTCACGGGAGGCTGATTGGCGAGGAAGTCACCGCCGTAAATCGTGTCGTCAAAGTGTTGCCAGGTGGAGTCGCCCTCCCCTTTCAGATTTTTTGCCGCATTGATCCCACCCTGAGCGCAGACGGAGTGCGATCGCTTGACGGGGACTATCGAGAACAGGTCCACACTGCCGCCCATCTCGGCGATTTTGATTACGGCCGCCAGGCCCGCCAAGCCGCCGCCCACAACAATAATCTTCGGAGCCGCTGCCATCTCAATTCACCGGCCTTTCCGCTACGGAAGAGCCAAGATGTTTCAGCTTGACGATGTTGCCTTCCGAATTCGTTTGCTGGAAGCGCGTGCGGAATGTGTACAAGCTAACCAATCCCACGACGGTTAACAGAAGGAAGAATGCAAGACAAACCCGCAGGAGTCGCTGTTGCGCGTGCTCGCCCGAAACGATTCCCCATTTCGCCGAGAACAGCCAGATGCCGTAAGCGAAGTGCCAGGAGGCTGCGATTAATCCGACACCGTAGAAGGCGAACAATAGCGGATTATGGACTTCCGCCTGAACCTTTGGAAACGACTGCACTGCTGCCTCGTGGAGGTCAACTCCCGTGAAGCGCATGGTGTAGGTGTGCCACACGATGTAAATGAACGCGATGCCGCCAGTCCAGCGTTGCAGCGTATACATCCAGTTCCCGGTCCACGGATACTGCACGGAGTTCCCGTCGCCGCGATACCAGATGTAGAAACCATAAAGACCGTGGAACAAGATCGGAAGCCAGATACCGAACAGCTCCAGGAAGAACACCAAGGGCAGGTTCGCAAGGAAGCTCACCTGGCGGGCGTATGCGTCGGGGCCGCTGATGGCGGTGGCATTGGATATCAGGATGTGTTCAAACAGAAATGCGCCGACGGGAATGATGCCGGTGAGCGAATGTAGCCGGCGCAACAGGAACGATGTTCCCTGGCCTGATCGCAAGGGAGCTACCCCGGGTTTCAGGCTCACCGGAGCCGCAGGACTGGCGGTTGTCGCCACGATGACCGCTCCTTGTGGGTTCAAATGTGAGAAGCGAACTTTTTATTATGTCGGTGGGATGTGAGCCAAGTCAAGGCACGAGTACCGCAGCGGGAACTGTCGCCCGGAACTCGTACGGACATCCGAGCCAATTACGGCGCGCTTGAGACATTGATCACGGATTGCTTATCAAACCAGTCCAAAAACTTTCGAAAGGCAGCACCGCGATGGCTGTACAGCGACTTTTCTTCCGGAGTCAGTTCCGCGAAGGTCTTTTGGATGGGTGGGTAAAAGAACATCGGGTCGTAGCCGAATCCACCACTTCCGCAAAGATGATCCAGAATGCGGCCGTCGGCTACGCCACGAAAACTGCTGAGTTCGCGTCCATGTTGCGCGGCAGAGATCACGCAAACAAATCTGCCGGTGCGCCACTCAGTTGGTACTCCTAGCAATTCGCGAAGCACGCGCGCGTTGTTGGCCCCATCATCCGTGTTGCTCCCGGGTAATTCGGGATGCTCGGCGGCGTAGCGCGCGGAATAAACACCAGGCGCGCCTCCCAAAGCGTCCACCTCGAGTCCCGAATCATCCGCCAGCACAATCTCACCGGGGGCTGCGAGGCTGTATTGCTCAGCTTTTTTCCGCGCATTTTCCTCGAAGGTGTGACCATCTTCAACCACGCTGGGCAAAGAAGAGAAGTCGGGTACGGCTTGGACAGTTATGCCGTGACTGACTGCTGCCCCAGCGAAATCGCGGAGTTTGCCGGCATTCGATGTCGCAATGAGAATTGTCTTCAATTATTGAACCGCTCTCAATATTCCAAATCTTTTCTGGCAAGCTCGACCGGACTTTTGGCCGGTTTTGCGAGGGACACGAGGAAGATGATCACTCCCGCGCCCGCCACGACGGAGATACACTCGCCAATCCGTCGATCCGACGTCGGAACAAACTGTACCCGCACACTGTGATGGCCGGCGCCAACTGAAAAGACAATTTCGCCGGTGCCAGCTTGCGATTGAGTAGCTGATCTCTGGCCATCCACATCCACTTTCCATGCGGGGTAGTTGAATAGGCGCAGACGGAGGCCCTGGGCTTTCGCGGTCTCGACCGTGAACTCCTTCGTCTGTGTTGTCCATTTTTGAACATGGATGGTCACCTGATCCCCGCTGACCGCAGAAACTTGAGGGGCATCCTTATCCACGTCCGAAGGATCGGCCCCTGCGGGCACATACTCATCCGTACCTTCATACCCTCCACCGTCTTCGATGAAGTCGTGGAGTTCCTGGATATCAGCGGCATTATCCCACCAAGGCGGTTGGACATAATGCCAGACACCCCACAGGACGAGAAACAGAGAAAGACAAACGAACGCTCGAACCAGCCACCGCCGGCATGCGACCGTGAACAGAAGTGTGAAAGCGACGTTCAGACAGAGCAGCCATCGCCAAGGTAGCTGTACGAATCGCAGCTTCGGAAGGTGCTGCCATAAAGGATTAGTGAGCGGCAACATCAGCAAAGCCGCTGCCACTCCCCAAACGGAGATTGCCGACCACGCGATCCGATCCTTCTTCTGCAACTTCCTCGAGAGGCAGGCCACAACCACAAAGAGTGCTACCTCCGTCGCGCCGACAATTGAGACGACCTGATTAAAACGGTTGTGATCCGGATCGTTGATACTGGTAAATAAGAAATTGTCCTGTGGACGCAGGCCAGGCACCAGGACTTCTGCAATGTTCACCCATTTCTCTTCGTAGACAGCTGGAATCAGGTAGAACCCGGCGAGCGCTGCACCCATAAGCACAGCGCCTGCTCCGTACAGAAGAAGTTCGGGACGCTTTTGAGAGAACGCAACGATTGTGATTAACAGCGCAAGCGAATAATTCAGCATCACGGCAGAGGGAGCATTCGTGAGCCATGCTGCAGCAACGATCAGGCTCAACGGCAAGACTACCCTGCTGCCGGCTTCCTTGGCCCGAAAGATCATGAGAGCCAGCAACGGCAGCAAGCATCCAGCAAGAAGTTCCGCCAACGCGCTCCGCCAGTAAATCACAACGATGTAGTAGGGATTGGCGGCGTAGAGGATGCTGGCAAAGATCGCGTCTGCCCTGTTCAACCACCGGCGAGCCAGCAGAAACATGAAGCAGCCGGACGCCGTGAGCGAGCACCAGATATATGTGCCCGACGCCATCTTCCAAGGCAGTAGAGAGCCGACGAGTGCTCCAAGGGTCCAAGACGCGGGTGGATAGAAAAGAAAGCGCGCTTCTCCGTAGCTCCAGTGCGCGAATTCCGCCCAACTTGGGTAGATGATGCCTTGTCTCCACTGATTTGCCACCTCCATCCACGAGAGGACATGAAACTCAAAATCATGGCCAGAGGGATTGCCCAGAAAGAAGAATGGAAGAACGACTGCAAAAGCAGTCCCAATAATGTACAAAGCCGGGATGGGAAATAACGCGGGCGCAGATGTCGCTGATTCACCCGTTTCAACGGGCTGGATCAGGTTCGTAGGAGAGCGGCGGGAAGAGCCTCCGGATTGAGGGTCAGGCACACCTCAATGTACCAGCGGCATGCTTGTCGGCGGTAGGGAGCGCCAGCAATGATAGGCGCTCCTGGAACGGTCAGTCTTGGACTGACCGACCCTTATCCACGCACCGTAAGAACGGGACAATGTGCGTGACAAATGACTTCGTATGCGATGGCCAGAGGCAGGTGCGACGAGGTTCGTGGAGCGCGCTCATGAACACCCATGACAATCAGGTCCGCCCCTTGTTCTTCCGCGACATGCAGAATCCCTTCGGCTGGGAACTCGAAGTTCACGGCGGGAGCCATTTGGTACCAATTTTCGGTTTCCGGAGGAATCAGATCCCGCAACTTTTCAAGGGCAGTCTCTGCGATTTGTTTCTGATGTTGCGCCGGTACCATCGGGATCACGTGCAATAGCGAGAGGTTCGCCTGATTTTCTTCTGAAAGGGAAAGTGCGTAGGGAAGAGCACGCAAAGATCCCCCTGAGAAACCGGTCGCGAACACAATGTGCTTGAAACCAATTCCATCGTGACTTGGAGGCGCGACATTCGGACCAATTGTCAGAACCGGACAGTCGGCTTGCCGGAATATCTGCTCCGCCTCCGAACCCATAACCAGCTTCTTCAAGCCGTGTTTCCCGTGGCTGCCGAGGACGATCAGGTCGATCGAGCGCCCGGAGACTACATCCTGGATCACACTCCAAGTAACTCCACGAGCAAGTATGCCTTCGGCCGACTCGCCATTCGTTGAATTTTCCCTCAGGAATCGCTTGAACTCAGTTTGGGCATCTTGCCATTCCACATCCATTTCCACGTGGATCGGCTCCATCGGGATGAAAACCGGGGGTGTGGGATTCAGGGCATGCGCAATGTAGGTCTTTGCTCCGTACTCTTCTGCGATCGCTCGAGCATACGCGAGAGCTGTGACGGATGCGTCTGTGAAGTCAACGGGAACCAGAATGCTCTTGAAGGTCAAACGGAGGCTCGCCTGGGCATTGGGCATAAATACCTCCTTCGTCGATTAGGAGAATTTCTCTGTAACGGTACGACTCGACAAACAGTCGGGCAGTGACCCTGGTCACCCTGGCTGGTGAGCCCTGACAGTAACTGGCTTGCTCTTTTACCGAGAATTCACCTTCGTGCAACACGCCTTTAACAGGTGTCCAGTAGCTTGGACGACATCGAGGTGGAACAGACCACAGGGGACTCATAGTCCTGGACCAGAGACGGGGTTCAGCAATTTGAGTCCTTTGTCGTTTGGTGGACGTTGAGCTTTAAATCTGACCGCTCGATGGAGAACACGACGGAAGGTTAAGAAGGCTATGAGGAGGAAACGGCTTCAGGGTTTCGCTGGCGATGTAGTTCCATCAGAAATCGATCTGTCGGCAGGGATTGTCCACTCCTCAACAAGTCAAGAAGAGGATCCTCAAGATGTTCTTCGTCCGGCGGTCCTACGCTTTCGAACTGCTGGTGGTCGGCTACCAGTGATTTAGGCGAGATCAGCAACTCAGGCACGGTGCCGGGACGGCTGGTCAGAAATTCGATGAACTGTGCCACCGTCTCGCGCTGTTCCGTAGTGCGACTGGGAAACTCAATGCCCATCCCCGATCCAGGATGCATCACCCGGACCATGCCCTCGGCGTGCATCTCCATGCCACCCGCTTTCAAACAAAGATCTACCAGAGCCTGCTCCGGGAATGGGGACTCGGTTTCAACGTAGCAAGCACCCAGACTGAGGTCGGTCAATTTGCAAACCGAAACGGGATCAGATTCTTCGAGAGGTACGTCAGGAGTATTGACGAGAAGCCAGGCTTTCATCTTTTCGGCCTGATCTTCAGGAATGTCGAGGAAACGAACGCCCGACTGCCCGTTTGGATTGGCCCAAGCGATCTCGCCATGTGCGTCGATGGCTGCACTTTCGTCCGGCAGACTAAACCGCAAGCCGACTACGGCGGAAGCATGCAAGGGCTGGGCGGCCAGCACATCCATTCCAGTCTGGCTCAAGTCGAGCATGATGCCTTCGATTTGATCCCCGCCAGGTACGCTGAGTTGGACAGGCGCCTGCACCGGCACGCGAAAAGATCGGCGCCGCTCGCGGCGAAGCATAGCCGTTACGGCTCGCAATGTGGCGGCTGCCTGTTCGGGTGCGACTGGTTTGTGCAAAATGAACTTGGCGCCGCTTCGCAGAATCTCGCGAACACTTCTCTCATCACTCAACAATGCCATCGTGACAGCGGCCCCAGGCTTCGCTAGCGATGCCTGCAGTAGTCGCCGCGCCGCCTCCGGTTCATCGAAGTCTACAATCAAGCCGTCAAAGCGCTGCTCTCTCAGACGTTGCAGGGCGATTTCGGCTTCACTGAAGCGCTCCACCCCTACCGCAAAACTCGCCAGCACACGGCTCAGAACTTCGGCCGCGTTGTCGTCTTTGGATATAAGCAGTGTCTGAAGATTCATGCTGCGCCATTCGGAGAACAAAACGTTTATGGCCAACGAGGTGCTACAGGCCGTCCTGACTTCGCAGGTGCGGCGCTTCCTTGGGAAGCAGAAGCTTTCGCGGCCATGGCGGCAGGCTGAGAGCTCTCGTCGTCCATTTCAGCCAGCACTACGTTGTCATCTTCTTCGTTTTCAGCCAGCAGAGGCGCGACTTCACGAAGCTTTTCTGCGGCCTGCTGCAGGGCTTCAATCTGCTTGGCCAGCTGCGCATACTTCGCCTGCTTACGGCGCAAAACCTCATGGATGTCCTTCATACAACCCCCTGCAGCCGAATGTAGGTTCGGTTGGCGAAGGGGTCAACATGAAAGCCCTCCCGTCCGGTTACGCCAGTAATCTGTGACCAGGAAAGTGGTGCGCCAGGAAAGAGGCAACCCCCCGCAGACTCAGTCGATTGCGGGTGGAAGGCCAATCGTCCAGCGTTTGGATCGCCGATGCCGCTGTCAGGTTACCGAGGAAGAGGAGTTCGAAGAACCTAACAAAAGCAAAAGGCCCCGTCCAGGACGGAGCCTTTTGATCTTCAGCTCTTGTGAGCTATTTCACGAACAATTTGCGGCGCATCAAACCCGCAACGCCAACCAATCCCGTTCCCAGAAGACCCAATGTGCCGGGCTCCGGTACCGACAAGTTGGTGTCGCCACTGGAGAGGCCAGTCTCGCCGTTGAAGAACCCCTTGCCAGTGTTGATGCTAAGTTGCGAGGTGCCCGCAACCCGCCCGCTGGAATCCACCAACGGCCCCTTAAGGGTGTAGAAATGCGTTCCGTTGGCCAGCGTCGTCACGTCCCAGTTGACCACGTCGCTGAAGGTGCCGCTAAAAATTACGCCATTGGGCACACCATTGGTGCCGTTGCCGGTGATGGTGAAAGTCCCGCCAGCCGCCAGCGTGCCACCCATCTGCGCGTCGCCACTAATGAAGGCGCCGGTGGTGAAGCTCACGGATCCCAGGTTCGATCCTACGGCGGACCCGAACTTGAAAAGCGTCGACCCAGTAAGGGAAAGTCCCGCCGAGTTGCCGGTGATGGTCCCGCCTGCATTCGACACGTCGATGCTGCTGTCAGCCCATGCCATCAACGGCAAAGCCATCGCCAGCACCGCCAATAGAATTACTCGCCTCATGACTACCCTCCTGAACCCACTGATTCCATCACTAAAAACCAAAACAAGCCTCGGGGGATCGAGACCCCTCCCTAGACACAGAAGCAGCTTGGGTTACCTAAGTCAGCATCTATGGTTCCAAAAGTAACTCGCGATCGACCGGGTTTATTATCATAGACTTACATCTCGCAGAAACGAGGGCGACAGAGAGCTAAACTGCAATAATATGCATAGTCATCACAAACATTTGCGTTTCCGATGGATCCTGCACTTCACTCCATGCTCCGCTCTTTCAACGAGTTAGACGAATTTTTTTGACACCGTAGGTGGGCAGAATCAATCGCGAAAAACGGAGAGAATCCCTGGCAGTATGCGCAGGCAGCACGAGAACGCCATGGGCCAGCAAATCCTTCGGCCTGAAACGAAGCCCCGGCTTCAGGAATTGACCGAGGCGTTTAGGGTCTGGCGAATTTTCTCCTCAAGGGTGACGGCAGTGAACGGCTTTTGTAGAAGAGTAGGCCTGTCCGAGTTCAGCCCTTGTTCGTCGAGGTGTTCGCCAGCGTAGCCCGACATAAATAGGACCCTCAATTCAGGACGCATCGCCAGTAAACTCTCCGCCAGATCAGGTCCGCTCATCTCGGGCATTACCACGTCCGTGAGGAGTACATCGATTCGCCCTTGGAAGTCACGGCAGATCTGAACTGCCTCGGCGGGGGATGTTGCGGTGAGGATTTTGTATCCGTCCGTCGTCAGGATGGTCTCCACCAAACCGCGCACAGCGGCTTCATCTTCTACAAGAAGAATGGTTCCCGAGCCTGCCCTTCGGGTAGTTGACCTGCGTTGTACCGGATGAGCATCTTCGAGTTCGTTCACGCGCGGCAAATAAATTCGAAACGTCGTGCCACTTGCTGGTTGGCTTTCAACGCTGATGTATCCGCGGCTTTGTTTCACGATGCCGTACACCATCGAGAGTCCCAGCCCCGTGCCTTTGCCCGGTTCCTTGGTCGTGAAGAAGGGTTCGAAGACGTGAGCCAGGGTGTGCTCGTCCATGCCGACGCCAGTGTCAGTCACCACCAGTAGCACGTAACGACCCGCCGTGGCTCCGGGATGAGTCCGGACGAAGGCGTCGCCCAACTCAGCATTCCCGGTTTCGACTGTAAGGGTCCCGCCTCGAGGCATAGCATCTCGCGCGTTGATCGCAAGGTTCATCAGAATGTGTTCGAGTTGCGACGGGTCCGCGCGTACCATGCCCAAGTCGGCAGAAGATCGCACGGTGATCTGAATGCGTTCGCCCAGTAATGGCCGCAGCATCTTCTCAAGGTTGCGGACGAGTGTATTCAGACTAATGACCCGGGGCTGGAGCATTTGTCGGCGACTGAAGGCAAGGAGTTGTCGGGTCAGGGAAGTCGCTCGCTCCCCCGCCTGCAGAATCTGCTCGATGGAATGGCTGGCCTGGGCGTTTTCAGCGTACTGATCCATAAGGATCTGACCGTAGCCTGTGATCACCGTCAATAGGTTGTTAAAGTCATGAGCAACGCCGCCCGCCAGCTTCCCGACAGCTTCCATTTTCTGCGCCTGGCGAAGCTGGTCTTCAAGCGCTTTGCGCTCCGTCACATCTTCGGCGATCACTTCGAAGACCTCAGTGCCTTCGCGCTCATCACGCACGCCCCGCCCACTCAGCCGGACTGTGACGGTGGACCCGTTCTTGCAACGCCATTGAACCTCGATGCTTTCGAACCTTCCTCTCCGCAGGAAGCCAATCTGCACCTCGCCTTTCGCTTTGGCATCAACAAACAGGTTCTCTTGACCACATGCCAAAAATTCAGCTGCGGTTTCATAGCCAAGTATGGCTGCCAGCGCCGGGTTTACCTCGAGGAAACGCCACTCCCGTGTGGCACGGAAGATCCCCACAACCGCGCTCTGAACCAGGGAACGATAGCGGGACTCGGAGCGCATCAGCGCCTCTTCGCTTCGTTTCCGCTCAATGGCGTTCGCCACTTGCTGAGACACAAAAGTCAGGACGTCCCGTTCGCGGTCTCCGAAACGTGTTCGTGAGGCGTAGTGTTGAACGGCGAGCACCCCGAAAGTCTTGTCCGCCCGTTTGAGAGGAACGCCCAGCCAGTCATCTGCAGGCGAGCCGGTTCGTTCGACCTCACCCGCCGCAGCCAGTTCATTCAATTTCTCGCCCGTTGCAAGCAGTGCTTCCCCGGTACGAAGCACATACTCGGTCAATCCTTTTCGAAGTACTCGTGGCCCTGGCGGATGATCGTATTCATCCACAAAATACGGAAAAGTCAGGAGATTCATTTCAGGGTCATAAAGAGCAATGTAGAAGTTCTTCGCATCCAGCAAATGAGCCACAATCGCATGGATCGCCGGATACATCGCCGTAAGATCGACCGCAGTGGTTGACACCTCCGCGATTCGATATAGCGCAGACTGCAAACGCTCCGACCTGCGCCGCTCCGTGATGTCCTGCGTCACCACCAGCCGCGCGGGACGTCCTTCAAACTCGAGCGTGCGAGCAAACATGACGACTTCCAGAATGCTGCCGTCTTTGCGGCGCTGGCGCCACACCTCTCCACGAACCTCAATCCCGTGTTGGGCGGCGGCAATTCTGTCCGCTGGCAGGTCAACACAGACATCCGAGATCGTGAGACCGAGAAATTCGTCTCTGGGATAACCGTATTTCGCCATGGCGGCGCGATTGACCTCGAGAAACTGTCCCGTCTCGGGATCGTACAGGCAAGTCGGTTGAGGATTGTCCTCGAACAGAATCCGGAATTTTTTCTCCGCTTCCACCGTTGCCATCGCCGTTCGTCTTTCCTGCCAATGCATCACGAGGGTGCGGGAACCGGACGTGGCGAGCGTGACGACCACGACAACCGTGGCCAGCAGCGGCCGTTCATGTATCAGCCGGCTGGCAACGCCAAGTACGATGAGGGGAAGCAAAACGGACATCCAAAGAGAACCCCATGGCTCCAGTCCGACTTGCGTCCTCTCCGCTTGCGTGGCGACGTGCGGCGGCAACCTCCAGGTGCACGCACCTGCGATTGCAATCAGAAACGGTAAGGTATAGCAAAAGTCCCAGAGGGTACCGGAGTCCAATCCCAGTGTCATTTGACGATGGACGAAGACAGCATTTCCAAGGCAGTAGGCACCAAGGAACGCGCCCAGTCTCATCAGCAGTGACCACTCCAGTTTTGAACGTGCAAACGTGAGCCGAAAGCCGATCGCCACGATGAGGAAGGTGTCGCGAGCAATGGCCACTGTCCATTGCAACTGTTCCGCTTCTCGTGCGGACGACCTCCAGCGGGACGGCAGATAGAAGTAATAGAGATAAACCGCGGCAGTCAGAATTCCGATCTGCAGAAAGTCGAAGAGCTGCGCCCAGTGAATGCCCTGCACTCTCCGCGAACGGTTCCGCAGAAGGAGAGCGAGTGCCATCGGCGCAGGGACCAGAAAGTAGAGGATGTCACTGGGCCACACCGCATGCACGGAGGCGTGCAGAACGCTATCGTAGTACGCGCTCAGCAGCTCGGCCGCAGTAAGTAGCCCGAATGAGCCTGCCATCAGGCGCCAAAATGATCGGGCATAGCGATCAGTCACCCGGGCGGCCGTCAGCATTGCACTGGTAGCCAGCGCGGCAAGGCAGATTCCTAGAATGTTGGATACAAGCCCGGGATCGAGTCCGCCATCGCTCCCGCTCAGCGCGATCCACTGCAGAATAACGGCGAGCAGGGAAGTCCCCAGTAAGCCTTTGGCCAGCCTTGCCATTAAAAGCTCTTTCTTGCGGGGAGGTGAAGTCTCCAGAGTCTACGAACACCGCGAGGGTCGGGCAAGTTACCAGCGAGTAGGGCCTCGGGAGACTTATTGGTGAGGGCGGGTGATCTTCACCTATTTATACTGCTACCTATATGTCCTCTTCTCCTGCAGGAAAGCACGCCGCTGGCGCCACCTCCGGACCGGCTGTCCCCGAACCTTCGTTTGCCGAACGAGCCCGCACACAGCTATCTCTGGGGCGCCTTGGCACCTTGTCTACCGTGTCAAAGAAGGCTTCTGGATTTCCGTTTGGCTCAGTTATGCCTTACGTCATCGATGGTCAGGGGCGGCCGATATTCCTCATCAGCACCATGGCCATGCATACTCAGAATCTGCAAGGGGATTCTCGCTCGAGTCTCTTGGTGATGGATTTCGATCCGAACCAGGATCCGCTAGGAGCCGCGCGCGTGACGCTGGTGGGGAATACGTTGCTGGTTCCGGAATCGGAGCGATCTGAAGTTCGGGCACTATATCTGGAGCGGCACACGAACAGCAAGTATTGGGTCGACTTCGAAGACTTCCGGTTCTACCGGATGGAGGTGGTCGATCTTTACTATGTTGGAGGATTCGGCGTCATGGGCTGGGTGGACGCTACCGAATACCAGAAGGCGGAGACCGATCCTTTGTCCGAATTTGCGCCAGAAATCATACGTCATATGAATGAGGACCACGCCGACGCGCTGATACTCCTCGCAAAGTCCTATGCCGGTGTCGATGCCGAGGAAGTCAGCATGACAGCTGTGGACCGGCTCGGCTTCAACGCTCGTGTGAAGACGCCGGAACGTGTGCGAGGCGCACGCATTGCTTTCCTAGGCGAAGTCCGCACCCCCGAGGAAGCCCGTAAGATGCTGGTGAAGATGGTGCAGCAGGCGCGCCGAGACCAGACGCAAAACCCTATTGGCTAGTCCGTTGCTCCCGGATGGTATCCTGCGACTACCCTCCCGCCACGAGGCCCATGAATAGCAATGTCGAACTTGAATGCACCTGACGCCCAACCAAATACAGACGAGTCGACGGAATCCTTCAAAGACCTCCTTTCAGAGTTCGAGCACAGCCGCGCTCGCAAGGCCGGAGATGCGGGGAAGCAGTTAGAGGGTACCGTGATCACCGTAACCGCCGACTCCGCAATAATCGATATCGGCTTTAAGAGCGAAGGCATTCTTCCTCTCACCGCATTTCAGGCAACGGGACACGGTGTTAAACCTGGCGACAGAGTGCCAGTTTCCGTGAAGGGCAGAGACCCCGAGGGATACTACGAACTGACGCTATTCCGGACCGAACAGCCCAAAGATTGGACATCGCTGGAACGCGCCTTCGCCGAGAAGGCTGCCATCGTGGGAACAGTGACTGGTGTGGTAAAGGGTGGAGTCAGCGTGGACGTCGGCGTACGCGCCTTCATGCCGGCTTCTCGAAGTGGCGCGCGCGACGCGGCGGAACTCGAGAAACTGGTCGGACAGGAAATCCGTTGCCGGATCATCAAACTCGACGTGGCGGACGAAGACGTAGTCGTGGACCGCCGCGTGCTCGCAGAGGAAGAAGAGAAAACCATCAAGGCACGCCGCTATTCTGAAATCAAGGAAGGCGACCAAATCCATGGAGTTGTGCGCAGTCTCACCAGCTACGGCGCCTTCGTCGACCTCGGCGGAGTCGATGCCTTGCTCCATGTGAGCGACATAAGCTGGAGTCGCGTCAATCAACCCGGTGACGTGCTCGTTGTGGGCCAGCAAGTTGATGCCCAGGTATTGAAGATCGATGCCGAGAAGCGACGTATTTCGATCGGAATCAAACAACTGCAGCCGCACCCATGGGACGCAATTGCGCAAAAACTCAGCGTAGGCCAACGCGTGCGAGGTACCGTGAGCCGCGTCGTCGAGTTCGGCGCCTTCGTCGAAGTGGAGCCGGGTGTCGAGGGATTGATTCACGTTACAGAGATGTCGTGGGCGAAAAAGGTCCGCATTGCAAGCGACGTTGTGAAGCCCGGGGAGACTGTCGACGCTGTGATTCTCGGCATCAACGCGCCGGAACGTCGTATCTCACTCGGACTAAAGCAGGCTCTGGGTGATCCCTGGGTGGATGTCGTCACGAGCCTCTCGGTTGGTTCTGTCATCGAAGGGCCTGTCACGAATCTCCAGAAGTTTGGAGCATTCATCCAGCTTGCCGAGGGCGTGGAGGGCATGGTGCACATCGGGGACATGACTGTGGAGAAACGCCTCAATCACCCCAGCGACATGCTGCGCGTGGGACAGGTGGTCAAGGCGCAAGTCCTGGGAATCGATGTGGACAAGAGGCAGCTTCGCCTCGGCATGAAACAACTGGTCCCCAGTGGACTCGACGAGTACATCGCTGAGCACAAAGTAGGAGACACTGTCACCGGCCGCACGATCGAGGCGTCCGGAGACGAAATGAAGGTCGAACTTGGCGAGGGTGTCGTAGGGTTGTGCCATATGGGTGGAGCGTGTTCGGTCTCCGGGGAAGAACCCATATCGCGTGCAGCAGACATCACATCACTCAGCGCGATGTTAAATGCCCGTTGGAAAAGCGGCTCTGTATCCGGTGCGAAGGCGGAGCCGGCGCGAGCGGGCGAGGTTCGAAGTTTTCGGATCACGAGGCTGGACGCGTCCAGCAAGAAGATTGAGCTCGAACCCGTCTAATTCTGCAGTCAACCAATTCCCGAGCTCATCCAATGCTACTACCGATCCGAATCACAAACTCCTTTTCGGACTCTTTCAAGAGTCGGATAGCCACTCGGAGGGATGATGCAGGACAAGGTCGTACTCGTGACTGGAGCCGATGGCGGCCTCGGAAGGTTTGTCACGCAGGCTTTTCTCGATTGTGGCGCTACTGTCGTGGGCACTTCTCGGAAGATCCAGCAGTCGGCTTTTAACAACGAACGCTTCATCGCCATGACGGGAGAGCTTTCAACCTTGGAGGGAGCGCGTGCACTGACGGAACAATTGCTTGCGCGGTGCAAGAGACTCGACGTCCTGGCTCATACCATAGGTGGCTTCGCCGGCGGCAACTCCGTTGCTGATACTGATGACGCAACCTTCCAGCATATGCTGGACATCAATCTGAAATCGGTTTTTCACATTCTGCGCGCGACTCTGCCCGCACTTCGACTTTCGGGGCAGGGGAGAATCGTTGCGATCGGCGGTCGAGCCGCGGTCGAGTCTGAGCCGGGCGTGGGTGCCTACAGTGCATCCAAGGCAGCCATGGTTTCCCTCATCAAGACCATTGCCCTCGAGAACGAAGATGCCGGCGTTCGTGCCAACGTCATCCTGCCCGGTACGATGGACACTGCGGCCAATCGCAAGGCGATGCCGCAAGCTGATTTTTCCAAGTGGGTCCAACCGCAAGCAGTCGCGAGCCTGATCACATGGCTCGCCGGAGAGTCTGGGAAGGACGTGAACGGGGCAATGATTCCAGTCTACGGTCCGGATGCTTAAGCAGCCCATACCGCTCCGAGTTCGAAGCACGCGATCCTGAGTCGGAGGGTTCCGATGGGCCACGATGAGGACTATCAAGCCAAACTAAATGCCTACGTCGAAGGAAAAGATCCGCTGGCGATGCAGTCCACCACGGCAGATGTGATTGCCAAACTCGTTGCCAATGTTTCCGATCAAGATCTACAAACGAGGCCGGTACCCGGCAAGTGGTCGGTCGCTGAAATCGTTGCGCATCTCGCCGAGGATGAGCTTGTCACCTCCTGGCGCTATCGGCAGATGATTGAAAATCGTGGCTGCGCGCTGGCATCATTCGATCAGGACAAGTGGGCGCAGCTTGGCGACTATGGATCATGGAATGCCGCTGAGGCACTACAGATGTTCCGACTACTCCGGGAGGCAAATCTTCGGATGCTGAGGCAACTCTCCGCCGAGGACTGGGACTCTTTCGGAGTACATGCGGAACGGGGGCGAATCAGCGTCAGAGACTTGGCGCGACACATGGCCGCTCACGACGGAAACCACTTGGATCAGATTCGGGTGATCCTCGGCCACATCTCACAGTGTTGAGCGGCCTGAGACATAGGTGACACATTGTACCGGACACATGGGTGACACTTTCTCCCCGTAATGGGGAGGGAGTGATGCCTTGGAAGGAGTGTTCGGTGATGGATGAGAGACTGCAGTTTGTGGCTCGCCGGCTAGCT
>JBKPEB010000013.1:0-22392 GCA_046728215.1 Acidobacteriota bacterium | reverse complement strand
GGATGGAGCCAAGAGTCTGCCGATTGCAGTACGGGCAACGGAGGGGATTCGCAACGATTGTGCATACATGGTCCACGGCTTCGGCACGCGAGCGAAAAGTCTCACCAAGGCCTACAAGAGAGGTGCTTCCGACACGGATCTGATTACCCGCGTCTCGATCGACCCCATCATGGGTGCGACAGGCATGCGCGTGAATTTCGTGCGCGTGCTTCCCACCACAAGGGAGAGGAGCTAGCCTATGCCGCGTTACGCGATGGTGATCGACCAGGAACGGTGCGTGGGCTGCCAGTCCTGCACAGTGGCCTGCAAGTCGGAGTGGGACGTTCCCAACGGATTCGCCCGGACCAAAGTCCGACAGACAGGAACTATCGGCACGTTTCCGAAACTCTCGACCTCGTTTTATGTGTCGCAATGCAATCACTGCGACCGGCCCACTTGCGTGCCCGCCTGCCCGACCGGAGCAACCTATCAGGATCAGAGCGGTGTAGTCCGCGTGAATCGCGATCTCTGTATCGGTTGCGGTTCTTGTGTTGCCGCTTGTCCCTACGGAGCACGGTACATAAATGCGGAGATTGGCAAGGTGGACAAGTGTGATTTCTGCGCCAGTCGCCTGGGTAAAGGATTGCAACCCGCATGCGTGGCTACCTGCCCGGCACATGCGAAGATCTTCGGAGACCTGGAAGATTCGTCGAGCGACGTCTTCCGATTCGTCTACCGTGGCGCAGTCAAGCGCATGGAGACTGCGGACATCGCCATTGGACCCAACGTTTACTATGCCGGCAAACCGGAGCACGCTGCGCTAGCACTCGCAAGTTTTGCTCCCGTTCCCCCGCGAACTATAGCGCCGGGAAAAGTATGGAGCAGTCTCTTGAACAAGGTCGTCTATTTCGCAGTTGGAGTAACGTTCCTCGGTCAGGCAATCGCCTTCTTCCACCAGCTTTCGACCGGTGAGAAGCAGTTCGAAGAGTAAGGAGCCAGTATGAGCGCATCCCCAATTCCGAAGGTTCCGGCTCGGGTGACCGGTGAACAAGCGGAGGCGATGGCACAACGCCAGATCAAGAAGCACCATGTTGCCATCGTGCTTCTCCATTGGTTTAATGCCATCAGTTGGCTCCTCGAACTCTCGACCGGCGCCGGTCTGATTGTCTCGCCCTACTACAGATTCGCACCCATGTGGTATCTGCAGATGATGGAAGGCTTATTCGGCTCACGGGCCAACATGCTTCGCTTCCACATCGCAATTGGGCTGACCTGGACTGCCGTGTTCCTTGTTTATGCCATTTTCGGATTCCGAAACTACCTTCGAATTGAAGTGCTGCAGAACGAAATAGGCTTGGACAGGGACGATATGCTCTGGCTTAGAGTTCGGACTCTCCTACTGTTGGGACGGACCAAAGATCCCTTGCCACCGCAAGGAGCCTACAACGCCGGCCAGAAGCTCTTTGCGTTGCTGGTCTACACCATGGTCCCGCTCATCATGCTCACTGGCCTCACCATGACCTTCCACTGGTTTGGAACTGCCTTTGTCGCTTGGGCCATGGTTCTTCACTTCTTCGCTGTGGGCATGGTTGTGTCGGGGCTGATGATCCACGTTTACATGGGGGCCGTTTTCCCGGAGGAAAAGCCCGCGTTTTATTCGATGATTACTGGAGTCGTGGATGAGCTCTACGCTTACCGTCATCATTTCAAGTGGTGGAGAGCAGTCAAGATCGAAGAACAGACGTGGAGGGATGAACTGAGATTCAAAGAAGAAGGCGAGGCGCGTCCAACGGACGAGAAGCCGGCCAACGACCCAGGTACAGACGAGGCTTCGTGCTGATTTCCCGGCCACAGTACGGGATAGGAGATAACATGGTGGCTACCACACTCTCGCTACAAGATGTCGCTTCAGACGATGGTTCGAAAATGAAAAAGGGCAGCAAGCAATGGAACCTGGAAAACGAAATTCTTGAGCGACAGGTGCTGATCTGTAAAGCCTTCGCCAACTCGACTCGTCTCCACATCCTGGATCTTCTTGGCAAACGCGATTGGTCCGCTGCTGAAATTCAAAAAGAACTCGGAATTTCGAAGGCCAACCTCTCACAACACGCCATGGTGCTCAGATCCGCCGGCGTCGTCGTCAGACGCCGCGAGGGCAAGAACGTATATTTCTCGCTGGCCATGCCAGAAGTAAAGAAAGCATGTCAGCTGATCCAGCATGTCCTCCGCGCGCAAATTCGCAATGGGCAAAGGCTCGTCTAGACCGCTGGCGCAACCCGAAATAGGAGGTAATTTGCGTGTCAAACCAACTGCCTAAGGCTGTAATTCAGTTTCGCAAGCGCCATCCTAAAGTCTGGAAAGCCTTCAATGCGCTTGGAGAGCGCTGTCACGAAGCTGGCCCTCTGGATGAGAAGAGTCGCCGTCTGGTCAAACTTGCCATGTCGATTGGAGCTGGACTGGAAGGCGCTACCCACTCAGCCGTCCGAACGGCGCGGAAAGCTGGTGTCACTGCAGACGAAATTGATCACGTTGCGGTGCTAGCGATCACCACTCTGGGACTACCCGCAGCCACTCGGGCGCTGACGTGGATTTCCGACAATCCCCGCCGGGCAAACTAGTCCAGACTACCCAAACGACATACTTCTCGGTGTTGCTGAAATGAGCCTGCCCAGCAGTCCAACATCCTCACGTCCGCGGAGCTGCAGCGTCTGGGAATATCGCATCATGCGATCTGAATACAATTGGCGGGACGCTGCGGGACTCGAACTCCCTCCTGCGTGACAGTGAGCCTCAGCTCCTGTGGCCGGTAATCCTAAATGCGATCCGCTTGGCTCACACCGTATGAATGTAGGACATCCCGCAGGCTCACGACGCCTTCCAGCTTGTGTACATCAGCACGGCTCACTACCGGTAGGATCTCAATTTGATTTTCACCCATGCGCTCAAGCGCCAAATCAAGTCCTTGGTCTGGGTGGACGTGTGGAAAAGTGAGCGTAACCACGAGCTCGCTCAGTTGCTTGGTAGCACCTTCAGCCAACGCTCGCTCTAGCGTTGGGAGGTTGATAACTCCGACGACCCCGCGTCGATCAGTCACGAGCCACGTTCGGGATTCACTGGCGCGAACCTGTTCAAAGGCTTCCCGAACCGTGATCTCGGCTGAGAGCAGCCGGGTCGCGGTGCGCATGACTCGGACCACTTGACGCTGCCCATGTCGTTGGCGTGCGGCTGTACCTGGTAGATGGATGCCATCCTGTACGGCCAAAGCTTCGTAGATGGGTTCCCGCTGCAACCGTGAAGAGATGAAAAGGCTCACCAGATTGGCGATCATCAGCGGGACGATTACCGCGTAATCCTGCGTCATCTCAAAGATCATCAGTACTGACGTCATCGGGGCGCGCACAATGCCGGCAAAGACCGCTCCCATCCCAACTAGCGCGTAGGCGCCCGCTGTCGCCGTGTAAGCCGGGAATCAATGATGCGCTATGGTTCCCACGCTCCCGCCTAACATCGCTCCGATGAATAGCGATGGACCGAAGATGCCGCCCGCATTGCCCGAAGCGTAACTGGTGGTGACCGCGAAGAGTTTAAGAACCACTAGCAACAGCATCATTTTGAACGCCATGGTCCCGTTCAACGCATCGCCGACATACCCATAACCCACCCCCAAGACCTGGGGCACAAACCATCCCAACAAACCGACCAACAAGCCGCCTGCCAAAGGTTGAAACCACTGTGTCTTTTGCGGGAAGCTGAGAAATCGTTGCCGCATGCCCAGCAGCAGTTTCGTGAAGGCCACCGAAACCAGGCCTCCAGCTAACCCGAGCACAGCATACACGGCAAATTCCGCAGGATGGACTAGTTGGTATTGCGGAACCTTGAAGAGTGGATGATTACCGAGAGAAACGCGCAGGACCATCCACGCAGTCGCTGAAGCCAGGACCACCGCGCCGATTACCGGTGCGTGGAGATCGCCAACGATTTCCTCAAGCGCAAACAGCACCGCCGCCAGAGGCGTATTAAACGCGGCTGCAATGGCGGCCGCGGCTCCCACCGGGATCAGCTTCTTTACTTGCTCAGTGCGCAGTCCAAGGAGCCGTCCGAGTACGGAAGCAATGCCGGCACCGACTTGAACCGAAAGGCCCTTCGCGTCCCAGCGGAATTCCGCTGGCGAGCGTTGCCGATGTGCAAAAGAACTTGCCCAGCACCGTGCGAAGCGTGATGCGCCCTTCGCGCGCAAACAGCGCAGCCTTGGTCTGCGGTACTCCGCTGCCTCGCGCGTAGGGAAAATAGCGAAACAGCAGGTAGCCGATCCCCAGTGAGCCCACGACCGGAAACAGCAGACGTCGCCACGGAGCACCGCCGATCGGATACAGGCGCATCCCCATGCGTTCTGTGAGCACGATGAAAGCGACGACCGCGAGCCCAGTCAGCGCGCCGATCACCAGCGCCAAGATGAGGAACACTTGATCTTCGCGTTCCCGCAGTCTTGCGACCCGATGTAAGAGCGGAGTTTTCCACCAACTCCCGCTCGCATCGCCGCTTTCACTCATCTCTGGGGAATGTCTCATCAAACGCATACCCTCTCATTGCAGCCTGTAAGGCGGAAGAGCGAGCTGGAAGCCTGACTGCATCCCGTAGAAGTTGGACGCATATCAGGCCAATATTCTCCGCCCCGGCTGCTGATGTCGACTTGAAAGATCGATTGGTGCTAGAACAACAATCCGAGACAATCAGCAACGGAGGATGGTGTTGTATTCTGTCAAGCTGACCGAGCGAGATTCAGCCTGTGAAAGCAACATCCAAGAGAGGATGACGAGGGGAGAAATCAGGAGGCTTCCCAGGGAGTTCAGGGCGCCCTGCATGATGACGATCCGCAACTGAGCCGCGGCTCGCGCTGCCTGAAAGACAGTGGCAGGTCCGTTTACCACGGAATACGGCCCCTGCAGCAAGGGAAAGAAGAAAATCATTAAGACGCAAAGGACGGTCAATACTGCTAGTTCGCATCCAATGCGTCCAGAAATCATGGAAGTGTGCTTGTGATTATATCGGAGGATTCGGCGTCGATCCAAACGTGTTTCAAGGGTGATTCTCCGGGTACGAACCAACCACCACAGTCTTGAGAAGCCCGAGGGTTCGCTTAGGCACGACCGTCAGCAAGGCCCAGGACCCTGAGCAATGGCTTCACCGTGAGGCCTTGTAGCAGGATGGAAAAGACGACGACCCCAAACGTCAAGTCTAGTATCCGATCTCGGTAGGGGAAGGTGTTGTCGAGGCTGAGCGCTAAAGCCAGGGCCAGAGCACCGCGCAAACCACCCCAGACCATGACATGCTGCCAGCGAATGGGAATTTTGTCGGCAAACATGTTGCTCACCGGAACCAGAAGATAGACCGATAGTGATCGGCCGATCAGCACGGCCGCGATGGCGAAAACAACAGGACGCCAAGCGTGAGCCAGGGCATCGAGGTGGACCTCCAAACCGATGAGCAAAAATACCAGGGAGTTCATCACAAAGGCGAGGTATTCCCAGAACGATTCCAGGGCAACCCTGGTCTTGGGACTCATAGCGTGCTTAGCGCCAAAATTCCCGACCATCAACCCCGCCGATGCGGTTGCAATCACCCCCGACAAATGCAAATGATTGGCAAGCAGATAACTGCCGTAGGCGACGATGGTGGTAAGGGTAATCTCGATTTGAGGGTCGTCGATCCTTTGCGTGATTTTGCTGGCCGCATACCCGAGTGCAAACCCGAGAACGGATCCGCCTACGACCGCCGAGAGGAACTGCGCGATTCCCCTTCCCGCACCTAGTCCGCCAACGACGATGCCAGCAAACAGGATCTGAAAGACGACTACCGCTGTCCCGTCATTCAGCAGACTCTCCCCCTCAATGATGACCGAAAGTCGCTTATCCATTTTCAGATCTTTGAAGATGGCAAGCACGGAAATGGGATCGGTCGCAGAGATGATCGCCCCGAACAGCAGCGCTATCAAAATGGGCACTCCAATCGCCCAATGAATTAGGTAGCCCGTAACAAGCGTGGCGAGCAGAACCCCAACATTGGCCAAGACCAAGAGTGGCGCTGCGTCACGCAGAAGATCTCGCACATCGATCTTGACGCTGCCTTCGAAAACAAGAGCAGGAAGAAACAGAATGAGAATTACGTCGGGGGTCAGCCAATGCGGACGCTGGTCCGGTTGGAGCGGCGACAAGAACGGCAAACGAAGCAGGCTCAGGAGTAATCCTCCAAGCACAAGAGCCACTGTGTAAGGAATCCGCAAATACTTCGACAACACCGCAATGGTCGAGGCCGCGATCAGAAGCCAGATCAGGAATTCCACTCCGGAGATCGCCGTCATCGCAGAGTAGCCCCATTGAAGACTGCACTCACCGCTGGACGGAGGAGATAAAACAACAGTGCGGTCGCAATGCTGAAGCCAACACCGCCTCGCAAATAATCGCCCTTGAAGAAATTGATGAGATCACCCAAGACCTGGGTCGCGATTACTGCCACGGCCAATCTCCACCCCCAAATGCGGTGCTTGAACCAACCGATCCCTGCCATCGCCAACACCGCGGCAAGTAGCAGAAAGAGGATTCCCGCTGGATGGGCAAAAAGTCGCTAGCTGTTTGTGGGCCGTGGGATTGAGGGCCCACATTCCTATCGAGGGATGTGCCAGGCCAAGTCAATGTTGTCCCAGCAATCGACGCCATGGTGGCACCAAAGAACAAGAAAACGCCGACAGCAGTTATGCCCCGCGGCATCTCGTACCCATCAGCCTTGTCGGTGCCAGAGCCAGGGCCGTCTTGCATCTGTTGACTATACTAAAACTCGAAAACGCGGAATCTTTGGCCCCTGGCGCGAAAGACTCGCCGCTGCTGCCATCATGAGCGACCTCTTTAACGGTGGTTCATTGCCTCTAAAGCTCGGCGACCAGTTCGAGTTCTTCTGATTCGACTCGTCGCTCTTTGACCCTATCGGTGGTCGTCACGAGCACCTGCACTGCACATAGCAATGCCAAATATATGAGAAGCATGCACGGAGGCACAGCCGAAGCCACGAATGAGGCCGGTAGTGCTGCCAAACACAAAGCAAGGTGGACAATCCACCGCACCAAGCTCGGTCGCCGCATCTGAGCGTCATCGGATGTGAATCCAATGATGGTAAGCGTTGTCATTAGAGCTGCCGCAGCTCCAGTGAGGATCCAGGCATCTTCTCGGTGCAGATGCACACCCGGTGGCAAAGAGACTACGTGCTCGACTCCCACGCCGACGACTGCGACAGAAAGATAGAGCGGTAGGTGCGCGTAGCTCCATATTTGGAAAAGGAATGTTTTGCGATTTGATGTGACATGACGCTTAGCAGCGCCACGTGCTCCATCGAAATACCACCACCAATATCCGAACGCCAAACTGAGCCCCGTAAAGGCCGAGATTGCGGCTGACGGACTCCACATGTCCTGGCTCTCCATGCCGTGCATGACAGAGGCCACGGACTCGCCCAATAGAATGATGGTGAACAAGCCGAATCGCTCCGGAAGATGCTCCGCATCAGGTGGATATTTGTGCGTGTGCCGAACTGCGAGCCAAGGCGTTCCTAGATCAATTACTAGCGCTGCAGCCCAGAGCCAGAAGCGAACGGGAGCGGGAATCACGGCCGCCACGCCCCAAAGGAAGGCCGCCAACCCAAAACCAACCGCATACAACGTCGTCAGTTGGCGCGTTTCCTTCACGCGGCGGGCGCGGAGATATTGAACTACAAGTACAGTACGCAACACTGCGTACGCCGCCCCGAAACCAGCAGAATCTCGGCTGTCGAAAGCGGATTTTGCGTTCGCGGCCATTGCAGCAGCGGCAAAGATTTGTACGAGAGTAAGTAAACGCTGCACGACATCATCGGCTTCAAAGCGGGTGGAGTACATCGTGTGCCCCAACCACGCCCACCAGATAAGCAAGAACATCAGCGCGTAGCGCGCCAGACCGTGAACCGAATAGTCCTCACCCAGTGGCACACCTACCTGAGCGACCGCGGCCACAAAGATCAAGTCAAAGAAAAGCTCCAGCCAGGACGCACGTCTAGATTGGCTGGGGTCCGCTGACCAAAGCCGAACGGGCCTGACGGGGATGAGTGTTTTCCAGCTCATTGAAAACTCAAGAGAGTCTTACCTTTTCAAATCGATCAGTGGGAGAAGTTTCTTTTCTCAAACTCCGTCTGCAACTCACTGAATGGAGCCGGGCTCCCGCGCTACCACATCAGAAGGGTCGGACTTTTTCGTACGTTCTTCCTTGACTCCAAGCTCCGTCGAATCCAGGCGCCAACCCATCACGCATCTGCAGCCGAGCGCGGCATAGTCTGGTCTTTACGTTCGCTTCTGATAGGCCGAGTACCTGTGCAGTCTCGGCAATGCTGAGATGCTGTACATCCCGCAAGATCAGTACGGTGCGGTATTTCTCGGGAAGCGAGTCCAGCGCATTGGTGAGCGCCTTACGAAGCTCTTTCTGTTCCAACGCCTCGGACGGTATTTCTCGCCAATCTGCAAAATCTTGGGGGGTGTAGTCGCCGTCGTCTCCGAGTCGTCCTTCTTCTATCGATTCATAAAGGTGTCGGCGGTCTTTCCGCAGCTTCATCTTCGCTTCATTGATCGCAATCTGGATCAGCCACGTGCTGAATTTCGCTTCCTGACGAAAGCGTGAGAGGTTCTTGAATGCCTTTAGGATCGCTTCCTGGGCAACATCCTCTGCGTCCGCATCATTCTTGACTAGGGACAGCGCGGCCAGGAATACGGCGCGTTCATAGGGGCGCACCAGTTCAAAGAAGGCATCGGAGTCGCCGTTCTGCACCCGCCGGATGAGAGTCACTTCCGCCGACGTCATCTGGACACTCACTGGAGACGACGTGCCCGACTCCGGGCGAACTCGATCTCGTCGAGAAAACACGATCGTTTCTGTGCTTGCGGTCATCATTGGATCGCCTCCTTTAGTTGCTGGCTTACAAACTGAGAGCAGTTGAGTTCAGACACTTGCCTTTTCGCGAGATCGCGCAGCAGCGTGACTCCGCGCGCATCGACGAACCACACTTTTTCGAGATCGAGGCTCACGTTCTTCTGTTGGGAGAGGGCTTCATCGCTGAGCTTTCGCAACTCTTCGACCCAGGGGCCTACGAGATTGCCTTCCAACTGGAACTGGACGGCTTGATCTGAGTCGCTGATGATGGAAATCTTGAGCACTGCTAGCTTCCTTCCCGAATACACCTTTGCTAAAGCAGGAGCCGTGCCATTCGTGAGGCGCGTTCAGGAAATGCTAAGCTGATGATTTTGAGGACCTTAGAGAATTGCTGAGGGAATAGCTTTCGGAGGCAGCCACGAAGGTTCGTGGGTCAGTTCGTTAGGGCTTCGTGGCCACGAGATTTAGTGGTCGGCAGAGCAGGATTCAGCGAGGCACGCTCGATTCCTAGTTTCTTCATGCGGCTGCGCAGTGTGTTGGGATGTAGATCGAGAATCTTTGCAGCCCCACGATCGCCTTCAATTACCCAGTCCGTTTTTTGCAGAACGCTCTGAATGTGCCGCCTTTCCACTTGCTCCAGCGACGAAGAATCGCCTGTCGAATCGTGCGATTGGAGATGGTTCAGGCTCAAGTCTGCAACTTCATCAGTTGACGCCATTGCGGCGCTAGTCGCGGGCAGCAGGTCAGCGCCCAGCTTTAAGACCGGGCCGCGCGACAAGACTACGGCGCGCTCGACAACGTTCTGCAACTCACGTATGTTTCCCGGCCAATCATAGCGGGACAGAAGATCCATCGTGTCCTGCGCGATGCCGGTGATATTTTTACCGAACTGCCTGGCAAACCTCTCCACAAAGAAGGCGGTGAGAAGCGGAATATCGGAGCGCCTCTGCCGCAGCGGCGGCAAAACAATCGGGAGAACGTTGAGGCGATAGTAGAGATCGGCCCGGAATCGGCCCTCCTGCACGGCTTTCTCAAGGTCGCGATTGCTGGCCGCAATGATGCGCACGTTTACTTTTATCGTGCGGCTGCTGCCTAGTGGCTCAAACTCGTGCTCCTGGAGAACTCTCAGCAACTTCACTTGCGTGTCAGGGGGAAGTTCGCTGACTTCATCGAGGAACAAAGTCCCACCGTCCGCGAGTTCAAACCTGCCTGTTCTACGTTCGAGTGCGCCGGTGAATGCGCCTTTCATGTGGCCAAACAGTTCACTCTCGACCAGTCCAGTTGGAATTGCGCCACAATTCAATTTCACTAGGGGGCGGTGTTTGCGCGATCCGTGGCTGTGGATTGCCCGTGCGATCAACTCCTTACCGCAACCGGTTTCTCCGGTGATCAGTACCGTGGAGTCTGTGGGCGCCACGGTTTCGACTCGGTCCAATACTTCCACGATAGCGCGGCTGTTCCCCACGATCTCTTCGAAGTTATGTTCCTTGCTAATTTCTTCCTGCAGATAAACGTTCTCGGCTTCGAGTTTCTTTTGCAGGGTTTGGACCTGCTGAAGAGCGCTTTGCAGTTCTGCCTCTGCCCGCTGGCGTTTCAATTCAGCTGCCGCTCGGGCGGCAAAGATCTTGACCAGGTCGATCGCGCGCGGGTCGCGATTCATCGGTTTGTCGTCGAGAATTGCGATGTGGCCAATGACTCGTCCTTCCCGGTCAAGCATCGGAACGCCCAAGTAGCTCTCTGCTCCCCAGTCAGCTAGGCCGGTATCCAGCGGAAACAAACTCTGAAGCCCTTCCTTATAGTGGCAAGTTTCGCCGTTCAGCACCTTCATGCACGGCGTGTCGGCAATGTCGAACTCGAACTTCTCTCCGAACTGATCGCCGTTCCAGAAGGCTAGTGCTTTCGCGCGTTTTTGATCGTCACAGTCGGTAATGAATGCGTAGCGCACGCGAAGAGCGGTGGCCAGATGACGCACCAGCGAAGGAAAGAAGTCGTTCCCGGTTGCGGAAGCCGTCCCGACGACGATAGAGCGAAAAGTCTCTTCCGCAAGGTGCCTCTCGGTGACGTCGCGGACCAGACCAATTACACCGATCACCTTCCCTTGAGCGTCCCGATGGGGAGCGAAGGTGCACGACTCCCACAGATCGCGCCCGTCCGCAGAATGCTTGGGCACCAAAGCGTCGGCTACCTGGACAACTTCTCCCAGCAGTGCACGCTTTAAGGCCGTTTCTATGCCGCTCGGACCTAACCTGGGGAACACCTCGGTGGCGACTCTGCCGAGTACCTCCTGAGAGACCTTGCCGGTCAGCCGCTCCATGAAGGGATTGAAGAGTTGATAGCGCAGTTCGGCGTCATAGACGATAATTCCTTCCGCCGCCCCCTCGATGATCTCTCGATTAAACTGAACGGCCTCACACAATGCAATCTCGTTCTTCTTGTGCTCGGTGACGTCGCGTGACAGCGCCAGCAACCGTCCTGGCTTGCCGTTTGCGTCATAGATGGGACTGACCACAACATCCCACCATCTGGGCTGTCGCGAAGCCCGAGTTTCAAAATAACCGACGAATCGCCCAATGCCCCCAGCCTTTGCTGCTTCGACTGCCGCCTTCGCTGCCTCGCGATCTGCGCCGTCCCAGAACTCCACCCAAGGACCATTCAGAAAGGGGCCGATGTCACAGATCTCGAGGACCTGCATTCCGCCCTCGTTCATGAACAACAAGCGGCCTTCGAGGTCGAGAATCTTGATGCAGTCCCGGCTGCAGGCAATGAGCCGGCTCTTAAGCTCCTCGCTGGCACGAAGAGATTCCGCGGCGAGCGCCTGCTCCCTGACAACACGGGCCAGTTCGGCCTTGGTGTTGCTCAGCTCCAATCCGAGCTCTTGCAGGCGTTCCTGATCGTGTTCAGAGACAGTCACACGGCTCCTTCCGCTCTATCAGTCGAAGGTAAGACGGAGGCTGGACCATAAGGATGCACGAAATTTGAGGGTGGCACGTTTGGCTCGGTCACTTCAGGTCGTTCTCTGGCGAATACGGGACATCACGGCACTCACGATAGGGTCGACCGACTCTGCTGGCAGCGTGAAGCAACCGCTTTCGGTAACGATATCGATTGTTTTTCGAGTACTGTCGACGATCACCTGGCAGGTCTTGCACTCGCGCAGGTGCTCCTCAAGGTGGGCTCGGAGGTCCGAACTGGCTGTGTCGTCGATGTAGTCCCCGAATTCGGCCAGGAAATCAGCGCAGCTAAGCATCAGTCTTGTCCTGGCGAATAAAGTGGGGGGCAAGACTCTCTCGAAGCATCAGTCTTCCCCTTAAAACCCGAGCTTTTAGAGCCGGCACGCTCAATTCCAGCACCGATGCTGCTTCCTCCGTTGAAAGCTGGTTGATATCGCGCAACAGCACTGCAATCCGGTATTTCTCTGGAAGGCGTAGGACTGCCTCGCGGACAAGTTCATTCATTTGCGAGGCGGCCACTAACCGCTCAGGATCGGCAGCCCATTTCTGGACCTGTCTCGGGCGAAATCCCTCATCGTCTTGCGTCTCTTCGAGAGATTCCGAAGGCTTACGCTGTCTCAGAAAATCGGTCCCGGTATTGATCGCAATGCTGGTAAGCCAAGTCGAGAACTTGGATCGTCCCTCGAAACGGCCGATATTCTCAAACGCTTTCAAGAATACTTCCTGTGTCGCATCGTGGGCATCGTCGATGTTCCCTAACAGTCCCGCCAAAGTTCCGAATACCCGCCGAGAATGCCGGCGCACCAGCTCCTCAAACACATCAATGTTCCCGTCCCGCACACGGGCCACAAGGGCAGAATCGGGATCCTCGGGAAAAGTGGCATCGCAGATGGGACGGGACTCGCCGGAGAAAGGAGACAAATCTTTTGGACTAAAAACCTTCCGGGGCGGGAAATCTGCGGTTGCCCCGACGCCTGCTTGCAGAGTGTTCAGGAAGTTGGCCAATCCCGACACCATAACCGCCTCAACGATATGGTGCTCGGTAAAACCTTGCGCGCGAAGTCGCTCCGTCTCAAACCGTTGGCTTGACCGGCCTGGGAGACTCGCGAGCTTGCGGATTTCGTCCAGCAAGGCCCGATCCTTCCCCGATATGCCGCTTTGCCGGTGATCTCCGACGATCCGGTCGGACACATCTAATGGAACTCCCAGTATGTTCAATACCTGGCTATGCAGTGTCGTGCAGTATGTATTCAGGTTGGCGGCCGAAATAGCCAACAGAATGAACTCCTTCTGAACACGATTCAACCCGTCCTCGGGAAACAGAACGGATTGGAGCAATCGCACTTCGGCGTCCAGCAAGTCTGGAACCGCGCTCTGTAGCCGATAGAGGTTCGGCACATAGCCGAACTGCTCGCGAAGGACCGCGTAAGCGGGAGAATCAGCGGTTGAATCCGTGGGTAAGCCGAGATGCGCCCCCGGCGTTTTGGGCCAATCGATTGGTTCGGGGACATTCAAAAGTTCGCTAGAATCTGGCGATCTCAATTCTGTATCAAGCCGTGGGCGTAGCCCATCTGCCAGAGTGCAGAGCATAAGACCCACACCGGTCGTGACGATCGCCTCGAGAATCGCCCTTTCGTCGGACCCGGAATTCTTGAGGATCAGAACGTCGCTCTGAGAGACCCAAGGGCCATGTTTTGCAAGTTTGAGGGAGAAGTCGACCAGCCGGGTAAGCGTAGAGGCGGGTGCGGCCAAGATTTTGATCGATCCGCTTCTGTCCGATAACCCGTCTTGGGACAAAGGGTGGAGCGGCTACTTTGCAGGCAAGAACTCGACACAGGGCGCTGACCGATGAAGGCGATTGTGGTGACGGATCAGGCTGCGGGAACGGCCGGGGTAAAGCTGGTGGAGCGGCCCGAGCCGCAGGCGGCGATAAACGACGTCGTGGTTCAGATTCATACGTCGGGATTCACCGGGGATGAGCTGTCGTGGCCCTCGACCTGAACCGATCGCGTCGGCCGTGACCGTGCGCCTTCGATCCCCGGACACGAACTGGCCGGAGTGGTCACCGCTCTCGGCTATGGCACGACGGGGCTGTCGATTGGACAGCGGGTGTTCGGCCTCACGGACTGGTATCGCGACGGCACACTGGCGGAGTATGTGGCCGTCGAGGCACGCAACCTCACACCGCTGCCGGGCGACGTCGAGTTTACGGCGGGCGCGGCCCTCGTGATGTCGGGCCTGACCGCGTGGCAGGGGCTGTTCGAGCACGGCCGCCTTCAGGCGGGGCAGAGCGTCCTCGTGCACGGTGCGGCCGGCGTAGTCGGTTCGATGGCGAGCCAGCTCGCACGTCAGGCCGGCGCGTATGTCATCGGCACCGGGCGCGCTGGCGGCCGTCAGACGGCTCTCGACTTCGGCGCACAGGAATTCGTCGACCTCGATAACGACGCCCTGGAAGACGTCCGCGAAGTCGATCTGGTTTTTGATGTCATCGGCGGCGACATCTTGAAGCGGTCTGCGGGCCTGATTCGCGCCGGAGGAACGCTGGTGACCGTCACCGGCCCGACCGAGGCGCGGCCCTCTGGCGGCCTGACTATCGACTTCGTCGTCGTACCCGATCACGCCCAATTGAGTGAACTCGTCCAGCGGCTCCGGGTTGGTCGGCTGCGAACAAACATCGGCAAAATGGCTACCCTCGACGAAACGGTCGCCGCCTTCAACCCGATCGAACGGGTCAAGGGAAAGACGATCATCCGCGTTCGTCCGTGAGGACTCAGGGATGGCTAACGCCCACAAGGGCGCAATTCACGCTCCGAAGCAGAGGTTAGATGTCGAACACGATTACGCCGACCGTTTTCTATCCCACCCTCAACGTGAGGGGTCTGGAAATCTTCTATCGCGAAACCGGGCCCTAACTAAGCTACGTAGTTGTTGCGCGGACTTGTGAGGCAGTTTGGCAGCTTCCTGTTTCCAGTATCTCTATCTTGGATCAGGGGCTAGTCGGAAGTTGACTCCTTAGAGCGTTGTTTAGGCACTGTCCCATTCCACACATCCCCGCTTGGCATGAGAGCTTATGGAAATTCACCAGATTCATCCCGAATTACTGAAGCGCAAAGTCCGGGTGCTGGTTGTGGGATGCGGGGGCAACGGGAGCGCGATTGCGGCAGGTTTGCCGTACCTGCACCACGCATTATTGGCGTACCGCCATCCCGAAGGAATTCACGTCACGTTGCTCGATCCCGACGTGATCTCTCCTACCAACTGTGTCCGCCAGCCGTTCAGTCAATCTGAGATTGGTCTGCATAAATCTGTGGTTCTCGCCAACCGACTGAATCTGTTCTGGGGGTTGGACTGGGACGGCATTCCAGAACCGCTGGATCCTAAACGCAGACTTGATGGCGCAGACATCGTGATCGGCTGTGTCGACACGCGGAAGGCGCGTGCGGCAATCGCAAAGTGTGCAGAGGATTGGAGCGAAGTGGACTATTGGCTGGACCTAGGCAACAACCCTGATAGTGGACAATTTGTGCTCGGCGAACCGCTGAACCGAAGGAACCGGAGACACAGGCTCCGGCTGCGAACGGTCTCAGAACTCTTCCCCGAAGTGATCCTGTCTGACCTTGACGAAGATGGTCTCCCGAGTTGTAGCGCAGCAGAAGCTCTCGACCGGCAGGAGCCGTTCGTCAATCCGACGTTGGCCAATCATGCACTTGCCCTGCTCGCGCGCTTGTTTCGGTACGGGAGAGTGTCTTATCACGGGGCGTTCGTGAGTCTCTCGGGTGTGGCCGGGGTGCAGACGTTGCACGTTGATCCAAAGTGTTGGCAGCGCCTTCGAAAGAAGAACCGCCACACTCCCAACATGCCCACTCGAAAGGATCGGTCCAATGGAACAAACGCAGCAAAACAATAGCGAACCAATCGATGCGCTACAAACCGCGGCCAAAGCCGCCATTCTCGCGGACTGCGACAAACTCATGGCTGCCGGGATCAGGTTTGTGGCCGTTCACTTCGACGGTTACGGCGACGAAGGAACAACCGAAGAAGTGAAGTGCTACGACAGTGACTGGTATGCGGCTGACGGGCACCAGCCGGTCAAATACGACGCTTCGCATTTGCAGGATCACTTCGAAGATCTTGTGCCTTTCGGATATGAGAACGATTGCGGCGGGTTCGGGGATGTCGTCCTGAACGTTAATGCCCGCAAGCTGACGGTTGAGCGCAACGACCGCTTCGAGGATTACACAACCACGACGTACGAGGTGTAGCTCTATGTCCCATCCACTGAAGCACGCCGAGAGCAGCGCGAGGAAGTTCGGCGGAACAACGGAAGACTACCTTCCAATCCACAACTGGTTTGATGAATCGAAAGCGTTCTTCGCCGACTTCCGCCATCGCGCGCTTCGCCACCATGCTGAGGGCATTTTCCTGGCAGAGAAGTTCTTCGGCGTTGCCATCGTGAACAGTGACGGAGCACGGGTTCCCGTCCGCTATGTGGGAGAACAGCATGTTCGGGAAGATCTCGGACGAATTCCCACAGCACAAGACTGGCTCCTGCAGATCAAGCCACGGCGGTGGATGTACGGCCAGCGCCTCGAGGATAGAGAGCCATCAACCAAGAAGGAGGGAGTATGAGCGCCGCGAATGGCCATGCACAGGGTGCGCCTGAATCCATCCCGCCGCCCGGGATGCTTTCGTCGGGAGCTTCTCGGTTCTCTGCCGAGCAGATCAAAGTGCTCGTGTCAGCATTGGAAGTGCCGTTTGATCCGTCGCAAATCGAATGGCGGGTGATGAACACCACTAAAGGCCAGCCATTGCGTGGCCAAGTGGTCCCATACGCTGATCAGCGCGCATACACCGACCGTTTGAATGCTCTGTTCACGCCGGCTGGGTGGACGCGCAAATACGTGATCCATACAAGCGCGAATTTCGAAAGAAGTGCAGACCAGAAGATCGCGGCGAAGGTGCTGGTCACGTGTGAACTCACAATCTTCGGCCTAGGTTCGCATTCGGCTACTGGAGAAGAGTGGGCCGATGACCAGAACGCTGGAACTTCGGCCGAAGCTCAAAGTTTCAAGCGGGCTGCGAGTTGTTTTGGCCTCGGCCGGTATCTGTATTACTTCACGGGGACGTGGGTTGACCTGGATGAACGGAAGCGACCGAAATCAGTTCCGCAACTGGCCGACTGGGCTACACCCGCAGGCTGGCGAGAAGGCCTTCGGCCACGGTGCGTGGGAGCGCCAACACCGAATCAAGCACCCGCTGCAAACGGCGGCGCTGTCCGACACAATGGCAACGGCAGGGCGGTCGATGGCGAAGTTCTTCGCGAGATTGAAGGAATGGAAAAGACAGTCGGCAAACGCATGTATCGCGGGATATTGAAAAGCGTCGCGAAAGTGTGGAACCCGAAAGACATCCAGGAAAAGGCAATCCAAGAAAAAGTTTTGGCACACCTGCAGGCGGCGGAACGTGGATTGCGGCGAGCCGAAGCTGCGCGAGACAAGGCTGGCTTGGCAGCCTTCGCCAGAGTTCTTGGATCTTTGCGATTGAGTTCACTCGACCAAGTGGACAATCTCAAGACCTTGCAGGAGATCGTGGTTGCCCTTGAGTGTAAGTGACCTTTGGGAACCCTGTGTCGAATGGATAGTTGACATCTACTCCATACGAACTGTACAGTTTAACTCGTCGAACTGGAGAGTTTATGAATGATGGAATTGTCATTACCGCCCTAGATGCACGGGCAAATTTCGGCAAACTTCTTCGCCGCGTCGAGGAGGAGGGCCGGTCTCTGGTCATAGAGAAGCGTGGCAGCCCACGTGCCGTGCTGCTCAGCATCAGGGATTATGTGCGCCTCGCGGTCCCTGAGCCCGAGGTTCTTCGAATCATCGGGCAGGAGTCCAGACAAAAGGGCACGAACCGGATAGGCGCCAAGCAGATCGACCAGATTATTAAGGCCGCTCGCAAGTCTCGGCGGCGATGATTCCCCTTCGACTCGTCATCGACACAAACGTGGTCGTTTCCGCCGCGCTCAAACCGGAAGGCCTGCAACGAACGATTGTCTTACTGGCAATGACCAAGCCCGCGCGCTGGTATGTTTCCGAACCGATCGTCTCGGAGTACGCAACGGTTCTTGCCCGTCCTGAGCTCAAGATCCGCAGGAGTTTACGGCAACAATTGCTGCAATTGATCAAGAACCGTGCTCGTGTCGTCACACCCTCGCGTCTGGCTCAGGTCACTTTCGACCCGGCAGATAACATATTCATTGAGTGTGCTGATGCAGCACGTGCCGACTACCTGGTTACGGGAAACCAGCGGCATTTTCCCAAGTTCTGGAAGAATACTAAGATCATCAGTTCTAGAGAATTCCTCAGTGTGATCGCTCCCCACCTCCTTCCGTGAGAGAAACACACTTCCCCTGGCGTTCTTGTTAAGATTGCAAATCGCTTGTGCGCAAAGTTTCAAAAAAGGTGCTGCGGTTGCCGATTGAAAAGCGAGCTGAGATTGCTTTCAAGGTCGCGGTGGCGAAAGCTATTGACGAACACAGCCGCCTCGGGTTGCCTGTCTATATCTGGCGCAACGGTGAGGTCGTAGAGTTATCCCCGAATGAGGTTCGTAATCCTTTAAAATTGAAACCAAGCAGGTAGGTACTCCACCCAGGTCGCTGCTGGCCCTATTGGCTACGCTGGGCCCACTGGAGGAGGACGTTGCCGCGGTAGATGACCTGCCTCCCGATCCAGTCGATCTTTGACGCGCTACCCCGTTTTCTCCACATACATAGAGTAGTGGCAGCATACCGCTCCCAGCGCACGATCAACTCCCCGTCTAGCGCGGCTTCAACCGGATAGCCAATTGATGAGAAATGAGGATGGCCATGAGAATTCGTGTGTCTACCAGAGCCGACCTGTGCGAGAAACGAAAAGAAGAACACATCGAACGCGGCTACCGAATTGAAGATGAACGACCGACTCCTGTGAACGGTTTCTGCTCGTTCGTCGCCGTGCGCGAGTTACCTGCTTCAGACACGCTTGCCGATCTTGTGGCCGAGGCGCTGAACGGAAACCATGCTGCCCATGGGGATTGGTGAGGTGCCCCTATGTCACTAAAGATCCGGTTTCGTTTTGATGGAAGGTGCACACGTCATCCTCGCTACGACCCAAAGCGCGATGGACACCCATCCGACGGGAAGTGTGAAGGATGTGAGTCTCTGTACGTGATTCACCTTTATACGAAGATCGCCAAGAGAAGAGCTGAGAACGCGAACCTCATCGTCGTGCAGGCTTCCACCAATCGTGAAGAACAACAAGCCATCGATGTGAAAACAAGCTCTGAAACTGGAGCTGAATCATGAACTCTCTACCGACAATTCCGCTATTTCCCCCAGGCCGCCTGGTTGCTACGCCTGGCGCCCTTGCTTTGCTGGGGCAGACCAACAAATCACCTTTGGAATTCCTATCGAGACATCTTCGCGGCGACTGGGGCGATCTCGACCAGGAAGACAAGACTGAAAACGAGTTGAGTCTCAAGTATGGCTTCCGACTTCTGAGCGGGTATCAGGTTACCGAGACCGAAAAGCTGTGGATCATCACCGAAGCGGATCGGTCCGTGACCACGTTGCTGCTGCCTGAGGAATATTGACCGATACGAAAAGCGTGTGTCGTTCGAGATTTTGATCCTGCCGGGGTTCTAGCCTTCCGCTGCTGCATCAGGGAATGATCCCCCTCAAGTCATGGCGCATGATCGGTCGGGAGAGTTGGCGGCGAGCGATGGTCCTGAAGCCGAGGCGCCTGAACGTGGAAGCTGTACCTGTGAACATGTTGGACGTACTGCCCGGCCGCGCACTGTCGACTGGCTATGCTTCCAAAGCCGGCGCATTGGCACGCTTGCCGGCTTTCAATGCCTCGACGATCAGAGTCGACATGACTCCTTTTCTGCGATAGCCACGCCGCAAATAAAAGCATGAGATCGACCAGACCGGCGTATCATCGACGGCTTCCAGAGTTGGTTTGCGATTGAGCCAGCGCAAGTCTTGTCGCGGCGTGAGCTGACACCAGCCCACGGCCAGATCCCCATCGAAAGCCAGCAACCTGCTGGACCCTGCTTCACGATCCTGCGGAATGCGCTCTTATTTTTCTTGCGCGGCCGCTTGTGATATTCCGCGCCAATTCGCCAGTACATGCACCAGCAACCGTTGCTGGCACCGCCCTTGCCGAAGAGGGCTTCAAGGGCGGGCCAGAGAGAGGGTGTCAGAGGCTGGATCGTGAGGTTCATATTAGCCTCCGTCAGTTGCGATGATTATCACCTGGAACCGAGGATCGTCGATCACCGACTCACGTTACCAAGCCGCCCGCATGGCGGTTTATGGTTTGGAATCGCCGCCACCTTTCAATTCAGTCAACCAATTGTGAACCGCAGAACCGATCTCTTTGGGATGATCCTCTGGCAGGTAGTGAAGACCAGGGCCAACGTGGATCACCTTGCAGTTCTTCAGTCCGCTCGCAAAGCGCTCCGCGAACGCGGGGGATACGAGCGCGCCAGGTTCTCCCACCAAGAGCAGCTTCGGGTAAGACGACTGCGCTAAGGCATGATGTGCTTTCTCGATCGCCGCGTACACATCCGCTGGCTCTCCCGCAATCGGCAGCTCATTTGGGAAGCGCCATGTAGGGCGACGTGACTCGGGAGTAGGAAACGGCGCACGATAGACAGCCATCTCTTCTTCGGTCAGTTTCCGAACTGTTGCCGCGGGGAGCACTCGTTCTACGAAGAAGTTCTCATCGAGGATCATCTTCTCGCCTACACCTTGGGTTCTGAACTTCTTGAAGGTCTCAATTTGATCAGCGTGGAAGTCATTCCAGGTTGGCATCGGCCGGATGAATTCCATAAATGCCAGAGCCCGGATAAACTCGGGCCTCCGCGCTGCCAAGTCAAAGGCCAATCCCGTTCCCCAGTCGTGGGCTATCACGTACGCGGACGAAATACCAAGGTTTTCGAGAAAGGCGTCGAGGTACAGAACGTGGTCGAAAAACCGATATTCGATGTGGGGCTTCCCTGATTGACCGAAGCCGATGAGATCTGGCGCGATGCAATGCGCTACCGGCGCGACTAGCGGAATGATGTTGCGCCACATATACGACGAAGTCGGGTTCCCGTGTAGGAAGAGCACCGTGGCTAAATCCATGCTACCTGCCTCTCGATAAGCCATGGTGGAATCCAAAACAGGGATCTGACTGAGAGCGATATCAGCGAGTGTAGTCATTTCTGCTCCTTGAATACGGTTTCGAAAATGATGTTCTTGAAACGATCGAGAGCGGCGGGCCCCCCTTCGACTTTCATACGCAGGATGGCGCCTTCCCAGGACGTCAGTAAGAACTCCGCAAGGTCAGTTGGTGAAAATTTCCCGTCGATCTCTCCTGCCGCCTGAGCCTCCGCGATGCACTGAGCGAAGGGTGTACGCCACTCGCGAAAAATTTCATCCAGCCGATTGCGCAGGTGCTTGCTCTGAAGACTGGCCTCAAGGCTGAGATCGCCGATCAGACACCCGCGGTTCCACTTCGCGCCTTCGAGACGTCCAGTAATGATCCCCAGGTAACGTTTCAGTCGCTGGCGAGGTGTAAGCGACTTGTCGTTCAGAGCCTTGTTCACCACTATCTTCAAATCGGCAAAGTAGCGATCCAGGACTTCCTGGGCGAAGGCTTCTTTCGAGCGGAAGTGATTGGTAAAGGAACCCTGCGGAGCCTCGGCGGCAGCGCAGATAGCCCGCACGCTCGCCCCTATGTACCCGGATCGAAACATCACCTTGAGGCCGGCATTCAGTATGTCTTCCCTCAGAGATCGTTGGCTCATGACAGAATAATACGTACGTACGTATTACTCCGTCAAGCCCCGCTCCAGCAGAAGTTCACCGTCATCGAGAACTTCGATTCATTCAGTAAGGCAAATTCCGAGTTTTTCTTGGGGCGCCCAGCAGGGAGAGTACAAGGGTATCTGCCAGCCAGTCTTGGTATTTCTGAGAAGACCATCCACGCTCACGCACGAGCATCCGGTAAATGTCGCGTGAGGTAAGCATCCAGAAGATGTCGCGGGCCGTCGTGTAGTCAAGATCTTGCCGTAGCCTTCCTGCGTCCTGCAACGAGACAATCATCCTCTCCTGTCGTTCGTAACGGAGACGTTCTCGCTGTTTTTCCAGCTTTGCCAGTTCGGGTGCGACCACACCCGACCCTCGTAGTAGATCGAAGGTGGCGCTCAGGGCGTCATGAATCTGCCTGGCGATCGGGGCCGCCAACCGCAGGCGAGTTTCCGGGTCCTTCGTGCTCAAAGCCTTGCGTACGGCTTCCTCGTATTCGGGCCCGAACGTCGACTCATCGAGTAGTTCGATGAGAATACCTGTCTTCGATTTGAAGATGGCATACACGCTTTGAGCCGAGACTTCCGCCTGGCGAGCGATCGCCTCAATTGTCATCCCGGCGTACCCTTCCTTCTGCAAAAGCTGCCGGGTGGCTTCGACAATCCGCCGGCGAGTATCTGCGGCC
>JBKPEB010000012.1:0-129392 GCA_046728215.1 Acidobacteriota bacterium | reverse complement strand
AACTCGTCCAAGGTCACCGGAAACATCGTGGTCTGCTCCCTAGCCTCGCCCCGGATGTACGCCATGAAAAATGCCCTCGCTCTCGCGAGGGCATCTTCTCATCACTTTTGGGCCCCGACTAGTGTTTCGTAACAGACTCGTAAGCCCGGGGAACAACCGAGAAAAAGACCGAGTCCCGCAGGGACGACACCCGCGCAGCGGGCGTGAGCCCGCCAGCCCCACCCCCGTTTCCTGCCCTACTTTTTCCTCGGCGGCAGCGCACTCGGATCGTAAGTCGTCTTCGCGTCGAACATGGAATCGTTCAGATTGTCGTTGTACGTGACGGTATTCAGAAATCGCTGGTTCGACATCTCCCCGTTGTAGAAACGGGTGATGCTGTACGGCGTCATGATCCCCTGCGTCGGCCGATACGCATCGTAGATTTCTTCTTCCGTATTGCGCAGATTGTCCGCAGGATCCCGCCAGGTGAAACTCTTCTTCAAAGGCAGGTGCGTAGTGGCGTCGAGATAAATCGTCACGCTGTCGTTCTTCGCGTTCATGACGCTGATCTGGTCGGCCGGTTTATCCGCTGCCACCGCCGGCCCGTCGTAGAACAGCGCCACCCCCGGCTCGTGAACCCAACTACGCAACACCAATTCCAGCGAGTGATCGCGCCGCCGCAGGAAATCATCGAGCACCTTCGCCTCCAGTGCCGCCGTCCCCTTGAACGTCACCTCGAATCCCCGGTCACCGTTGTACACATAGGCGATGTCGCGTTGCTTGGTAAGCTCCACTCGCTCGCGGTCCGGAAACTTCACGAATCTCCAGAACAACACCCCGGCACTCGTTGCCTCGCCGCGATGAAAGCTGTACGTGCGCCCCTGCTGGCTCATGTTCTTGATGTCAAGATAAGCCTGCCCGCCCAGCGCCTGCACCGCCTGATCCAGCAACCCCTTCGCCTTGCTCGCATTCCCCGACGCCGGCGGCTCATTCTGCGAGGAAGCAGCTGGAGCGCTTTGCTGGGAATTGGCGATGCTCAACGCCAGCACGCTGAACATCAAGATGGCCAGAGATCGACGCATGATCTGCATATGTTAGACGCTGAATTCCATACCCGCGGCTGTACCCACCGCCGCAGACTCCGGCTACCCTGCCAGCACCGCGCCTCCATTCACATTAAAGACCTCGCCCGTCACAAATCCCGCATGCGGTGTGCACAAGAAAAGAATCGGCGCCGCAATCTCCTCCGGCGTACCCACGCGCCCCAAAGGAATCGTCGCGAAAATCTTCTCCCGCGTCTTCGCGTCGTTCAATGCCGGTTCCGACATCTCTGTCGACACCCATCCCGGCGCCACGCAATTCACATAGATCCCCGCGCCCGCCAGTTCTGTCGACAGCCCCTTCACCATGCTGATGAGCGCACCCTTCGTCGCCGCATAATCGGCGTGGTACGCCTCCCCACGCTGCCCCGCCGTCGAGCTGACCAGCACGATGTGCCCACCGCTGCCCGTGGCCAGCTTCGCCTGCTTCTTCATCTGCGCCACCGAGTGCCGGATCAGCGAGAACACGCTATCAAGATTCACCGCCACAGTCCCGCGCCATTGTGCGTCGCTCATCTGATCGACCGGCGCGTCCACTGGCGGCCATATCCCATGATTCGCCACCAGAACGTCAAGGCGCCCAAATCGCCTTACCGTCTCCTCAACCAACTGTTTCGCCGTATCCAGTCCCGAGAGATCACACGCCACCGCCGCGCACCGTTCCGCCCCGCACTCCTCGACGAGGGCGTCCCCCTTCGCCTTGGCACTCTGATAATTAAAAAGTACGCGCGCACCCGCCGACGCAAAAAGCCGCACTGCGGCCGCACCAATCCCACGCGACCCGCCAGTAATCAAAGCAACTTTTCCATCCAGGGAAAGAGAAACAGGCATAACCCTAGTTTCAGGGTTCCCCCCGAAAATTGGCAAGCCCGCCACACGTAGAGACAGCCGCCTCGGCTGTCCCGCCATGTGAAGCGGGAGCCACGCCAGAAGACGAGATTTGTATGAGAACCTGACCCGCGAGCTACCTTGTCGCCCCGGCCCCGGGGCCTGACGCTCAGTCTCCTAGGCTCGGCGTCTTCCCCGTCTTCAACTGCCGCAAGAGCACGCGCACCAGCATGCCATCGTACCGGGTGCCGCTCATCTTTTCGATCTCTGCCAGGGCCTGCTCGGTCGTCTTGGCCGGAGCAAATGCGCGCTCCGTTGTCATGTTCACAAACGCGTCGGCCAGCGCCACAATGCGCGCCCACAACGGAATCTGTTCTCCGCGCAGCCCATTGGGATAACCGCTCCCATCAAAAGCTTCGTGATGATGCTCAATCGCCTTTTGCAGTTGAACGCTGCCCGGAATCGTCGCCACGATCTCCGCCCCAGCCCTCGCATGCGTCTTCATCAGAGCGAATTCTTCTTCCGTTAACGGACCGGGCTTGGTAACCACATGCTCCGGCACGAAAATCTTCCCCACATCATGGACCCGCGCCGCATACACCAACTCCACCAGTTCGTCCGGAGGCAAGGCCAGTGCCCGTCCGATAATATCCGTGTAACGGCCCACCATGTCGCTGTGCCCGGCCGCATGAAACTCCCGCGATTCGCCGGCCTTCGCCAAAGCCTCAATCGATTCCTTCAGCACCTGCAGATTGCAAGCTTCCCCACACAGCCGGTGCAGCGTGGAGGTCAGTTCCTCCAGGTCCGCCGCCTGCGTCCGATCCTGCTGCAGGAAGCTCTCGATATACGTCGAGAGTTGCTGTCGTTGCGCCGCGACGTTCTCGCTGTCGCCGAACTCCTCCACCATCGAGACCCGGTTCCCGCCATTGTGCTTCGCCGCGTACATCCCGGCATCCGCGACCCGAATAATGTCTTCCGCCGAAAACCCATGCGCCGGAAAACTCGCCACTCCAAAGCTGCCCGTAATGTGATGCTCTGCCAGCATCGCGTCTTGCGATAGCCACAGCCGCAAGCGCTCCGCCAGCGAGTGCGCCTGGTCGACACTCGTTTCCGGCATCAGAATCACGAACTCATCGCCGCCATACCGCGCCACCACATTCGATTGCCGGCAGCGCTGTTCCAGCAATCGTCCGACACGCGCCAGCACCAGATCACCCTCGAGGTGACCGAACGAGTCGTTGACGTCCTTGAATTTGTCCAGGTCAATGAGCACCACCGAAAACGGCCGCCCCGAGCGCGACGCACGTTTCCACTCCGACGTCAGCGCCTCCCAGAAAAACCGCCGCGTCTTGATGCCCGTGAGCCCATCCGTGATCGACTGCTGTTGCAGCTTCTGGAACACGAACGTGTTATGCAGCGCCGTCGCCAGCAGGTCGGCCAGCGTGCTCATGATCAGCACATCCTGTGACGAGAACGCGTTCTCCTCGCGGCTCTCCACATTCAGCACACCCAGCAGCGATTCGCCATACGTAATCGGAATGCACAGTACCGCCCGCGAGTCGGGCAGCACTCCCAGCGCATGCCCATCTCCCGCGTTCTGTACCAGCATCCGCTCATTCGAGCGCGCCACGCGTCCCGCAATGCCGATGCCCAGCGGAATCCGTCTCCCCTTCGCCTGCGCTGTCGTCCCGGCTTCCGCTTTGATCTCAATCTCCTTCGTGACGTAATCCAGAAGCCCGATCCCAATGTGATCGAATTGAAAGTTCTTCTGAATTTCCGCCACGATGTCGGCCAGCATCTGTTCCGCATCCTCGCTCGAGATCGCCGTCTTCGAAATGCTGTTCAGGAAGCTCAATTGCCGTGAACGCCGGATCTCCTCGGCGAACAGCCGCGCATTTTCCACTGCGACTGACAATTGCCCCGCCGCCGTCTGCATGACCTCGAGATCGCGCGGCTGGAATACATACTCCCGCTCCGTGTTCATTGCGACCATGGCGCCAGCGGGTTTGCCGCCAAGCTTGATCGGCGCGCCACAAATGCACTTCGCCGGCGGCCCCTCGCTCACCTGCACGACACCTAGCCGTTCGCGTGTCTTTTCGAGATCCGAACGGATCAACAATGCCTGCCCCGTCCGTATGATGAGTTCAGTCAGACCGTTGCTCACCGGCCGCGATCGCTTCGCAAGAATGCGGTTGTTCTGCGTCTCCAACTCGAAGCAAATCTCGTCGCCTTCCTGGAAGGCAATATAAAAATCGCTGGTGTCGAAAATCTGTCCCAGCTCTTTCTGAATCGTGCGCAACACTTCATCCTGATCGAGCCGCGAACTGATCGCCTGCCCGATCTGCGTCAGCAGTTCGTATTCTTTCGTGCGCCGCTGCGCCTCATGCACCACGATATAGTTTTCAATCGTCAGCCCGATCTGCAGCGCCAGCCCGATCAGCAGCCGCAAATTCGACGACCCGAACACGCGCAGTTCGGCGTGCGGAAACAGAATCACTCCAAAATTATGTTCCCTCGTCTGCAGGCTGACCGCCGTCAGATGCTGAATCTTCTCTTCCGCCACCACCCGCTTGAAATCTTCGAACCTCCCGCCCGGTACAGCCGGCAGCGGCTCGGTCATCTCCGGCATGTTGCGGAACGTGAAGAAGCCGCCCCGCCGGTACGCCAGTTCGCACACATACTCGCCCGCACCCGTCTTCTCCAACTTCTGGATGAGTTCCGGCGAAAACCCTCGCTGCACGGAGGGCAGCATGCCTCTCCATTGTTCTGCGATACAAATCACCGCCCGCCGCGTCGGCAGCGGACTGATCAGCCGATCCAGCACCGCCGTCATACTGGGCACCAGATCCTCCGCCCCCAGCAGCCGTCGCGGGTCGACGCCCAACGTCGAAAACGCCAGCGCATTCTCGAGCACGGCATTGCGCTCGTTCTCGAACAGCACCATCACCATCGCGATGCCCAGCAGCATCTGCGGCAGCGGGCCCAACATGTGTCCGGCGTTTCCCAACACCTCGGAATACGGACTCACCAGCTTTCCGACCGCCATCAGCCCGCCCCACAGCGCCAGCGCCACCGCCAGCATCCGGAACGCAAGAGAATTCCGCTGGTGTGCGAACAGATAAAACCGCATCGAGCAGTACAGCAGCAGGGCCGCTACCCCCATCTCCAGGCGAACACGCGGTAGCGTTGCGAGATCGATTTGGAAGGCTCCCTGAATCATGTGGGCCCGCAGGCTCCACAACGTCAGGCCCACTCCGGCCACCGCCACCGCGATGTCATACCAGCGCAGTCGAAACCGCTCCCGCATTAGCCGCGTGGAAACGAACAGACACAACGCCATCACCACGATCAGCAGCGAACTCGCCAGATACACCCATGCCGACGGCGTCCGCGCGTTCCAGGCATCCAGCCCGAAATGCAGTGAGTACGCTCCCCACCCCAACTGCCACGCGCGGAAGTACGGCTGCCGGCTCTGCTCGTAGAGGTACGTGAACACGAGGAACAACAGCAGGGCCACGATCCCTGGCAGGATCACCATATTGCTGGCTAAGCTGTTCGTCATGGCGCGCAAAGCCGCTCCCGCGGCTCATCAACCACAAAACTGGGGGGCGTCCCGTGACTCCATCGTTTCACAGCCCACCCTGCAAACTCAATACGATTTCAGTACAGGGGGTGTGGAAGAAGTGGCAATACCAAATCTCCGGTAGGCCCACCCCCCGCCGTAGGGTAGCTCAGATCGAGCGTGCCCAGCCCAACGGCCCCGACCCCGTCTCTGCCAGCAATTGGAGGTGTTTGATCTATCATCAGCAAGGACGCTCGACCGCTTATTTCGGGGAGGACGCTTTCGGGGAAACCCCTTGAGCAGCTTGACGATCGATTTGTCGACCAGATCTAGGGATTTCTTCTTATTTCCGACGTCAAGCTTTTGCGAAGTCCGTCCGTCTTTGACATAAACGGGGATAATTCATCAAATAATCCACCGCAATACCTCCGACGGTGAGCGACTCGCTCAAGCTGCCTGGGAGCCCGTCGGTGAGCGGAGGGAGGGAATCATGTCAAAAGAATCTCGGATGTTCGCAGGAATCCTCCTCATAGTGATCCCCTCGGTGATGTATGGGGGCCTGACTCTTCTCGGTTTGTTAACGGGAAATGTTCGCGGGTACGCCGACAATCCGCTGCGGCAAAATCTTTGGCGCGCCGGGCACGCGCATGCCGGCGTCTATCTTGTCCTGTCGCTGGTGATGCTTCGATATGTTGACGAAGCAGTGCTTCCCCACTTTTGGAAATGGCTCGCCCGAGCCGGCGCTCCGATCGCTGCAATTCTGATTCCCGGGGCGTTCTTTCTGTCCGTCGCTTCCCCAACGGCAACCCAGGCGAATGGCTTGATGAATCTCGCGTACGTTGGAGCACTGTTTCTCGCCGGCGCCGTCTTAAGCCTCGGAGTTGGTCTGATCCGCGCCGCACGACGCATGGAACGATGATGTACCGCCGCCCGGATTCTTCCGGTTGGGTCTATTTCTGCTTTTGAGCAGGCGCTATCTCAGCCTGAATGGCGTGAACGTTGTCCGACTTTGTGGTGTCCACGAAGACTACTCCAAAAACTCCGTTCGCATCGCGCGCTTGAACGGTTCGCGTGGCTTGCCCTCCGGAAGGGCCCGGGCGCACCGTGTCGGTGGTTAATGTGGTCAGTCTCAGACCGGCGCCCGGATCGCCGGGGTTAGGCTGTTCGACTTGTCGTTCCGTGGTTTGCTCACCAGTGGAGCTAGTGCGCTGGGCGGTGGTTGCGCGCTCAATAAGGTGCAGGCTCCCGTCTCGAGCCGATCCTGGGACATCGACGGAATAAGTTTCCACTGTGTTGCGCTTTTCTCCTGACGCGCTCTCGGATTCCTTGCTCACGCTGCGAGAGACGTCACCTAGCTTGCCTTCAGACTCGGGCCGAGAGACCCGCTCTTCAGTGCTGCGGTTCTGGCCTTCTTGCCTGGTGGTAGCCTGCCGTATTTCGCCGACTTGCCAGTTCCCCGAGCCATCGGGAAGCAGCGTGCTCTTCTGAGATTCAAGCGTGTCATTCGCGCCTCGGTTGCGGCGCTCTTGCACCTGCATGGCAGGGGCCAGGCCACCGTTAACGCTGGGGCGCATCATCGTGGTTTTCGTCTCTTCCGCGTCTTTGCCGGTCTTCTTCGTTTCCTCAATTTCTCGCTGAACCAGCTGAAGGTTGCCGTTTAGATCGGGACTAGAGGTGGCGCGCACTACCTTCGAGTCACCGTCCGGCAGACCCTGCCTTTCCTCTTCAGTCACCTGAACTAGCGTTCTCTCCCCATTTGTCCAGCCGAATGTGCGTGTGACGGTTCGCACAGTGGCAGCATTCACCTGCACTGACTCCTTTTCGATATCCTGGAAAGGTTCGAAGTGCCCATCTAACCCACGGCGTTGGACCGATTGCTTGTCCACGGTGCGATTGCCAATTTGAGTGTGGCTTTCAGTGGTACGGGTTGGGTTCACGTTGTCGCTCTGCGACTCGGTTGTGGCTGTCCAGGATTTGTTCCCGTCCGCTGTCTGGGAATCGGAGGTTTGCGCCCTGAGCGCGAGACTGAAGCAAAAATATGTGCCGATCGCGAGCAGCAGGAAGCGCGGACCGTATGACGGGCGAAGATGCGTGGCGCTGCATTGATGTTCTATGCGCGCAGGGGGCACGCCTACAGCCGGTGCAGAAGAATCAACGGTTCGCATCAAGATCATTCTCTGCCTGCGGGCATTCTGTGTCCAGCCGAGCAAAAGGGCGGACTCTCGAGCGCGAATGTCGCGGTCCACGGGAATCGAATCAGAATCTTCTCGGCCTCGTTTCCTGAAACCGAATGATTCGGAATGGCCTCCGTGACCCAACCGCAGTAAGTGGAATATGCGGACCAAGGCCTGTGAGAACGCAGTTGCGGTGTTTGATCAGCTTGCATTCGTTCGTTTTCGCCCAATCCACCCCGCTTGACGCTCCTTTTCACCACCCCGTACCATGAACCCTCCATGTCCGATTCCCCTACTCCTCTCAAAAAAGACGACTTACCCAAACCGCGCGTCCGCTTTGCTCCGTCCCCCACCGGATTCCTCCACGTCGGCTCCGCTCGTACCTTTATCTTTAACTGGCTCTACGCCCGCCACAACGGCGGCACCATGATCCTGCGCCTGGACGATACCGACGTTGAGCGCAATACCGACGCTTCCGTAAACTCCATCTTCGAAGGGCTGAAGTGGCTCAACCTCGGTTGGGACGAGGAGTATAAGCAGTCCGAACGTCTGGCACTTCACCAAAAAACAGCGTGGGCGATTTTCGAAAAAAGATTCGCGTACCGCGACTTCACCCCGGCTCACACCGGCGACGCGGAAAAATCTGGCGCTCAGGGAACCTGGCTTTTTAATCCGGCTATGCGCGAACTCTCCCGCGAAGAAAGCGACCGTCGCGCCTCCGCCGGAGAGCCCTTCGCACTGCGCTTTCGCGTGCCGCGTGACAGCGGCGAAGAAATTCGCTTCACCGACGCCGTCTACGGAGAGCAGCGCAAAGCAGCTGCCGACATCGAAGACTTTGCGCTCCTGCGCTCCGACGGAATGCCCACCTACCACCTCGCGTCCTGCGCCGACGATGCCGACCTGCGCATCTCGCACATCATTCGCGGCCAGGACCATCTCACCAACACCTTCAAACACGTTTTGATTTTCGAAGCCGCCGGGGCTGCCCGTCCGCAGTTCGCGCATCTCCCGTTGCTCGTCGCGCCCGATGGAACCAAGCTTTCGAAAAGGCGTCACGGTCCCGTCGTCAGCGTCACCACTTACCGCGACGCCGGATTCCTCCCTGCGGCGTTCATCAATTTCCTGTGTCTGCTGGGCTGGTCCCCGAAAAACGATCGCGAGCAGCTATCACTCGCCGAGTTGCAGGAATTGTTTTCGCTCGAGGGCATCAATCGTGCCAATGCCGTCGTAAATTTCAAAGAGGCGGCAGCCACCCCCGAGGAATCCTTCGACCCCAAAGCCGTGTGGCTGAACGCCGAACACATCCGCGCTATGCCGGTAGAAGAACTTAGCAGCCGCCTGCTGCCCATCGTTCACGAGGCCGGATTCTCCATCGACGCCGCGCAGATGCTGCAGATTACACCGCTCATCCGCGAACGCATCAAGCTCCTGCGCGACGTCCTGACCGCGGCAGACTTCTTCTTTGTGGACCAACTGCCGCCATACGATCCCGCGGAACTCATCCCGCAAAAGGGCGACGCGGCTCTTGCCAAAAAAGTATTGGAGAAAGCCCGTACCGTGCTGGCCGGAGTCGAATTCAAACATGACCCCCTTGATCAAGCCCTGCGCGCCACCGCCCAGGAGCTCGGCATCAAGGCCGGGCAGATGTTCCAACCTATCCGAGTCGCAGTCTGCGGAAGGAAGAACGCCCCGCCGCTCTTTGAAACACTCGAAGTCCTGGCCCGCGACAAGACGCTCACCCGCATCGGCCAGGCAATTCAGAAACTCCCCTAAGAAGTGAGGTGTCATATCCTGCCTGGTATTCGAAGACATACCACGCTTCCCAACGCCAACTCGTCACACGCGTCGTCCAAGCTTCACACGTCGTCTTACCCACAAGAGTCGTCCTACCTATCAACGCTGTCATGCTGAGCGAAGTGAGGCGCCAGCCGGGTGCCCCACCCTAACGTCGCGCTCTTTGCGACGTAGGGTGGGTTTCCACTGCTCCGCCTTCCTACGGACTCTCTTGTTCCACCGACATCCCAATCCCTCTACAATCATCTCCCGCACCTCATGAACACTGCTCGTATCGCCGAACTCCTGGAGCCTTTTCTCGAATCCTCGCACCTCACTCCTGCCCAGCTCGATCATATATCGACGTACATCGATCTTCTGTTGCGCTGGAATGCCCGCGTCAATCTCACCGCTATTCGCACTCCCGACGAAATCATCACTCGTCACTTCGGCGAATCCATATTCGCCGCGCGCTACCTCCTCAAGCGCGAAGCAGACACCCGCCCAAACGCCCTCGTCCTCGACGTCGGCTCCGGCGCCGGCTTCCCTGGCGTCCCCATGAAAATCTGGTCGCCCCGTGTCCGGATCACCCTGATCGAGTCCAATCACAAGAAAGTCGCGTTTCTGAGAGAAGTCATTCGCGCACTTACATTGACAGACATCGATGTATTTCCCAATCGAGCGCAGGACCATCCGCCCGCTTCCGCCTCCCTGGTCACTCTCAGGGCGGTAGACCGGTTCGCCGACGTGCTCCCCACCGCTGCAAGACTGCTGGCACCTTTCGGGCACCTCGGACTCCTGATCACCACCCCCCAACTCCCCGAAGCCTCCCACCAGCTCCCAGCACTGCGCTGGAGTCTCCCAATCCCAATCCCCCTCTCCACAACCCGAATCCTGGCCGTCGCCGAGAGTAGGACCACAGCTCAACCCACTCCTCGGATCGACGGTACCGCCGAACCAAGTCAGTAAATATGTGGGAAGCGGTAACGAAACTAGAGGCATAAACGCCCAGAGTTCAGTCCAATAATGGGGCGAATTCCGTGGCTGAGTGGGAGAAACAGCCTAACTTCCTAAAGTTCATGACATAACACTATTTATGACATAACACTAATTGAGATGTTCCTCTGGAATTATGACATAACACTAATTGAGATGTTCCTCTGGAACACCAATTCATAATGTTCCACGTGGAACACATCTACCTTTTCGGCTGGCCCACACCAATCAAGACCTGTCACCCTGCTCACGACCTGTCACCCTGCCAAGGTGAACTCTTGCCACAGATCAGAGGGCTCATGAAATGTCCTCAGCAAAGAATTGCACAGTGTTCCACGTGGAACACTTCCACAAATCCGACTAGCCCCTCGTTTTGTCATTCAAATTCTTGAGGTGCTGGTCGCGAGGCCCCTGGGCGACGGGGGTTGCCGACGCGACAGAGAGCACGATACAGACTCAAGCGTGAGCCCGAGAATGTTCCACGTGGAACATTTCTTGTGTTTGTTCCACAAGACTGCTAACGCAAACTGACGAGTGTTCCACGTGGAACATCTCGCGATGTCAGCTTGCCTGTTGAAATTTGGCTGGAAATCTCAGGCAACTGGTTTGGATTGAGAAATAATTTGGAATTGTATCGCTGCACTGAAATCTGTCGTTGCAATCACAAATCGATTCGACATATTCTGCGTGCAGCTCTCGCTTCTCCTAAAATTCAATGGGACGCGTCATCGCGGTTGCCAACCAGAAGGGCGGCGTCGGCAAGACCACGACCGCTATCAATCTAGCCTCGTCGTTCGCAGCGGCGGAGGTCAACACTCTTCTTATTGATTGCGACCCGCAATCGAATGCCTCGAGCGGCCTCGGCCTGGTCAAAGATCCAGAGCGCATCAGCACCTATCATCTTCTTATGGGCGCAGCCTCAGCCGAGGAGGCGCTGCAGCCGACTGAGCTTGAGCAGCTGTGGATCATTCCCTCGCACAAGAATTTGATCGGCGCAAACCTTGAGCTCGTCGAGGGGGAGCGGCGCGAGTTTCGCTTGCGCGACGCGCTTGCTCCTCTGCGCGATCGCTTCCAGTTCATCGTCCTGGACTGTCCTCCGGCGCTCGATTTGTTGACTCTGAATTCTCTGGTCGCAGCGGACTCGGTGCTGATCCCGATGCAGGCGGAGTACTTTGCGCTTGAGGGCATCAGCGAGCTGCTCGATACGATCGAGCGGATCCGCGCGGCCCTGAATCCTGAGCTGGCGATTGAAGGCGTCGTGCTGACGATGCTTGACGATCGCACCAGCCTGGCGAAGCAGGTGATGGCAGAGCTTCGAAAATATTTTGGGGACAAGCTGTGCTCGACGTCGATCCCGCGGAACATCCGGCTGGCGGAGGCTCCGAGCCACGGCAAGCCAGCTCTTCTCTATGACGTGCGGTCGCGTGGATCTGAGAGCTACATCCGGTTGGCGAAGGAGATCATCGCGCATTACTTCGCGCAGGCTGAGACGGCGAGCGAGGTGGCGACGCCGGAGAGTCAGGCGGTCGAGGCGCCGGTAGCGGAGCCGCAGCCGGTGGAAGTTCCGACGCAGGAGACGGTCGCGCAGGGTGACGCGGCGGGAGAGAGTGCGGCTGCTTCGGAGACGGCGGGGACAGAGGAGGCGCCCGCGGTGGATGATATAGGGAAGACAGCTTAGATTGATGTATGTCTATATTTATGGATGTCTATGTTTGTGTGACTTGAGGGGCATGGCAAGCCGCGTTTGCGATTGCGAAGACGCGCCTGAAGGCGATTCGTAATGGCGGGGTGAAGGCGCGCCCTGAAACGAACCTGGCCGAGATCGTGACGTCACGAAAAATGCACAGGTCCTTCGACTGTGTTCGGCTGACGCCTCACCTCGCTCAGGAGGACAAGGCTTTTTAGGGGGTTGGATTTTTTCTGGTGTCTGTGGCTGGGGAGACGACAAGGACAAAATGACAATCGCGGCGGATAAGGCGGCGGCGCAGCAGGGGACGGGTGGAACGCAACCGGGGTCTCCTAAACCAGGAGCGAATCTTGCTTCGGAGGCTTCGGGGTCACCGCGGCCGGTGTTGGCGCATGACAAGCGGCGGGCGCTGGGGCGCGGGCTGGAGTCTTTATTGCCGGGACCTCGTCCGGCGGGCGCGCCGGGCGGCTCTTCTTCTGGAGTGGCTGGATCACCCATGACACAGGGTGGATCAGCCGCTGTGCCGGGAGCGGCCACGGTTGCGACGGGAGTCGACGCCGCGGCGATCGCTGGACCTGGCATTGGGATGGGAACCGGAGCAGGCAGTCCAGATGCGGGTGCCGTGGGTGGGGATAGCGGCGCTGTTCCCGGGGTAATAGCCGATCTGCAAGCGCAGGCGGCGCGGCGCGTGGCGGACGGGCGTGAAGTTCTCGATCTCGCCATCGAGAAGATTGATGTCAATCCGCACCAGACGCGCAGCTGGACGCAGTGGGAGGTCGAATCGCTAGAAGAGCTCATCGACTCGATCAAGGCGCAGGGCGTGTTGCAGCCGGTCACAGTGCGTCCGGGGAAAGACGGGCGGTATTTCCTGATCACAGGCGAGCGGCGCATGCGCGCCTCGTCGATGGCGGGGAAGACGACGATCCCGGCGATTGTGCGCGTGGTCTCGGAGCAACAGGCGGCCGAGATGACCGTGATCGAGAACCTGCAGCGGCGCGACCTGAACTGCATTGATCTGGCGCGCGCGTACATCATGCTGAGCCAGGATTTTGGCATGACGCAGGAGCAGATCGGCGAGCGGGTGGGCGTGGCGCGCGAATCGGTATCGAACTACATGCGCCTGGCAAAGTTGCCGAAGACGGTGCAGTACTACCTGCAGAACGGGCAACTCGACTTCAGCCAGGCGCGCGTTTTGCTGAATCTGGAAGACCCGGAGGTTTTGGAGCGGGTGGCGAAAAAGGCCGTGCTGGAGGATTGGTCGGTCGACAAGCTGGAGAAGTTCGTGCTGTTCGATCCGAGCATGTTTGGCGTGAAGCGGAAAGAGACGAAGGGCGGCGGCGGATCGCGCTGGGTGGATCCGAACGTGCGCGCGGCCCAACGCGATCTGGAAAGAATTTTGGCGGTGAAGGTGCGTATTCGGGATCGCAAGGGGAAGGGCAAGATCACGCTGGAGTATGCAACGCTCGAGGATTTTGATCGGGTGGTGGGGATGTTGAAGGGAAAGGGATAGTCTTCAGTCTTCAGTCGTCAGGGAAACCAGTCGTTGGTCAGTTATCATTGGTGGTTGGCGAAGCCCTGATGTGGCGCGCATGATCTTGGGCGCGGGCTTTGAATTTTTCCGATACATTTGTGAGGCTTGCGGGCTCACGCCCGCTGCGCTGGGTGCCGTCCCTCCGGGACTTGCTCACTCCATGAGTTGACGACCCAGGGCTTACGCCCTGGGCTATATTCTGTCGCCGCTCTGCGGCTTAACGTAGGGATGCTTCGCGGCTTGGCTCACGGATCCCAAAAGAGTGCGGTACGCTGTGGCGCCCGCTCGACGCAGCGAGAGTTCTGCAGGCATGGCGTAACAAACGCCCTTTGGCGATTGCGTGTATGCTTGTGCCGAAGATAACTCTGAACAGTGAGCGGTTCTGATTCCCCGCCGTCTTCCCAGGACGTACGACGCTCGCTGAAAAATATCCTCTAAGAAGGAGCTTTCCCGAATGAAGCGAACTCTCGTGATTGCGCTGTTGTGTGTGGCTGGGGCGCTGGTCATCAGCAGCCAGGCCAAGGAAGTCCCGAACGATGTTCAGCAGGCCCTGATTGCGCTGGATAAGGAGTGGGGACAAAGCGGGGGCGATACCGCCAAGCTCGACAAGATTATCGGCGACCATGTTCTGGCCATCGGCCCCAAGGGTGAAGCGCAAGACAAGAAGGAGTTGGTTGCGGCTAATGCGGCTGTAGCCTCCGGTGTGACGAATACTTCGTACACGCCCGACGAATACAAGTTCGAAATGCTGAGCGCCGACGTGGTGGCGATGACGCACCGCGGCACGACCAAGGGCATGAAGGATGGTAAGGAAGTCACCGAGTCCCACAGGAGCCTGCACGTCTTCCAGAAGAACGGTGGAAAGTGGCAAGTGGTGGCCAACGCGCAGCTGCCGATTGAACCCTAGGCCGCGAGTCTCCAAGGTTAGCGTCCAAAGAGCGGACGCGAACCTGGGGCACCGGCGGTTGATCAAGGACAGCGCCTTAAGGCGCGCCCTAATACGAACCGGTTCAATTCAGCACCCTGAGCGTGCACTGACACGAACCCGACTCGCCGTACCCGGATACGAACCTGTTCGCTTTGGAGGGAGGTTTCACTTTGTCCACCGACTTGCCGGTTGCGGAAAGAATCGGCCCGAACTACAATGCGCCCGCTCAACAAAACAGCTTGTGAATGTATTCCCCATAGGAGGGATTATGAAAACAAGAACGGTTCTAATGGCAGTGTTGGTGTGCCTGGTGTGCGTGACGATGTCGTTGGCACAAAGCCCGCTGATGGGAACCTGGAAGCTGAATGAAGCGAAGTCGAAGATACCGGCCGGCGCCCCCAAAAACACGACGGTGGTGTACGAGGCAGCGGGGGACAACGTGAAAGTCACAGTGGACGGAGTCGACGGGCAGGGCAAGCCCGCGCACAACGAATGGACGGGCAAGTTCGACGGCAAAGACTATCCGGTCACCGGCGATTCCGCGTCGGACGTGCGCGCCTACAAGCAGATCAACGACCATACGCTGGAGTTGACCGCCAAGAAAGGCGACAAGGTCACCATCGAAGGGAAGATCACCGTCTCGGCGGATGGCAAGACCCGCACCGTTCACGCTACTGGAACGGATCCGTCAGGTAAGAAGGTTAAGACCGAGGGTGTGTACGACAAGCAGTGAGTGCAGTCGTCAGTGTTCAGTCGCCAGTCTCTAGCTGTTCGACTAGGGCTGCGTTGATGGAGATGGAAGCCCTGCTCGGGTGAGTAGGGCTTTTTCTTGTTTCGAAAAGGCGCGAAACGGGAGAACCCGTTCCGTCATTCGGAGCTCTTTGCCGGGTGCCGGGTGCCCCAGCCTATCGCGTTCTTTGCGAAGGCTGGGGATGTTCAGCGGTCACAGCACACATCCGATCGCTAACCTAAATTGTCCCTATGCCCTGGGGACTCAAGCGCTACCAGCAAACTCGCGATCTGCACTCCATCACGTTCAGTTGTTATGGCCGCGCTCCGCTGTTGGGGACTGCCCATGCGCGCGATACCTTTCTCGCGGTGTTCGAACGGGTGCGGCGCTGGTACGGATTCTACGTCGTCGAATACGTCGTGATGCCCGAGCATGTGCACTTACTGATCAGCGAACCGGAGACCGGCAGCCTCGCGCTGGTTCTGCAGATGACCAAGCAGATGGTGGCGCGTGCGCTGCGCAAACCGCCTCGAGGGATCCCTTCTGGCAGCCGCGCTACTACGACTTCAACGTGTGGAGCGAACGCAAGCGGGTGGAGAAGCTGCGCTATCTCCATCGGAATCCTGTCAAACGCGGATTGGTGAAAGAGCCGGAGGACTGGGCGTGGAGTAGTTTTCGCCACTATCTGACCGGCACGGAGAGTGTGGTGGAAGTGGAGTCTCCTTGGACGGCGAAGCGACGGGAGGAGATGGGGATTTTTCCGAGAGTGTCTCGACGGGAGGTAAGTGAAAAGACCAGCCTCCGCAAAAGGCGCGGTAGGCTGGGCACCCGGCTGTGCTAACCTTTTGAACCTTCCCGGGAAGACTTCCTATAAAAGGAGATTGGCGATGAGAACCTGGGGCCGTCTTGTTGTGGGGTTGTCGAATGTCGTCGGATTGCTGAGCGTGGCGGCATTGGCGCAGAGCGGGCCTTGCACGGAGCAGGCGATCAAAGCGTTGGCCGGCTCGCATGATTCCGATAACGTCTCGACCGACGATGTGTACTTCTTCTCGGGGGCCCTTGAGGAGCCGGTGGTTGGCAAGGCTGCTTACAACGATGCTTTTAAAGAAGTGGATGCCACGCGACAGAATCACAAACAGAGCGATGACCATGTGGATCGGCTGGTGGTGGCTCCATCGGGGGACATGGCGTACGAGTATGGGACGTCACATATCTCGTTCGATCGCGAGAAAAAGCACGTGGAGTTCACGGCGGCTTATTTGCGGGTTTGGAAGGCGTCGGGTAAGGAGTGCAAGATCGCGGCCATGATGGCGCAGCCAGAAGGGGAACGGTAAGGGCAGCGATCTCGATGTTGGGAACAGTCCCCCGGTTGGCGTCCAAAGAGCGGACGCGAACCTGGGGCACTTGGCGATCGCGAAGTGCGAGTGTCGTCGAGAGAAAATCCCCACCCTAACGCAAAGAGCGCGTTAGGATGGCGCACCCACAACTGCATTCATGGGCCATTCGTCTGCGTGCGAGCTGGTGTGATTCAACAACACCCTCTACAATCTGCGTGCCTTGGCTTGGATGAGCCGACTCGTCTTTGACTTCTGCTAGCAAATCTCTTGTTCTGGAGAACGTGATGCTTCGATTGGTGTCAGTGCGGTTGGCTGTTTTCGTGGTCGTGCTGGTTTCGGTCTTGTCGGCTTTTGCGCAGTATACCGATGTGACGGCGGTGCAGGAGTTGGGCGGGCCGGCGGAGTTTGCGCGGCGGCGGGCAGAATTGGCGAAGCAGTTGAAGACGGGGTATCTGATTTTGTTTGCGCGGAAGGTGCTGGCGGAGGCGGTGCATTATCGCGAGGACAATGACTTCTTTTATTACACGGGGATTTCCGATCCGGGCGCGGTGTTGGTGATGGATGTCGCGAAGGGGAGCGCGATGTTGTTTGAGCCGGAGCAGTCTTCGCATACCAAGCAGATTTATGGGGCGAATGTGCTGTCGCTGTCGGCGGAGGAGCGAAGGAAGTTCGGCTTCGAGATGGTGCTGCCTGTGACGGCGCTGGACCGCCTGCTGAGTTACTCGTTGATGCGGAGCGAGTCGCCGGATGTGTGGCTGCGGCTTTCGTTTGCGGACAAGGCGGATGGGGCGCGTCCGGAGACGGGGAACGATTATGCGGAGGAGTATGCGCATCCTTATGGGGATCCGACGCCGGGGGATCGGGCGGCGCTGGCGAAGGTGGGGGAGCGGTATCCGATGGCGCATTTGAAGGATGCGACTCCGTTTATCGATGCGATGCGGAATATCAAGACGCCGCAGGAGATTGCGGTGCTGCGGAAGAATGGGGCGCTGAGCGCGGAGGGGATCAAGCAGGGGATCGCGCATGCGAAGGCGGGCATGTACGAGTACCAGATCGAGGCGCAGGCGGATTTTGTGTTTCGGAATGGCGGGGCGTCGGGGTGGGCGTATCCGGCGATTGTGGGGACGGGGGAGAACATCAACACGTGGCATTACTTCAGCGACCGGCGGCAGATTCAGGCGGGGGATCTGGTGGTGTTTGATTTCGCGGCGGACCTGGATCACATGGCGATGGATATTACGCGGACGTTTAATGTCGGGGGGAAGTTCACGGAAGAGCAGGCGAAGTGGTATGCGGTCGATCTGGAGTGTCAGAAGGCCGTGATCGCGATGCTGAAGCCGGGGAACACGTACGAGCAGGCGGCAGATGCGGGGAAGGCGGTGTTTGCGAAGTATGGGATCGAGAAACAGTGGCTGGGATTTCCGGGACACTTTGTCGGGTTAGCGACGCATGATGTGCAGGGGACGCGGGGCCCGGTGAAGGCGGGGCAGGTGGTGACGGTGGAGCCGATCGTGGAGTTTCCGGAGAAGAAGATGCACTTCCGGGTGGAAGACACGATCCTGGTGACGGAGGGAGAGCCGGAGAATTTGTCGGCGGGCGTGGTGAAGGAGATGGCGGAAGTGGAAAAGTTGGTGGGGAGCGCGAAGTAGGTGTGTGGCGGTCGTGCACGATGGTCCGCGGTGTGGTGGAAAAGTTATTGAGGCCGGTGCTTGGCGTCGAGAAACACGAGGTCCTTCGCCTTCGCTCAGGATGACAGAGTAGAGAAAGTCTTCAAGCGTCTCCGGCTTGGCTTATCTCAACAGTTTCACGCACAGGAGTGTGCGCGCCACATGGAATGCGAGCTGCGCGGTAACTGTTTCTTGTTGGTTTTCGTTCGGGCGGGCGACTGTACTAGTGATAGTGTCCCAGTGGGACCGTACCTTTCAGACCTTTTGCAAAACACCAACCGCTGGTGGAATGTCCGTATACCGATCGCGGAAATGCAAGCTGACAAGCAAGTATCTTTGAGGCGCTGGTGGAAAGGGGGGCTTCTCGAGCGCAGCAGTCGCGGTCGATTCCGAATCCGGGGATTTAGCGGTGTTGCGACGCGTATTTTTATTAACGTGGTTGGTCATAGTTCTAAATCTGGGGTTGTTTGCGCGCGAGGACGCGCGATCGGGAACAGAGAAGGACCACAGCCCGCATGGCAAGCTGAGTATCCCTTGCGAGAACTGCCATACGACGCAAGGCTGGAAGCCGTTACGCGCTGTGCTCGAGTTCGATCATCGCAAGACGGGATTTGCGCTGCGCGGGCTGCATTCCAAGGTAGGCTGCGCGGAATGTCACACAGATCTGGTATTCGCCAGGGCTGGCAACCAGTGCCAGGACTGCCACGCGGATATCCATCGGCGTAAGAACGGCGCGCAGTGCGATTTGTGCCATCGCGATACGGGGTGGCAAGTTTCCATTCACAACATTAATGAGCACCAGGATCGCTTCCCGCTGATCGGGGCGCACGCGATGGTGGATTGCTATTCCTGCCACAAGGTGGGGACGGTAGGTCCGCTCAACCGGCAAGGACTGTCGACCGAGTGCTCGAGTTGTCACATGGATGACTTCAAGAAGGCGAGGAATCCGAACCACATTGCGCAGGGATTTTCGACGCAGTGTTTGGAGTGTCACAGCTTGATGGATAACTGGATGACGACGATTTCTCCTTCGATGATGAAGCGGGGTAAGGCGGGGAAGAGTTTTTAGGAGGCCTTGAACCGCGGAGAGCGTGGAGATCTTCCCAGTCGAATGAAGTCGGACAAGAGTGTCCGACCACGACCAAGAGCTTTTAACCGCGAAGGACGCAAAGGAAACCGCCGCAAAGGACGCGAATCGGAACTTAGATGAGAGGACGCACGGAATAGAAAGGGGCAAGAACGAAAATGACTCCTTCGGCCTCGCGTCGTCCACAAAGAGATTGCTAATGAAGAAATGGATGCAACTTCCCCTGATTTTCCTGCTGGTGTCGCTGAGCACGGCGAAGGATGTGGGATCACGCTCGCCGGCGGCGATTGAGCATGTGCGCGTGGTGCCGAGCGGTGACAAGCTGAAGATCGAGGTGCAGATGACTGGAACGGTGAGTCCGCGGGTATTAATTGCGGCGAATCCCGACCGGCTGGTGCTGGAGCTGCCGAATACACAAGCGGAAGCGCGCCAGAAGCATATTGCGGTGAATCAGCAAGGCGTAAAGGATTTGCGGATCGGGTTGACGAGCTCGGATCCGATGATCACACGGCTGGTGGTCGATCTGGACTGCGCGCATCCTTATGGATTGTCGACGGAGGGGAACACGATTGCGCTGACGGTGCTGCCGCCGGTTCCGGGAGGAGATCCTCCGGCGGCTGCACCGGGACTTTTCGGCACGGCGTCGGCCATCGCGGTGACGCCGGCACCCGCGGTTACGCGAGCGGCGGCGAAGCACGTACAGATGGGATTCAAGGTGAAGTATGTGGCGGAGGGCGTCGTGTACCTGGCCGGCGGGCGAAACGCCGGGTTGGAAGAAGGCATGGTACTGATCGTGCCGGAATCGAAGAAGGGTGGACGCGTGATCAACGCGGGCGAAGCGGTCGGGGAAGCGGCAGAATTGCAGGTGTTGTCGGTCGCAGAGACCTCGGCGGTCACCGAGGTACACGATGCGAAGCGCAGTGTGAAGCCGGGGGATTGGGCGTATCTATCGGTGGCCGAGACGAGCGCATTGCTGGAACACCGAGCCGCGGGACGCAACGATTCCGTCGTCAGCGATAACTGGATCACGATCGAGCAGGGGGAGGGATTGGTGGCGCGCGCGCCACAAGTGCAGACGCGGCCAGAACAGAGGGTACGGGGAAGAATTGGCCTGGACTACAGCGGGATCAGCGGATCAACGGGATCGAGCTCGCAGGTTGGGTTGGTGGTGCGCAGCGATATCACGCACATCGGCGGGACGCATTGGAATCTAGAAGGATACTGGCGAGGGCGGGTCACGAAACAGTCGGAGTTTGAAGAAAACAGCCTGCGTACGGTGCTCAATAAGACGTACACGATGCAGTTGTACTACGACAATCCCGAGTCAAAGTGGGTAGCGGGATTCGGAAGATTGTGGCTGCCCTGGGCCAACAGCCTGGACGTGATCGACGGGGGCTATCTCGGCCGGAAGGTAGCGCGCAGGGTCATCGTGGGTGCGTTTGCAGGATCGAACCCGGATCCGACTTCTTTTCGCTACAGCCCAAATCAGCGGATGGCGGGCAGCTTCGTAAATTTCGAAAGTGAACGTTCGGACGCACTTCAGTATACGAGTACTGCGGGCATCGCCATTACCACCCTCAAGTGGAAATTGGATCGCCCGTTTGTATTCCTGGAGAACGGAATCTCGTATAAGAAAACGTGGTCGGTGTATCACTCGCTGATTGCAGATGCTCCGCAGGGATTGACGACGAATGGGATCACACCGGGACCAGGGATCAGCCGGAGTTATCTGACGTTGCATTACCAGCCGACGCGGCGGGTTGGGTTCGACGTGTATCACAACTACTTCCGCGATGTGCCGACGGCGGAAACAGCGCTGATCGGGACCGGGCTGGTGGATAAGCTGCTGTATCAGGGTGTGAGCTTTGGAGTGCGCGCGGAGCCGATCAAGCATATTTGGCTGTATACAACGTTAGGACGCAGCAATAGGACGGGCGATGTCCGGCGATCGTTGAATCAGATGTATGGAATGACCGTGGATGAGATCGGGCACACGGGCTTGCGGGCGGATATGCGGTACTCGAAGTTCGACAGCTCGTTCGGCAGGGGGGATTACAAGCTGCTGACATTGTCGCGGCACCTGGGAGACCGGATGATGTGGGATGCGCAGTTTGGAAATCAGCGCTTGGTGTCGCCGTTCTCGCAGAACTCGTCGTCGAATTTTGTGGATTCGTCGTTTGATGTGAATTTGTGGGGTAAGACGTTTTTGCAGAGCGGATACACGTATGTGCATGGGGATCAGTTGAGTTATAAGCAGTGGTATATGAGTTTGGGGTGGCGATTTGATGCGCAGCCACAGGTGAATCGAGAAAAGCCGTAGGGACTTGCGGGCTCTCGCCCGCTGTGCTGGGTGTCGTACCTTCGGGGCTCTGTCGTTGTTGGACTTCACGCCGGGCTTACGCCCGAGGCTCTATCCTCTCGTCGCTTCGCGGCTTGTCGTTGCGATTGTTCGGTGTTCCTGACCGTACAATCGGAGCTGTTCAATTCGTTCTCGCCTGCATTTTCACATTTTGCGAGCCACGGAGTGCATGCGTGGATGATGACGCAGCATTGCTGGTGCCGGTTGGAGTTTCCCTCGTTAATCCGTCCCTGACGGGCTAGTGCGAGCGGCGCCCCCAGCACCCTGCACCCTCCGGCGGAAGCCACAACTCACAACCCCAACTCACTCAGCCCCGGATGCTCATCCGGCCGCCGCCCTAGCGCCCAGTGATATTTTCGCTCTCCGGCCCCAATCGGCAGGTCATTAATGCTTGCCAGCCGCAGTCGCATCAACCCGTTTTCATCGAATTCCCAGTTCTCATTCCCATACGACCGAAACCAATTTCCCGAATCATCGTGCCACTCATACGCAAACCGAACCGCGATCCGGTTTTCCTCAAATGCCCACAGTTCCTTAATCAAGCGATACTCCAACTCCTTCGCCCACTTCCGGCGCAAAAACGCAACGATCTCCTCTCGTCCGTGAAGGAACTCCGCCCGGTTCCGCCAACGCGAGTCAACCGTATACGCCAGCGACACTTTCTCCGGATCGCGTGAATTCCACGCATCCTCCGCCCGACGAACTTTCTCGATAGCGGTTTCCCGGCTGAACGGCGGTAAAGGCGGCCGCGTCGACATGACTTCCTCCCGGCCGGTGACGTAAAGAAACTCGCACCGTCGCTAAATCATCTCATTAAGAGGGAATGCAATTCCAACCCGCCGAACCGTCTCCCTGGAGTCCAACATGCGATCCCTGCTCGGCATCCTGATGGTGTTGAACGCGGCCTTATTCTTCTTCGGTGCCATTCAGCATCTGGGCGTTTCACTCGGGCCGTTTCATGAGCCCATCATTCATCCCGCCGCGGTCGTTGAGTCGGCCTGCGGGTTGGCGCTGGCAATTGGGGCGGCAGCATTGTTTCGTGGCTCGCCATCGGCGAGACGGGCCGCCATCATCGCAAACTTTGTTGCGAGCGCGGGAGTGTCGCTCGGCATGGTTGCGCTGGCTGCCGGGCGCGGTCCCCGCACGGCCAGCAATGACACCTACCACCACATCATGCTGACTCTTGCCATAGCCAGCCTGGTCATTCTGTTCACAACGCGCACCGCTGCTCCCCGCGGGTGAGGGAATCCATCCAAGATTTTTGGGGAAGTTAATCCGGTTCGACTGCAGGCAGCGTCCGTAGCTCCCTCTGCGCCTCGGGAGGCGCCGGTACCGGCAATGCGATCTCCATAGTGCCGAGGTGGCTGTTACTCACGTCCTCCACTCCCAGCCGCATCGCCACGCCGTTCACGGGTACGTCGATCTCCTGGTGGAGTCGCACTCCTCCCGCTTGCATGTCTTTCATGGTCTCCGGCTTCAAATCAGCGATCGTCTGGCTCAATTGGCTGGCGATCTGTTTTCCTTCGGCATCAAACGCCGTCACCATGTAGTTCACCACTCCGTGAAACTTGCCTTCGGGCGTGGGATTGAAACGCAAGTCGGAGAACGTCACTGCGTGATCGATGCCATAGCGCTGCATCTCCGCCGATCCGTCCTGCTGCTTGCGCTTCTTCGACGACTTAGCTGGTGCTGGTCCCTCCACAATTCGCGGCTTTCCAATCGGCACCACGCGCGCCCCGAATACGATCTGTCGCGACGGTGGAGAACCCTGCTGCATCGCCGACCGTGCCAGGCTGGAAGTCAAGTCCTTCGAGGGCTTCAGCGGCGCAAAGGGATCGACCGCGTAGTATCCCGTCCGATACGCCATGTGATAGTTCTTGCCCGTGAGCGTCACCTTCAACTTCCGGTAACCCCCGTTGTAGTTCTTGTTAGTCGGCGTGTAGGAAAGAGCGTAGTAGTTCGCGCCCTGCTCGGTCGCCATCTTGATCGCCCTCGAAAGGTCGTTTGTGTTGAAGAACGCCTGCCCGCCGGTTTGTGTCGCCAACTTGCTCATGGTCGCGTGTTCGTCGTTCAGGGCCAGGCTGAATTCATCCAGGCGATCCATCATGACCGCGTTGGCAACGGAATTGCCCGGCACGCGCTTTCCGAACCCCGGATTCGGCGGCGGCCCTGCCAACGTAACCGGCGATAGCCCGTGGTTGCTCGAGGCAGCGAACAGTGGGTTCGTTTCCAGACCTTTCACGTCGACCGGATACACCGCCACGTGCGCATCGCCAAGCAAGTTTGCAACCTTTTTCAGATTTTCGCCGTAATTCGCATTTTGCAGAAATGGATTTACGCCGTTCGCTTCCGGGTAGATGCCAAGCAGGAATGAACCTGAGAGCCAGACGAGGTTCTTGCGGCCAGGAATGCCGTCCAGGTACCTCGCCAGGTGTGCAAACGCATCGACCGTAACCAACATACGCTTGTCCGCATCAAGCAAGCGGAGTTCGGACTGCTGCGAGGCAACCGTCTCCGTCAAAAATTGCACGGCACCAGCAAACCGTGAGCTCTCGCGGCCCGCCCGTAGACCTATGTCGAACTCCGCATCCCTGACGTCCAGCGGGCGCAGGCGCTGGGAAGCGGTTTTCCCTTTAGCGGCAGCCACCAGCGCACCTTGGTCGTCAGTGAACCCTTGAATCATCTGCAACTGATTCCCCAGCACGCAAATGGCGACCTTGGTGTCCTTGGGCTTCTTCTTTAGAAATGTCACCAGCTGATCTTGGGCTCGCATCTGGTCCTGGATCGGCGTGTTCAACAGATCCAGCATCACCACCGTCACCGCTGGATTCTCGACCGGAAGCGCGTAGTTCGAAAATACGTTGGCGGGAAGCGCATCCCGAGGCGGAAGCGAGGGTGCTGCTTCTTTCTGCGCCTCCACAAATTCCTTGAAGAATCGCACCCGCTGCGGCTTGCCATCCTCGCTCACGTTGAAATCGCCCTGTTGCAGACCCTTCACCAGATGTCCCGCGGAATCGCTTACAACCACGTCCAACGCCACTACCTGCGTCCCCGTGCGGATCGTGAAGATCGGCGCAGGCTCCGTCGTGACGTCCAACTTCCTTGCCGGCCCCGGTGCGCTCGAAGCGGCCTTCGCGGGTTCCGCTGGTGTCTCCGCCGCGGCCGAGTCAACCTTCGCCGACGACTCGAAGATCGGTTCTTCTGCCTTGGCAGTTTGCGCGGGCGGAGCGCTCAGCCCCGGCGTATCGGCTTTCACCGTCAAAAACCGGGCACGGTCGTCGCCCGACATTTCCGGCAGCGCATACACGTCCAACGCGGTGCCCGTGACCACGGCCAGCCAAGCCCCCTCCGGCGAGAGTGCGAAATTCTGCCCATCTGGGACCGCGGGTGCAGCGACAACAGATAGCGGTGTATTCCCGGTGGCAGTGTCGATCACTTCAATGTGTTGCTCCAGCCCTTCGTCTTGCGAGGCGTCACCAGCCAGATTCGTCGGCCGCCGGATCGTCACCGTTCCCGCCGCGAACCGGCTGCCGTCTTCACTGTTTCGGACGACCGGCGAATATCGGCAGTCCTCCCAGTGCTGCCTCCACAAAAACGTCCCTGTCACCGTGAACGCGCTGACGTTGTATCCCTCGCGCGACACCGCACAGCGCCCCACCAGCACCGTGTTCGCACTGCTGTAAAGGAGGTTCGGAACCCGCCGAGCCTTCACGCGGGTGATGTTCGCTGTTCCGAACTCCACCAGCCAGTTGCTCCCCTGTTTTCGCACGTCCGCGAAGCCCGCACTCGTCGCCTCAAGCTTGGTGAGGCCGCGTACATCCAGCGTCCGCTGGGCCGCCAGAGTCTTCGCATCCAGGAACTCGATCTTTACGCGCTCCTTGTTCTTCGCGTCAGCGGACTTGCTTCCTGGCTGCCCCGCTGGCGCTGGCGAACCCGTCTCCACTACGATCTGCTTTCCATCCGCAGTCACCGTCACCCACAAAAGGTCTTGAGGAGAATCGAAAATCAATTTCTCTTCCAAGGCCGAATTCACCTCGTACAACTTGTTCAGCCGCCGCACCAGCACCCTGCCTTCGCCCAGCCGCCACACGTAGCGGCGCGCATCATGCAAATACCAGTCTGTCTCCTTCACTACCGCACCACTTGGCACTTCGATCACCATGGCATGGACCAGTCGGTCGGCATGGCTCGGCGGGCACGCCGGCAAGCGCTTGAACAATTTCTTGGGATTAAATGTCACCAGAACATGGTGGCCGTCGAGGAAGTCCACCGACAGATTTGCTCCACCAGATTGCCGCGCCGCCGCCGACAGCCCTGTGTACCCCAGCGGGGCGAGATCAATCCGAGCTGTTGGCTCTCCACTCGCCCGAATTGTTGCCGATGCTTGCCCAGCAGATTGGCTGAAGGTGGACGGGACGCCAGAAGCAATACCATCGGACAGGATCCCAAGAGTAAGAATCCCGATCAAGCACCGCAAAAGACAGCACTGCTCGCGGAGCTTCCGTGACCTACGGGCGGCTGCACTCTTACAAAATAACTTCAAGACGAAGTCCTCAAATGACCGAGAGCCTAATACCCTACTCTAGTCTGGCGCCCGACAGTGTAGCCCAGGTCTGTCCGCTGTCCCACCACATCGTTTCAAGTTTTCGACGGCAGAACCCCTAACCTGATGCCTTGCGCCTTCCCTCCCTACCGCTCACCCCGTCCCCAACCCCACCCGCTGCCCACCTCTCGAACCGCAAGCCCGATCCTTGATACCCTGAAACTGCGTCCGGATCGCCGGCGACCACCACCGCCCTTGTCCTACGAAATCGCCATTGCCCGCATGCTCGCCCTCGGCCACGAGCTGGCCCAGACGCCGTCCCACAAATTCGACCTGGCCCACATGCGTGTCTTGCTCGAGGCCCTCGAGCATCCCGAGCGCAAATTTCCCGCCGTGCTCATCGCCGGCACCAACGGCAAAGGGTCTACTGCCGCGACACTCGCCTCGATCCTCCAGGACTCCGGCTACAAAACCGCCCTCTACACTTCGCCCCACCTCATTCGCATCAATGAGCGCATCCGCATCAACGGTGCCGCAATTGCCGACGACACCTTCGCCCTCATCCACGATCTCGTCGATCGCAGCGCCGAGCGCCTCGTCTCCGAAGCCGAACTTCCCTGGCACCCCAGCTTCTTCGAGATGCTCACCGCCATCGCCTTTGAGTACTTCGCCCGCGAGCGCGTCGACATCGCCGTCCTCGAAGTCGGAATGGGCGGACGCCTCGACGCTACCAACGTCGTCGAACCGCGCCTCAGCGTGATCACCGACATCGCCCTCGACCATCAGAAATTTCTGGGCGACACCCTCACCGAGATCGCGCGCGAGAAAGCTGGCATCCTGCGCCCGAACACTCCAGCCGTCACGCTGCCGCAAGCTCCCGAAGCCAACGACGTCCTCGGCCATGCGATTCTGGCCCTCGGCGCCAAAGCGGTGAACGCTGTTCCTTACGTGCCGCCCATCAGCCCGAACAGTGAGCAATATCTTGTTCCGAGCACAAACGAGAAGACCAGATACATTTCGCGTTACCCGCTCTATGTGATGGGCAAAGAAATCACCGTCGAGACACCTCTTGTCGGCCGCCACCAGCTTCGCAACGTCGCCCTCGCCATCGCCGCCGCTGAAGAATTAGCCAAACAGTTTCCCGCAATCACTGCTGCTACTATTGATCGGGGCATCCGCGAAACCCGCTGGCCCGGACGCTTCCAGGTTCTGCCCGCAACCGCCGACCATCCAGAAGTCATCTGCGACGTTGCCCACAACCCTGCTGGCGCCTGGGCGCTGCGTTCGACGTTGTCCGCGACTTATGAAGATCGCCCGCTGATCTTCGTCTTCGGTGCGATGCGAGACAAAGCCATTGGCGAAATGGCTGAAATCCTGTTCCCCTTGGCCGACCGCGTCATTGCCACCCACGTCGAAAACCCGCGCGCCGCAACCGCCGCCGAGATCCGCCAGGCCGCCGGCCGCCTCTCGGTCGAGATCGACGACGCCCCCGACGTCCCCTCGGCTCTTGCCCAGGCCCGTACCGCCGCAGGCTCACGCGGTTTGGTGGTCGTCACCGGTTCGATTTACATTGTAGGAGAAGCGATGCGCGCGCTCGCCGCCCGCATCGAATAGAAGAGTGCCTTTTAAAGACCCATCCACGGAAGTCGAAAGCGGCGAAGTTCCCGTCGCACAGCCGTCCAGTCCAGTCGAGCGTGTGATCGCTCCAGCGAAGCCGCGTCCGCGCCAGCACGGCTTGCTGAGCCACCTTCGCTCCTACTTCATTTTCGATCCGCTCGTCTGGATGTACACCATCGTCCTCGGCTTGCTCTCGATCCCCGTTTCCCTCTTCGGCCATCGCGAGCGCATCCTCCACGCCTTCGCCCGCGCCTGGTCCTGGCTGATCATGAAGACGATTTTGTCCCCCGTGAAGGTCACCGGCCTCGACAAGATCGACACCACCCGGACCTACGTCTACGCCGTCAACCATGCCTCCGCGCTCGATATCCCGGTCCTCTACGTATATTTGCCGTTCCAGTTCCGCATTGCCTTCAAGAAGGAATTGCTCGCCTACCCGATCGTCGGATGGCACCTTACCCGCTCCGGACAAATTTGCGTCGACCAGCAGAACCCAGCCGGCTCAATCGGCAGCATCCGTTCCGCCTTGAAAAGCCTGAAGGCTGGAATGCCGCTCGTCATTTATCCCGAAGGAGGCCGCACACCCGACGGCCAGATCAAGCCCTTCCTCCCCGGCGCCTTCTTTCTCGCGATCAAAGCTCAAGTGGACGTCGTTCCCGTCGCGCTCATCGGAACCTTCGAACTGCTCCCGATGAACACCTACCACATCAAATGCCGTCCCCTCGAGATGCGAGTCGGCAGTCCGATCTCCACCGCCGGCCTGACCGGTCACGACATGCAAGCCCTCTCCGACAAAGTCCAGAAAGCCGTCTCCGATCTCTACTACAGCCACTGATCCTGACGCGCGACCACTGCGCTAGCCATTTAACTTCTGAACCTAATCGCCGACGCACGCGAGCATAGCAAGGCGGGAGGAAACTGCTGTCCCATGACACTAATCCAGGCCCACCCCGCTTTGCGTCCTTTGCGGCTTTTCTTGGCGAACCTTGCGGTTAAGAGCTTCGCCCCTCGCCGTCTCAGCGGAACCTCTCCGCGAACGCTGCGACAAACCTTCTCACTTCCGCTGAATCAAGTCCCACAAGTTCCCATACAAATCGCGAAACACCGCCACTGTCCCATAACTCTCTTCCTTCGGATCCCGCACAAACTCCACGTGGTGCCCAAGCAGAGCGTTGTAATCCCGCCAGAAATCATCCGTATGAAGAAAGAGAAACACCCGCCCGCCAGTCTGGTTCCCAACCCGCGAAGCCTGTTCCGGATTCGCCGCTTGTGCCAGCAACACGCTCGTCCCATCCGAACCCTCCGGCGACACCAGCACCCACCGTTTCCCGCCACCCATGTCGGTATCTTCTACCAGCCGGAATCCCAGCAGCCGCGTATAAAACGCAATTGCCTCATCGTAATTCCGAACCACCACCGCCACATGCGCAAGCGTCTGCTTCATGCAGACATTATGGCAGCCAGAAAGGCAGCCCGCCGTTGACGTGGTCTTCCTTCTGCGCCCCTCAGTGTCCTCCGTGGTTAAGGTTCTTACCACCCAGTTTTCCCAGCGTCCCCCTTGACCCAATCCATCGCCCGAGTTAGCCTCCCTTGGAAAATCACCCCACAATCAAGGAGGATTCATGGTCCAGGTCTCCGCTCTGTGGCTCCCGATCGTGCTCTCCGCCGTCATCGTCTTCGTCGCCAGCTCCATCATGCACATGCTTCTGACTTATCACCGTAGCGACTACCGCCAGCTCCCCGACGAAGACAAGGTCACGGCGAACCTCCGTACCGCCAACCTGCAACGTGGCCTGTACATATTCCCCTTCTGCACGCACAAAGAGATGAAGTCCCCCGCCATGCAGGAAAAATACAAACAAGGTCCCGTCGGCATGCTGACCATAATGCCTTCCGGTCCCCCCGCCATGCCGAAATTCCTGGGGCTCTGGTTCGTCTACACACTGCTGGTCAGCTTTTTCGTCGCCTATCTCACGGCGCACACCGTCCCGCTAGGAAGTTCTTATCTGGCAGTCTTCCGTGTTGCCGGAACCGCCGCGTTCCTCGCCTATGGTCTCGGATCCCTCCCCGGAGGAATCTGGAAAGGGCAAATGGCCGGCACAACCCTCAAAGAGTTAATCGACGGACTCGTCTACGCCCTCCTGACCGCGGGCACCTTCGGCTGGCTCTGGCCCAGAGTCGCCAGCGCAGCCGGAATGTGAGTCAGGCATCAAGCAACGGGAAATGCCGACTTCAGTCGGGCCGAGAGCCGCAGAAGCAGTGCGGCCGCCGCTAGTGTTTGCGTTCACGACACAACCAGCCGAGGGTGCCCCACCCTTACGTCGCGTTCTGTGCGACGTTAGGGTGGGATTTCCCAACGCATAGTTTTCGGGATTTTTCGAAACCAACTTTGAGAACTACTCGCAACCCTGGCGAACCGCAGGAAAACGACTGATTGCTTACTCGCGAGCATCGTAACAGGGCGCGCTTTTAGACGTGGCAATACCGTCCCTGAATGGAGCGCCTTCAGGCGCTGTGGTTCCCAACACCGGAACTCCGTCCGAAGAAAAACCACCGGGAAGGGCCCGCCTTCAGTCGGGCCGAAAGCCTGGAAGAGGGACGCGGCTTCCGCCGCCGAGGCCAACAACCGCCACTACTCCGGATGGAAATTAAAAATCATCACTTCACGCGTCTCATGCGCAGCCGACTCCCACTTGCACCGCCGGGCGGCATCCACCCCGGCCTGCGCCAGGACCGGGTGCCCGCCTAGAATCCCCGCAGACTTCACGGTCCCATTCGGCGATACCACGGCTTCGATCTTGACACTCCCCGAAATTCCCATCCTCTGCGCCAGACTTGGATACGCTGGGACTACCTTATTTACCAGCTTGCGATGACTTTCCGGTTGCTCCTGCTGCGCTTGCAAAACCGGACCAGACGGCACAAAAATAGCGACACAAATTGCGGCGAAAACCAGACCTCTCCACAGACGCATGGGTTCGCTCCCGCCTCTCAGCATAGGTCCCGCCTCAATCACACAAAAGGTAACGGCAGTAATCCGCGCACGACTCGAAAGATTAGCTCCAGAACACAGCGCCGTGCTCCGCGCGACGTATTCGTATCGCCACGTATCCGCTGCGTTAACAAGTGGGAAGTGCCCGCCTTCGAAGTGTGTCACGCGCTCGGCATAAGTGGCGAACGGCGGCCATCGTGGAAAACTCTACAAAAGCGCTGGCTGCTAGCCCCCGAGAATCAAGATGGTAAAAAGTGGAAGAGAACTGCAGATTGCAGTGTCGTTTCTTGCGGACCCGCTCTAGCAAAAGCTCGTGTCCAGTCGCACACACGCCGCCAGCCGAATGTATCCGAAGCAGGTACCATCAGGTGCAATAGCGACCTGGATCCCTAACGCCATCCGCGGAGCGCGTCATCGCGAAGGCGAGCCAACACGCTCTCTCAGGACATCTGGGATAATCGAGTGCTATCTGTGAACTGTTGAAGTGTTACGGAACTCTACCTGGGCTTCAACTAACCAAGGGTGCCCGACCTTAGACGGCGCGCATTATGCGACGTTAGGATGGGCCTCCACTGCCGTTGCAAACTTGGTCATCTTAATTCGGCGCCGATGACGAAGGATCTGTTAACCCGATCAACTGCCCCACGGGGTACTCCTCGGCCGTAAACGGAACATCCGGTTCCGGATTCATGATCGTCAATACTTCGCCACTCACATTCCCCTGGATCGTCAGAGCTTGGCTCTCCACTGCGATAACTCGATAAGTTTCATCAAAAATGGCCATGACGTCTCACCCATATTAGGGGTTGGATGCGCCCAACCGCTTCGCAGGTGGCAGAATTCCCAACTCTTCAGGCAAATTCTAGTCACAAGGACATCAGGATTTTCCCGTATCACCGGCTTGAGTAATTTCTGTCGGCGACATGGAGGTCGCCGTTTACGTTCGTGCGTTCCTAGACCTCCGCCACCCTCGCCATCAGCTGCGCCTTCACATCGGCCCACTCCGAGGCCACAATCGAATAGCGCGCCGAATCCCGCGGAATAAAATCCGCAGCCATCCGATGCGACCGCAAAACCCCTTCAAACTTTCCCCCAATTCGTTCGAGTGCCGCCCGCGAGCGTTCATTGCGAACGTCCGTGTGAAAGCAAACGCGAAACACCCTCCATGTCTCGAACGCGTACGTAAGCATCAGAAGTTTAGCTTCGGTATTGGCACCCGTTCGAATCGCCGACCGCGCGAGCCACGTGTATCCGATCTCGCACCCGTCCGGAGTGATGCGCCCATGCAAAGCATGCCCTTGCGGCCACACCCAGCGGTCAAAGTTAAAGAAGCGTGTCGATCCGAGCACCATGCCATCCGCCACGCGTACCGTTGCAAACGGCACAGCACTCCCCTCATCTCTCCACGCTAGCGCTGTCTCAACGTACGCCGCCGCTTCCGCCTTCCCTTGCGGAATCGGACTCCACCGATACAACTCCGTTTCCCCAGCCGACGCCGCCGCCAGCCCATCGACGTGCCGATGCGTCAACGGCTCCAGACGCACATACTTCCCAGCCAACACAACAGCATCCATTCGCATGCGTTCCAATATCCCACGCGGCCTAAACAAGAGACAACAACGACGGACACTACCCGCTGCCCCCAAACCGCGGCCTTCCGTGGTGCACCAATTGCCACCTGGTGCTCTTGCGAATTGCTCCATCGGTTCCGTCGAGATAAGCATTTCGTAGAGGCACGAAGGTAATCTTTTTGCCGAGCGAAACGGTAACCGCTTGCCGTTGCCGCGAGTAATGCTTCGCGGGGAACGAGCGTAATTCGCGCTCTGTGAGTGGTCGACTGTAAACTCCGGTTTACACATGACAAGAACATCAGTGACTGGGACGGCATCTGCAATGGGGCGCGCATGAGACGAGCGATGAGCGACGCGATTGCGAGGGAATCCTATTGGATACGTCTCCAGGTGGATAACAGGTGGAACGGCCATGTGCTTCGAATCCCCGGATTGAGGCGAGATTGACCATCCTTTGGGGAAAATTAAAGAACAAGTGGAATGACGCAGAAAAAGCGGAGTCATCGCAAGGTCCGCCTGGCTATGGTGCTGCTTCCGGTGGACAGCGCGGCAACGTAGAATATCTGGCTTCCGGAGAGAAACCAGATATGAGCGGAGAAAATGCGCGCGATGTGGCGGGGGCGGCGGAGAATATCTATCTCACGTTGACCGGCTTGCCGTTGACATTGAAGTTCGATTGGCCCTTTCACCATTCGACCTCGGGTGCGGATTTCTGGGTATTGCACGCGCACGTGCGGGTTGAGGGGTCGGAAGGATTGAGCGCGCTGGTAGCTGTCAACATGTCGGCGACGGTGCGGGAGGTGTTTCCGTCACTGGAGCCAAAGGATACGGAAGGGCCGGTCATTAACGCGGTGCGGAAAGAGGTCGATCGGCGGCAATTGGAATTTGTGAAATCGGCGAAGCTGGTGCCGCTGCAATTTTCGAGCCGGCATTACGATTTCAAGCGAAATCAGTGGGCGTTCGGGAAAGCCGAGGATGCGACGATCCGGACGTTCCTGGAGCGGAAGATTTATTGGCAGACGAAGCTGCGCGGTGGCGATGTGTGGCTGGGCGATGGGGCGGAAGCGCAGTATCTGCAGAGCACCACGGACCATTTGGCGGAGATCGCGAATGGGATGGCCGGGGCGGGATTGATCAAGTTGGAGCGGCGGTATGCGACGGCGCAGCCAGCGTTGATGGCGCGGGCGGAGGAGTTTGAGTCGGCGATGCGCGGCGCTATGGCGGAGTTGGAGAAGAAGCACGCGTTCGAGCGCGGGTAGAGTTTGAAGTAGGGAGACCCTGGGGGCCGTCTCGCGATATGCGGGGCGGCCTTGGTATTTTTGGGGCGATATTCTCCGGAAACCGTGGAGGAAAAGTTGTTAAGGCCGGTGGCGTTCCAGAAGTACTCGAGGTCCTTCGACTACGTTCGGCTAGTGCCTCACTTCGCTCAGGATGACAATTTGCTGGGAGGTGAGCGGAGCAAATGAGCGCAGGGAGATGAAAGGCTACACACCACCGACGGACTTTGCTCGTTGGCCGCCCTCAAATCCGCATGGGCATGACGATGTAGCGGTACTTGTACTCTTCGCTCCCCAGGGGACGGAGTTGGCCGGCGGATTGGGGGTCTTTCAGTTCGAGGCTTACGTCTCCGGAACCTACGGCTTTGAGGAAATCGAGCAGGTAGGTGGCGTTGAAGCCGATGGTGAGACCGTCGCCCTGGTAGGGCGTTTCGATGGAGTCTTCGGATTCGCCAGTTTCGGTCGAGGAGGCGGAAAGTTTTAACTCGCCTTTTTCGAGGCGCAGGCGGACGGCGCGGGAACGCTCGTCGGAGAACTGGGCGACGCGTTGGATGGCGGAGTTGAAGTCGTCGCCGTTGAGGCTGACTAGCTTGTTGTTGTCTTTGGGAAGAACGGCTTCGAAGTTGGGGAACTGGCCAGTGAGCTGGCGCGAGGTGAGCAGGCGCGGCCCGATGCGGAAGAAGAGGGTCGATTCGTCTTTGGCGAATTCGATGGTTTCGACGTCGGTAGAGTCGACGAGAGACTTCAGCTCGTCCATAGCTTTCTTGGGGATGAGCGTCTTCATCTCGCCGGAGACGCCTTCAAACTTTTCGCCGCTGCGCTCGATATGCGCGAGGCGATGGCCGTCGGTGGCGACCATGGTGATGGATTCGGGCTTAAGGACCATCAACGCGCCATTCAGGGTGTAACGGGATTCTTCGCTGGCAATGGCGAATCCGGTCTTGGCGATCATGGCGCGCAGGACCTGGGCTGGAATCTTCACCACACCGGCCGTTGGGAATACCGGCAGGCTGGGAAAGTTCGATTTCGCCATGCCGACCATCTTGGTGTTGGAGCGGCCGCAGCGGATGCTGACCCAGTGGTTCTCAAGCAGCTTGATGGTGATTTCGGCGTCGGGAAGAAGTTTGACGTAGTCGTAGAGTTTGCGCGCCGGGATGGTGCAGGAACCCTCTTTCTTGACCTTGGCGTTACAGGCGGTGCGCAGGCTGAGATCGAGATCAGTTGCGGTGAGAGAGAGTTTGTCGCCGCCGGCTTCGAACAGGTAGTTGGAGAGGATCGGGATCGTAGTTTTGCGTTCGACCACTCCTTGCGTCGCCGTGAGCTCACGCAAGAGTTCAAACTTGCTGATCGTGATCTCCATGGTTCCAGTTCCAGTCGCGGTGGCCACTTCAACCGGCATAAGGGACTCTCCCGGGCGCTACTTCTGTCTCTTTTTATATCAAATTAAAAACCTATAAAACCAGCAGTAACCGTAGGTGCTTCGGAAAAGTGGAAAACGGCGCCAACTGCTGATTTCCTGCTCGCTTGCCTCGGACTTGTTCATGTCCAAAATAGGACCCGAGCGTGGCGGAGACGACAGCGAAATCGGATCCCTGTTCGTGAACCGACCCGGCTCTTACACAGCTTCCACATCCCGTCCACAAGGGTGCGCTTGCAAGACTGCGCGATTTCGTGGAAAAGTCGCGCGAGGCCGCCATTAACCGCCTAATTGCTCGGTCAATTTATTGATCAACCTGTTCAAATCCTTATCGTTCTTGCGGGCCTCGTCGATTTTCTCGACGGAATGCAACACGGTGGTGTGGTGCTTTCCGCCGAACTGGCGGCCGATCTCAGGCAACGAGGCTTCAGTCAGATGCTTGGCGAGATACATCGCGATCTGGCGCGGATAAACGATCGCGCGCGAATTATTCTTCGCCTTGATTTCCACCAGGCGCAGGCCGAACTGCTCGGCGGTAGCTTTCTGGATGGATTCGATCGTGACCTTACGGGCCTGAGAGTCGATGAAATTCTTGAGCACCTGCTGTGCGTAGGGGAGGGTGATCTCGGCGCCGATCAGGGAGGAATGCGCTACCAGGCGGATCAGCGCGCCTTCCAGCTCGCGGACGTTGGAACGGATATTGGAGGCGACGTAAAGGGCAACATCGGTGGGAAGCGTGACCTTTTCTTGCTCGGCCTTCTTCTGCAGGATGGCGACTTTGGTCTCGAGATCGGGGGGTTGGATGTCGGCGATGAGGCCCCACTCGAAACGGCTGCGCAGGCGGTCTTCGACTTCGGCGAGTTCCTTCGGCGGGCGATCGCTGGCGATCACGATCTGCTTCATCGACTCATGCAGAGCGTTGAAGGTGTGGAAGAACTCTTCCTGGGTGCGCTCTTTCTGGGCGAGAAACTGGATGTCGTCGACCAGCAGGACGTCGACGTTGCGGAACTTGTCGCGGAAGCTGGTCATCTTGTCGTAGCGCAGCGAGTTGATCATCTCGTTGGTGAATTTCTCGCTGGAGACGTAGCAGATGGCGGCTTGCGGCATGCGCTTCTTGATTTCGTGGCCAATGGCCTGCATCAGGTGGGTCTTGCCCATGCCAACTCCGCCGTAGAGGAAGAGTGGGTTATAGGCTTTTGATGGGCGTTCGGCTACGGCCTGGCAGGCGGCATGGGCGAACTGGTTGCCGCTGCCGATCACGAAAGCATCGAAGGTGTAGCGCGGATTGAGTTGCGCGGCGCCGTCCCAGTCAAAGCGCGACTGCGCGGCCGCCATGGCGGCACTACTGGTCGGAATGGAACTGGCGACCACCTGAGATAGTCCGCCATCATGGCGCAGCGGGGTGGCGGCAGGATCGTCGTCGGGGGTCACGAATTTGACGTCCGCGTAATCCATGCCGAGGTTGTCGATGGCTTCCTGAATCAGGTCGGCATACTTGTCGCCCACGTGGCGGAACTCGACGGTCGGGACGCGTACAAAGAGAACACCGTTGGTGGCGTGACTATAGCGAGTGGGTTTAAGCCAAGTGTCGTAGGAATGCCGGTTGATCTTTTTCTCGAGCGCATCGAGAATGCGAATCCAGGGATTCGGGGAAATCGCTGTGCTTGGAACGGACATAAAAGCTCATCTCGGGGCCGGCGGCTGGGAGGGCCCGACTGTTAGTAATTGCGGTTGAAGAATCTCTTTATCAGTGCAGAACGCCTCCCGATACCGGGAGCAGAATGCCTGGACGAAAGAAAATTTCAGAAATTAGAACAGGCGGCATACTAGCACAAAATATTTTTGCCGCGTGGAAAACTTCGCGAAGAAAACCGTCGTGCACTCAGGATTCGAGCGCGAAGTTTTTGTCCTGTCAAGTAGCGACAATGTAACTGCAGCGCGAGTGGTGCAGAACATTGCACCGTTGTGGTGGCGTCCCAAAACAGGCGATGGGCGCGACTTCCGGCTTGGCCGAAATCCTGCCAAGAGCGGAATCCGGGTGCGCAAAAAAATTTTTGCAGACGCGCGCGTGCTCGGGCTGCTGCACAGTCGCGCGCGAGCAGCCATCGAAATGAGTTCGCACGCGTACTTGTAAAAAGATTGCGGCCAGCTCGTGAAGAATTCTTGCGTGAGAAACGAATTGCCGGGCAGCTGATTGTGGTGCGATTCTGAAACGAAACGCCCCGAAGGTCCCTGCGGGCGCCAGTCCGGTGCCCCTCAACGTCACGCGCTACCGACGGTGTCACGCGCTACCGACGGTGGGTGGGGCCGTGAGATTGCCGGGTTTGGGGCAGGTCATTTATACTCACAGTTTGCCCGAAGGCCATTGATCGAATCAGGAGCAGCGATTTTTCATGCCCAAGCGCACTTTCCAACCAAACCGGCGTAAGCGCTCGAAGAAGCACGGATTCCGTACGCGCATGAAGACCAAGAGCGGAGCCGCAGTGTTGTCGCGCCGGCGCGCCAAGGGTCGCAAGCGGGTATCGGTGAAGCCTGGCTTCCGCGAATAGAATTCCATTTCTCCAGGTAAAACCGGGTTTCCGAATAGGGTCGTTATCCACGTGTGGACCGCATCCGCCAACGGATTGTGAGTGAGCTGTGACCGCGAGAGGTCCGATGGGGGGATCGAGTCCGCACGGAAGCGCGGGAAAGAGCGGACGACTGCTGCGGCACGCGGATTTTGAGCGGGTGTACAAACAGGGCCGCCGACATTTCGCCACGCATATCACGGTGTTTTACTTGCGGCGCACGGAAGGCGAAGGCATGCGCGTGGGTTTTACGGTGAGCCGGGCGCTCGGCGATGCGGTCGATCGCAACCGGATGAAGCGTCGCTTGCGGGAGTCAGTGCGGTTGAGTCGTCCAGCGGCGAGCCCGGCGGTGGATGTGGTGATCAATCCGAAGAAGTCGGTGCGGACGGTAGAGTTTTCGATTTTGTTGAATGAAGTGAGCCGCGCGTTCGAAGTCATTGAGCAGAAAATGCGGGGTGCGTGAGTCGATAGTAAGGTTTCGATGCGAAGACTTGTGGTGCTTTTGTTGCGGGGCTACAAGTGGGCGATTTCGCCCGCGCTGCCGCCGAGTTGCCGGTATGTGCCGACGTGCTCGGAATACGCGATGGAAGCAGTAGAGCGCTACGGAGTGGCTCGGGGATGCTGGATGGCGGTGACGCGAGTTCTGCGCTGCCACCCTTGGGTGAAGGGTGGGTATGATCCGGTGCGGCGCGATGGAGAGACGAAAGAGCGCGCTTGGCATTCCATTTAGAGTTTGTATTCTCACAGCCGCGATGAGCGGATGAGTCCGGGCAATTTGGTTTTGCAACACGTGCGGGCACGAGGCCCTAACGACAGCCGGCAGGATGCCGGCGCTACAGAGATTCGACGGAACGACTTTGGCTGATTTTCAAAATCCACAACAAGAACCGGGGATGGAGCGACGGCTCCTTCTTGTCTTTGCGATCACATTCCTGATCATTCTGGCGTCCCAGCCATTGCTGAAGAAGTATGGCCCGAAGGCTCCGGAAACGCCTCCTGCTACTCAAAAGCAAGCGCAGGACCAGTCGTCGAATCCTGTGACGCCGGCGACTGCCTCCGCGCCTAGCCTGTCGGCCCCTCCGGCGGTGGGATCAAAACGGGCCGAATCGGAGTCCGAGACGGTTGTTGAGAACGATCTGTACCGGATCCGGTTCACCAATCGTGGCGCGCAGGTGAAATCGTGGCTCCTGAAAAAATTCAAAGACGATAAAGGGCAGCCCTTGGAGTTGGTGAATCCGGCGGCGGCGGCCAAATACGGGTATCCGCTTTCGTTATGGGCGTATGACGAAACGCTGCGCAACAAGTTGAATTCGGCTCTGTACGTGCGGACGCCGGGCAACGAATCCTTCGCCGCGCCTGCCGAGATCGCTTTTGAATATTCGGACGGTGACGTTGCGGTCACCAAGAAGTTCAGTTTTGACCACAGCTACGTGCTTTCGTTGCAAACGTCGGTCGTACAGAAGGGCAGCTCGGTCACCGCGTTTCCGATGTGGCCAGCGGGCTTTGGCGATGAGACGAATCCGGCTTCGTATGCGGCGAGCCGCGTGGAGTATCAGGATGGAAATGACGTCGAGCGGATTGCGCTGAAGAAGGTGATCGGAGCCAACACCGTACGCGGCCCGTTCCAGTGGGCGGGCGTCAGCGATCAATACTTTGCGGCGGTGTTCCTGCCGGAAGATCCGAACGGTGCGGCGCTAGTGACCTTGCGCGGCGCTCTGGACAACCCGCAGGATGCGAAGCATCCGTTGGAAGTGTTAGGTGCCGCGGTCGGCCAACTGAGCGGAACGACGCTCGAGCGCATGTATGTCGGACCAAAGGCTCTGGATGTGCTTGAGTCCGTTCCGGTGGCGGGCTTGCCGCCGGGTACCGAACCGGACTTGCGAAAGCTGGTGGATTTCGGCTGGCTGGGCCTGATTGCGAGGCCGCTGTTCCTGTGGTTGAAGTGGACCTACAACCACGTGGTGGCGAATTGGGGATGGGCGATCGTGATCCAGACCCTGATCATCAACCTGGCGCTGTTGCCGCTGCGTATCGCGCAGATGAAGTCGATGCTGAAGATGCAGCGCGTCGCTCCGCAGATCAAGTCGATCCAGGAAAAGTACAAGAAGTACACCATGCGCGATCCGCGCAAGCAGGCGATGAATGAGGAGATCGCCGCAATCTACAAGAAGGAAGGCGTGAACCCGGCGGGCGGGTGCCTGCCGCTGGTGATCCAGATGCCTTTCCTGTTCGCGTACTACCGCATGCTGGGGGTGGCGCTGGACCTGCGGTTGGCGCACTGGGCATGGGTTCCAGATTTGTCGTCGCCCGATCCGTATCACATTTTGCCGATCGCGGTGATTGTCACGATGCTGTTCATGCAGCGCATGACGCCGCAGGCGGGGATGGACCCGGCGCAGCAGAAAATGATGAACATCTTTATGCCGGTGATGCTGGGCTTCATTAGTTGGAACCTGGCGGCCGGACTGTGCCTGTACTGGTCCGTGGGTAACCTGATCGGCATCGTGCAACAGGTGATCATGAACCGCACGCCGCTGGGGCGCGAAATGCGCGAGATGATGGAGAAGCGGGCGCGGAAGAAGGACAAATAGCTGCGCGCTTCGAGCCCCGAGCTACGAGCGAACGTAGCTCGGGCGTAGCGAAGCTCGCAGTTCAGAGTTCGAAGCTACCTATGCCTATTCCTGACAAAATCGCTGCCGCCAATCAGATCAACGAATTCCTGCGCGGAGTCGTTGCGAATGCGGGGTTGAAGTTGAAATACCGGATCACGGTCGATCCTCCTCTGCCGGAAGAGCGGGACTGGGAGCGTCCGGAGATTCTGGTGGAATTTGCGGGGCCGGATGCGGCGCTGATGTTGGAACGCGGCGCGGAGCTTCTGCGATCGATTGAGTTGCTGGCGATCGAGATGCTGCGGCTGCCCGGCAACGAGCACGAGAAAATCTCTTTCGATTGCATGAATCACCGGTCCATGCGAATCGAGGAACTGCGATTGGCGGCGAACGTTGCCGCGGAGAAGGTGCGGAAGACGGGTGCGCCGTATAAGTTTGCGCCGATGTCATCGCGCGAACGCCGGATTGTGCATCTGGCGCTGCGGGATGAGGCGGATCTGCGCACCGAGAGTGAAGGCGAAGGGATGCGGCGGTGTCTGGTGGTGTATCCAAAGGATTACAAAAGCGCTCCGGGACCCTTTCGCCGAAGTGCCCGATAACCTGAGTGTCCAGCAAGTTTGATCACACGGCGAACTGTGTTCGCGGGCGGGGGCGCCCGCGCTACAAATTCCTAGCTACAATCCTTGCGTGAACCTCGACGACACGATCGTCGCGATTGCAACTCCTGCCGGTCGCGGGGGAATCGGCGTGGTGCGTTTGGCCGGGCCTGAGGCGCGGGAGATTGCTCTGCCCATGCTTCGGTTGAGGCATCCGTTGGAAGCAGGGCGGGCGGTGTTTGGGGAATTGGTTGAGCCCGAGGTGATTCTTGGCAGCGGGAACGCTTCTGGCGAAGAGCCGCGCACCGGAGTGTGCGCGCCACACCCGGAACTGCCCTCGGAACGCATCGATGAGGTCGTGGTTACCTTCTTCGCGAAGCCTCACTCCTACACCACGGACGAAATTGTTGAGATTTCGGCGCACGGGTCACCTGTCGTGTTGCGACATATTGTTGAGCTGGCGCTGGCGCGCGGAGCGCGGCTCGCGGAACCGGGCGAGTTCACGATGCGGGCTTTTCTCAATGGGCGGATCGACCTGACGCAGGCCGAGGCGGTGCGTGATCTGATCGATTCGCAGACGCTGTTTCAGGCGAAAGTTGCGGCGCAGCAATTGGAGGGTGCGCTTTCGAAGCGGCTGAAGCCGATCAAGGCCGAGCTGGTGCATTTGATTGCGCAGCTCGAGGCTGGGATTGATTTTGCGGAAGATGATGTTTCGGTTTTGCCGAATGCTGCCATCCTGGAGCAGATGGCGACCGTGCGCGAGCCGCTGGAGGCTTTGGCGGCGAGTTTTGCGTACGGCAAGGTTGTGCACGAGGGGTTGACGCTCGCGATTGTAGGGCGTCCGAATGTTGGGAAGTCAAGCTTGTTTAACCGGCTGGTCGAGCGGGAGCGGGCTATCGTTACCGCGACTCCGGGAACGACACGCGACCTGGTGAGCGAGACAGTGGCCATCGGCGGAATTCCGGTGAAGCTTGTGGACACAGCCGGGATCCGGCAGGCACTGGATGAAGTGGAAAGCATCGGAATTCGGAAATCGACGGAGGCGCTCGCAGATGCGGACCTGGTGCTGGTCGTGCTGGATACTTCGCAGCCTGGGGAGCCCGAGGACGAGGCGCTGCTGGAGCAGGTTGAAGGGCGTTCGGCGATTGTCGTGGAGAACAAAGGGGACATCTTCAGTTCTCAGTTCTCGGTTGTCAGTTCTCAGTTGCCGCGCGTGCGCACTTCGGCCTTGACTGGCGAGGGCATCGACCTTTTGCGGGAGCAGATCCTGAACGTGGGGGGTGGGGATTCCGGGGGGCAACGGGAAGCCGGGTTTCTTACCAACGTGCGGCATCGGGGGTTGGTGCGGGATTCGCTGACGGCGCTTGACGCGGCGCAGACGGCCGTCACGAACAGAATTCCTCATGAGATGTTGCTGATGGACCTCTACAACGTGTTGCGGCCTCTGGATGAGATTACCGGGGCGACGACCAATGATGACATCCTTCACTTGATTTTCAGCACATTTTGCATTGGGAAGTAGTGTCGCGCCGGGGGTTCGAAAAAAGCTTAAGCACCGAGGACACAGAGGGCACAGAGGTGCGGTTATTCGTAGCGCAGGGCTTCGACGGGGTCCAGTTTCGACGCTCGTAGTGCGGGGACCATTCCGCTGACTACTCCCACTACCAACAGCACTCCCGTAGAGAGCAGAACGGTCATCAGCGAGATCTTCAGGTGGATGTCGGCCTTGCCGGAGTCGTCTTCGAAGAGGGGGCCCATCAGCGGGAGCGTGCCGACAGCTGTGGCGATCAGATAGGAAATCAGAATTCCGATTGCTCCGCCGAGCAGCATGATGAGAAGCGTTTCCGCGAGAAACTGCAGCTTGATATGGCGCTTGCGGGCGCCGAGCGCGCGGCGCAGGCCGATTTCGCGGATGCGCTCGTCGACCGAGACCAGCATGATGTTCATCACGCCAACGCCGCCAATGCCGAGTGTCAGGGTGCCGATGAATGTCAGCAGCACCTGCAGGCCGATTGTCAGTCCGTCGATGATGGGGCGGAATTCTTCGCGTCCGAACATCTGAATGGCCTTCGGGTCGGTGGGAGAAAACTGCTGGCGGGTAGCGACCGCAGCGAGCACCTGGGCCATTGCGCGCTTCTCGAACTGGGGCGCGATGGGCTCGAAGACGATGACGGCTGCGTAGCGTGTATTCCAGAGATCGCCGGCAGCGGAGTACGGGATCCAGGAGGACTGGTCGTCGCTGGAGAAATAGTTGCTGAGCTGGATCTTGCGGGCCATCACCCCGACGACCTGGAAAGGGACGCCGGCCACAAGAACGGTTTCGCCGACGGCGGGACGTCCGCTGAAAAGCTGCTCGCGAAGCCGACCGCCCAGGAAAATGACGCGGCGATGCTCAAGCTCATCGAGCGAGTTGAGCCAGCGGCCCTCGGCGGCCACTTCGTTGCGCATATCGCCGTATTCGGGGCAGACGCCGCGGACCGGCGCGGTTCCGGAAAAACGGTCGCCGTACGCGATGCCGGGCCGGCGAACGGCTTCGAGGCAGACGTGCTTGACCAGCGGCGCGGTTTCCTTGATGAAATCGACGTCTGCCTTTTCGAAGACAACTTTCTTGCCGGCGCGCTGGCCGCCGGGCTGTTCGCTGGTCTGCCCAGGCCAGCAGATCACGGCGCCTTTGCCGAAGGCGTTGAAGCCGTTGACGAGAATCGAGCGGAAGCTGTTGCCGTAGGCAATGAGTAGTGTGACGGTGGCGATCCCCCATACGATGCCAAGCATCGTCAGCGCGCTGCGCGTGCGGTTACGCTTCAGCGCGATCCAGGCTTCGGAAATGATTTCGAGTAGCAACATGGGCTATGAGCTGCGAGCTGTGAGCCAACGCGGGCTCGATTGGTTTCTTATCGTCCTCTGGTTTCGGGTCTCGTCCTTAACTGGCAACTGACAACCGAGAATTGAGAACTGCTTTTTCATCCCCCTGCCTCATAACGCAAAGCTTCGATCGGATCGATAGATGCGGCTCTTCGCGCGGGGTAGAGCGCGGAGAAAATCGCGATCATGCCGAGCAACGCGCAGGCCAGCAGACCTGTGTCCCACGTCGGCAATAGGCCGGCGAAGAAGTCGGGCATGGGGAGCATGTTGACGAGGGCGCAGAGGCCGTATGCGATGCCGAGGCCCACCCCTCCGCTGAGGGCTGCGATCAGCAACGCTTCGAAGAAAAACTGGCGCAGGATCTCACTGCCGCGCGCGCCGAGCGCCTTGCGGACGCCGATCTCGCGAGTGCGCTCGCGCACCGCGACCAGCATAACGTTCATCACTCCCAGTCCGCCGAGCACCAGGGTCACAAGTCCAACGGCGCCCAGAAAATACTTCATCCCGTCCGTCATGGTTTTGAAGGCCTTGGCTTCTTCCACCGTGTCCCAGATGGGACAGGCTTCCTTGTCGTTGGGGTCGAAGTTGTGAAGGTGTCCGAGGCCGCGCCGGATCTGGTATTTGCAGACGTCGTGGACATCGACCGAGCGCGGCGTCACGAGTAACTGGTCGAGATCGTGTGCCGTCGATGGAGGCTTGGCAGGGAAGTCACGTTGCATGGTGGCGAACGGGATAAAGACTTTGTTGACATCCCAGCCGTCATAGCTGGAGTCCTGCTTCTTCTTTTGCATGACGCCGATGACGGTGTAGGGGAAGTCGTTCAAATGGATCGTCTGTCCGACGGCCCCGCCGTTTGGAAAGAGTTGCTTGGCAGCATCGGTTCCGAGGAAGGCCACGCGCCGTGCTTCCTTTTCGTCGCTGTGGTTGTAGAAGCGGCCTTCGCCAGGATTCAGCGTGCGCACATAACCAAACTCTGGTTGGGAGCCAGTGACCAGGAACGCGGCGTTGTTGTAGGCGCTGTGCGTGCGGACGGTGTCCTGCTCGAGCTCCGGCAGAATGTATTGACACTCGGTCGCGTTCTCCCGAAGGTACGACAGGTCTTCGTCGCTCCAGCGGACCGAGCGTCCGGCGCGCTGTCCGCCGGCTTGCAGACTGGTTTTGGCGTGAAAGACGATCATCACGTCTTTGCCCAGAGTTTCTGCAACTTTGGCTTGCCCGACACGTAGGCCTTCGCCCGCGGCTACCATGAGTACGATCGACACGATGCCCCAGGCAATTCCGAACATGGTGAGAAACGTACGCAGCTTGTGTGACCAGAGGGTGCGGAAGACGTCGCCGATAAGGTCGGTGAGAACCATTGGTATGTTGGACGACGCGCCGCGAGAGCGGAAAGCAGACGCTGGTCAACGGATGCTCTATGACGCGCTTGGCACCATTTCGTCCACATAAGTAAATACGGATGTCCGGGGAATTTTGTTCAGTGGAGAGGGGGCTCCGTAAAACGTTGCTGGGAATGGGCGAGTGGCAGGCGCCCGCCTTACACTTTTGGCCTGAGTTTAGGCCGCCACGGCTCCGATGGTCGCAATCCAAGCGTCGAACTCACGCAAGGCGGCTTCGCATTGCAGGCGATGGCGTTCCTTGCGATCGCGGACCTTCCTATCGAGGGGCGGCAGCAAATCGAAGGTAATGTTGGCGGGCTGGAAGTTCCGGCCGTCTGCCTGCGTGACGTAATGCATCAGCGAGCCGAAGGCCGTGGCCCGTGGTGGTGCAACTAGATCGGCATTCGAAGCGAGCGCCGCGGCATGGACGCCGCCCATGAGACCGGTCGCGATCGACTCGACGTATCCTTCCACTCCGCAGATCTGCCCGGCGAACAAGACGCTCGGATGGGACTTCATCTGGAGCGTGTCGCGTAAGAGTGTTGGGCTGTTGATGTAGGTGTTGCGGTGGATCTGACCGTAGCGCAGAAAGCGGGCGTTCTCGAGGCCGGGGATCAGGCGCAGCACGCGGGCCTGGTCTCCGAATTTCAAGTGATTCTGGAAACCGACCAGGTTGTAGGAATCAGCGCGCAGATTTTCCTGACGCAGTTGCACGACGGCATGGGGTGGCTTGCCGGTGCGCGGGTCGCGCAGACCCACGGGCTTCATGGGCCCGAAGCGTAGCGTGTCGCGGCCGCGGCGGGCGATTTCCTCGATCGGGAGGCAAGCTTCGAAGTAATTCAGTTTTTCCCAGTCGCGTTGCTCCACGGACTCAGCAGAAACGAGACCGTCGTAGAACGCGTCGTACTCTTCCTTCGACATGGGACAGTTGATGTAGTCGGCAGTGCCCTTGTCGTAGCGGGCGGCGAGGTAGACTTTTGCCATGTCGATCGAGTCGGCTTCGACGATGGGGCTGATGGAATCGTAGAAGTAAAGCTGTGCCGTGGAGGCAGGGTTGTTTGGGCCGATAGGCTGACTCAGACGAACGATTTCGGAGGCGAGATGGTCCGATGTGAGCGGCCCGGAGGCAATCACTGTGATGTGCTCATCATTGATCACGGAGACTTCTTCCCTGCGGATCGTGATCAGCGGCTCGCGGGAGATCGCTTCGGTGACCCTGGCAGCGAAGACCGCGCGGTCGACGGCAAGCGCGTGTCCAGCGGGAACGGCGGTTGCTCGGGCGATCTCAAGAAGCAGCGAGCCGGCGCGGCGCATTTCCTCCTTCAGAAGCCAAGGCGCGGTATTGACGCTGTCGGACTTTAGTGAGTTCGAGCAGACCAGTTCGGCGAAATCTGAGGTTTGATGAGCCGGCGTCGAGTGGGTTGGACGCATCTCGAATAGTTCAACCGCAACGCCGCGTCGCGCGCATTGCCACGCCGCTTCCGATCCAGCCAGCCCGGCGCCGATGATGCGGACTGTCATGGCTATACACTCTCCGCCAGTCGCCGCAGAGCGTCGCCGTCCAAACGAACTTGTTTCCAGTCGTCAAGGAAAGTTGCGTCGAGCTTCCTATAGAAATCAATCGCGGGCTGATTCCAGTCAAGCACTTCCCAGCGCAGAGCGCACAAATTCTCACGAACGGCGATGGCTGCGGCCTCGGCCATCAACGCTTTGCCAATCCCTTTGCCGCGGAATTCTTCACGAACGTAGATGTCCTCAAGAAACAGGCCGGGGCCCTGGAAGCTGCTGTAGAAGGGAAAGACGATGGCATAGCCCGCGGCTTTGTCGTTCCACTCGGGCAGCAACGCCCGGAAGCGTGGGGATGGACCGAAAGCATCGCGCGCGAGAGTTTCTTCTGTAACAGTGACGACGTGCGCTAGTTTTTCAAAAGTCGCGAACTCGACGATCATCTGCTGAAGCAGCGGCAAATCCTTGACGTTCAGGCCGCGGATACGAAGCATGTCAGTGGAGGCTCCAGTCAGGTCGCGAGGACGGAAACAATTCTGCCGGGTATTATAGCGAACGAACGGAGGCAGGAATTCATGGCACGTATCGCACTGATTGAGATGGACCAAGCATCGCCAGAGGTGAAGGAGATCTACGAGCAGAAGCTTAAGAGCAAGCCAGGGAACGCGCAAAAGGCGCTGGCGAATCGTCCGGACATGCTGAAGAATTTTCTGGGCTTCTATGCCAGCGTCGGGCGTTCGTTGGATCGCAAGCTGTACGAGTTGATTTATATCCGGGTCTCGATGATCAACCAGTGCCGTTATTGTTTGCAGCATCACCTGGCGTCGTCGAAGCGGGCGGGAATTGCGCCGGAGGATTGGAAGGCGTTGCAGGCGGGGGATGACTCGCGCTTTTCGGAGAAAGAACGAGCGGCGCTGGCTTATGCGGAGAAGCTCACGCGCGATCCTCACTCGGTGAACGATGCAGATTTCGTTGTGCTCAAAAAGCATTTCAACGACGCGGAGATTGTGGATCTGCATCTGCTTACGGGCGTGGCGAATTTAACGAATCGGTTTACGGATCCGCTGGGACTTGAGGTGGAGTTTCCGGAAGAAAAGCTTTAGCCAGGGAGGTCGCGGAGGGGCATTGAGGCGATGGGGGCCTTAATGTCTGCCGCTCAGGCCTCATCGCCACGCAGACAGTACGGGCTTCGCCGGCCAGGGGTCAGCTACCAGCCCGATGTAGACTCTTGCGGTCTTCTGCCCGGCGATACTCGAAAGTAACCAGCGGCCATGACTTGGAGTGACACTTTTGTACCCTCTTAGTTTCCGAAGGAATCTTTGCCAAACCGTGTCTCGCACGCCAGAATAGGGTTTCGACAGACGATCGCCCACTCGTTATGGACAATGCCCTTGGTACTGCTCTGGCCCCCATCCGTCAACCCAAAAAAGCCGCGGCGCGCATTGCACTGATTGACCTGAAAGACGGCAGTCAGACCGTCATTTCCGATTGTTTCAAGCAGTTTGGCATCGAGTCGGTGGTAATCACGGAGAATGCCGCCGAGCGCATTCGCAAAGAGAAATTCGAAGCCTGTGTAGTCAGGCTGGGGCCGGCCGCGCAGGCCGTCATGGAAGCTGCGCGGACATCCCCGTCCAACAGCCGCATGGTCATCTATGGTCTGGGCGGGAGCGCGCAGGAAGCCATGCGCTACTCGAAGTACGGCATCAATGCGATTTTTCAGGAGCCTCTCGAGCGATCGGCGGCGCTAAAACTGGTGCGCGCTACCAACATGCTGGTGCTCCACGAATTCAGGCGCTACGTGCGCATTCCGGTGATCACCGAGGTCGCTGTGCTGGTATCGGAGGGCAGGAAATTCAACGGCACCAGCATCGAAGTCAGTTCTGGCGGTATGTCGATGAAGAGTGGTGAGGATGTTCGCCCGGGCCTGCAGGTTGAGGTGTCGTTCGCTCTGCTTACACTGCCGCGCATCTGGATTCGGGGGAGCGTCACCTGGAAGAAGCCCAAGCAATCCTTCGGTGTCCGCTTCGATATAAGCGACGAACGCCGCCGCAAGCTCAAAGAGTGGATCGACGCCTACCTGGAAAATTAGTTCGTTGTAACTTCAAGTTGTTACCGCGGGCGCTTCCGACCGCGACTCCCGAGCCCGCCAGCGCCTGAAGGCGCAGCCTAAATCAGCCCTTTATGGCACGCTTAAAGATGTGCCCTGATCGAGTCCTGTGCCCCACGTTTCCGTGATCTCCCCTCCGTGCCCTCACCCTTCCGCCTCCTGCATTACCCAGCCCGTTACAATGTCGTCGTGCCTCCCAGTCCGCTGCCGGCCGATGATGATGCAGTCGACCCGTTGACCGGCCGCGTCCCCTTCACACGCTGGCAGCGGGTGCTGCTGACGCTGATCTCGTGGGCAACGACGATTGCAGTTCGTCTCATCGGTCCGACCATGAAGTTTGCCGTTTCCTGCGAAGAGAATTCTCCGGTCAGCCTGGAGCAGCGCCCGTTCGTGTACTCGTTCTGGCACCAGTGCACATTCGCGGCGACCTATCTTTGGCGCGATCTCGACATCCGGGTAATGAGCAGCACCAGCTTTGATGGAGAATTTACGGCGCGCATGATTCGGCGTTTCGGCTTTGTCCCGGTGCGCGGATCGAGCAGCCGGGGAGCGGTGCGCGGCCTGCTCGGCATGCGAAAGGAAATTGAGGCCGGGTACACAGTCGCTTTCACGATTGACGGACCGCGTGGTCCACGTTTCGTCACGAAGCCCGGTCCGGTGCTGCTGGCTCGCTCCGCGAGGGTACCGATGGCTGTATTCCACATCGCTATCGATCGTGCCTGGACCTTGAATACCTGGGACCGCCTGCTGGTGCCGAAACCGTTCTCGCGGGCATTAATGCGTGTCGGCAGCCTGATTCCGGTACCGGAGGATATGCCGTCGGAGGAATTGGAGCGTTACAACGCCTTGTTGCAGTCGTCACTGGATCGGGTGAAAGCGTTTGCCGAGGCGAACGTAGAGAAGATCGGCAGCGCGGAATTCCCGTTTTTTCGCCGCCATCTGCAGGGCGGGACGTTCGCGAGTCGCTGATGTTGAGTGACCCGCACTTGTCTTAACCATGCGCCGCGTTGACTTCCCCGTGTATCCCAATTAAATTTCCTGAACACATTTTTTCAGATCTTTCAAAATTCTGGTTCGCGCATTCCCGTCTGCTGAGACGGGAATTGGGAAGCGGGTGTAAATCCCGCGCTGCCGCGCAACTGTAAGCGAGGAAATCGGCCGCCGGTCACTAGGAAAATTCCTGGGAAGGCCGGCCGCAGAAGTTCGAACGCCCGGCGTTCTTACTCGCAAGCCAGGAGACCGGTGCGAACCGCCCCACGAACAATCCCTTTCGCGTGACAAGGAGGATTGCATGCGCGCAGTTCGCACCATCGTTTTCGTGTTTCTCGCGGCCTCGCTTTTTGCCGCCGACCTCAAGATCAAAATTGTCGATCCGCATTCCGACGCCGTTGCCGGCGCTCAGGTCTCGCTGTTGCCTTCGGGCGATTCCACGCCCGTTGCTGTGCTCTCGACTTTGGGAGAGGGCGTCGTGTTGCTAAATGGCCTGCCCGATGGGCAGTATCATCTACAGGTCCTGGCACCAGGGTTCGCGCCGCTAGCTACTGACATCTCGGTCCCTCATCCTTCCATATTCACGGTGCAACTGGCTGTTGCCGGCGCGTCGGAGATCGTTGTCGTTACAGCTACCCGCACACCCTTTCCCGAACAGGAGTCTGGCGCCAGCGTGTCTACTCTGGAGAGCGGCCAATTGCAGGTCATGCAACCGGTAGCCGCCTCCGACGCCATCCGCTTTCTTCCAGGAGCTGTCGTTAACACGGTTGGCCAACGCGGCAGCCAGTCTTCCCTGTTCGTTCGCGGAGGAGATTCCCGGTACAACAAGGTTCTCATCGATGGAGTCCCGGTCAACGACCCTGGCGGCATCTTCGATTTTGGAACGGTTCCCCTCGCAGGCGCGGACCGGCTCGAATTCCTCCGCGGTGCGCAGAGCACGCTCTATGGATCGGACGCCATGACCAGCGTCGTGCAGATCTTCACCCGCACCGGATCAGCTGAGAGCCCCGAGATCCGGTTTGGCGCCGATGGCGGCAATCTTTTCACCGCGCACGGCTACGCCTCGATCGCAGGCGCTGCAGATCGCTTCGACTACAACGTCTTTGGCGATCAGTTCAACACTGAGGGTTCTGGCCCCAACGACGACTACTCGAACTCACTGCAGGGTGGGAATCTCGGAGCTGGTCTCGGCAGCCATGCCACGCTGCGCATTCGCGCCCGCCACTCCAATAGCCGCACCGGCATTCAGGGAGAATGGTATTTCAACGGTCTTCCGCCCTTGCCACCCGAAACCAACGAGCGCGCCCGCCAAAATAATTTTCTCGGCAGCGCTGAACTGACCATCATCGGACCGGGGCGCTGGCAGCACCGCTTTACCGGGTTCGAGTACAACCATCGGACGCTAAACCAGAACGATGTCATTGATCCCAACCGCGTCTCGCCTTTCGGCGAGATGGACTTTATTTATCGGAACACGTTCCACTCCAATCGCGCCGGATTCGACTACCAGGGAAACTACACCGAGAGAAGCTGGGCGCACACCACGTTTGGTTACGAGTTTGAAGATGAAAATGCTTTTCTGACCAGCCTCTTTTCGAGTTCTCAGCACGGCCTGCGCTTGAATCACGCGGCGTATGCCGAGCAGGTTCTCTCCCGCGGCCGTTTCTCGTTGATCCTGGGAGCACGCTTCGTTCACAACGAGACGTTTGGCAACAAGGGCGTGCCTCGCGCCGCCCTAACGGTGCAGGCGTTGCGCGGGGGCCATTACCTGTCGGGAACGAGGTTCCGGTTTTCCTACGCGACGGGGATCAAAGAGCCCCGCTTTGAAGAGGTTTTACCCAGCCTGCCATTCGTGCTGGGCAGTCCGAATCTTAAGGCAGAAGAGAACCGTGCTTTCGAGACGGGCTTCGAGCAGTCCTTTCTGGATGGCAAATACTCACTGTCGGCCATCTATTTCAATAATCACTTTCGGAACCAGATCGATTTTCAGACGCTGGACCCCATGACCTTCGTGGGCCAGTACGTCAACATCAACAAGTCCATGGCACACGGCGCCGAGGTGGAGGTCAAGGGCCGCCTCACGAGTCGGCTCGTCCTGAACGGGGGCTACACCTACGACTCAACGCAAGTCCTGGAGGCTCCTTTTGCATTTGATGCGTTCCATGCTGCGGGGGCGCCGCTGCTGCGGCGTCCCAAACACTCGGGCAGCCTGCTGCTGAACTATCTGGGCAGCCGGTGGGGTGCGAATCTCGGCACGAGCGTCGTCGGCCGCCGGGCCGATTCCGATTTCTTCGGCTTCGGCATCGACCACGCTGCCGGTTACGCCCGGGTCGATGTTGGGGGATGGTACGCGCTCACGTCACACGTCACGGCCTATGCGAATGTCGAGAATTCGTTAAACAAGCAGTATGAAGAGGTGGTGGGATATCCGGCGCTCGGGATTAATGTGCGGGCTGGGCTACGTTTTCGATTTGGCGGAAGCTAGAGGCCAAGACGTCCACTTGGCGATAAACGCGACGGAGGAGTGCCTGTGCTCCATTAAAACTATTGGGAGACGCGGCGGCGAGATTGGGTTTCGACGCTAGTAGTTGATTCCACGGGCGCCTTTTTGCGGCCGTTTCCGTTGGTAGATCCAGGACTGTGCATTCCTTGGCCGCCGCCCATGTACTTGGCTCGCACCACGACCAGTTTTTCCAACTCCGCTGCGCCCAGCGGCTTCTGCTGTCCAATTTGATGGGTCACCAAAGCAATCCGCGCGAAGTGCTCGACCGTCTCCATCTTCATGTACGCCTGATCGAGATCCACGCCGTAGGCGACGACTCCATGATTCGACATGAGGATCGCATCAAATCCGGGCACCAAGGGCTCAAGCGCGTCCGTCAGTTCCGCAGTGCCGGGCGTCCCGTACTTGGCCAGCGGAATCGATCCGAGGCCAATTACGACCTCGCAGACAAGCGGCTGATTCAACGCCACACCAGCGGCGGCGAATCCTGTTGCGGTCGGCGGATGCGCATGCACGATACCTTTCACGTCGGGGCGCAGACGGTAAATCAGCAGGTGCATGCCGATTTCGCTGGAAACATTGCGTTTGCCAGAGACGAGTCGTCCTTCCATGTCGACGATGACCAGATCGGAGGTCCGCATCGCGCCCTTGCTCATGCAGGTGGGCGTCGAAAGAATGCGATTTTCGCTGAGCCGGACGGAAAGGTTGCCGTCAGTCGCGGCCACGAATCCACATTGATGCAGCATGCGGCCGTAGCGGACAATCTGGTCCCGATATTGGCGCTCTGAGGCCATGGGGATGGACAGGACAACAGGAGGGCCTGACTCGTTTATGGTACCGCACCTTTTGAACTCCCGACAATCCTAATCGTCGTTTTCCTGTCATATTTGCATGCCTTTACGAACACACTGCCCTCGATCACAAGGGGATCCCATAGAAAACTTCCTACGACGCCGACCTATAATTCCGCCCAGTGCTTGTTTCTGATTTCCACTTCGACCTTCCGGAAGAGCGGATTGCGCAGGAACCGCTTGCCGACCGGGGTGCTTCGAGGATGCTGCACCTCGACCGCAATACAGGGGCGTTGGCAGACAGCAGCTTCCGCGACTTGCCTGCGCTGCTTCGGCCCGATGATTTGATTGTGCTCAACAACACTCGCGTCTTTCCGGCCAGGCTCTATGGCAGGCGCCAGGGTTCTCGGTCGCACCCCATTAGCCCGCACAATCCCGCCTCTCGAGACTTCCTGCACGGGCGAATCGAAGTCCTGCTCACGCGGCAGACCAGTGCTGATCCTAATGAGTGGGAGTGCCTCGTGCGTCCCGGGCGCAAGATTGGAGTGGGAGAGCAGCTCTACTTCGGTGAGTCGCGCGAATTGCAGGCGGAAGTGACCAGCCGGGGCACGTTCGGGGAGCGCGGAATCCGGTTCGCGCCCGTGGTTGACTTTTTCGGCATAATCGAAAGGCTCGGCCATGTTCCGCTGCCGCCGTATATTGCGCGCGCCGATCGGACTGCTGATCGGGAGCGCTACCAGACGGTATACGCGCGCGAGCGGGGCTCGGTTGCCGCGCCCACCGCCGGCCTGCACTTCACGCCGGAAATCTTCGCCCGATTGCGCGACCGAGGAATCGAAATCGCGGAAGTCACGCTCCACGTCGGTCTCGGAACTTTTCAGCCGGTCCGGGTTCAGTCGGTCGAAGAGCATCACCTTCACAAGGAGTCTTACTTGATCTCGAAAGAGGCTGCCGACGCCGTGAACCGCGCCCACGATCAACATCGCCGTATCGTGGCAGTCGGCACGACCAGCGTGCGCACGCTCGAGTATGGGATAGCGCAATCTCAGGATGGCCGGCTTCTTGCGGGAAGTGGCGAAGCCGAACTCTTTATCTATCCGGGTTACCAGTTCCGGGCGGTCGACGCCATGCTCACAAACTTTCACCTACCTGAGTCGACATTGCTGATGTTGGTGTGCGCTTTCGCCGGCCGGGAACGCGTACTCGGTGCCTATCGCCACGCGGTGCAGCAGGGCTATCGTTTCTATTCCTACGGTGACTGCATGTTGATTGAATGAAGAGGACGCATCGTGAATTTCCGCCCGCGATCACTCTCGCCAACCCTTTATACTTCTTAAGGAGTTGCTATGAGTCTGCAAGCCCTACAGAAACAAGTTTCCATTCAGGACTTTGTTGTCCAGCTTCGGTCGTTCCCCGAGTCTGCGTTCGAGCACACTGCCGAACTTGTTACCTTCCTCACGAACACGGGCGTGGATTCGGCGACGCTCACTCCCTATTTGAACTGGGACCGACAGCACTACACGCGCAACCTGATCGACAGGACGCCGCTCTATGAACTGATCGCCATTTGCTGGGAGGTCGGCCAAGTCAGCTCGATTCATAACCATCGCGACCAGAATTGCTGGATGGCGGTCCCTATGGGCCGTTTGTTGGTCGAAAACTACCGCGTGGTGTTCCAGCAGGTGGATGAAGGGCGATGTGAACTGGAAACCGCCGACACTGTCGAGATGAGCCCAGGCCATCCCTGTGCTGTCGATCCAATCGAACCGGTGCACCGGGTGCTGAATCCGCGTGAGTTCAACGAGCGCGCCGTCAGCCTGCATGTCTACTCACGACCGTTCGACAGCTGCGTCGTCTACTCGCAGGAGCAAGGGACGTGCGGCGAAATCAAGTTGCACTACACGACTCAGTTTGGTCAGCCAAGTCCGAAGGCCTAGTGCAATTGTGATGAAACAAAGCTTCCGGTATGGAAAGAAATTTGAGGTAACAGTGTGCAAGTTTGATCTTGATGCAGAGAGCAGAGACGGTGGCCGGGCTTTGGCGGGCGGGGGCGCCCGTGCTACACGTGATCAATGCCTTCGGGCAGCGCGCGGGAGGTTTCTACCTCTGATCGCATTTTCCCTCGCGCTGGCCGCATGCAATCGGTCTGGACCTTCGAAGTCAACTGTCAATCCACTGGATCGCGTCGATACGGTGCGCCTCAAGCCCAGCAACTTCCTGCACAAAACCTTCACGGTTAAGAAATACGCATCATTTCCCGTGGAGGTGCCTCCCCACACAGTCATTCCGCGCATTCATGGGACGTTCGAGTCGTTTGTTCCCCGACCGGGGGATGACGACCTCAGCGATGACTCGACCGATGTCAGCTTTCTCTTGATGAACACTGCTCAGTTTGCCGCCGACTCTCACGGCCAAGGGGGCGGAACCGCACTCTACGCGGTCGAATCCACACACAGTCACGAAGTGGAATTCGTCCTTTCACCTACCAATGACGATGCCGAAAAATATTACGTGGTGTTCGTGAACCTGCCAGGTGGACCGCCCGTTAAATCCGTGGCTGCTGACTTTACGCTCTCATTTGGATATTGAACGCTTACGATTGGGGATGCGCGAGGCAGATAGTCCCCTGTTTGCGTTCCAAGAGCGGACGCGAACCTGGGGCACAGAGCTTTCGCGCAACTGCTAAAATCGTGTCTTGCCCCCACGCAAAACATCTTCGCTAAAGCAGGCACCACAGCCAAAACCCGGACCAACGGCCGTTCCGCGGCCTGCCGGCGTGAAGGACCGCGTTTTTCTGATCGACACGATGTCGTTCATCTTCCGCGCCTACCACGCCATGGCGCGCCAGCGGCCGATGTCGACCAAAACCGGCTTGCCCACCGCCGCCATCTACGTGTTCGTCAACATGCTGCGCAAGCTCCGCGAGGACTTCTCTCCCGAGTACCTGGCGGCGGTTTTCGACGTCGGCGGGAAAACTTTTCGCGACCAGGAAGCAGAAGCCATCACCACCGTTCGCAAGTTCGATTTGAAGACGCAGAGCTTCCAGGAAATTCAATACCACGGCTACAAGGCCAATCGCTCGGAAATGCCCGAGGACCTGGCCCAGCAGGTGCCTTACATTCGCCAGGCTCTCGAGGCTTACCGCATACCTATTCTGGAGCAAAAGGGGTTCGAAGCCGACGACCTGATTGGAACGCTAGCGCGCAAAGCCGCGGCCGAGTCCTATCTCGTCTACGTCGTCTCCAGCGACAAGGACATGCTGCAGTTGGTCACCGACAAGGTCCTGGTTCTGAATCCGCCGAAAGACAATCTCATCGCCGACGCAGCGAAAGTAGAAGAGATTCTCGGTGTGCCGCCCGAGCGGGTCGTCGACGTGATGGCTCTACGTGGCGACTCGATCGACAATATCCCGGGCGCTCCGGGCATCGGCGACAAAGGTTCAGTCGAACTCATCAAGCGTTTCGGAACGGTGGAGCAGGCGCTCGATCGGGCCGCCGAAGTCGAGAAGAAGACTTACCGCGAGTCGTTGTTGAACAATCGCGAGGTCGTTCTGTTCAGCAAGCGCATGGCGACCATCGACTGCAATGTGCCGGTCGAACTTGACCTCAACGCGATGAAAGCCGGCGCGCCCGACATTGCGACATTGCGCCAACTTTTTTTTGAACTGGAGTTCACGTCACTGCTGAAAGAACTGTTACCGGTGGTTGAAGTGACGGAAGCGCAGTATACAGAGGCAAAATCGCCCGCGGACGTCGAGGCCATTTTGAAGAGTGTGACGGCCGACAAACCGCTGAACATCGCCCTCGAGGCGGCCTCTGCCGCAGGGTTGGAGGAGCAGGAAGAGGTCGAGGAGCAAGAACTCGAAGATGGCATGCTACCTCTGCAGATGGGGGATCCTATCGAGCCGGCGCTGCCCATTACGCGCAACATCGCTATCTCATCAACCGCCGGCACAGGCACCATCGTTTCCCTCAACTCCGAAGCCGGATCGAAATTAAAATCGGCGCTGGCCAACGAGCGAATCGCGAAATCCGTCCACGACTACAAGGCAGCACTGCATGCGCTCAATGCCGCGGCCATCGAATTCTCCGGCGTACACCATGATTCGCGGCTTTATTCCTATCTGCTGGATCCGACTTACTCGTCTCATGGTCTGGCTGAGGTTGCCTTGCGTCGTTTGAATCTGAAGCTCTCCGGCAATCTTGCCGAATCGGCTGATGTAACCGGGCGCTTGGCTGCGGCCCTCGCACATGAGGTCGAACACAATGGATTGATGAAAACCTACCGGGACATCGACCTTCCGCTGGTCCCGGTGCTTGCACGCATGGAGGAAGCCGGCGTCAAGATCGACAAGGACGCGCTCGCGCGCATGTCCACGCGGCTGGAGGGCGAGATCGATGCCAAGGCCAGAGAGATCTACAGCCAATGCGGCGTCGAGTTCAATATCGGATCGCCCAAGCAACTGGGGGACGTGCTTTTCAATAAGCTGAACCTGCCGAAGCCCGTGAAATACGGCAAGGGCAAAATGATTTCAACCGCTGTGGATGTGCTGGAAGGGCTGGCGGCGAATCACACGGTGCCGCGCCTCGTGCTCGAGTACCGCCAGCTCTCGAAACTCAAGTCGACCTACGTCGATACGCTGCCCGCGCTGCTCAGCCCGGCGACCGGGCGACTGCACACGACGTTCGATCAAACCGGCACGGCTACGGGCCGTCTCTCGTCCGCCAATCCGAATCTACAGAACATTCCCATTCGCACTGAACTCGGTCGCGAGATTCGCGCCGCATTCACGGTCGAGCCCGGTCATGTTCTTCTCGCCGCCGACTACTCGCAGATTGAACTCCGGCTGCTGGCGCACTTCTCCAACGACGCCCTTCTGGTTGAAGCCTTCAATCGCGGCGACGATGTGCATACGCTGACCGCGTCGCAAGTGTTCGGAGTGCCTCCGTTGATGGTCACGCCAGACCACCGTCGCGCGGCGAAGGTTGTGAATTTCGGGATTGTGTACGGCCTGTCGCCCTTCGGCTTGTCCCAAAATCTCGGCATCGAGCCCGGCGAGGCCAAGCAGTTCATCAATGCCTACTTTGAGAAGTACAGCGGCGTGCGTGCATTCATCGACAAGACGCTCGACGATGCCCGCCATCAGCAACATGTCAAGACGCTGTTCGGACGCATTCGACCCATCCCCGATATCAATGCGAAGAACGTGCAGCAGCGTGGTTTCGCCGAACGCACGGCGGTCAACACGCCGCTGCAAGGCACCGCGGCCGATCTGATCAAGATTGCGATGATCCGCATTGACGAAGCCGTCCGCGACCGCAATCTGAAATCGCGCATGACCCTGCAAGTGCATGACGAACTCGTCTTCGAAGTTCCGGAAGAAGAGTTAGACGTGATGCGTTCCCTGGTTCGCGAGTATATGGAGAAGGTGTATCCACTCTCCGTCCCCTTGGTCGTTGAGATCGGGGTAGGGAAAAACTGGCGGGATTTGGAAGATTCGTACTGAGCTCCCTTCCGTGCCGGAGGCGCCGTCTGACTTTGTGCAAGGGCGAGGGGAGGAGCCCTCGCCGACTTCGCTGATCGATGTAAAGCCGAACCTTTCCAGGGTACTATTTTCCCTTTGTTTCCTTCACGTATCCGGCGCTCAAAGTCCCTTTTTCCTTCGCCACCTTCAGTAAGGTTGGATAAAACTGTACGAACGTCGTGTCCACGGCTGCATGCTCCGCATGACACGAGTAACAATCCTCCGTTGTTGGGACCAGCGTGCCGGTCTCCTCATCGCCGAACGCGAAGAAGGCCCACTTGCCCGGGAACCGCGCCTCGTCTTTTACGTGCACTTCGCGCGCCATCACGTCACCCTGGTAGTGGCCTTTCTGATTGATCGATCCTTTCCCCTCGGCCATGCGCACCTCGAGCACCATCACAGTCTTGTCCGGCCACGTCCCTGTCTCCAGGAACTTCTTGTGGGCCTCGGGATTTACGAACACGTTATCGAACATGGAATGGTTCATCGATGTGAGTGTGGGGTTATAACTCATATCGAATCCGCTGGTCAGGTAGACCCATTGCCGATAGTCTGCGGGCAGCTTCATCTGGCCCTTGCCGTTGTAGTCTGCGCTGGGGTTGGAGGAATAATCCTGGGCCAGCAACAGCAGGCCGGCAAACAGGGTGACGACCAGGAACACGGCGGTTTTGGCTTGTTTTTTCATGCGCGCTAGTATTCTCCTTGCGGCGACTTCAGCGGGAGTCGCCTGACTGCAAGCAGGCGTTGCTTCGCTGCATTTTTTCGCCGAACGACTGCCAGAAGGCCGATACTAATCGAGATGGACGCTCAATCACTGTCCCGGCGATCGTACTCCTGGCGATGGATTGCGTCGCTGTGGTTCGGCTTCGCGCTCGCGAACGCCACGCAGATCGTTGCGGGGATGCGCGCGGTCGGCATGCAGCATGCCTGGGTACACCTGTTTATCACTGTGCTGGCCTCCTGGATCGTGTGGGCGTTGGCCACGCCGTTCGTGCTCTATCTCGGCAAAGAGTATCCGCCAGCGAAGTGGCGGGCAATTCGTACGTGGGCAATTCACCTGGGTGCTTGCATCGCGATCGGCGCAATCTATTCACTTTGGGCGGGAGTGTTGCAGATCCTGCTTCAACCTTGGGGATACTTCAAAGTCACGCAGTTCGGCCAAACCGCCTTTTCCGTGTTCTATGGAGAATTCCATCTCTTTCTGATTCTCTACGCGGCTATCCTCGCCATCGGCTACACGCTCGAGTCCACTCACCGCCTGGCGCAACGCGAAACCGAAACTGCGCGGCTGAACGAACAGCTTTCCCGCGCTCACCTTGATGCGCTCCGCCACCAGCTCGAGCCGCACTTCTTCTTCAATACGCTCAATGCCATCGCCGGATTAGTTCGCGAGGATCGCAACGAGGACGCCGTCAGCATGATTGCCGGACTCAGCGATCTGCTGCGCCGCGTGCTCGACGATTCCGGCAGACAGGAAGTGTCGCTTGGTGAGGAGATGGAGTTTCTCGCGACTTATCTAGACATCCAGAAAACACGTTTTGCGGAGCGCCTGCAGATCAGCGTGAATGTGCCCAGGGATTTTCACTCCGCACGCGTCCCCAGCCTGATTCTGCAGCCAATGGTCGAGAACGCGATCGAGCACGGTATCGGCAAGCGAGCGGCCGGGGGTGCCATCCGTATTGGCGCGGCGCGCGCGAACGGCTGCCTGACCCTGACCATCTACAATGACGGCCCGGGCATTCCCGAAGATGGCAAGCAACTCCGTGCCGGTGTTGGCATCTCGAACGTCCGCTCGCGGCTGAGGAACTTGTACGGAGAATCGAGCAACCTCACGATCCAGAATCGCGACCATGGCGTCGAAATTCAGCTCTCCGTTCCGTATCAAGCGAAATGACTTCCAACGCCCCTCCCGCGAGAATTCGCGTTCTGGTCGTGGACGATGAACCACTCGCCCGCGCGAATATTTTGCATCTGCTGCGGGCGAATCCTGCGGTCGAAGTGCTCGGTGAATCTGACTCCGCCAACAGCGCGATCGAGGTGATCCGCACGCAAAAGCCAGACCTGGTCTTCCTGGATGTGCGCATGCCGGAGTATGACGGCTTCGACATCCTGGAACTTCTGGGCGCTGAGTTGCCTCCCGCCGTCATTTTCGTTACCGCCTACGACCAGTATGCTCTCAAAGCGTTCGATGCCGGGGCCCTCGACTACCTGCTCAAGCCCTTCAACAACGCCCGCTTCGCCTGTGCTCTTGATCGGGCGAAAGAACGCATCACACATCGCCGCCAGGCGTCGGCAAAGATGGACCGTCTCACCATCAAGAGTGCGGGGCACGTTCTCTTCATTTCGGTCGCCGATATTGACTGGGTCGAGGCCGCTGACTATTACGCCTCACTTCACGTCGGTGGGAAAACACACCTTGTCCGACGCAGCATGAACGATCTCGAATCCGATCTCGATCCTGCCCGATTCTGCCGTATTCACCGGTCCACCATCGTGAATCTCGATCGCGTCCGCGAACTTCGTTTCGACAGCGATGCCGAATACGAACTCGTCCTCCACGACGGGACCAAGCTCCGCCTTAGCCGCCGCTACCGCAAAGATTTGCAAGCCCGTCTCGGGAAGTCGGTGGATATAAAAGTTCCGCTGTAGGCCAACCAACACAAAACGATCCGGTGGTCCGCTCAATACTTAAGCGGTCACTTGACAATTGCGCGGAAGATGGGATTGAATACTTAAGTGTCTACTAAAGCGATGTTCGTGAATGGCGAGGTTAGCGCCCGACTGGCGAGCAAATGCCAAAACCAGGTAACAGGAGGAAGCCACAGATGGCCAAACTGAGCGCTTTTAACAACATCTCTCTCGACGGCTACTTCAGCGGCAAAAATGGAGAGTTGGCGTGGGCCAAGAGCCACATGGATCCGGAATTCAACGCTTTCGTAGCCAGCAATGCGCAAATGGGCGGCACGCTGGTTTTCGGCCGTATCACCTACGAGCTCATGGCGGGCTACTGGCCTACAGGGCAGGCCACGAAGGCCGACCCGGTGGTGGCCGAGCGCATGAACAATCTGCCGAAGATAGTGTTTTCGCGGACGCTGTCGTCTGTGTCTTGGGCCAATACCAGGCTCGTGAAGACCGATCCAGCAACAGAGATCCGCAAACTGAAGAGTTCGTCAGCCGATGACATGGTCATTCTGGGCAGCGGCAGTATCGTCTCGCAACTGGCGCAGGCGAAGCTGATCGACCAATTCCAGGTCGTCGTGAATCCGATTATTCTCGGAGAGGGGCGCACGATGTTTGAGGGGGTAAAACACTCGCTGAGCCTAAAAATGACCAGGAATCGAATCTTCGCGAGCGGCAACGCCTTCCTCTGTTACGAACCGGCCGCGAAAGGAGCATCCCATGGCAGAACGATCGGTAATTCATAGCACATTCGTGATTGAACGTAATTATGCGGTCGGGCCGGAGCGAGTGTTTGCAGCATTTTCCGACCCAGCGAAAAAACGGCGGTGGTTTGCCGAAGGCGACGAGTTTGAGATTGAGCACTACGCTTTGGACTTCCGCGCGGGCGGCAGCGAGCAAGCCCGTTTCCGCGGAAAGAATGGGCTCAGGTTTACGAACCAGACCATCTTTCAGGACATACTGCCCAATCGGCACATTGTGTTTGTTTACACCATGAGCATGGGCGACAAGCGGATTTCCTCCTCGCAAGCTACCGTGGAATTCCTGCCTAAAGAAAAGGGGACCACGCTGATCTTCACCGAACAAGGAGCATTTCTGGAAGGCGCTGATGGCCCCAAAATGCGTCAGGACGGATGGAGTCTGCTGCTGGAATCTCTCGGTAAGGAATTGGCTCGGACGTAATTCACATCCTTCTGCCGATGTGGCGCAAAAAAAGACAAATCTATGTTGACCCAACGAGCTCAAGTGGACCGCGTTTTTCATGCTCTTGGCGATCCGACGCGCCGTTCCATCCTCGAAAGGCTGAGCCAGAGCGCCGTTTCCGTCTCCAGTCTTGCCGCTCCTCTCGATATAACGCTGGCCGCAGTCGTTCAACACCTCCAGATACTCGAGCAGAGTGGTCTTGTGCGCACAACGAAAGTGGGCCGCGTCCGTACTTGCCGGATCGAACCCAAAGGGCTGACCGTCGTCCAGCGCTGGATTGAAGAACGTCGCTCCCTGTGGGAACGCCGCCTTCATCGATTAGGGGCGCTGCTCGAGAACGATGAGCTATAAAACACGGTCTTGCGGCACCCGAAACTTTCCTTCGATAACAGACTTTAGTAGGCCAACCCGAATCACGAATTTTAGATTGTCCGGTAGGTACCTAATTCCTCATAGATAACTCAGCCACGCCCAATCCCGGTGCCGGCTCCGAAATTTCATGAACCACAAGCAGGGCACGTAAAGGATGGCCACAGCAAGAATCCACATGGCGTAAATGAACGGCAGACCGTGTCCATACCCAACCGGCTTCTGCGCGAAGTCGGCGATGATCGTGCCGTACCAGATAGGCTGGTGGAAGGCCAGCGAAATCACGATAGCCATGATGTGCAGCAAGTAGATGTGCAGGACGTAGTAGAACAACGGCACCCGGCCAAAGACCAGAAGAATATGACTTAGCCCGTGCTCGGCTTTGGCCTTGTCGAGCAATCCGAGCAGGATGAGTGCCGGGCCGAGCGTCATGAGCAGGTAATCGAGAGCAGGTGGATACTTGAGCGTGTTGAAGAATGAGACCAGTGTCAGCGAGAGAGTCGGCTGTACACTCCACGGGCCGCTGGAGTACGCGTATCTCAAGGGGAGGCCGGCGATGCCGTTGCCGTAAACATTGATTCCGCGGAGCACGAAGAATAGCGCGGTGGCCGCGATCCCTAGGGTCAGAATCCATTTGCGGCGGTCGGGCCGGAGCAGCAGCGTTCCAAAGGCAAAGCCCGCGGCCATGACGCCGACCCATGGGATCAACACGTATCTCACCGAGAACTGAAAATCACCGATCGGAATACGGCCGGGCGAATGGAGAAGAATCCATGCCCAGGAAAATCTCCCGAACGAGGCTGGACTGATGCGGTCGAGCAGGTTGTGAGTGGCGATCATGCCTAGTCCCAGGGCCGCGATCCAGCGCACCGGAAGCCAGACGATGAGCGCCATCGCCACCATGCTCCAACCTAGAATCCAGATGACTCCTCCATGGGCCCACGGAACGAATCCCCAGGCGAAGTCGACGACCGTAAACTCGAGGAGCACGAGCCATAGCCCGCGAGTCAGGAAGAAGCGGGAGACGTATTGCAGCGACTTCCCGCGACTGGTGGCGAGGAATGCCCCAGTTCCCGCCAAGAACGCAAATACGGGCGCGCAGTAGTGCGTGATGAAGCGGGTAAAGAAGAGCGCCCCGTTGGTGTGGGCCAGGTCTTCTGGCGCGAAGCGCAAGTCCGTCAGGAAGTCCCGCGTGTGGTCCAGCGCCATAATGACCATGACGAGTCCCCGCAAGACATCCACCGACACCAGACGAGCAAGTGGCGCAGCGAGAGAAGAGGGTTTAACGCTGACCCTGGCAACGGTGGGTGAACTGACCGCGGTTACCATGCGCCGCGTCTCCGGATAGACTTCGATCTGGTGTCCATTCGTTCATGGTAACGATCAAGATATTCGCAAAGTGTTTTGGGATGTCAACAGATTGCAATTAATTATTCGGAAGTTATTTACACGGACTTACCGCATTATTTGTCCGTAGGCTGAGGAGAAAATGATGAAGATCTCGGTTTTTGTCGGCACCAGTGTTGATGGCTTCATCGCGCGACCCAACGGGGAGCTCGATTTTCTGCCGCCTGGGGGCGGCGAACCTCATGGCTACAACGAATTCATCGCGACAGTGGACGCGATTGTTATTGGCCACAAGACTTTCGAGACGGTTTTGGCCATGGAAGACTGGCCTTACGAGAAGAAACGCGTCGTTGTGCTCAGCAGTCGCGCGGTCGATCTATCAAAGGCCCGGGGCGCGGTGGAACAGATGGGCGGGTCTCCTGCAGAGATCGTCGCCCAACTCGCCGCCAGCGGCGCGCACCACCTGTACATCGATGGCGGAATCACGGTGCAAGGGTTTCTGCGCGCGGGGCTGGTGCAACGCCTCGTAATTACCCGCGTGCCGGTGCTCATCGGAGAAGGAATTGCTCTCTTCGGCAGCTTGCCGCATGACGTCCGACTCCGTCACGTGGCCACTCGGTCTTATGCCAGCGGCCTGGTGCAGAGCGAATATCAGGTGGTCGCGAGTTAGGGAAGAACTACCCCGCGCACTTTCCTTACGCCGCCACCATCGCAAACGCCTGCTTCGCTGCGGCGATCGTTTTCTTGATGTCTTCCTCCGTGTGCGCCGCGCTCAGGAAAGCCGCCTCGTACTGCGAGGGAGGCAGGTAAACGCCGCTGTCAAGCATGTTGCGGAAGAAGCGGCCGAAGGCTTCGGTGTCGGATTTGGAGGCCGAATCCCAATCGGTCACTGGCCCGGCCTGGAAGAACCAGGTGAACATCGATCCGACGCGGTTGTGGGTCATCGGCACACCCGCCGACTTAGCTGCGGCGGCTACGCCCGCTGCCAGTTCGCCGCTGAGCTTGTCGAGCTTCGCGTACAGTTCTTTGTGTTCCTTCAGGTAGCGAAGCTGCGCGTATCCGGCAGCCATGGCGAGCGGATTGCCGGAAAGCGTTCCGGCCTGGTACATCGGGCCGAGCGGCGCGACGAGGTCCATGATCACGGACGAGCCTCCGTAGGCGCCCACAGGCAGCCCGCCACCGATGATTTTGCCCATCGTGGTGAGGTCCGGCTGGATCGTGTACAACTCTTGCGCGCCTCCAAAGGCGAGGCGGAAGCCAGTCATCACCTCGTCAAAGATCAGCAGCGCGCCATCGTTGGACGTGACCGCCCGTACGGCTTCGAGGTAACCGCGAGCGGGTGGAACGCATCCCATGTTGCCGACCACCGGCTCTACGATCACGCAGGCGATCTGGCCTTTGTATTTTTTGAATGCTTCTTCAAGCGCGTCGGTGTCGTTGTAGGGTAAGGCGAGAGTGAACTGCGTGAACTCTTCGGGAACGCCCGCCGATCCTGGAATGCCGAGGGTGGCAACACCCGAGCCGGCTTTCACCAGCAGCGCGTCCGCGTGTCCGTGGTAGCAACCCTCGAACTTGACGATAAACTTGCGTTTGGTAAACGCGCGGGCCAGCCGGATTGCCGACATGGTCGCTTCTGTGCCGGAACTCACGAAGCGGACCTTCTGCATGTGCGGGAAGGCGGAAATGACCAGTTCGGCGAGATCGGCTTCCGCGGGCGTGGAGGCTCCAAAGCTAGTGCCGTTGCGCATGGCTGCGCCCATGGCTTCGATGACCACTGGGGCGGCATGCCCCAAAATAAGCGGTCCCCAGGAGCCAATGTAGTCGACGTACTCGTTGCCGTCGGCATCCCAGACGTGGGAATCCTTTCCCCGGATGATAAAGGGTGGATCGCCGCCCACGGCGCGGAAGGCCCGCACGGGCGAGTTGACGCCGCCCGGAATCATCATTTCGGCGCGCTTCTGCAACTTGCGCGATTGATCAGTTTTGCGAGCCATGGACACACCTCCGCGGCAACGTGTCAAAAGACATAACTATAGCAGCGGCGAGAAAGGGCGCTGCGGAACAGGTCACTTACAGCGGTGATAACGGTACGCGCTCCCGGCTGGCATTTTCACGAGATTTTCACAGACTCGAAACACTCCCGCAACATCCCCCCACTACCTTGGCTTGCATAGTCGCCCTTCTAACCGGGAGGGTTTGCAGGGACAGCCTCGGGGGCTCCGGGCTGTCTCATTTTCTTTTGACCGGAAGTTTCGGCAGCGAATCTCCAGAGACCGCTACTTCAGGACGACTGGTGGTTATTCGCGCAACTGTGGTATATCCCGTTCTTCGTAGCGGTGAGCAAAGTCATCAACTACTCTACGACCATCGAGGGAGGAAGCGCTCGCGCGCTTCGTCTCAAGCCACCATGACAGGCAATCGCAAAAATCGTGCAGCGGGTCGTTGCGCCGCGGTGCTTTTCTGGGTTCTGGCGTGTTTCGTGGGATTCGCCCCGGCACAGACCACACCGGAATCCTCGCCCGGGGATGAAGCCGTCGACGACCCGGTGATGACGATGTTTCCGCATTCCCAAAGCGCTCGATGGTGGGTTTCCGGGCAGGACAACATCATCGCGCAGTGGCATCCGTCATTCCGTGCAAAGTACAGCGGGCCGAACAGTTTCCGTCCCGACTCTGAGCATGCAGTCTCGAACGTCGCCACACTATTCACGGGCCTTGCGCTGACCCACACAACCGAAATCTTCATGCACTTTGAATCCGCGTCAGGAGGCGGGCTGAGCGACGCATTGGGACTCGCCGGGTTCACCAATCTCGATGTGGTGCGCAATCCCACTCTGGGCGCGACCCCCTACATCGCGCGCGGCATGTTCCGGCAGATTATTCCGCTCAGCGACGAAGTGGTAGAGGCCGATCGCACGCCCTGGTACCTAGCAACGGAGGTGCCGGTGCGCAGGATTGAGTTGCGCTTCGGGAAGATGGGCGTCAACGACTTTTTCGACGTCAATGACGTGGGCACCGACAGTCACCTCCAGTTCATGAATTGGACGGTCGACAGCAACGGCGCCTACGACTACGCGGCCGACACCCGCGGCTACACCGTCGGCCTTTTGGCGGAGTATCACGATCGCGGCTGGACTTTTCGGTTCGAGGAGGCCCTTATGCCGAAGGTGGCGAACGGGATCGACCTCGACTGGAACCTGCGGCGGGCGCGCGGCGAAAATTACGAGCTTGAACTGCGGCCGAAACTTACCGGGGCGGGCGCTACCGTGTTACGCCTGCTCTCGTTCGTGAACCACGCCAACATGGGTGTGTATCGGGATGCGGTCAACGAGTATCTTGCGGGCAAGACTGTTCGCCCGGAAATTACGAACCATCCCCTGCAAACTACCATGAAGTACGGTTTCGGCGTGAACGTGCAGCAGCAACTCGGTCGATCCGTGCGGCTGTTTTCACGATTTGGATGGAACGAAGGGCAGCACGAATCCTATGCGTACACCGAAGTGGATCAGACCGTGCAGGTGGGCGGCGATCATACTGGAGAATGCTGGCGAAGAAAGCTGGACAAAGCTGGCGCTGTCTTCGTATCGAATGCGATTAAGGCGGACCATCGACGCTACCTGGCGCTGGGTGGACAGGGATTTCTGCTGGGAGATGGGGGTCTCAACTACGGCCGTGAAACCATCGAGGAGTTCTACTACAACGCCCACGTCTGGCGCGGTCTGTTTACCGCGTTTGATCTGCAGCATCTCAACAATCCCGGATATAACCGCGATCGCGGGCCGGTGCTGGTTCCGTCAGTGAGAGTCCATTTGGAGTTCTGACAGACACTCGACCGAAAGCTTGCCGTTAGGTTGGAAGCTCGCCTATTTCTCGACCTTTACGCCCTTCCAGAACGCGACGTAGCCCTTGATCTGCTTGGCCTCGGGCTTGGGCTCGGGATAGTACCAAGCCGCATTCGGATTGCTTTTTCCGTTGACTTCGAGACTGTAGTAGCTGGCCAGGCCCTTCCACGGACAGGTTGTGTGCTGATCGCTCGGGCGGAAATACTCGGTCTTGATCGAGCCGGGAGGAAAGTACTGGTTTCCCTCGACTTCAATGGTGCGGTCACTCTCGGCCAGCACGGCATTTTCCCAGATTGCTTTTGTCATAACGCCCGTTTAGATTCCTAAGACTGCGCAAGGGTTTCAGAGATGACGGCCACCATTAAAACGGAAATGTACACCTGCCACTCTATGGTCGGCCCTCTGCGCAAGGTGCTGGTCTGCTCACCGGAAGCGGCGGGGTGGAATGATCCGAAGCGGGTTGGGCAATCACGGGACCTGGGCTATCCGCATCCGCCGGATTTCGCTTTGGCAATGGCGCAGCACCGAAAATTGCTGGAAATTCTGCGAGTGACGGGGGTTGAGACCTTCGATCTGCCGCCGTCGCCCGACTTGACCCTCGACGCCGCGTATGCGCACGATGCGTCGTTGCCTACCAACTTTGGTTTGATTCTCATGCGGCCGGGGAAACCGAACCGCGTGGTGGAGGCGGAACGGCAGCGCGAGTTTTGCCAACGACTGGGCTTCACTATCCTGGGGGAGGTTGCAGCGCCAGGGACGTCCGAGGCCGGAGACATGGTGTGGATCGACCCTCTTACGCTACTGATTGGCCATGGTTACCGGACGAACCCGGCAGGGATCGCACAAATACACGCTATGCTGCAACCGCACGGAGTTGAAGTACTCACCGCCCACTTACCCTATGGTCCCGGACCTTCCGCATGTCTGCACCTGATGTCGTTGATCAGCCTGCTCGGCGAAAAAACCGCCCTGGTGGATTTGCCGTGGTTGGCTGTGGAGACCGTCGAACTCCTCAAGGGGCGCGGGTATGGTTTCATTGAAATCGATCCCTCCGAGCGCGATACGCTGGCCTGCAACGTGTTGGCGTTAGGCAACCGGAGGCTGGTGGCGATCGGGGAGAATACGAGAACGAACCAGCGCCTGCGGGATGCCGGGTTCGAAGTGCACACGTTTCCGGGGTCGGAAATCTGCATCAACGGCGCGGGTGGCCCGACGTGTCTGACCCGGCCGCTACTTCGGGAGTAATAACGCAGTGCGCGGATTGGTAGCCGAGATCCCGTGAACCGCCCGTTCGCCGCGAAGCCATCGAAACAAAAGCACTGCTAAAATAGAGAAGCAATGGCCCTACCGTTCGTTCGCGAACTCTTCGCGGACGTGGAAAAACTGCCCGCTTTTTCGCGTGTAGGCTCCCGCCTGAAGGAGAACACGGGGCGGATCAGTGTTTCCGGTCTCACTCCAACCGCCAAGGCGCTCCTGCTCGTTCTCGCCCAGAAGGCTGCCGACCGCCCGCTGATTCTTATCGTGAGCGACAACCGTGCGGCGGAAGACTTGTTGCCGGTTCTGCAGGGCTTCGCGGAACTGACGGGCTCGGCCGAACCTGAGTCGATCGTCACTCTGCCGACCCGCGATGTCTTGCCTTTCCAGAATCTCTCGCCGCATCCGGATATTCAGGAAGAGCGTGCGGCTGCGTTGTGGAAGATCGCAACCGGAGCCGTGTCGATCGTGGTCGCGCCTATTGCCGCGACGACTATCCGGTTGGCCTCGACGGAGTACTACACCGATTTGGCGCGCACGATCCGCCGCGGAGAGACGTTTGACACCGAGCCGCTGCTGCAGCACCTGAACACGGTTGGGTATGCCTCGACCGACGTGGTCGAGATGCCCGGACAGTATGCGTTGCGCGGAGGCATTCTTGATGTCTACTCGCCGGAGGCCGATCGGCCTGTGCGCATAGAATTTTTTGGCGATGAGGTCGAGTCGATACGCAAATTCGATCCGGCGACGCAGCGCTCTTCGAGTCCGGTGGATGAGGCTTTGCTTTTGCCTCTGACGGAAACGCCGGTGCGCGAAGATTTGCTGGGTGCGATTCACGTTCGGCTGTCGGGCAAGCGCATCACCGGGAACGAAGAAGTGATCGAGCAGGCCGTACGCTCGGGCGGCGTCACGGTTTTTCCGGGGTGGGAGTTCTACGCGCCCGTAGCACGCGAAAGCCGCAGCCTCTTTGATTTGCTTCCGAACGCAACGGTTTTTGCGAATGAGCCTGAAGCCCTGAAGCAGGAACTCGACCGCACCTGGACACGGATCGAAGAAACGCACGAGCGCAGCCTGATCGGGAATCTGGTTCGTCCCACTGATCTTTATTTTCCACCGGACGAGTGGTGGCGCATGCTGGCGGCGCTGCCGGGTGGCGATCTGGAGCATCTTGGTATCACGCGCCCCGATCAGTCCGAGGCGGTGCAATTTCCATCGCAGCCCGCGCCGCGCTTCCATGGTTCGGTTCCAGCGATGCTGGAGGAAGTACAGAAGCTCACGGGCGAAGGCACGAACGTTGTGTTTGCCGTGCCGAATACTGGTGAGGTCGAGCGGCTGGCCGACATTTTCACCGAGTACAACGTGTCATTTCGCTTGGGCAGCCGCACTCGAGGTGGCGAAAGTTACGCGGATGAGACCGCTTACTTCTCAAGCGACGTGCTGACCACCACCCTGGTGAAGTCGTATGTGCCCGACGGCGTAATTTTTCCGGAGGCCAACCTAGCGATCTTTGGCGCGCGCGATTTATTCGATGAGTCGGAATTGGTGGCGTCGCGGCCCCAGCGGCAGAAATCGAAGGTCTCGGCGTTTCTTTCCGATTTCCGCGACTTGCAGGTAGGCGATTACGTGGTGCACGTCGAACACGGTATCGCACAGTATCACGGACTCAAGGAACTCAATCAAGGCGATGGCCCGGCCGAGTTCATGCTGCTCGAGTTTGCCGAAGCGTCACGCCTCTACGTGCCGCTGACGCGCCTGGACCTGATCCAGAAGTATCGTTCGGCGGAAGGCGCGAAGCCGGTGTTGAGCCACCTGGGCACGCAGACGTGGGCAAAGACGAAGGCGCGTGTGCGCAAGGCCATGAAGGATATGGCCGACGAACTGCTGAAACTGTATGCGCAGCGCCAGATGGCGCAAGGCCACGCTTTTCCCGCCGACACGGAGTGGATGAAAGAATTCGAAGACGCCTTCGAGTTCACGGAAACCGAAGATCAGGCGCAGGCCATTGTTGATGTGAAAAACGATATGGAGTCGGGCCGTCCCATGGACCGCTTGTTATGCGGCGATGTGGGCTATGGCAAGACGGAAGTGGCAATGCGCGCCGCGTTCAAGGCGATCAGCGACAACAAGCAAGTCGCGGTGCTCGCGCCCACCACTGTGCTCGCGTTTCAACACTTCGAGACGTTCAAACAGCGCTTCGCGGCTTTTCCGGTGACGGTTGAGATGATTAGCCGCTTTCGCTCGCCGAAACAACAGAAGGAAATTCTGCAGAAGGCCGAGGCGGGCAAGATCGACATTCTCATCGGCACGCACCGCATTCTATCGAAGGATCTGAAGTTTTCCGATCTGGGATTGCTGGTGGTCGATGAAGAGCAGCGTTTCGGTGTTCGTCACAAAGAACGCCTGAAGCAGATGCGCAAGCAGGTCGACGTGCTTACGATGTCGGCCACGCCCATCCCGCGCACGCTCCACATGTCGCTGGTGGGCCTGCGAGACATGAGCGTGATCGAAACGCCGCCCAAAGACCGCATGGCGATTCAAACCGTGGTGGCGAGCTGGGATGACAAGCTGATTCAATCCGCTCTCGAACAGGAACTGGAACGCGGCGGGCAAGTGTATTTCGTTCACAACCGGGTGGAGAGCATCTGGGAGATCGCGGCAAAGCTCCAGGAACTGGTGCCTAACGCGCGCATTCTCGTGGGCCACGGCCAGATGTCGGAAGGCGAACTGGAAAAAGTGATGCTGAAGTTCATGCATCACGAGGCGGACATTTTGGTTGCGACCACCATTATCGAGAATGGACTCGATATTCCGTTGTGCAATACGATCCTGATCAATCGCGCCGAGCGGCTCGGACTTTCTGAGCTTTACCAGTTGCGCGGTCGCGTTGGACGCTCCGACCGCCGGGCTTATGCATACCTGCTATTGCCCTCTGAAATCGAACTCACGCCAATCGCGCGCCGCAGGCTGGCGGCGTTGAAAGAATTCTCCGACCTGGGCGCTGGATTTAAGATCGCTGCGCTCGATCTCGAACTGCGCGGCGCCGGCAATATGCTTGGCGGCGAGCAGAGCGGACACATCGAAGCGGTCGGCTTTGAACTTTATACGCAGATGCTGGACCGCGCCGTACGCGAACTGAAAGGCGAAATGCCGGAAGAAGAGGTTGCGACCCAGCTCAATCTGGGCCTTAACATCCGCATCCCTGCCGAGTACATTCCCGAAGAAAATCAGCGCCTGCGAATGTACAAGCGCGTGGCCGGAGTGGAGCGTGAGGCACAACTCCACGACGTGCGTGCCGAGCTTATCGATCGTTACGGCGAGCCGCCGTTGGCCGTGCGCAACTTGCTGAACTACGCCGAACTGAAGCTGGTTGCCGTGAGGGTGGGAGTAAACGCGATCGAACGCAAGCGTGACCAGGTCAGTATCAAGTTCCGGCAGACAGCTACCGTGGACCCTGAGCGCCTGGCCCGCTTCGTCGCTTCGCAACGCGGAACCCAGTTCACTCCCGATGGAACGCTGAAATTTCTGCAACAGGCCACGGCCGCCGAAGAAGTGCTCAGTCACCTGAAAGTCCTGTTGGAAGAACTGGCCGGCACTCCGACCGCGGCTGCATGAGAGTTCCGTGACTCTTGAAGCCTCGTTCCCGGAGCCGACATCTCAGACCACATAATTGTTTTGGCTGGAGGCAATTGTGAGTGTGAAAGAAGCCGCTATTGGCCGGGAAGAATCTACGCGTTCCACCGCTTCGAGTGGAACTACCCGCGGATACGCCGCACTAACTGCGAAGGCAAAGCTGGCCCCGTTTTTGTTTGAGAGGCGCCAGCCGCGTGAACACGACGTTCTCATCGATATTCAATATTGTGGGATCTGTCATTCCGACATTCACCAGGCGCGCGATGAGTGGGGTGACGCCATTTTCCCGATGGTGCCGGGGCACGAGATTACCGGAATCGTGAGAGCTGTGGGCGGGAAAGTTACGAAGTTCAAGGTGGGCGATCGCGTCGGTGTCGGCTGTTTTGTCGATTCCTGCCGGACCTGTCCCGAATGTCGGCAGGGCATGGAACAGTATTGCGAGGTACGCACGTCATGGACGTATAACGGCCGCGAGAAGGACGCAACGCCCACGTACGGCGGCTACTCCGAAAACGTCGTCGTCGACGAAAACTACGTGCTTCGCATTCCTGATGGCCTGCCGCTCGATGCTACCGCACCTTTGCTTTGCGCGGGCATCACGCTGTACTCACCTCTGAAGCACTGGAAGGCTGGTCCGGGAAAAAAAGTCGCGATCGTCGGTATGGGTGGGCTCGGGCATATGGGCGTGAAGCTCGCTCACGCGCTCGGCGCTGAGGTCACCGTGCTCAGCCAATCTCTCCGAAAGAAGGCAGATGGATTGCGCCTCGGCGCGGATCACTACTACGCAACCACCGACCCTGAGACGTTCACAAAGCTCGAACGCCATTTCGATCTCATCATCAACACAGTATCGGCCGACATCAACTGGAACGACTACCTGAAACTCCTCAAGGTAGACGGCTCCATGGTTGTCGTGGGGCTTCCGGAGAACGAGAACGCTGTGAAGGCGGGCGTGCTGGCGATGGGCCGCCGCAGTCTCGCTGGTTCGGCGATCGGCGGCATTCGCGAAACACAGGAGATGCTCGACTTCTGCGGCGAGCACAAGATCGTCAGCGACATCGAGATCACGCCTATCCAGAAGGTGAATGAAGCATACGAGCGAGTACTGAAGAGTGATGTGCGATACCGGTTCGTGATCGACATGGCGTCACTGAAGGGCCACTAAACTTGCTTGTTTGCTGGAGGGGCGGTACCCGCCGTCCCTCCCCGACGCTTATCTTTGCGGTGACGGGGCGTCCTTTGTACAGGAATTTCTTGCGCCTTGCCGGGTAGGTTGGCACTTCGCGGAATCCGAATCCTCCTGCTATTGTGATCAGTGCACTTACGTCCTTCTTAGTCTTGGTGAATAATTCTCATCGGTCCTCCTTAATCCGGAGGACCAGCCAATCGAGAGCCAACCTATGCCGATGAAAGTACGCAAGGCAGTTTTTCCCGCAGCTGGACTGGGTACGCGCTTTTTGCCCGCCACCAAAGCACAACCGAAGGAAATGCTGCCGATCGTCGACAAACCGATCATTCAGTACGGGGTGGAAGAGGCAATCTCAGCGGGATGCGATCAGATCATCATTGTGACTGGCCGCGGCAAACAATCGATCGAAGATCACTTCGACGTCAGCTATGAACTCGAGAAGATGCTGGAGGAGCGCAAGAAGACCGACCTGCTGCAGATCGTGCGTTCGATATCAGACATGATGCACGTGGCCTATGTTCGCCAGAAAGAGGCATTGGGCCTGGGACACGCCGTGCTTATGGCGCGAGAGTTAGTTGGCGACGAAGCATTCGCCGTCCTGCTTGCCGATGACGTGATCGACGCCAAGGTCTCTTGCCTGAAGCAGATGATGAGGGTTTTCGAAGAAGTGCAATGCTCGGTGATTGCGACCCAGGTGGTAGAAGGGCCGGGCATTTCGGCGTACGGCGTGCTCGATGTCAAACCAGCGGACGGTCGCTTCGGAGGGCGCCTTTTCGAAGTCAACAGCATGGTCGAGAAGCCGAAGCCGCAAGATGCCCCGTCGAACCTCGCCATCATTGGCCGCTACATTCTCACGCCGCGCCTTTTTGAGATCCTCGCCGACACTCCTCACGGGACGGGCGGCGAATTGCAACTCACCGATGGTCTAAAGGCGCTGCTCAAAGAGCAGCGCATTTATGCCTATGTCTACGAAGGGCGCCGCTACGATGCCGGCGACAAGCTCGGATTCCTGAAAGCTACCGTTGAGATGGCGCTGAAGCGGGAAGAACTGGGTGAGGCATTCCGCGACTACCTGAAGGCGCTGAAGCTGTAGCGAACTCAAGCCATGACTTTGCTGGCGATTAAGTCGTGCGTCCAATCCTGCTTGAATCCCTGCTGACGCAGAAAGGTCGCTAGCTGCCCGCGATGATGCACGCTGTGCAGGACCGTTTGCGCGACCATCTTGCGTTTGCTGGCCTTGAAATCGCGAAATCCCAACGACACCGGCGCCGACCATTCCTCAGGCGCAGCCTTCGAGAGAAAGTCCTGAAACTTGGCATGCGCCTCAGCAGTAATGGCGAATAGTTCCTCCAGACTTTGATGAGGCAGGGTCTCGTAGTCCGCCTTGGGCAAGTCGAGCACGCGATTGGCGAAGAAGAGTTCGGTTGCGAAGATGTGCAGCAGCAGATTCCGCACGGTTCCTGCGCCGGCGACGTCGCAAGGAAGATCGAGCGCGGCCGCATGCTCGGCGAACCAGCGTTTCCAGTGAGCGTTTTCGGCGGAGTTGTAAGCCAGCAGATCGGCAAAGGGAATGCCGGGATCCATGAATTCTCCTGTGATGGGGGCGCCCGTCATCTGGTAAGGCCGTCGGCTTAACTGGCGTCAGACGTTCTGCGAGCTTTTGAGTTTCTTCGACTTTTCTTCCACGCCTCGCGCCAGTTTCTCCTTGTGCGCATCGAGCTTCTTGGCGATCCCGGTGTCGGACAGCCCGATCATTTGTGCGGCGAGAATGCCGGCGTTGGTGGCGCCGGGCTTGCCGATCGCGACCGTGGCGACGGGGATGCCGGCGGGCATCTGCACCGTGGCCAACAAAGAGTCCATTCCCTGCAGGGATGTGGACGGGATCGGAACACCGATCACCGGCAGCGTGGTGTGTGCCGCGATCACTCCGGCCAGGTGGGCGGCTCCGCCGGCGCCCGCGATGATGACGCGAACGCCGCGGCTTGCGGCTTGGCGCGCGAACTCCGCCGTGCGGTTCGGAGACCGGTGAGCCGAGGTCACGTCGATCTCGTACGCGATGCCGAATTCCTCGAGCGCCTGGCCGGCCTCGCGCATGATTTCGAGATCCGAGTCGCTACCCATCACAATGGAAACCAGTGGCTTGCTCATCTTGCAGACAATCCTTTGGTGGTCAGGCGAACCTGGAATAACTGCCCTTACCTCTTCAAAGCCCGGGCGGCGATGTCTTTGCGGTAATGCATGCCTTCGAAGCCGATCATGGAAACTGCCGCGTAGGCATGCTGCACCGCATCCGCTAGAGACGGGGCGCGCGCCGTCACGCCGAGCACCCTGCCTCCGGACGTGAAATAAACGTCATCGCGTTTGCTGGTAGCAGCATGGAAGACTTTCACGCCTTCGATTTGCTTCGCGTCTTCGAGCCCGGCGACTTTCTTCCCGGCTTCAAAAGTACCGGGATACCCACTGGACGCGACGACTACACACGCGGAGGCCTGGGGCGACCAGCGAAAGTCGCCGTCGCTCACGCGGCCGTGCACCGAGGCCTCCAGTGCCTCCACCAGATCACTTTCAAGGCGCATCAGGATGGGCTGCGTTTCCGGGTCCCCGAAGCGGCAGTTGAACTCGAGAACCATGGGGCCGCGTGCCGTCATCATAAGGCCGCAGTAGAGAACTCCGCGATACTCGGCCCCTTCGGCCTTCATGCCCGCGACCACGGGCTGTGCGATGTGATGAACGAGCCAGTCGCGCATCTTGTCGTCGAGAATGGCGTGAGAGGAGTATGCGCCCATGCCTCCGGTGTTAGGCCCGGTGTCCCCATCGCCCACGCGCTTGTGATCCTGGGCGGCGACCAGCGGGACCACTCGTTCGCCATCGCTGAATACCAGGAATGACAGCTCTTCGCCTTTCAGGCACTCTTCCAGCACGACCAGCGAGCCCGCCGCGCCCACCATCTTGCCGCTCAGCATCTCGGACGCGGTAGAAACGGCCTCGTCTCTGTTTTTTGCGATTACAACGCCCTTGCCGGCCGCGAGGCCGTCTGCCTTCACGACGATGGGCGGATGGAAGTGGGAAAGCGCCGCCCGTACTTCATCCAACGATTTGCAGATTGCGTAGTGCGCGGTCGGGATACGGTGGCGCTGCATGAATTCCTTGGCGAAGCTCTTGCTCGATTCAAGCTTCGCGGCTGCCTGGGTCGGCCCGAAGACCGGCCACCCGCGGCGCTGAAATTCATCGACCACGCCGAGAGTCAAGGGAAGCTCCGGGCCGATCACGGTGAGGTCGGGTTGGATTTGCATGGCCGTGGAGACCATGGAGTCGAGACTGCGAACGTCGGTCGCAAGGCAAACGGCCTCATTCGCGATGCCGCCGTTGCCTGGCGCACAGTAGAGTTTGGTTGCCCGTGGAGACTGCGCCAGCTTCCACACGAGGGCATGCTCGCGGCCTCCACCACCGATCACGAGGATTTTCATAGGCGAAACAGACAAGGTTAGGAGGAGCGCCCAGCGATGTCAAACCTGATCGCCCAGCGATGCAAGAAAAGGGGCTGGCTGCGCAAGCACGAGGGGGGCCTGAATCGACTAGCCGCGGAGCGGCGGAATAGAGTAGTAAACCCGGCAGGACTGAGGAGCTCGAGCGCACCGGCTAGCCTCGTAGGGGCGCAAAAAACCGCAGGGGGCCGGCCTGAGCCCCAGCACCTGCATATCGAGATTAACCACGCTTAACTTCGCCGTATAATCTCCACACAATGATCACAGTCTCCAAAGAGGATTACCTCAAGGCCATTCTTGAGGCCGAAAGCGAGGGGGAGCGTGTCATCTCGGCGACGTTGGCTCACTGGCTGAAGGTCTCGCCTCCCGCCGTCACCATGGCGCTGCGCCGATTGAAAAGAGATGGCTTCGTAAAAGTTCAGCCGGACGGACACGTGCGCCTCACAGCTGCGGGGCGGAAAATCGCCCGCCGCCTTTCCTTGCGGCATCACCTGATCGAGCGAATGCTTTCCGAAATGTTCGGGATGGAATGGTACAAAGTGCACGACGAGGCGGAAAGACTGGAGCACGCCGTGTCTCCGGATTTCGAGGCGAAACTGCTCGCCAAATTGGGAGGCCGCAAGCCGTGTCCTCACGGCAATCTCAGCGAGCGTGAGGGCCCCGCCAGTCGCCGCCGCCGCGGGCTGCTCCTGATGTCAGAGGCCGAAGCCGGCAAACACTATGTGGTCAGCGGTATCTACGAACGCGACCGCCGCATGCTGGAGTTCCTGGAGGCGCGGGGAATCCGCCCCGGCGTCAAAGTCGACCTCGTCGAACGCAACTACGACCAGACGCTCTCTGTGCGAACTTCCGCCGGTCCGGCCGTACTGGGCAAATTGCCCGCGGAAAAGATCTGGTTGTCACCTGCACGATAGTTCTTGCCTTGTAATTAACTATGGCTAACTGTCTGTGGTGTACACTGGTTTCCTGCAACGGTCTGCCTGTTCGCCCCGGCTGACGCAAGCAGGTGGACACCATGAGTACGAACCCGGAAAACTGGGACAAACGCCCGCCCGTGCCTGCCACGAGTGCGGATATCGAAGTCCGTCATCGATCGCTCGAAGGCATACACAGTTCTGTCAGCGTGCCACATTCCGAAGCCGGCTTCTGGCAGCAGTGGCGAGCCTTCGTAGGCCCCGCCATCCTGATCAGCGTCGGTTACATGGATCCTGGAAACTGGGGCACGGACCTCCAGGGTGGGGCTCAATACAAATACGGATTGCTGTGGGTTGTCGGCCTGTCCAGCTTGATGGCGGTTTTTATGCAGGTGATTTCGGCCCGCCTCGGCGTTGTCACCGGCAAGGATCTGGCGCAATGCTGCCGCGACTGGTACCCGAGGTGGACGCGCTGGCCGAACTGGATGCTGAGCGAAATCGCGATCGGCGCGTGCGACCTGGCCGAAGTGTTGGGCAGCGCCGTAGCCCTGAATCTGCTGTTCCACATTCCGCTGTTCTGGGCCGTCGTCATTACGGGTCTCGATGTTCTTCTTCTGCTGGCCTTGCAGGGATTCGGCATGCGTACCATCGAAGCCGTGGTCGTACTGCTGGTCGCCACCATAGCGGTCTGTTACTTCATCGAAATCTTCGTTCTGCCGCAGACACAACCGAGCTTTCTGGAAATGGGCCGCGCGTTGATCACTCCCCAGTTTCGCGAGGCTGGGATGTTGTACGTTGCCATCGGCATCATCGGCGCAACTGTGATGCCCCACAACCTCTACTTGCACTCCGCGCTGGTCCAGAGCCGCCGATTCCAGAAAGACAAGTCTTCAATCCGCAGCGCGATCCGCTTCAACACCATCGACTCGATCGCAGCACTGTCCGTTGCATTCTGCGTGAATGCTTCCATCCTCGTGCTCGCCGCCACGGTTTTCTTTGGCAAGGAGAGTGTGACAGTGCCCGGCAGTCAAGTGATCCAGTTTTCTCCTGACAGCGATTGGATCCGCGTTGCTTACCTCACGCTCGCTCCGCTGCTGGGCACTGCGGCGGCCAGCACCCTGTTTGCCGTGGCCCTGCTGGCTGCGGGACAAAGCAGCACCATCACCGGTACGCTCGCGGGGCAAGTCGTGATGGAGGGCTTCATGCGCTGGCGGATCCGGCCATGGCTGCGTCGGCTGATCACGCGCACGCTGGCAATTTTGCCCGCAGTTTTCATCATCGGCATCCGAGGCGAGGGCAGCGTGACCGATCTGCTCACACTGAGTCAGGTCGTGCTGGCACTACAGTTGCCCTTTGCCATGTTCCCCCTTCTCCACTTCACTAGTTCCAAAAGGCGTATGGGTGAGTGGAAGAATGGCTGGATTTTGCTGATCGCGGGGTGGGCGAGCGCTATTCTGATAACGTGCATGGATGTCTACGGTTTGCCCGATTCGATTAAGACTGCGTGGCACGTGATCGCGGGTGGATGAACGCGCTTGAGGGCGCGAAACGCATGTACGAAACCATCCTGGTGACGCTGGACGGCACTGCGAGTGACCGGGCGATTATCGAGCACGTCAAACGGCTCGCAAAGCTGGCGCACAGCCGTCTCGTCCTGCTGCACGTTGCCGACGGATGGGCGGCGCGAACATATGGCCCGGAAGCCGTGAGTCCGGAAATCACCGCCGATACGGCTTATCTGCAGCAGGTTCGAGCGGAATTTGAGTCCGCTGGCATTTCTGCGCAAGCCGAACTGGCTTACGGAGATCCAGCCGACGAAATTGTGAAGTGGATCGGGCGGAAAGGATGCGACCTGGTCGCCATGAGCACGCACGGCCACCGTTTCCTGGCGGATATCTTTCTCGGGACAACCGCGAGCCGCGTACAGCACCGCATCAGCGTGCCGGTCCTGCTACTCCGCGCCAGGTAAACCTTTCATCCGAGCGGTGCCCTTCTGCAGCCCTGTGTGCCCACATTACGATGGCCGCCGCACTACGCAATCCCTCGCAGAACGACTAAACTATAGACATATGAACAGTTTCAACAGCCGCTCCAGTCTGAATGTCCTCGGCAAGGAATACGCGATCTATCGCCTCGACGCGCTCGATAAGCAGGGTATCTCCACGAAACACCTGCCGTATTCGTTGCGCATTTTGCTCGAGAACCTGCTGCGCACCGAAGATGGTCGCAACGTGACTCGGGAAGAAGTGCGCGCGCTGGCTGCCTGGAACAGCCAGTCGAAGCCAGACAAGGAGATCGCCTTTACGCCGAGCCGCGTGCTGCTACAGGACTTCACCGGAGTGCCCGCCGTGGTCGATCTGGCCGCGATGCGCGATGCGATGAAGCGTCTGGGCGGAGATCCGAAGCTGATCAATCCGCTGCAGCCGGCGGAATTGGTGATCGATCACTCCGTGCAGGTCGACGAGTTCGGCTCCGCGCGGGCTTTCGGTTTGAATGCCGAGTTAGAGTTCTTGCGCAACAAGGAGCGGTACGCGTTCCTTCGCTGGGGACAGAAAGCGTTTCACAATCTCGCGATCGTTCCGCCCGACACCGGCATCGTGCACCAAGTGAATCTTGAGTATCTGGCGCGCGTTGTCTTCGTGCAGGAGTCGGGTGGTCAGCGCGTCGCCTTTCCCGACACGCTGGTCGGCACCGACTCGCATACCACGATGATCAACGGACTGGGCGTGCTGGGTTGGGGCGTGGGGGGAATCGAGGCCGAAGCGGCGATGTTGGGGCAGCCTGTTTCCATGCTGATTCCGCTGGTGGTCGGCGTGAAACTGACGGGGCGCCTGCGCGAAGGAGCCACCGCCACCGATCTGGTGCTCACCATCACCGAGATGCTTCGCAAACACGGAGTCGTCGGAAAGTTTGTGGAGTACTTCGGTCCGGGACTGCAGGATTTGCCACTGGCCGACCGCGCCACCATCGCCAACATGTCGCCCGAGTACGGCGCGACTTGCGGGATCTTCCCAATCGATAAAGAGAGCCTGCGATACCTGCGCCTCACGGGCCGCTCCGAAGAACAGATCGCACTGGTGGAAGCGTATGCCAAAGAGCAGGGCCTCTTCCACGACCAGAAGACGCCCGAGGCGCAGTATTCCGAGTTGCTCTCGCTCGACCTCGCGACGGTTGAGCCGAGCCTGGCCGGACCGAAGCGCCCCCAGGATCGCGTCGTATTGTCGAATGCCGGCGAGTCTTTCCGGCGAGCGTTGCCTTCCCTCATCAAGCCGAAGGTGAAGCCCGCGGCCGCGGCGGCAGGCTCCAATGACAGCGCGGCCAAGCAAGTGGGACGTTGGGAGCAGGAGGGCGGCAACCCGGCCGCGGTTGGCGTCGAAGATCCTCGAGTGGAGGAGCATGTTTCCGCGTCAGTAAAGGATGCGCTCAAACATGGCAGCGTGGTTATCGCTGCTATCACGAGCTGCACGAATACCTCGAATCCGTCCGTGCTTATGGCCGCGGGACTTCTCGCAAAAAAAGCGGTCGAGCGCGGTCTGCAGACTCCGGCTTGGGTGAAGACGTCGCTTGCCCCTGGCTCGAAGGTCGTCACCGACTACCTAGCAAAAGCTGGTCTGCTGACGTATCTCGAGAAGCTGAAGTTCAACCTGGTTGGCTACGGCTGCACCACCTGCATCGGAAATTCCGGGCCGCTGCCCGCGGAAGTGTCGCAGGCAATCGATGAGAATGATCTCGTCGTTGCCTCGGTGCTTTCGGGCAATCGCAACTTCGAAGGCCGCATCAATTCCGAAGTTCGCGCCAACTATCTGATGTCGCCGCCGCTGGTGGTCGCGTTTGCGCTTGCCGGACGCGTGGATGTCGACCTGAAAAAAGATCCGATTGGCCGAGGCAAGGACGGCAAGCCCGTGCATCTCGCCGACATCTGGCCCACGCAGAAGGAAGTGGACGAGGCGGTCCAGCAAATTTCCTCGGACATGTTCCGCAAGAGCTATGGTGAGGTCTACGACGGTGATTCACACTGGCGTTCATTGCCGGTGCCGCAGGGCCAGACGTATGTGTGGGAGAAAGACTCGACCTACATTCGGCAGGCCCCCTACTTCGATGACATGAAGCTGAGGCCCGCCGTGGTCCAGGACATCCTGGGCGCCCGCGTGCTCGCCGTGCTTGGCGACAGCGTCACAACCGACCACATCTCGCCCGCCGGTTCGATCAAGAAAGATAGTCCGGCCGGTCGCTACTTGATCGAGCACGGCGTCAAGCCGGCCGATTTCAATTCCTACGGTTCGCGCCGCGGCAATCACGAGGTCATGGTCCGCGGAACGTTTGCGAATGTTCGTTTGCGAAACAAAATGGTAACTGCCGAAGGCGGCTTTACGCGCCACCTGCCCGATGGTACTGAGATGCCGATCTACGATGCATCGGCAAAGTACATCGCAGAAGGAGTGCCGCTCGTAATCCTCGCGGGCAAGGAATATGGTTCCGGCTCTTCCCGAGACTGGGCCGCCAAGGGACCGCGCCTGCTCGGCGTGCAGGCCGTGATCGCCGAGAGCTACGAACGCATTCATCGCTCGAACCTGGTGGGCATGGGAATTCTGCCTTTGCAGTTCCTGCCGGGCCAGAGCGCAGAATCTCTAAAGCTGACCGGCGAGGAAGTCTTCGAGATCGCCGGCGTCCGCGACCTGGTGGAACGCTTCGCCGCGGGTCGCAAGATCACGGTCAAAGCTTCCAGGGAAGGCAAGACCACCGAGTTCGACACGATCGTCCGCATCGACACGCCCCAGGAAGCCCAGTACTACGCGAATGGCGGCATCCTGCAGTACGTGTTGCGGCAGTTGCTGGCCGCTAAACCCGAGACTGTGCACGCCTGAGCGTTCGGAAAACATTTAAACCGCAAAGGGCGCTAAGAACCGGCGCTAAGCACGCAAAGGAAAGCAATCCGCGGAGTCTTTTTCTTTGCGTCCTTTGCGCTTCAGTTTTTTTCTACTGTTCCAAGGGTATCGACGGTTCCGAAATGCTCGCTAACGGCGCTGATATAATAAAAAATTGCGCTCATGACGAAAAAGAGACTGATACGTTCGACCACCGTTTTGTCGGTTCGCCGTGACGGTAAAGTGGTTCTGGCCGGGGATGGCCAGGTGACCCTTGGCGAGTCCGTGATCAAGCACACCGCCAAGAAAATTCGGAGGCTCTATCAGGACAAGATTCTGGCCGGATTTGCCGGATCGACCGCTGACGCCTTCTCGCTATTCAGCCGGTTCGAGTCGAAACTCGAGCAGTATCACGGAAATCTGGGCCGCTCGGCCGTGGAGTTGGCCAAAGACTGGCGCACCGACAAGTTTCTGCGCCATCTGGAAGCGCTGCTTCTGGTCTGCGACAAGGATCAGACTTTTCTGCTCAGTGGACAAGGCGACGTGATCGAACCGGACGGCGGCATCGCTGCGATTGGCTCGGGCGGGCCGTTTGCCCAAGCCGCTGCCGATGCGCTGGCGGGCCACACTAAGCTGAGCGCCCGCGAAATCGCTGAAGAAGCGATGAAGATCGCCGGCAAGATGTGCATCTATACGAACGACAGTTTTACGATTGAGGAGTTGTAGTCTGGCTGATGGTCGGTGCTTATTGGCTAATCAGTTCTCCCAATAGCGAAGGACTAACCGCTAACGACTAATTTTATGGCTATTTATTTCCCCCCGACCGCCGACGAAGAACAGCTTGCGCTGGATGATCTGACCCCGCGCGAAATCGTTGCTGAGCTCGACAAATACGTTGTCGGGCAAAAAGACGCAAAGCGGGCCGTGGCGATTGCCTTACGGAATCGCATGCGGCGCCAGAAGCTCACGCCCGAGCTCGCGGAAGAGATCATCCCCAAAAACATCATCATGATCGGCCCCACCGGCGTGGGCAAAACCGAGATTGCGCGCCGGCTTGCGAAACTGACGAACTCGCCTTTCCTGAAAGTCGAAGCGTCGAAGTTCACCGAAGTCGGCTACGTGGGCCGCGATGTGGAGTCGATGATCCGCGATCTGGTCGAGATCGCGATCGACATGATCCGCGAAGAAAAACTGGAAGATGTGGCCGACAAAGCGGAGCTGAACGCGGAAGAGAGGCTGCTCGACCTGCTGCTTCCACCGCCCAGCCCGCGGCCCCCGGATACATCCAGTGGCGGAGTCGTGATTGAGGGATCGACCAGCGAGGCTGGCGATTCGCAATCCCGCACCCGCGAGAAGCTGCGCCAGCAGCTGCGCGAAGGCAAGCTTGACGAGCGCATGGTGGAGCTCGACGTCCGGGAACGCAATTTCCCTTCGTTCGAGATCATCTCCAACCAGGGCGTCGAGGAGATGGACGTCAACATAAAGGACATGTTGCCGAACATCTTCGGGCAGCGCAGCAAGAAGCGGAAAATGAAGGTCAACGAAGCCTTCGAGTACCTGATCCAGGAAGAAGAGCAGCGCCTCATCGACATGGATCAAGTCACGCGCACCGCCATCGACCGCGTCGAGAATTCGGGCATTGTTTTCCTAGACGAAATCGACAAGATTGCCGGACGCGAAAGCGGTCACGGTCCCGACGTCTCCCGTGAAGGCGTGCAGCGCGACATCCTGCCCATTGTGGAAGGCACGACGGTGAACACTCGGTACGGCATGGTGCGCACGGATCACATCCTGTTTGTGGCGGCTGGTGCGTTCCACGTGTCCAAGCCCAGCGACTTGATTCCAGAGTTGCAGGGCCGCTTCCCGATTCGCGTGGAGTTGCAATCGCTCACCATGGACGACTTTATCCGGATTCTGACCGAACCGAAGTCGTCGCTGGTGAAGCAGTACACCGCGCTTCTCGAAACCGAAGGCGTGAAACTGGAATTCACGCATGAATCTCTGGAAGAAGTTGCCCGCTTCGCCTTCCGCGTGAACGAAGGCACGGAGAATATCGGCGCCCGCCGCTTACACACGATCATGGAGCGGGTGCTGGACGAGATCAGCTTCGAAGCGCCTGAGAAGAAAGGGCAGCACATCACGGTTGATGCCGCCTACGTCGGCAAGATGCTGTCTGACATCGTAAAGGATCAGGACTTGTCGCGGTACATCCTGTAACTGTTCGCTGAAGCCTATAATGCCAGCCATGCCGCGGACGGTGCGGTTGGCATTGACGGTTTTGGGGTCCGCCTGCCTGACCCTCGCGCAAACGCCCGCCCGCAGCCGTCTCTCCGTAGTGGTTCCCCCCGGTATTCCGTCCGAGACCGCTCACATCACTTATGCCCTTGGAGGAAGCTTTGGATTTTACGGGCAAACGGTTCGCGTGGAGCCGAACGTAAGTGAGTATCCCATTGCCACAATCGTCGAAGGCAAAGCAGCCAGCAGAATCCAGTTGGTAGTGTGGGCGCCGGGTTGCGAAACCCGGACCTACATCCTGGATCTTCAAGTTACGTCTTTCAGGCACAGGCTGACGTACGAATGTGTGGCTCTTCCACCCATCGCCCTGACAGGGCGCATCCGTTCATTCGACACAATCGCTGGCAAGCCAATGGAACTGGTCATCGTCTTCCAGGCAGGGTGGGAGTGCGAGTTTTTTGGATGGCGAGATTGCATGGTGCCACAAATGATTGTTGCGACGGTGACGCCAGACGCCGACGGCACATTCCAGGCACAGGTGCCTGATTTCGAGTCCGATCCGGCGATCGCCCAGTCGAAGAGCTTGCTCCGACGGAGCGGAAACCTTTGGTTGCTCCTGCGAGATCCGAAAACCCTGAATCATATTGGGGAATTGCAGCCTGAGATCGAAGACTACCGGTGTCCCGGCGGAACATTGAAACCGCTTCCGGCTTATCCCTCCGACCTCCCTTTCGTAGCCCATCTCGCAAACGAGTAACTTCTCGTAGCGGACCACCCAGCGGGTTCTTGCGCCGGCTTAGCGCAGCCGCTACACTCCCGGAGTTCCGCCCCCGAGGTCCCATGCGAACCATCGACCGCCCCCGCCTGCAATCCCTGATGGACCGCGAACAAAAGAAATTCATCGCCGACCGGCCGAAGTCGGCCGCGCTGTTTGAGCGCGCCCGAAAATCGTTGCTGGGCGGTGTGCCCATGAACTGGATGGCGAAGTGGGCCGGTGCCTTTCCGCCGTTCGTACGCGAGGCGCGCGGCGCTGAGTTTTTCGACGTCGACGGCCACCGCTATATCGACTTCTGCCTGGGAGACACGGGAGCGATGACCGGACACTCGCCCTCGGCCACAGTAAGCGCAGTCGAACAGCAGGCGCGTCGCGGCATCACACTGATGCTGCCCAGCGAAGATGCCATCGTGGTCGGCGAAGAGCTGCAGAAGCGCTTTGGCCTACCCTACTGGCAGTTCGCGCTGACCGCGACCGATGCCAACCGTTTTTCAATTCGCCTCGCTCGCCACATCACGCAGCGGCCCCAGATTCTTGTATTCAACTGGTGCTATCACGGCACCGTGGACGAGAGCTTCATCACGCTACAGGATGGCGTCGCCGGGGCCCGCCGCGGAAATGTGGGCCCGCCGGTTGATCCCACAGTCACCACCAGGGTCGTGGAGTTCAACGATCTCGAAGCTCTCGAACAGGCGTTGCAGAAGGAAGATATCGCGTGCGTGCTGGCGGAACCTGCGCTGACCAACGTCGGCATCGTGTTACCGGAACCCGGTTATCACGCGGCGCTTCGCGACATCACACGCAAACACGGCACGCTGCTCATCATCGACGAAACTCACACGATCTGTGCCGGTCCAGGGGGTTACACCCGGGCGGAGAGCCTCGAACCGGATTTCCTGGTATTCGGAAAGCCCATCGCGGGGGGTGTGCCGGGCGCGGCCTACGGATTTACCGCCGAAGTCGCTCAGTGCATTCTTGACCGGCAGAACCTTGAAGATTGCGACACGGGCGGGATCGGCGGCACGCTCGCCGGCAACGCGCTCTCGCTGGCCGCGACGAAGGCCACTCTGCAGAGGGTTCTGACCCAAGAGGCCTTCGACCGCATGATTCCGATGGCCGAGCGCTGGAACGATGGAGTAGCCAAGGCGATCGCCGATTTCGAATTGCCCTGGAACGTCACGAGGCTCGGCTGCCGCGCCGAATATCTATTCGCCGCCCAGACGCCGCGCAACGGTACCGAGGCGCACGACGCTATGGACTTCGAGCTCGAACGCTTCATGCATCTCTACGCCATGAACCGCGGTATTCTCCTCACGCCGTTTCATAACATGGCGCTGATGTCCCCAGTCACTTCGAAGGAAGACATCGATCAGCACACGAAGGTCTTCCGCGAGGCTGCGAAGGAACTGGTCGGATAGCTCGAGGCACTCGATTGCTTCCTATTAGCGAAGATGCGGTTTTGCAACAGTGATTGTCACGCTTCAATTTCTAGCATTCGCCTGGACCTTCTGTAGACGTTCCTGCATGCGGCGCTCATCGTCAGGTTTGCCGGTAGCGTGGTACAAGTTGGCGAGTTTGGAGAGCGGGTCTGTCAGTGCAAAATCGTTCAGCCCCAAGTGGCCCTCCATCAACTTCAACATTCGCAGGAATGACGCCTCGGCTCCTGGTTGTGCCCCATTTTTTCCAGCACGACCCCGCGTTGCTCAAGCGACTGCATAAGAAATAAATCGTCGGGATTCACGGCTTCGCGATTGCTGATCGCGCGTTGGTATAGATCCAGCGCCTCTTTGTCCCGTCCCCGTATTAGGAGAAAATCCAGTACCCCGTGCTGCCCAGGCATAGGCATGGTAGGCATCAGCAAGCGCCACTCGCGCCGTGATGGACTTGGGCCTGGGCCGTAACCCAGCGCTGAATCAGTGCCAGATGATCTTGCCAATCGGCGTCGGTCTCGTACCCGCGCGCATGTCCGTTGTTGATGGCTTCATAGAAACGCGACAGTTTCCAACCACCTCCGGGAAACCGGGCCTTCGACGAGCGCGCTTCGTCCGCGATTTTGTCCAGTTCCGCGAATTCCTCGCGCATAAGCAATGCTTTGGTCTGGTCCATGAAGCGCTGGATCTCCGGCGGGTCGTTTACTACGGCCGCAGCCGGTTCCTGAAGAGTGCTCTGAGAAGGTGAGTGGATCGCGTCGTCGGGCTGTGCAGCATTCCTTTCGGCGCGCAATTCGCGAGCAACCGTACCCAGACTTCTGTTATCCGTGGACGTCTGAACCTGTGCATTCAAATTACGAGCACAGGCGATAACTAATGCGGCATAAACGAACTAACACGATAAGACTCTGACTAAACTCGACATAATTCCACTGACCAATCTCAGAAAGTGTGAGGCTTGCTCAGAATATCTGTGCTTTGAAGATGGCAAAACATCACCAAAGGATTAGGTCCGCAGCCCTCTGGATGAACCTTCTTACGTCCAAAGGAAGATGCAGAACCAGGAGGGACAGACGGATGGGCAGAGATAAGGATCAAGCTGGACGTCTATCAAGCACGATCTCGGTGGTCGTGCATTCTGCCAACAGGCAGGCCAGCGGTAATGCCATCTTCTTAAATGGATGGCGGTGCCTCCTTACGCCCACGGATGCCGATCCCGGTCCCCCCTCACAACCCGCGTGTTACGCTGGTGGCTCTTGAGATGAGGCCGTTTCACAATCTCCTCAGCGCAATCGCCGTCTTTGCCTCCCTTGGGCTGATGGCAGGATGCGCTTCTGTGCAGGCCCCGCTTCCTCCCTCCCTCGAATTGCCCAAGCCGCCTACTGATCTTCGCGCGGTTCGTAAGGGAGATCGCGTCTACCTTTTCTGGACGCCTCCCATTCAAACCATGGACCGTCAAAAGGTCAGGAGAGCGGGTCCCACGCGGGTGTGTCGTAGCCTCGAGAGCTCCATGAACTCGTGCGGGACGCCGGTCGGAAACGTTGCTCCGATTGAAAAGGCTGCCGGGCAAGGCAGCGCCGCTCCGCGGCGGGAGGCGAGTTTTGTCGATACCCTGCCCGCAGACCTCCAGCAACAGAATCCTATGCGGCTGGTCACGTATGCCGTCGAGCCAATGAATCTGCACGCTCGCAGCGCTGGCCTGTCCAATCGAGTGCAGGTTGGCCTTGCGCCGACGCTGCCACCTCCAGCAAACTTCCGTGCGGAGCTGACAGGAATCGGTGTCGTCCTTACCTGGGATTGTGAGACCGTTCCCCAAACTACGCCGGGTGCCAATTATCTCTATCGCATTTATCGAAACTCGTCCGACAGCAAAGCCGCGGTGAAGATCGCGGACGTCGAATGTCCTGGCGGTCTCTTTGAAGACCGCACTATCGAGTGGCAAAAGAACTACGAGTACCGCATCACGGTCGTGACCGTAGTCCCAATCGACCCGCACGACCATCGATGTCCGTCGGCCACGGAAGATAAGGAGCACGCGACCGAGTCCAAGTGTGCTGACAGCTCGAGCGTGGAGGGCGACGACTCTCCTCCACAACGAGTGTTCACGAAAGACGTCTATCCGCCGGCCGTTCCCAGTGGCTTGCAGGCGGTCTATTCCGGCCCCGGCCAGCAGGCCTTCATCGATTTGCTCTGGTCGCCCGTTACCGACGCTGACCTCGCCGGCTATAACTTGTACCGCCGCGAGAATGGCAGCCCTTCGGTCAAGATCAACAGTGATCTCGTAAAAACGCCCGCCTATCGCGATGCAACTGTCGCAAGCGGCAAAACGTACTTCTATTCCGTCTCTGCGGTCGACGAGCGCGGCAACGAGAGCGCGCGCTCCGAAGAGGCCAGGGAGAGCGTTCCGCAATAGCCAACTCACGTAGGGGACAACAGCCCCCGGCTGTCCGGCCGCAACGATTCTTGACGCGGAAGATTTTTCGCACAATCACATCTCCATATTTGTGGTTAGATAAGTGCCTCATGAAATATTGCCGCTTTCAATTGAACGGTGAAGCACAGTACGGCCTGGTCGAGTCAGTCGCCGGGCGCGACGTAATCACCCGCCTGCTCGTCACTCCTCCGGAGGAAGTCGGCGGAGACATGGAAGACTTGCGCACGAAGCGCACCGAGACGCTTTCTTTATCGGAGGCTGAGCTCACATTTCCGGTGCGGCCCTCAAAGATCGTCTGCGTGGGGCGCAACTATCGCGAGCACGCTGCCGAACTCGGGCACGATATCCCCACCGAGCCCCTGATTTTCTTCAAACCCACGACCGCGCTTAACTCTCCGGGCGGCACGATCCGCCGGCCGCGCATTTCCGAGCGCACCGACTATGAAGGGGAACTCGGCGCCGTCATCAGCAAGCCCTGCTACAAACTAGGAGAATCTGACGACGTGCGTCCCTATGTCCTCGGCTACACCTGCGTAAACGACTTCACGGCGCGCGACCTCCAAGACAAAGATGGCCAGTGGACCCGCGCCAAGGGCTTCGATACGTTTTGCCCTGTGGGACCCGTGGTCAGCGATGAGATCGATCCCTGGGCCGGCGTGAGTGTGAGGACGACTGTCGATGGCGAGGTCCGCCAGGATGGCAACACGCGCGATTTCATCTTTCCGCTCGATACCGTGATCCGTTACATCTCGCAAGTTATGACGCTGCTGCCCGGAGACTTGATTGCCACCGGAACGCCGAAGGGCGTCGGCCCAGTCGTAGCCGGTCAGGCGGTTGAAGTCGCAGTAGAGGGAATCGGAATGCTGCGGAATTCAATCGCCGATGAATAGGCTCCTGCGTGGATGATTTTTGGATTGTGCCCGAAATCAGTGGTAAATGGTTTTTCTCTGTCTCTCGGTAAAGTGTGGCGATTTCCGCGCGTTCAAGTCACCCGTCGCGACCTTGCCCGTTCGTAACTTATGCTGCCCTTCCGCGATTTGGATTTCGGGCTTATCCTTGTCCTGTCGGGAAGCTGGGCTGCGGTTCCTTGCTGTTTGTCATGAATCCTTTTCGCATCTACAGTCTGATCTTAGGCGGCACCGCCATCGCGTTCAGCGCGTACTTCCTGCTGCGTCGGAAACCGAAGAGCGCCGAAGAACTTGAACAGAAGCGCAGGGAGTGGCTCGACAGCGTGGGCCGGATCACCGATGGAACCGTGATCGACGTGCAGGAACTACCCTTCGACGGCCGGCACTCAGCCACTATGCTGATCTATCAGTACGACGTCGCGGGGGTCTCTTACGAAGCCTCGCAGGACATCACCTACCTGCGCCAGTGGGTCAATCTGCACTCCTGCCGCCTGGGCCTGCCGACTTCGGTCAAGTACGATCCCCAGAACCCGGGCAATTCGCTGGTCGTTTCTGAGCGCTGGATGGGGTTGCGGCAGTAAGCGCTAGATCTCGAGTCTTCTCTCTCACCGAACTGATGCTAGCTGCGGGCTGATGGTATGTCCGTCGAGGTAGAACGTAACGCGCCACTCCGGTCGGTTCGATGCGTGAGGGTGCCCTCTTCCTGCAGATGCTCCAGCGTCTCCCGGCGCGGATGTCCGAACGTATTCCCGGAGCCCACAGAGATGATTGCCCATCGTGGATGTACTGTGTGCACGAATTCCGCTGTTGAACTGGTTGCACTGCCGTGATGTGCCACCTTCAGTAGATCGGCCTTTAGTTCATGGGAGGACGCCATGCGTTGTTCCACGGCTCGCTCGGCATCTGCTTCGAGCAGCATCCCGGATTCGCCAAAGTGAATCTGGAACACAAGAGAGTCATTGTTCTTGGGTTGTGCGGTCGTATGCCAATCCGCAGGAGGAGAGAGCACGCTGACCTGCATGCCGCCGAAATCGAAAGTATCTCCATCTATATGTCGCACGACCCGAACTCCCAGGCTTTTCGCGTAATTCAGTAATGAGAGAATGGGCGGCGTTTCCGGCAGAGCCCCTACCCACAGTTCTTGAGGTCGAAAATTGTTTAGTACCGCATGCATACCGCCGATGTGATCCGAGTGGCCATGAGTGATGGCCACCACGTCCAGCCACTCCACCACCCCATTCTTAAAGTGCGGTGCCGGGCGATGGCACTTACCCACATGCACACGCGGCGAGCACGATAGTGACTGGTTCGGGCATCGGAACTCGATGATCCGCGATGCGAAGGCCCCCGAGTCCCCGCACCGTGCCGGTAACTCCATGCAACGACCATGCCGCAACGGCGAGAGATCGTTCTGGCGGCGCTTGTGGTGCTTGCTGCGGCGTGCTTGATTGGGATTGGCGATGCTTAGCCTGGCGGTAAGCGAGCGCGGCCCATAACAAGGGTTGGCGTGGTGGTTTTCGAGCCGAGGTGGAAGACGACGAAATGGCCTTTGCGGACGACACGTCTGCCCGATCGGGAGGAAGGCTAGCGGATCAGTTCCACCACGCTTTCAATGTGGTAGGTCTGTGGAAACAGATCGACGAGGTGCAGCCGCTCTACCCAGTAGCCGCCCGCGATCAATGTGATCAGATCGCGAGCCAGTGTGGCCGGATCGCACGACACATAGGTCAGCCGCGATGCCCCCAGACTCGCCAGGGTACGAGCAACCCGCTCCCCCAACCCTGCGCGCGGTGGATCGACCACAACGAAGTCCGGACGCACTTTCGCGCCCCGGCCCTGGAGATACGCATCGACTGTCGAGCGCACCGCCTTCACGTTCCGAACAGCATTGTATTGAAGGTCGCTCGCCGAACCTTGTGACGACTCAACCGCCACGATGTGACGGAACGACGCCGCCAGGGCCACGCTGAACAGGCCAACGCCCGCGTAGAGATCGAGAGCGATCTCTCCTGAGCGTCCCGCCGTGACAAGACTCTCAAGTTCTTCGACCAGGAAGCGATTCACCTGGAAGAAAGATCCGCCACTCACGCGCAGCGGGCCTGCCTTGGTGCGGTAATGAAACTCGCCGGGACCCAACGTCCACTCGGGCACTTCCGAGACATGCCTTTCCATCCCCCGCGCCGCAGCGATCGTCTGGGCAAATACGTATGCGTTGACAATCTCCGGCACCTCGCTGCGCAACCGTTCCGCGAAGGTCTGACTCGCCGGTGTCCGCTTTGCGTTTTTGCGAGTATCCCTGTAGATCTCAACCTGGAGTTGCGTGTCATCGTCATTCGCGAACAACTCGATCTCTCTAACCTCGTCCGGAACCTGCCCGGCCCGTCCAAGTTGCCAAATTGCCTCGATCGCGCGATTCAGCAATGGCGAGCTGATCGGGCACGTATCAACCGGCAACAGCACGTGCGACGAGCTTTGGAAATACCCCAGCGCGAACCCGGGATCCACCCGCACCCGCAACCGCGTCCGGTTTCGATAATTCCAGGGCGGCGACCCATGCGCAATGACCTCCAGAGGCGTTTCCATCTTTGCCAGCCGCCGCAAATTCTCGCGGAGGATGTCGGCCTTGATCTCCAACTGGTACTGGTAGCTGGTGTGCTGGTAATGACACCCGCCGCAGCGGCGAAAATAAGGGCACGGCGGCTCAATCCGTTCCTCGGAGGGTTTGAGAATCTCCTCGGCCCGGGCACGCACGAATCCGGGTTTTTCTTCCTCTAACGCTGCCCGCACGGTCTCGCCCGGTAGGGTGAAGGGAACAAAGGCCGCTTTGCCTCGGCCGTGATCATCCGCGGGGAGCCGCGCCAGTCCGGCTCCTCCGTAGATCAGCTTTTCGATCGTCAGGTCCAAGTTTTCTATTCTATGCTTCAAAATTGCGCTTTTCCGGCCCTAGCGGATGGGCTAGACTCTCCCGAAGGGATTAGTCCAACCGTCGTAACCGGTGTCGCCACGCCTGCGTATCCCCGGTCTGCGCCACGAGGTGTTATGAAGCTGTCGATAGTGATGCCCATCTACAACGAGCGTGCCACCCTTCGGCACATCGTAGGACGCATTTTTTCACTTCCTTTTCCCTTCGAGCTTGAATTGCTCTGCGTCGATGATGGGTCCACCGACTCTTCTCGCGAAATTCTAGACGCGCTCGAGCGTGAGTACTTTCCGTCGATCCGTGTACTACTCCAGCCCCACAACATGGGCAAAGGGGCCGCTCTGCGGCGCGGGATTCAAGAAGCCACTGGCGACTTCGTCGTAATCCAGGACGCTGACCTCGAATACGATCCCTCCGAGTACCCGCTCCTGCTTGAGCCGCTTGTACAGGGTAGGGCTGACGTGGTTTACGGTTCGCGCTTCATGGGCGGCCGTCCCCATCGTGTGTTGTACTACTGGCACTCGGTCGGAAACCGCATACTAACTCTGATGTCGAATGCCTTCACGGATCTCAACCTCACCGATATGGAGACCTGTTACAAGGTGTTCCGCCGCGACGTGGTTCAGTCTATCCCGCTGGAGGAAGATCGTTTTGGCTTCGAGCCGGAAGTGACGGTCAAGATCGCCAAGCGCCGATTGCGGGTTTATGAAGTAGGCATCAGCTACTCGGGGCGCACCTACGAAGAAGGAAAAAAGATCGGCTGGAAGGACGGCTTTCGCGCGGTTTGGTGCCTTCTGAAGTACTCGTTCGGAGAATCTCGCGTGCCGGTGCATTCGTCGCAGGACGGGGCGCCGCTCGTGCCCATTGATTGCGATCGCGCAATTCCGGGAACGGAAGAAAGCGCGTTGAAGGACGGCACGACGGGGAAGCAACTCTAATCAGTCATTGCCGATTGCCCGTCGCATTGGCAGGACGTTCCACCGTCCAGAAAGTCCACCGTTTACCTCCCGCATTCGCGCTTGTGCTTTCCTGATTTCCGGCTGTAAATTGGGCCGTTAAGCGGAAGCTGGTCTTTTCGCCATTCGGCTGGGCCGCCTCAACTACAAAGTCCACATGCCGCTGTGCGAGGAATGCCGGCGTAATCGGATTGGGCACTTCAAAATCAGCAATTACCCGATTCGTGAGCTTCCTACCCGCCAGCGTAAAGTTCGCGTCACGATCGCCCGTGTTGTTCAGCAATGTCGTTCCGGGCGGCATATCGTCTACCAGAGCCGGATATCCATACACATGGCTGCGGCTCCAACCCTGATTCTTGAGCCGTCCACCTATTTCGCGCAAAGGCACGAATGCGGAGATGCCACAGGTGGCGACCACGCAAACTACAAGGAGCATCGCAAACCCACGTCCTGCAAACTCCTGCAGCACTACGACAAGAGGCGCAGATAAAACACATGCCACCGCCAGCAGCGGGAGTCCGAAACGGGGCATTCGCTGTAACGATGTCCACCAGACGACTGCCAGGCCGATCCACGTGGCAAGCAAGATCGTCTCCGTAGTGCCACTCCTGCGCGACCCGGCACGAAACATTGCGAACAGCAGGCCGAGCGGAACAAAGGCTGCAAATGCCGCGCCCGTGCCGCTGCCCTCGCTATAGGGGATCAATTGTTCACCGGGATTGCGCAAGTACTCGGTCCAGGGATAGATGATCCACTCCGCGCGTTGCCGTACAAACTTGTCGCTGAATTCGCTGGCGGTGATCTCAGACGGAGCGAAGCCCTTCAGGAGTACACGCTGGCCGACTTTCACCTGCATCGGGAAGAGTGGATTACCCGTCGCCGCCAGTCCTCGGCCAAACCAGAACACGCTGGGGAGAAGGACACCGGCAACCACGACAGCCATCCCCCCGGCAAACTCCCGGCCCAACAACCCCGACTCACGCATCAACGTGATTGCCACTGCCAGGCAGTACACCGCGGCATAGACGTAGAACACCGGCTTCGTCCCGATACTCACACCACAAGCCAAGGCCGACAACAACAGCATCGTTCGCCGGTGGAGTTTCGCTCTCTCCGATCCCACTCCGTCATTCCTCGCCAGGAACAGAGCCACTGCAGTGATCAAAAATGCCGAACCGAACAAGTCCACGTATCCCGAGAAGCTCTGGAATTCGACGATCGGCATGCTCAGTGCCATGACGGTGACGGCCACGGCCGCCATCTTGTTACCACGTGATACCCGCATCGCGATCTCATAAGTCGCCAAGCCGAACAGGACCAGGACAAACACGTTCACCAGCGGCACCAGCGTTTCGTGTCCTGTGCTGAGGAACAACATCATGCCGATCTCAGCATTTCCCGGAAGACCATACTGCCAAGCACTCAACGAAGGGATGCGCAGAGATCCATTCTGCAGCCAATGCAGCGCGACCGGCAGATGGTAGGTGAGAGCATCGGAACCGCTGGGATACGAAGTGAATAAATTGCAAGCAAAGACCAAATAAGAAACTGTGAGAAGAGCCGCGCAGAACCACAAGTACGAAGGAAGAGAGCTGGAGACCAGCGTCGCCGACCGTCGGTGCTCCATGTCGCGATGGTCAGGCTTTTGTGCTTTTCGAGCCCAGAGCAACAGAGCTGCCAGCATGACTACCTGAACCGTCGCAAGGGCCCACAGGTGGATAGCGCCAATCCAGCGCAGCAGTTCCAGCGTCGCCAGCGCCTGCACTGGCAGCAACACGAGGACGCTCATGATCACCATGCCCGACAGCCAGCGGACGGGCCGAGTTATCCACGGCAAAGCCGCCCGGCTCCAGACGAATGCCGAGACGGCCGCCGCCAACAGATACACAATCGCAGCCATCGTCTTTCTTCCTCCGAACTAGTGACCGAGCTTCGATGTAATATGTCGCACAGCCTGAAACAGGCTGCGGATCGCGAAACTGTGCACTAACCAGAAAAGCGCGCTAGCCACCGCAATCCACAGCAACCGCCCGGCCCAACGCTTCTCGGGGATGTCTCTCTGATTTTCCGCTTCTGGCATAAAGCCTCTTGTGGCAACTACGATGCGGGCAGAACCCGTATCCTTTGCATGACTACAAGCGCGGATCCACCGGCTCGCTTTCGAGTGCCAGCACGCCAAAGACGCACTCATGCACGCGCCGCAGCGGTTCGTGATGCACAAAGCGCTCCATCGCTACTTCGATGAAGAGCGGGATTCGGGGACGCAGGAATTTCAAGTTTCAAAGGATGATTCGTTCATCCCCGACACGTCGGGTTATGCGCTCGCGGTCGAGGTACTCCAATAGCGGGATGGCGTATTTGCGACTTACGCCCGTCATTTCTTTGAATTTTCCCACGTCGATCTTACCGGTCGTAGCAGCTCCGGCTTTTGTCTTGTAGTTGGCCATTTGCTTGCGCAAATCCTGAAGTGCGGACTGATGAAAGACAAGTTCTTCGGAGATCTTGACCAGTACTTTGTCGCGCAGCAGCAGCGTGACGATCTTTTGAGCGCGGGCTTTGTCGACCTTCAGCCCGGCGAGCACGTTGTGGAGGGCGGGAACCTGCAGTCCGGCGGAGGCGAAAGCTTGCTCAATGATTCTCTTCGACTCGACTTCCTCGCCTTTTAGAACGACGCCGCGGCCGGGAAGGCGGGCAAGTTCGCCGGAGAGTTCGATCGCCTTGTTCTCTGCCAGGTAGTTGAGGACTCGTTGAAATAGTTCGGGAGCGATTCTTGCACGCTCCCGCACTTCCGCTTTACTAATGACGCTTGCTCGATCCAGCAGCTCTTCTCTGGGGACGCCTGGAAGCAGAGGATTGTCATTGTGAAACTGCTCAAGCGCCCGCAGAGTCACCCTCGTGGTAAACGTAAACATTGTCTCCGACACAAGGATTTGATCGCATCGCACTAGATCTGGAGTGCGCTCAGCGAGTCTCCTCGCCCCCTCCAGGGGGATGTTCATCTCACCGGGCACGTTCTTGAGGGCAAGTCCGATAACACCACGCCGTTTCACCCGTGCCGACAATACTTCCTCAGGAGATCCGGTCGTAAGTGTCGTAAGGAACGTGGCAACATCAGGTTGCTTTAAGCGTCGTGCGGGGGGGAATGCGTCCAATACCAGCCCGCCGCCTATTGTTACGAGCGGCGAGAATTGGCGGACGATGAAACGGTCCTGCGGCAGAAGTAACGCTGGGTCAGTCAGCCGGAGTTGGACCCATTGTTCATCCCCCGGTCGGAGTTCCTTAACGTCGAATAATCGTATTTCTGCGATGGTCTCCATCGTGTAGACATGAAAATGTACGCGCGTGCCGTCCTTGAGCGCTCTCGCGGTGGGCAGTAGAGACAGTCGGGTATCCACTCGCTTGGTTGCTCGGAACGTGTCCGGAGGCACGAGCGTCATGCCGCGCGCCAAGTCCTCCACCGTCACACCGACCAGATTCAGCGCGGTCCGCTGACCGGCAACAGCTTCCTCCGCCGATTCGCCGTGCACCTGAACGCCGCGCACGCGCACGCGTTTGCCGGTCGGAAAGACCTCCAACTCACCTTCTTTGCGGATGGTGCCGGCCAGCAGCGTGCCGGTTATCACCGTGCCGAAGCCCTTCATCGAGAAGACGCGATCAATGGGCAAGCGCACCAGGGCGCTCGAGTCTTTTGCACTAGTCTCGATTGCGACACTTCCCAACGCTTTCTTAAGTTCGGGAAGGCCAGCGCCCGTAAGCGAACTTACGGGAATCACGGGAGAGTGCGAAGGATCAAGAAATGAGCCGCGCAGAAAGTCCTCGACTTCCAGTCGCACGACGTCGAGCGTGTCAGCATCTACGTTGTCGGACTTGGTGAGGACGGTAATTCCGCGGCGAATGCCAAGCATCCGGCAGATATCGAAATGTTCGCGTGTTTGAGGCTTGATGGACTCGTCGGCAGCGATGGCCAGCAAGACCAGGTCGATGCCGCCAACGCCGGCGAGCATGTTACGAACGAAGCGTTCGTGACCGGGTACGTCGACAAACCCGAGTCGCAGCCGCTCTCCAGTCGAAGCCTGAAGGTCAAGGTGCGCGAACCCGATGTCGATGGTGATGCCGCGCCTCTTTTCCTCCTCAAGGCGGTCGGTATCGATTCCTGTGAGGGCCTTCACAAGCGCGGTTTTCCCGTGATCAATGTGGCCGGCTGTGCCAACGATGATCGATTTCATTGCGGAATCAGTATAGTGTGCGGACGCAGCCTGGACCGATGTGGCAGTCGTCGGGCTCATTGCGTCGTTGCTCTAGAGTTCTTCGTGGCCAGCCTCGCGGAGGGCATCTCTCGCTTTCTCGATCCAGGCACGCTTCACGAGGATGTAGTCGGTGTCAAATGTGGAGATGGCGAAAATGGGGATTGCTCGATCGGAAAGAGGCTGAACGAAGGCCGCGAGTATGCCAGTTTCGGAGAACGAAAAGGGCCCTGCGAGTTTCAGGCAGACCCAATCGTTCTCATGTGTGATGTCGGCGGGGACTTGCTCCTCAGCACAGACGATGGAGACTTCGTCGGCTGTCGATGCGAACGCGAAGAATGGACCATGCAGGGCCCAGTCTGCAATCCCAGACTGCGGGGCGAGACGACAAATGGCGAACGAGCCTGGAACTCGGGAAAACCTTAATCTTCGCGACACAGAGGTGGTCGTGTCCCCCTTATGAAGAAGAGAGCATTGTAGCAATCGGCAGGAGATAAGCGTGGACCTTACGAGCTCATCGCCTTTCTTAGCGCCGCCCGCGCCAACAGTCGCGTGGAGTCGAGGGTCGGCAGGGGAGAGGATTCCGCCGTCACAATCAAAGGAATTTCCGTGCATCCCAATACCACGGCGTCACAACCTTCGTCTTTCAGATTACGGATCACTTCCGTGAAATAGGCTTGGGATTGCGGCAGGAAGCGGGCATTCACCAACTCGTCAAAGATGATGCGATCGATTCTTTCGCGCTGCTGCGCGGTGGGAATGCGATGGTCGAGCCCGGCGACTCTCAACGTTTCCGGATAGACGCGGGATTCCATCAGCGAACGTGTGCCGGTCACGCCGAGCCGCTTGTATTTGTGCCTGGCTGCCTCGCAGGCGACTTCCCTGGCGATATGCAACCAGGGACGCGGCGAGCGATGTTCAATCAGATCGAACGCCTGGTGGATGGTATTGTCGGGGCAGATCAAAAAGTCGGCCCCGGCGCGGGCCAGTTTTTCTGCCGAGGACATCATGAGCTCGGCTACCCCGGCCCAGTCGCTCGTCGAAATGAACCTCATGTAGGTGGCTAGCGAAGAGGTGTGCATCGAGACTTCAGGGTGATCATGAGTCCCAAGTAGTGCGGCACCTTCCAGACAGATCGTGCGGTAGCAAAGGGCAGCGCCTTCTGCGCTGCAAGCGACGATTCCGATGTGTTGTGGCATACGGATTGGATTGCAGATGGATGATTTCAGATTGCAGATTTTCTTCTCTCGCACCGGTCAGGCGATCCCGTTGACGGCGAAGGAAATCTCAATCCGAAACCACCGAACAGCCTCACCTTGTTGCTGCGGCGGCATCGAACATGTTAAGGAATTCCAGTTTCTTCTCCGGTGGGAGGAAGGCGGCCTCGAAGGAGTTCCGCGCCAACTCGCGGAGGTGTTCATCGCTGAAGCTGAAGTTTTCCTGCACCAGTTGATATTCGCGTGAGAGGGAAGTGCCGAATATGGCGGGATCATCGGTGTTGAGGGTGATCATCAACCCTTCTTCAAAATAGCGCCGCACGGGATGATCCGCGAGGTTCGGGCAGACCCCCGTTTTTACATTGCTGGTGACACAGATTTCGATTGGGACCTGACGCTGCGCTAATTCTTGCATAAGGTCGTGGTCATGTTGCGCGGTCAATCCGTGTCCAATACGCTCGGCCCTCAGGTTGAGGGCGCCCCAAATGGACTCGGGACCTGCGGTTTCACCGGCATGGACAGTCAGACGTAATCCATTGTCAGCGCAGTAGGAGTACACTTCGCGGAACAGCTCCGGGCCGGCGCGCAGCTCGTCCCCGCCAATGCCGAAGCCTACGACGTTCCGATCCCTGTAGCGAACGGCAAGTTCCGCAACTTTCTGTGCTTCGGCCGATCCGAAGTGACGCACGGCATCGAAGATCCAGATCAGGGAAACTCCAACGTCTCTCTCACCGCGGGAGCGGCCACGTTCCAGTCCTTCAAAGATCGCGGGAAAGTCCTGTTTTCGATACAGGCAAATACCGACGGAAATGTACACCTCGGCGTGGAGAACATTCTGCGCCTTCAGCTGCTGCATCAGGCGGTAGGTAATCAATTCATAGTCAGCAGGGGTTTTGAGGTGCGCGGTGATGTCCTTGAAGGAGTTGAGGAACCCGGCGAAATCCGAATACTGATACAGCTGTTGAACCTCAGTGAGCGTGGTCGCGTGTTCTCCGTGCGCTTGGCGGATTTCGAGCAATACCTCCGGATCGATGGCGCCTTCCAGGTGCAGGTGCAACTCTGCCTTGGGGAGCGAACGTACGAACGCGCTGGGAGCCGGGTTGGCGAACAAACCCATGAACGGACATTGTAGATTTTCGAAGCATGTTTCGGAAACGAAATGTGATTCCGCCAAAAGCCGCGTCCAGCAAGGTAATCAGACCAGACACTGGCCTTGTGCGAGAACACAGTGCACTGCGGTGCGAGCCAAGTTCGCGATCGTATGCTAAGTTCAAATCGTGGGGGGACAATTCATCACGCGCCCCGCATTCTGAACCGAAAAATCCGCGTGGCACTGACGCCCGAGCGTATCCCGAAGGAGTCCAAGACAGGCATGCCAGCTCGATTGTTCAACCGGCTCATCGAAAAACTTTGCCCCCATCGCTTTTCATGGCCACACAGCGGCGCACACGGACAGGACTACCAGGTTTGTCTGATTTGCGGATCAGCGTATGAGTACGACTGGATCACGATGCGCAGGACGCGGCTGATCGATCCAGCCGAATTGCAGGGAAGTATTTCATCCAACAAGCAGACAGGCGCTTAGGCGAAGCGGGTCTTTCCCCCAGAAATAGCCGCTCGCCCGTTCCCTTCCGTTGACGGCTAATCTGCCGCGGGCCAACGCCGCTCGCGTGATCCGCTTTCCCCTCGAAAATGCTCGCCCAGCGATTGCACGACCGAGCTGAGGCCTCCGGCAAGCGTAGTCTGCAGGCGCTCGACGGATTGCTGTTCGAGCTCCTGCATCGATTGCGCAAACATACGCAGCGTTTCAGACACTTGCTTGTTCAGTGAATTGAGGGACGAGTTCTGAACTTCGGCCTGGATGGCTCGAAGCTTTGCACCAGCCGCTTCCACCTGCGCGTTGAGTTCCCGTGAGCTGCGGGTTTCCAGTTCAATCAGAATCTCGTCGGTGGCGCTCTCCAGTTGCTTGCGAACATCGCCAAGCGTATTGCTTGCCATTTGACCCAGACGTTTATCGAGGCCAGCTTCAAGTCCAGTGGCCGACTCGTCGAGCTTCGTGATGCGATGATCCAGTTGGGTCACTTGACCTTCCAGGCGCTCCCGTTCAGTCGCCATGGCCGTCTGTACGCTCTCGAACTCCTGGCATCGTGCGTCATGCTCCTCGCTGAGGTCATGCTGCATGACGCGGAAAAGGTCCTCGCTAAGACGCTTCAAGCGATTTCCGCCGTCGACGACATGCTGGTGAAATTCGCCCATGCCACGATTGAGATGTTCGCGCTGATTCTCGGCGATATCGGCGGAGAGGGCGCGCGCACGTTCTTCGACCATCTGCAGTTCACGGGCAACCCGCTTGAGGAAATCGTCGTGCGTCTCGTTCGTTTTCTGGGAAACGGCAGCCTTGGCGGCCTCGAGTACCTGATTGGCCTGTGCTCGCGTCTCTTCCAGCACGCGCGGCCCAAGGTTTTTTTGCAGACGCTCCTCCATCTGGTCCTGGAGTTCGGGCGGAATCTGCGTGAGTGACACTTCAAACTTGCTGCGCCCGCGAGTCATCTTTTCTCGGAGGTCCGCCAACTCGGCCTGCAGAGGATGAACCAGATCGGCAATCATGGTGCGCAAGTGATCGTCGGAAACCTGCTTCTGGATGTTATCGAACATCATCTTCAGCGATGGGGACAGGGTGGCGCCTTGCTCGATGATCTGCACGTTCTTTGCTGTGAGCTGCTGCGGAAGCTTGGACTTGGTCGGAGCGGCGGGCGCGGGTAGTTGTGCCCAATCAGACGGACAGCTGGTCAGCCCCCAGAAATTCTCCGGCCGATCCAGACGTGCTGCCAATTGCCAGCTGGTGCGATCCGATTCGAGTGGCTGGCAGGCGATCACCTTGGCCGTGGTCTCGCGGCCTTCTTTGCTATGGAAATGCAGGATGACGCCAGCATCCAGTTTGACAGGCGATCGCATGGCGCAGCCGTGGGCGTTAACCACGAGCGTCTCGCAAACTTCTGAAAAGCGTGTGCCTGGCTCCAAACTGGTAACGAGAACGGGAAGGTTGATCGGCACCCTCGAGCTGCGCCGAAGAGCGGCGGGGGATTTCGCGTTTTGCATAATCACAGCCTTAGTGCGAGAGTAAGCGACGACCCGCCCTGGCGGTTCGCCATCGCTACTAACTTACCTCTAACTGCGCCGGCTGTAGCTGTCTCAGGAGTGCTGTGCGAGTTTGCCGAAAGGCCCATGTGGTCACGGACTTTGGTAACCGGGTCGGTGGGACTGAGTGGAACGGGAGCGATGAAATTTTGGATCGTGGGGGTGGGTCGCGTTAGCCGCTCCTGAGTTCTGGAACAATGGACGCTATAATCGGCTCACCGTGAAAACCATCCTCCGGTTCGCCCTGATTTCACTGGTGCTGCTGCTGGTCGCGATGGCGTCGGCTCTTCTTGCGATGCGCTTTGCAATCCACGGCGGCGAAGTCACCGTGCCGAAGCTCATCGGGCAGACAGTAGCGGAAGCGGAGCGCGCGGTGGGCAGCTTGGGACTTTCGTTGGCAGTGGAACGCCAGTACTACAGCGCGGACGTTGCCGAGGGCAAGATCATTTCGCAAGTCCCGGCGGCTGGCACAAAGGTGCGGCGTGGCTGGCAGGTGCGCGTGGCACAGAGTCTTGGCCCGCAACGCGTGGCTATTCCCGATGTGCTCGGCGAAAGCGCACGAGCGGCCGACCTGAATATTCGGCGGCGCGGACTCGACATTGGTTCGGTTGCCTATCTGCAGATGCCCGGTGCTACACCGGACCAGGTGCTGGCGCAGAGCCCTCCGCCGAATGCAAGTGGTGTTTCGGTTCCTAAGTTGAGTCTACTGGTGACGGCCGCCTCGCAGGAAGCGGATTTCGTGATGCCGACATTCATTGGACAGCCGTTAGGGGCTGTAAACCTCGCTGTGCTTGATGCTGGATTTCACGTGGGGAGCGTAACGACAGCGATGGTACCGCCTGAAGGATCGGGAAGTATCGAGGTTTTGCCGGCACAACCGTCGCCTGCCAGCATTATTGTTTCGCAGACACCAGCACCCGGCCAGCGTGTGACCGCGGGAGCAACGATCAATTTTGAGGTGCGATAGATCCACCTGCCGTTTGCCATGAGCTACTGCGAATTAGCTTCGCCACAACTCAAGTCTTCTGCAATATCGCAGCGAAAAAACCATCACACGGATGAAACCCCGGAATGGTGCGCAAGAACGGCCCGTTCTGCAGAGTTTCCTCTGGAAACGTAGGGCGTAGTTCTCCAGCGTCCCTAAGTCGATCGAACTCCGACCGAACCGCTAGCACCTTTAGTGTGGGGTTCGTGCTGAGTGCGTCTTCAATGACGCTTTCGTTTTCTTCGGCCTCGAGCGAGCAGGTGGAATACACAATCTTGCCGCCCGGCGCCACATGCATGGCAGCCGATTGCAGAATCGCTAGCTGCCGCGAGTGCAAATCCGCTAGATCCTCAAGTTTGAGGCGCCATTTGATTTCTGGATTGCGCGCAATCGTTCCAGTTCCGGAACAGGGCGCGTCGACCAGCACTCGATCGAAGAGTGTTTGCACAGGAAGATTGCGTATATCGGATGTGACAACCTCGACGTGGGCGGCTTGCACGCGTTTGCGCAAGAGCTCCGCGCGGCGGGCGTGCAGGTCGACAGCAACAATTGTGGCATTGGGATTACGATCCGCGATAGACCAGGTCTTCCCTCCGGGCGCGGCGCAGCAATCGAGGATACAAAATCCCGTTCCGATGAGCGCTGCAACGAGCTGGGAAGCTTCGTCCTGGATTGCAATGCGACCGTCTGAGTAAGCACGCGTCTTTGTGACATCGCCACGTGTAACGCGGCGTGCGCTGGTCAGGAATGTACCGGGTTCAAGCTCGATCCCGTCTTTGCGCAATTCTCCTTCAATGGATGTGGATCGCAGACGGATTGCTGTAGTGGGTATCTTTTGATCAAAACTGCAAATGGCGGCAGTGACGTCAACGCCGAATTTTTCAACCCATCTTTTAACCAGCCAAAGCGGGTGAGCGGAAGTTGTTGCAATCGCATCCGGTGTGTGGAGGGACATTAAGGCTTCAGCTTGGGGTTCTAAAAGGTGTGGTTGCACAGCCAGCTTGCGCAACACTGCATTCGCGAAGGATGCGGCTGAGCGTTTACGGGCCTGTTTCACTAGTTCGACACTCTCGTGAATTGCCGCTCGCGCGGGAATGCGATCGAGACATCCGAGTTGATACGCTCCTAGTCGAAGGGCGATGAGAACCTCCGTATCGAGCCGTGTCAGGCTTTGTGAGGATACGGAGGATATCGCTTGGTCGAGCACGGATTGCCAGCGCAGCACGCCCATCACGAGTTCGGTAGCCAGTCCCTGATCGACCTCAGACAGTACGGCACAACGATTGGAATGCAGAAGGTCGGCCGCGTATGAGTCCTGCTCTTCCACGCTCAGGAGAATATTGAATGCGGTTGCGCGTGCTGGAGAGACGGGCATGGTGAAGAAAAGCTTTCAGTCGCCAGTGGCGGGACGGCCGAATACTTCGCCGTCCAACGGGTGGTAGCCGTTTACGAAGTCTTGCACCGGCATCCGTTTTTTGCCTTGCACCTGTACTTCGAGAAGTTCCAAAGCTGTCTTGGCGCGACAGCCGACCAGTAAGCGGTGCCCTTCCAACTTCAATGTTGCGACTGGAATGTTGCTCTTTGCTGGACGCGCCGACCAGACGTGGAAGGTCTTGCTGCGAAAATTGGTAAACGCACCGGGCCAGGGTTGAAACCCGCGCAGACGATTCCAGATTTCCGTGGCCGGCCGATGGAAGTCGATCTCGCCATCTTCTTTCGTGAGCAGCGGGGCCAACGTTGCCAGCGCGTGATTCTGGTGGCGGGCGGTAATTGTGCCTTCGCGCAGTCCGCGCAGCGTTTCGATCATGAGATCCGCACCGAGAGCCGCGAGTTTCGGCGCGACCGTTTCCGCAGTGTCCGCGGACGATATAGAGACCTCTCGCTGCAGCAGGATATCGCCGGTATCGAGTCCAGCATCAATCCGCATGGTCGTGACGCCGGTAACGTTCTCCCCGGCGGCGATTGCCCATTGAATGGGAGCCGCACCCCGGTACTTCGGAAGTAACGAGGCATGGACATTCAAGTTGCCTAGCACTGGGAGATCGATCATCCACTGCGGAATGATGCGGCCGTAGCCGACGACGATCATGGCGTCAGGACGGAGTTCGGTGAGTTCGCTTTGGAACTCGGGGTTGTTCTTGATTTTATCGGGCTGCTGAACCGGGATGCCGAAGCGGAGCGCGGCTTGCTTCACGGGCGAAGCGGTGAGTTCCATGCCTCGCCCACGAGGACGGTCAGGCTGCGTGACAACCAAGCGAACGTTAAAGCCCTCTTCGACGAGCTTCTCGAGCGTCGGGACAGCAAAACGCGGAGTACCAGCGAAGACTAGATTCATAGCGGGTAAGGGCGGCAGTTGTAGATCGCGTGCCTTCTAAGCGAGGGGTCATCTGGGCGATGTTCCGCCAAACGGGCAACTGTCACCACTCGCCAGCCTTCATGAGCTTGCGGATTTTGCGCTTCATGAGGTCGCGCTTCAGCGCGCTGATATGACTGATGTAGAGCTTGCCATTCAAGTGATCGGTCTCGTGCAGGAAGGCGCGAGCCAGTAGTTCTTCGCCAGTCCTCTCGTAGAACTTACCGTTCAAGTCCTGCGCGCGAACGGTAACTTTGCGGGGCCGCGTCACGTTTTCGCGGAAGTCTGGGATGCTCAGGCAGCCTTCGTTTTGCGAGTGGCGGCCCTCGGTGTGGATGATCTCCGGATTGGCGAGCACGAGTTTGGCGTCCGGATCTTCTTTGAACGTCACATCGATGACGGCCAGGCGCTTCGAAAGGCCGATTTGCGGTGCGGCGAGGCCCACTCCGTGCGCAGCGTACATCGATTCGAACATGTCGTCGACCAGCTTCTTCAGGTCGTCGTCGAAGACGGTTACCGGCTCAGCGCGCTTCTCGAGAACAGGGTCGCCGAACTTTACGATGGGGTAGATCATTACAGGCGTTGGATGCTGACTCTTTCAGAATCTCTTCAGTTGCTCCCGATACCCTTCAAAGTTTCGCTTGGTCTCGAGCATCGAATCGCCGCCGAACTTTTCGAGAGCGGCGCGAGCGAGGGTGAGCGCAACCATCGATTCGGCAGCCACGCCGGCTGCGGGAACAACGCACACATCGGAACGCTCGTAAGCAGCCTTCACAGGCTCCCGCGTGGAGAAGTCTACTGATCCGAGGGGCCGACGCAAAGTTGAAATCGGCTTGAGATAGCCACGTACGCGGATTTCTTCGCCATTCGAAATGCCACCCTCGATCCCGCCAGCGTTGTTGTGGGCGCGGCTGAACTTTGTATAGCGATCGGAGGCTTCGTACCCGATTTCGTCGTGAACCTGCGATCCCGGAGCGTAGGCAGCAGTGACGCCCGAGCCAATTTCCACGGCCTTCACAGCCTGTAACGACATGACGGCGGCAGCCAAAAGTGCGTCCAGCCGCTCGTCCCACTGCGCATATGTGCCGAGCCCCGGTGGAACATTATGCGCAACGACTTCGAAAACGCCTCCCACGGAGTCGCCGGTTCGCAGGACCTTATCGACTTCCTCCTTCATGCGCTGTTCAAAGCCGGGATCGGCGCAGCTCAGTAGGATCTCGGCCTTTTCACTCGCTTCCTTGATGTCCGACCACGGAATCTCGGCTGTCAGGGAAATTGATCCCACCGCAAGTACGTGGCTCAAAACCTCAATACTGAGTTCTTTTAGAAATAACTTGGCGAGCGCCCCAACGGCAACGCGAGCGGCAGACTCTCGAGCTGACGCACGCTCCAACACGTATCGCGCGTCGGAAAAGTTGTATTTCAATGCTCCGGCGAGGTCGGCGTGTCCAGGTCGTGGGGATTTTACGGCCTTGTGCTTCGCGGGATCCCCCTCGGCTACCGGCAACGATTCCTGCCAATTCTTCCAGTCTTTGTTCTCCAGCCGGATCGAAATGGGGGATCCGATCGTGATCCCATGGTGCACTCCGGACAAGATCTGGGCCTTGTCAGTCTCGATCTTCATGCGACCGCCGCGACCGTAGCCCTGCTGGCGCCGCCAGAGTTCGCGGTCGACAAATGCCTGGTCGATCTTTAGTCCGGCCGGCAAGCCGGAAAGAAATGCCACCAGAGCCTCGCCGTGGGACTCCCCAGCTGTGAAATAGCGCAACATAAGCAGTTGATTCTAACTGATCAACGCTTCCATACATGGTTTTTGGCATCACGATGAGGGGTTTTTCTATCGTGACATCGTACGCAGCAAATTGTAGAATCGCCTCACAACTTCGTTAACAAAAAGCGTAACGGGTTCCCGCCGCTCGTGCTCTGCTCTCACAACTATCTCTGGCCGAGGAGGAAGGGTGTACCTTGACCAACCGACCGCTGAATTGAAGAGCGGAAGCAGGATCCGATGCCTGATTGTTGACGATCACGTCCTCGTACGACAAGGAATTCGCCGGCTATTACAAGACGAGCAGGACATTGAGATCGTTGGAGAAGCAGGGGACGCTGCGGAAGCCCTGCAAGGCGTAATGAAATTGCGCCCCGATATCGTGCTGCTGGATATCGGCATGCCCGGGTTCTCCTCGTTTGACGCTGCGCGAGTGATACAAGCCGATTATCCCGTCACGCGCGTGGTTTTCCTCACAATGCACGAAAGTCAGGACTACGTTATGCAGGGCTTGCAGGCGGGGGCTGCCGGGTACCTACTAAAAGACACTCCCGCGGACAAGCTGGCCAATGTGTTGCGCGACATTTATCGGGGAGGAAAATTTGTCAGCCCTGAAGTTCTGGGTGGATTGCTGGATAACGGCAAACTGGGCCAAGACAGGTTGCGTCCCGCAAGAACAACGCTTACCCCTCGCGAAACCGAGATCATGAAGCTGTTGGCGGAAGGCAACACCGTTCGCAAGATTGCCGGTATGTTGGGCTTGAGCCTAAAAACGGTCGAAGCGCACAAGTTCAACCTGATGCGCAAGCTCGATATCCATAACAAAGCCGAGCTGGTGCATTGCGCGATCCGAAAAAAAATCGTGAAAATGCCGGTCGGATTTTAACCATCAACGTCGCGCATGTTGAGCCAACGTTGCGAGGTCGGAAACTTCCAGGTCAGGATTCCCCGCTGCTTGTTTGACCGCACCGATGCCGGCTCGGGGCGAAGGCCGATTTACCCACACCGTCGAGAGACCCAGGGATTTCGCGGGCAACACATCGTGGTAAATACTCTGCCCGATGTGGAGGATGCGATCGTGAGGAACGGTCGTCCTGCTTAAAGCCAGACGAAAAATTTCCACGCCGGGCTTATAGCAACGCGCCTGCTGTGCCGTGGTAACGCTCTCGAAGCTTGTCTGAAGCAGTTTTCGGGTCGAAGCGAACATTTCGTCGTCAATATTGGAAATGATCGCCAGATGACGGTGTTCCCCCATCCGCTTAAGCGCATCCACCGTGTCGGGCCAAGGCTGCCATCGCGGGACCGAGTTCGGCAAAGAATCCATTTCATTCGGAGTGGGAGTAAAGCCCAGTTCCTTCCCAAAAGACTGGACTACGGATCGCAAGACGTCGCGATAGAAACGGTACGCTCCCGTCTCTGCGTCCGCCTCGAACTTCCCGTATAGGGCGAGCAAGTCTGCATCTGGAATGGATTTTCCGTGTGAGGCAAGCACCGGCTTCAGCGCCGAAAATATTCCGGTCTCCCAATCGATCAGAGTTCCGTAACAATCAAAGGTAAAAAGTTCAAATTCGGACAGGTCGAGCACGGGCTCTCTCCTCTACGTCTGCAACGTGCGTGTGAGCAAAAGAAAGCCCAGGAACCTTCGTCCCCGGGCTCGGTCACTCAAGCGCTGAGTTTACGGCTCTACCTGGACAGGGGCCTCGAGTTTGAAGCTGACGGCAGATTCTGCGGGCAGGGTCACATCGCGGTTGCCCGTATAGGCTGATCCGGCCGTACCCGCACCACCGCCGACGAGCGCTCCGATCGCGGCACCTTTGCCTCCGCCTGCCAGAGCGCCGATCAGCGCACCAGCTCCGGCACCACCCCCGATCATGGCTGCGCTGCGCTTACCTTTGCCTTTCTCGGACCGCGCCACCGAGGAAGTTTCGATGGAACGCTGCCGCCCCCCGATCGTGACTGAGTTCAGCTTGATCTGCAGAAGGGAGGCGCCCTTGAATTTGCCCGCGGCGTGCGCAGCGACGACCGTACCAGTAGCTGTCGCGCCACTGGGAATTACAGTCTTGCCGTTAGCCTCGACTGGTTCTGCTACCGTGGCCGAGAAGGTTTGCCCGGCTTCGCTCTGCTTGGAACTGAGAGTCTCGCCCAGACGCACAGTCAGGACTGTGCCGGCCGGAATGACAATCGGCCGGGACGCCGGTACGGATCCTTTATCTTGAGCCATAGAACCGCGTGGCGCCATTGCGCCCCCGCCCGAGTTGCCACTGCCAGGGGCAGCGCCATTGTCGGCATTGTTTGCCGCGTTCGTTCCGTTATCGGTCGTAGTGGCGTTGTTCGCATCGTTGGCGGGCGGTTTCGCAGTGCACGCAACAACGGTGAATGTGAGATAACAAACCAGGGTGAGCAGTCCAAGACGTGATCGCATGAGACCCTCCGATCGTGAAACTGTACTGAAATGTGCGGTTATACCGCAAGCAAATGGTTGATGAAGCCGTTGGTCTACAGTTAAGTCTTTACTGACTCCTGCCCCGCCGCGGGTGTCGGCTCGCAATCTTCGACGCCGTCGAATCCAGCCAGAGGAAGCGTTTCGCTTTCAGCCGAAGCAGGTTGGCTGGGCTGTGCGGGTTTAGGCTCAAGGAACTTCGCAGTATTCAGCAGTGGGCGGCCGAGGGACGGGCTGTAACCGGTCCACGGATTTTCCTGTTCGAGTTCGCGTTCAAACAGAGCTCGCATGCTTTCCATCTTTGAATCGAGATCATCCATGTAATGGAGCAACAGGGCCTCCGGGAACATGGGTAATTTTGGCGATCCAAATTCGTACTCCCCATGATGGCTGATGATGAGGTGCTCAAGCAGCGTCTTGAGCTCCGGCGGGAAGTCCGGAACGAGCGAGAGCTTTGCCTGCAGCATTTCTAGCTCAATGATCATGTGGCCGAGCAATTGGCCCCGCGTGGTGTAGCTGAAAGACCGGTTGTAGGTGAGTTCGTGAATCTTCCCGATGTCATGCAGGAAGGCGCCGGCCAGCACCAAATCTCGGTTCACTTGCGGATAGTTGCGGCATACCAGATCGCAGGACCGGAACAGCGACACCACGTGGTCCAGCAGCCCGCCAATATAAGCATGGTGCAGAGTTTTTGCCGCGGGCGCGTTGCGATAGGCCTGGGAGATTTCCGGATCGGCCATAAATCCCTGGATCAAGCTCTTGAGATGCGGATTCTGGAAACTTGCCACAAACTCGGCAAGTGTTTGCCAGAGTTCGTCGATATTCTTGGTGGTTTTCGGGAGATAGTCGGAGAAGTCGATTTCGGACTCTCCCAGGCGGCGAAGTTTGTGAATGGTCAGCTGGAAGCGGTTCTTGTACCTGTTGATAAGGCCTTTGACTTTCAGGAAGTCGTCCTGCTCAAAGGCGTCGAGTGCTTCCTCGACGTTGTCCCACATCTTCGCTTCGATCTGGCCGGTACGGTCGCCCAGTGTGAGAGCTAGGTAAGGATCACCGCTCTTCTTCGGCTTGACCTGCTTCGACACCACGACGAAGCTCGAGGTGATGACCTTATTTTCCTGAACGCTGCAGTCACAAATGAAGAACTGTTTCATGAATGGCCGATCACCACGGGACGTGCGACTTAGCTTCTTCGAGAACTCGTTGACTATTTGAAAATGCCCAGCTTTTTCTTCTTCTTCAGATTCTTGGCGCCCGCTTCCTTGCTGGGAGTTTCAACCGGCTTGGTCTGGTTCGGACTCGCGCCGGTATCGACATAGCCCGAGCGCACGTCGATAAAGGCTTCTTCCCGCAATTTCTTCAAATAGGCGCGCAGTGCGGGTTGGAGCTTCTGATAGTAGAGGGCGTCCTGGATGCGAGGCTCCATCTGCTTCATGCTGGGGATGCCGGCCTGCTGGTGCTCAGTGACCTTGAGGATCACGAATCCCTGTTTCGTGCGAATCACGTCGGTGATTTCACCGGCCTTCATCGCGAAGGTACGCTCCTCGAGATCCTTGGAGAGTGTGCCACGCTTGAAGTAGCCAAGGTCTCCGCCTTGCGCAGCGCTGGGACCGTCGGAATTCTTTTTGGCGACTTCATCGAAAGCGGCACCGTTCTGGATCTGCTCTCGCAGACCGTTGGCTTTGGTTTCCGCAGCCGCAAGCTGGTCAGCATCGGGTGTTGCAGGCGCCGAATCCGCGGGCTTGGCAACATCCGTGGAGGCTGGGGGTGCAACTGGATCGGGCTTGCCGATGGGCGTGATCGAGGACGGCTTCGGCGGGGTCACCAGAATCTCGCTCAGCCGGATCTGTTCCGGCTGTTCCATCTCGCTCTTGTGCTCTTCGTAGAACTTCTGTTCTTCTTCCTTGGTGATGCTCAGATGTCCTCCGACTTCGCGGCCGATAACCTGCTGGGTGATGATCTGGTTGCGGAGGTTCTGCTTGAAATCTTCGTAGGAGATGCCCTGGGACTGAGCGGCCTTCTCGAGGTCGTCCATGCTTTCCAGGTTCATCTGCTTGCGCATTTCGTCGAGTTTCTTGATTAGTTCGGTGTCGGCCGTCAATCCCAGATCTTTTCCCTTGTCGATCAGAAGCTGCTGGTCGATGAGATCGCGCAGAACATCACGTTCCCTGTCAGCGTAGTCTTTCTCGGGGCCGCTGGGATTCTGCTGCTTGAGTTCGTCTTTCAGCTGACTTTTGCTACGCTCAAAGTCCGAATGGGTGATGATGGAGTTGTTGACTCGAGCGATAATCTCCTCGACCACGGTATCGGCCTTCAGGAGAACGGGCAAGCTTGCCAGGCAAAGCGACAAACACACGAATTTTGTTGTCTTCATTGTGGAAACCACCAAGGGAGCCTCGGCCGCAACCGGACTCGGCAGAACTGAAGAAGCTTTACGAGATTGTAAACCGGGGACCAAGGCCGAATCCAGCATGGAAGGGCATCGGGACGGGAGCCCGGAAATCGTTCAGGATTCTGGACTTCGAACCAGTGCCAGGGCGGTGATGTCATCCTCGATTGGCTGGGCACTGGCGAAGCGCTGGACGTCATCGAGGATAAAGCGGCATACGGCTTCTGCTCCGCCAGGTCCGCTGTTCTTGAGAGCTGATTCCACCCTTCCCAGGCCGAACTCCTCTCGCTTATATTCGGTGGTCACCACGCCCCGGGAGACGAGAGCAAGGGCGGAGCCGGGCTCCATGGCGATCAGGCGAGCCTCGGAGGTGGACAGCGAGAACAGGCCGAGGGGCAGCCCAGTCGCGCCTAGCTCAGAGACGCCGTCGGCGTGACGAACAAGCGCCGGCGTATGACCGGAATTGAAGTAGCACAGAATGCCAAGATCTTCGTTATAGCATCCCGCGAAGGCCGGGCTGGAATGCACGCCTCCGGCCGTCTCCATGATAGTGCGGTTCAGCGCCAGGCAGAGTTCGGTCATGGCGTCGGTCTCGTTCGCTTCCGGGGGAGCGAGCAGCCGGGTTCCGGCTTCGCGAAACACCTTCTGCGCGGCGGAAAGAATTCCCTGGTTCTGCTCGCGGCGCCCCGCAACATCCAAAAGACCGAAGAGTATGCGCGAGGGGTTTACTCGAATGGAGTCATAGAAATCGCCCGCACTGCGCTGGCCCGCATAGGCAGCGGCGATCTCAGCGTTTCTCAAGGTTGGGAACGACGAGGCAACTGGTTCGACCGCCGAGGGTAGAGTCTTCTTGCGCCAGGTGAGAAGTCCTTTCATAGGCCGATCCGAGCGCTGACGTTAGCACACGAAAACAGGGTTGGCTAGACACACCTAAGTGGGGGCTATTCCCCGTACTTGCCGGCGAGGAACCGGCCTACATCCGATTCCAGTTGTCCGTAGTCGGAGTGGAGGGTGGTGCGAAGGGCTGCCTCGGAGGATGCTCCCTGACCAATCCTTTCGAGAATGCGCTCGACGTCGCTCATGCCGTAGGTTTCGTTGATGTACTGGACGGCAGCGAGGGATTCGGCGTAGGCGACGACAGCTTCCACAGTTGAAAAACGCATGAAGCCGCCCTCCAGCATGTTGTACGGGATGGCTTTCTGGGCGCGGAACAGTTGACTCAGGCGGCGGCCATTGGAGGCCAGAGATTTTCCTTCCACGGCTTGCGCGATGCCCTCGTTGAGCCAGGTGGGGCAGCGTCCGCCGGAGGCTTGATTCACGAAGGAGTGCGCCAGTTCGTGTTTCAACACGCGGGCAAGATCCGACGTCATAGAAGACACACCACTGATGGGAATGCGCAATTTGCCGTCGTTGACGGCTCCCGACCAGGAGGGCGCCTGGGTCACGTCGAAGAATGCCTGTTCTGTGTAGAGAATCACGGGGATGCTGGCGCGAGGGGCGACGCCAAGTTGACGCACCAGGTCGTCATATTCCGATTCGAGAGTGGCGATCAGCTCGCGCCGAAGCTGTTCCGAGGTCTGCTTGCCTTCATAGCGCAACGTGAAATGGCTGCTTTCCTTTTGAGAAAAGTCTGCCTCGGTAGTCACTTCCCTTTGAGCCTTGGCGAGATATTGCTGCACCACCGAATCCGGGCGCAATTCGAGCGAGCGTTTCCATGCACGGATGGCATCTTTGGTGTGGTCCGCGGAAAACATCACATAGCCAAGAACGGTAAAAGCGTCCGCCGAGTTTGGATTCGCGCGGGCTGAGCGTTCCGCGTACGAGAGCGCTGCGGCGGCGTTTCCGGATCGGGTCAGCGCCATGGCGTAGTAGTTCAAGATCGTGGAATTGTCAGACTGGAAGCGCAGTGCTGTTTCAAAGTGCCGACGCGCCTGCGGAAGATTACCGTGCTCGAACTCGTGTTTCCCTGCGAGGAAGTACGCGGTGGCGGAAAGTTCCGGCTTACCTTCCTTCTCAAGTCCCGTCAGAGCATCAAGGTCGACTTTGCCGTCGTGAACAACCTTGCCCGCGAGGTCGTCGTGTCCCGCGAGGCCGTCTTCAGGAACGAACACGGGTAGATCCTTGCCGGATTCCTGCGATCTGGCGGACGCGTATGCCGGGGCAATGCCACCGGCTTCGATGCGTTCCACTGAAGACTTGGAGATTTTGTAAGAGTCTTCGCCGATCTCGTATTCGACATGAGTGCCGTCTTCGCGAACGTGGTCAGCCCAAATTTTTCGGCCGTTCTTCAGATGAATAACATCCGCAGAAGCGCGCACTCCACCGGACACCGCCAGCGAAAGCAGTAACAGGAATGAGATGATGACACGGATGCGCACTCAGGCGCATTCTAGCAATGGGTACGGAGCTTCAGTAGGTGACCCTGGTAACCCGGAAATCCCGAGTGCGATGGTTCGCGCTCCTGTGGTTGGTTGCTGCTTCGACGGGCGCGTTTGCGCAAGCCTCCCCACCCACCGAAGCTCATACCGCAGCTCCGCAGCTTTCCGCGGTCAATCCCGCAGAGAAGCTTTATCTCCAACTGCAAAGCGTCGGACTTGATCCCGCACGCACGTATCGCATCCGCGGCGTTTCGATCGATCGCCCTTCCTTGCATGTCTTGCTGGATGATGGCGAGATCAGCTTCACCGCGGACGTCGCCGGTCGGGTGACGGGCGCCTTCTTCGAAGGAGACGGCGAGCTTTTGCTAACGCCTCCGAATCAGGGAGAGCGGGCGTCAATGTCGCTCTTTACCGGGATGGCGATTCTTGAGGAGCGATTTTCGTCTGCCTACTTGCGGTTCAATGACGACACCTTTGCAGAACTGCAGCCGTACTTCCGTCCGGCCAGCGATGGAGCCGAGTTCGCCGCGCACTTCGACAAGACCGCGCGGAATCTCGCAGACCAGGACGCCCTCCGATTGCTGAGCAGTTTCAGCCGGGGATTGCCCACTGCCTCTGCGCCCGAAACAGCAATTCCACAGGTGGTGGATCCCTCCGATCGTATGTTGCATGTGCGCGTGGCAGGCAACAAGCTTGGGACGTTTGACGCATATTTCGATACGAAGGGCGTGGAAGAAATATGGGCGGGCCAGACACGAGTTGTGGACGGCGTCACCTACTACGATCTCTGGACGTCGTTCACTCCGCAGAAAGCGAACGAACCGCGCTCCGGTGTAAAGACAGCCTGGGGGCGAGATGAAGAAGCAACTATCACGCGCTACAAAATTCGAGCCAAAGTTACGCCACCGACGACGCTTGCCGCGGAAGCCCTGCTCGAGGTGGAAGTGCATCGCAGCGGAGCGCGGACGATCTATTTCGAGCTCTCTCGATTTTTGCAGGTCAAAGAGGTGGAACTCGACGGGCGCCCAATCGACTTCATCAACAACACCGCGATTGACGGCACGCAATTGGCGCGAAGAGGCAATGACCTGGTGGCCGTGGTCTTCCCGGAAGCTCTCAGCGAGGGGCAGAAGCTGAACCTTCGCTTTGTCTACAGCGGGGATGTTCTGTCTGAGGCTGGCGGCGGCCTTCTCTATGTGGGCGCTCGCGGAACCTGGTATCCAAATCGCGGGCTTCGCATGGCGAATTTCGATTTGGAATTCCGCTACCCTTCCGATTGGACGCTAGTGGCCACTGGCAAGCGGGTATCCGGGAAAGATTCGTTGTCGAGTGCGGCCGGCGATACGGGTTCCGAAGATCAGATGGCACAGTGGGTCACCGAACGTCCCAGTGTTCTGGCGGGGTTCAATCTGGGTAAGTATGAAATGGCTACTGCGATGGCGGGGAATGTGGCGGTGAAGGCCTATGCCGCGCGGGCCATGGAGAAAGCCTTTCCCCGGCCTTCCGGAACGATCCTCAGCCCTCACGATTCTCGTCCAGCCGGTATGCGCGCCGATCCGATCGTCATGCAACCGGTGGTTCCTTCGCCCGCGCGTAATGCGCAAGCGGTCGCCAACAATGGAGCGCAGGCGGTCACGTTCTACGCACAGCGTTTCGGCCCTTACCCGTACAGTTCTCTCGAACTGACACAAATGCCGGGGCGAATGAGCCAGGGCTGGCCGGGACTCGTCTTTCTCTCCAGCTTCGCGTTTCTCACTCACGGCGAGGCGGAAAACTTGAGCGGGAACCCGGTGGAAGGTGCGCTTGCCGGGTTGACGCTGCCTCACGAAACGGCCCATCAGTGGTGGGGCGACCTGGTGGGATGGAAGACATATCGCGACCAGTGGATTGTCGAAGCCCTTGCCAACTACTGTGCGCTGATGACGCTCGAAAAGGACAGACCCGGCGATGTACGCGCCATCCTCGAGCAATATCGAGCCGGGTTGGCGGCGAAGAACAAGGACGGCGAGGCCTTGTGGGATGCGGGGCCGGTCACACTCGGGCTGCGGCTGAACTCATCGCACTTCCCGAATGGCTACGAAGCCATCAGCTACGGCCGCGGCACGTGGTTGTTTCACATGCTGCGAACCATGCTGCTCCGCGCGGACACCAAGAACGGCATGCGTCCTGAGGGCGCCGAGTTTGATCCGGAGGAACCTTTCGTGCGCTCGCTCCGCAAGGTGCGTGAGCGCTATGCGGAGAAAGCCATCAGCACCAGTCAACTATTCGCGGTGTTTGCGGAAGATCTTCCAAAGAGTTTGTGGTACGAGGGCCACCAGTCTCTGGAGTGGTTCATCGATAGTTGGGTGGAGGGAACTTCGCTGCCGCGTTTCGACCTTCGCAGCGTGAAGTACCTTCAGAAAGCGAATGCAACTGAGGTAACGGGAATCATTCAGCAAAAAGAAACACCGCAAGACTATGTGTCGGCGATCCCGGTCTATGCAGTTTCCGGCGAGAAGAAAGTACTGCTCGGGACGGTGCTGGCCGACGGTCCCGAAACGCCACTTCGTATGAGAGCACCCACGGGTACGCGAAAGATCGTGCTCGATCCCTATCAGACCCTGTTGAGCGCGCCGAAATAGTCAGTGCTATGGCACCTCTGTGCGTTTTCCTCACGGCCCCATCCGCACCGGGAAGAACCCCCATCTGCTGAAAGGCAACTTGAATGGCCGTCGCAAGTTTACCGACTTTGCGTTTGTCGACTTGGGAGGATGAGTATCCGGCAGTGTTGAGGTTCGCCAGATTGTTGGAGATAAGTTCTAGGGCCTGGGTCCGAACTCTCAGGCGCAAGCTGCGTAGTATCCGCTGTCCACGATCGCACGCTCCGGCAAAGGTGGAAGCATGCAAGACACCAATCGACCGAGTGCGGCAAACTCGAGCAAACATTGAAGAATCAGGTTGGGTGAAACCAGAGAATGTTAAGAGTTTCTCAGAACAGAAAAGCATGAGGAAGATTCTGCCGAGCAGTTGCGTCTGCGCTCGGCAAAATCTTCCGGCCTGCAGGAGTGTCAGGCCAACCTCCAGCGCTAGCGGATTCTCCCGATCTCATCCGTTGCGCGTGCACGAGTATTGATCGGCAGGGCGAATTAGGACTTTAGGGACGCCCCCAGCGCCCGCGCTGCGGACCACATGACCTCCGACAGGTTCTGCGCTGATTCTGCCGAATCGGTTGGGCACCAGCAAAAATCCAAAGAATTGAATATCATTAAGAGTTCGCCATTCCGTGTGGGGGAATTCAGACGTGGCTCAGATGCAAACCGATGGACTCGAGGTCCTGGAAACCCGGGAGTGGCTCGACTCCCTCGATTACGTTTTATCGAAAGGCGGGCCCGACCGGGCTGGACGCCTGCTGCAGCAACTGGCACTGCATGCCCGGCGCGCCGCCGGCCTGAATCTGCCGTTCACGGCGACTACGCCGTACCAGAACACCATTCCCTCCAAGACCCAAGCGCCCTTTCCCGGAAGCCAGGAAATGGAACGCCGGATCAAGAGCCTGGTGCGCTGGAACGCGCTGGCAATGGTCATCCGCGCCAACAAGATCCAGGAAGGCATAGGCGGCCACATCTCCACCTTCGCCTCGGCGGCCACCCTGTACGAGGTCGCCTTCAATCATTTTTTGCGGGCGAAGACGGAAGAAGGGGATCGCGACATCGTCTATTTCCAGGGGCACGCGGCGCCCGGCATTTACTCGCGCGCGTTTCTCGAAGGCCGTATTCCGAAACAGAAGCTGGAAAACTTTCGGCGCGAACTGAAACCCGGAGGTGGCCTCTCGTCGTACCCGCATCCCTGGCTGATGGCAGACTTCTGGGAATTTCCCACCGTCTCCATGGGACTGGGCCCGATCCAGGCGATTTACCACGCACGTTTCATCAAGTACCTGGAAAACCGCGGCCTGAAGAAGACCACCGGCGGAAAAGTCTGGGCCTTCTTGGGCGACGGCGAAATGGACGAACCCGAGTCGCTTGGCTCGATCACTTTGGCGGCCCGCGAACGCTTGGACAACCTGATCTTCGTCGTCAACTGCAACCTGCAGCGGCTCGATGGTCCTGTTCGCGGCAACGGCAAGATCATTCAAGAGTTGGAGGCGATCTTTCGCGGGGCCGGATGGAATGTGATCAAAGTCATCTGGGGCAGCGACTGGGACACGCTCATTCAGAACGACCGTGACGGCTTACTAGTGCGGCGCATGGGCGAAATCAGCGACGGGCAGTATCAGAAGTACTTCGTTGAAAGCGGAGCCTATTTCCGGCAGAACTTCTTCGGAACCGATCCACGGCTGCTTAAAATGGTCGAACACTTGTCCGATGAGCAACTGTCCCGCATGCGGCTCGGCGGACACGATCCCATCAAGGTGCACGCGGCTTACAAGTCCGCTGTCGAACACAAAGGGAGTCCGACCATCGTGCTAGCCAAGACCATCAAGGGCTATGGTCTGGGCGAGGCCGGCGAAGGCAAAAACATTACGCACCAGCAGAAAAAGCTCAACGACGATGAATTGAGCATGTTTCGCTCGCGTTTCGGAATTCCGATTCCCGACGACGAATTGAACGGCGCTCCTTTCTACCGCCCGGCCGATGACAGCGCCGAAATCAAGTACATGCAGGAGCGTCGCAAGCAACTGGGAGGGTACATGCCCGAGCGCAAGGTACGCTCCACGCCCCTTGCGCACGTTCCCGAAACGCACTTTGAAGAGTTTTACAAGGGAACGGATGGACGTGAGGTTTCGACCACCATGGTATTCGTCCGCCTGTTGGCGAAACTGCTGCGCGATCCCGAAATCGGCAAGCTCATCGTTCCCATCATTCCAGACGAAGCGCGCACCTTTGGAATGGAAGCGCTCTTCCGCCAGGTCGGCATTTACTCGAGTGTCGGTCAGCTGTATGAGCCGGTCGACATGGATACGCTCCTCTATTACAAGGAAGCGAAAGATGGACAGATTCTGGAAGAAGGCATCACCGAAGCTGGCTCGATGTGTTCGTTCATTGCCGCGGGCACGGCGTACTCGAATCACGGCATCAACACGATTCCGTTCTTCATCTACTACTCGATGTTCGGCTTCCAGCGCATCGGTGACCTGATTTGGGCCGCCGCCGACATGCGCACACGCGGTTTCCTTGTGGGCGGCACCGCGGGTCGCACGACACTCGCCGGCGAAGGTCTTCAGCATCAGGACGGACACTCGCACGTGCTCGCCCTCAGCGTCCCCAATTGTCTGGCGTACGATCCGGCGTTCGCTTACGAAATAGCCGTCATCATTCAGGATGGCATTAAGCGTATGTACGTCGATGGCGAATCCATCTTCTATTACCTCACCGTCACCAACGAACCTCTCCCCATGCCAGAGTTGCCTTCGGGGAAACAGGTTCGCGAAGGGATCTTGAAGGGTTTGTACCGCTTTAAGGGATCGCCGGCCAAGGATGCCAAGCTTCGCGCTCAGTTATTCGGCAGCGGCACGATCATGTTTGAAGTCTTGAAGGCGCAACAACTCCTTGCGGACAAGTACGGCGTGGCTGCAGACGTCTGGAGCGTGACAAGCTACAAAGAGCTGTATCGCGACGCCAATGACTGCGAACGGTGGAATCTCCTGCACCCCGGCCAAACGCCTAAAGTTCCTTTCATCGCGCAGACTCTGAAGGACGTGCCGGGCCCGTTCGTTGCCGCTTCCGACTACATGAAAGTGTTGCCGGAGAGCATCGCCCGCTGGGTTCCGGGCCGGTTGGTTTCACTTGGCACCGACGGGTTTGGCCGCAGCGAGAATCGCGCCGCTTTGCGCGATTTCTTTGAAGTCGATGCCAAGCACATCGTGCTCGCCACGCTGAGCGCATTAGCCCGTGAAAATCAAATCAAGATGGAAATCGTACGGCAAGCCGTGAAGGATCTCGGCATCAATCCCGAGAAGCCGAATCCGGCCATCAGCTAAGAAAGGTTTGAGTACAGTGACGGAATTCAAACTGCCCGAGCTGGGCGAAAACATCGAGCACGGCGACCTGGTTCGCCTGATGATCGCGCCTGGTGCCGATGTGCGAGAAGGCCAGCCGGTGATGGAGTTGGAAACGGACAAGGCCGTGATCGAAGTACCGTCGTCGGTGAGCGGAGTGGTACGCGATATCCGCGTGAAAGAAGGCGACAAGCTGAAGGTCGGGCAAGTGATCTTTACGGTCGAGAATGGCGCCGGCGCAAAGGCGCAAGCTCAGCAAGCCCAGGCTCCTCCGCCGAAAACGCCAGCACCCGCAGCATCGGCACAGATCGAACGCGCGGCGCCGGTATCGCCTATTCCCGCTCAGCCGACCTCGTCCCCCGCCGCAGCTTCGCGCACCCCATCAGGAGCTTCTCAATTCACGCTCCCCGAGCTAGGCGAGAACATCGATCAGGGTGACCTCGTTCGGCTAATGATCGCACCGGGTGCGAAGGTCTCCGAAGGGCAGCCCGTCATGGAACTGGAGACCGACAAGGCCGTTGTCGAGGTGCCTTCATCCGTCAGTGGGGTTGTCAAGGAGATTAAAGTCAAAGAAGGCGACAAGGTCAAAGTCGGCCAGGTCATCTTCACGCTCGAGGGTGGTGCGCAGCCGCAGCCCGCAAAAGCTGCATCCGAGCCTGTCGAGCACGTTTCCGGACAACAAGCCGCACGGCTGGCGTTTCATCTTGCGATGAAGGCCGAGGGCAAAACCGAAGAGCAGGCTCTGCCTCCGGACCGACCGCAGCCTGCGCCTCCCGCCTTCTCCATGCCCGTGCAACTCGGCAAAGTTGCTGGGACCGAGCATCGCGACCCTGTTCCGGCTGCTCCGCATGTGCGCCGCCTGGCGCGCGAACTTGGTCTCGACATCTACGACGTGACCGGTACCGGTCCTGCTGGCCGTATCAGCGAAGACGATGTGAAAGCGTGCGCGAAAGCGACGCTTACAGCCGCCATCTCTGCCGCCCATGCGCCGCAGGCCGCGCGCCTCGCCGAGCCAAAGCTTCCCGACTTCACTAAGTGGGGAAAGGTCGAGCGCGTGTCCATGCGCGGCGTTCGCCGCAAGACCGCCGAACATTTGCGCGAAGCCTGGGTCACGATTCCCCATGTGACGCAGCACGATCGTGCCGACATCACCGAACTCGAACAGCTGCGCGCCAAGTTCGCGCCCCGCGCCGAAGAAGCCGGCGGCAAGATGACGGTCACCGCCATCGCTTTGAAAGTCTGCGCCTCGGCGCTGAAAGTCTTTCCCCAGTTCAACGCCTCCATCGACATGGAGAAGGAAGAAATCGTCTACAAGCAGTACATCAACATCGGAGTCGCGGCCGATACCGACCGCGGACTGCTCGTCCCGGTAATCCGGGATGTGGACAAGAAGAACATCGTCGAGCTCGCCGCCGAACTCTCGCAATTTTCCAAAAAAGCTCGCGACAAAAAGCTCACCCCCGAGGAAATGGAAGGCGGCACCTTCACGATTACGAATCTGGGTGGCATCGGCGGCACAGCGTTCACTCCAATCGTCAATCACCCGGAAGTCGCGATTCTCGGACTGTCACGCGGGCGTATGGAGCCGGAGTGGATTAACGGGAAATTCGAACCTCGGTTAATCCTGCCGCTGTCACTCTCGTACGATCATCGGTTAATTGACGGCGCCGACGCGGCTCGCTTCCTGCGTTGGATCGCGGAAGCATTCGAGCAGCCTTTCCTGTTGTCGGTTCAGGGCTAATTCTTAAGGACCAGCAAATTCATGGCAGACAATTCCAGCTTGCATCTCGCAGTTGTGGGCGGCGGACCGGGCGGATACGCCGCCGCTTTTCTCGCGGCCGATATTGGCCTGAAAGTTAGCTTGATCGATCCGGAAGTGAACCCCGGGGGCGTCTGTTTGTATCGAGGCTGCATTCCCTCCAAAGCCCTTCTCCATGTCGCGAAGCTCATCGAAGAATCCCATCAAGCGAAAAACTGGGGCATCGAGTTCAGCGATCCGAAGATTGATCTCGCCAAGCTTCGCGGCTGGAAAGAGAGTGTGGTCCAGCGCCTGACCGGAGGGTTGGGCCAGCTATCCAAGCAACGCAAGGTGCAGTACATTCAAGGGCGCGCCGGATTTGAGAACTCGACCACGCTGCGCGTCACCAAAGCCGATGGCAGCGCCGAATCGCTTCGCTTCGATCGCGTGCTCCTGGCGACTGGCTCCCGTCCCGCGGTGATCCCCACGTTGAAGATCGACAGCCCGCGCATGCTCGATTCCACCGGGGCTCTCGACCTTAAGGACATTCCTAAGAGTCTGCTCGTGGTGGGGGGTGGCTACATTGGACTGGAACTCGGATCGGTCTATGCTGCACTGGGAACGCGCGTGACCGTCGTCGAAATGTTATCCGGATTGTTGCCCGGCGCTGATCGCGACCTGGTATTGCCGCTCCACAAGCGGCTCGAAAAAATGTTTGATGGCATCCTGCTGAACACCACCGTCAAGTCCCTCAAAGAAGAGGGCGGAGGCATTCGCGCCACTTTCGAGGGAGCCGACGTCAAGGAGCGCGAGAAGGTCTTCGACAAAGTCTTGGTGTCGGTCGGCCGAAAGCCGAACTCGGAAATTCCCGGACTCGACAAGACTCAAGTCAAGGTTGGGCCCACGGGCTTCATTCAGGTCAACAAGCAATTGCAGACCGATGATCCTTCAATCTATGCGATCGGCGACGTGGTGGGCGAACCTATGCTCGCGCACAAGGCCTCGCACGAGGGCAGAACTGCGGTCGAAGCGATCGCTGGACACAAAGTCGCCTTCGAGCCCCACGCCATACCCGCGGTGGTATTTACAGATCCCGAGATTGCCTGGGCGGGACTCACGGAGACCCAAGCGAAAGAATCCGGCCGCGAGATTGCCGTGGCCAAGTTTCCCTGGGGCGCATCCGGACGCGCCATCACGCTCGACCGCCCGGAGGGAATGACCAAGCTGATTCTAGATCCAAAGACCGAACGCGTGCTGGGGGTGGGTATCGTTGGGGTGGGAGCGGGAGAGTTGATTTCGGAAGGGGTCCTCGCCATCGAGATGGCTGCACTAGCGGGTGACCTTGAATTGACGATCCATCCCCACCCAACGCTCTCTGAGACCGTGATGGAAGCCGCCGAGGTTTTCTTCGGCACCAGCACGGACGTGTATCGCCCAAAGCGCGGCTGACAGGTACTGACCAACAGAAGTAGACAGCATCGCGCGAAGGCGTCCGGTGCCCGCGCACCGTTCGAAGGAAGTTGGATGAATGCTTTCCGGAAAATTTCGCCTCTGGTTCTGTGCCTCGCTCTCAGCCTCTCTTCTTCGGCGCAAATCACCCAGATTCTGCAAGGCGCGGAAGGCCAGAAAGAAAAACCTGCGCCCAGTGATCCTCTCGGGAGGCAGACGCCGAACGGCACGTTGTTTGGATTCCTGCAGGCAATGCAGGCTGGTAACAAACAGACGGCGACGCAATATCTACAAATGAGTCCGGCGCGCCGGGCCAGTCAGGGTGAACAACTTGCGACTCGACTGAAGGGCCTGCTCGACGGCGCGTTCGTCGGCAGCCTGAAGGTGATCAGCGGAAACCCTGAAGGCAGCGTTCAACCCGGCATACCCTCCGACCGGGAAAAGATCGGCATATTTTCCGTTGATGACACAGAAGCCGATGTAATGCTGGCGCGGGTTAACGATCCCAGTGTGGGCCGGATCTGGTTATTCTCTGCCGACACCCTCGCGCGGGTGCCGGAACTCGACGATCAGTTGCAAGCACATCAGGTCGAAACCCACGTCCCGAAAGTCTTGGTCAAGACGCAGTTCTTAGGGATGTCAGTATGGATCTGGATCGCGCTCCTACTGGCAATTCCGTTTGCCATCGCGTTGGCGTGGCTCGTGATCAAAGTCATTCTACTGCCGCTGGTGGCATGGCGAAGATATCGCAAGCAGCCACAGACGGCGGATTGGCGGACCGTCTCCGCTCCGGTACTGCTGGTGCTGACCGTGGTGATCCATCGCATCCTGGTCAGCTTCATCAGCATGCCGCTGTTGCACCGGCACTACTACTTTCTGACCGGCCGGGTGGTATTCATCATCGGGATGGCGTGGCTCGCGTTGCGGGCCGTTTCCCGTGGCATGGAGACAGTTCGCTTACGCGCGATATCGCGAGGCAGCACGGGCACCGGGTCGCTGGTCTTATTGGGGCAACGCATCCTGAAGGTTGTGCTGGTGTTGTTCGCCAGTCTGGCCGTTCTGGGCGCGCTTGGATTCAATCTCACCACTGCGCTGGCAGGTCTGGGCATCGGAGGCTTGGCCATCGGTTTCGGTGCGCAGAAGACCATCGAAAACCTTTTTGGCGGAATTTCACTTCTCGGCGACGAGGTCATCCGCGTTGGCGATGCGTGCAACTTCAACGGGCGCGTTGGCACTGTGGAAGATATCAGCTTGCGTTCCACTCGCATTCGCACGCTCGAGCGCACGGAACTGTCGATTCCCAATGGCACTCTGGCCACCATGAACATAGAGAATTACTCGAGGCGCGACAAATTTCTCTTCAATCCGAATCTCGGGTTGCGCCCAGAAACTAGGCCAGACCAGCTCCGTTACGTTTTAAGCGAGGCGCGCCGGTTGCTGTACGAGCATCCGAAAGTCGAAACGGTCAGCGCACGCATTCGCCTCGCCGGCATGGAACAGGGGTGGCCGGTTCTGGAGGTGTTCACGTACCTGCTGACCGTCGATCCTGCCGAATTCACCGCGGTTCGAGAAGACATTATGCTGCGCCTGATGAGTATCGTCGAAGATGCCGGCACCGGATTCACGTTCCCTTCGCAGAACGTCTATCTCAGCCGCAATCCAGGCATCGACAAGGAAAGAGCTGAGCAGGCCGAAGCGAGGGTCCAGCAGTGGCGGGAGCAGAGGCAGTTGCCATTTCCGGATTTCACCCCGGCGCAGATTTCAGAAATCCGCGACTCACTGTCCTATCCCGCGCCCGATTCCGCCATCCACCCCGATAACCGTTAGGAGCCTCATGAGGATTCATGGACATGTCCATCGCAGCACGCACGGCGAGCGCAGGCGTAGGGGCAGCCGCCCTCGGCTGTCCCAAGGAGCGAAGCTCCGAAGTCCTACTATCCATGCCGCGAGACTCGTTCCGCTGATCCTGGTCTTCGCCGCCATAGCTACACAACTTCCCCAGGAGATCGCGATGGCCCAGTCCTCGATCGCTGCACCCAGGCCCGCCGAGCGTCTGACTTCTGCACAGCTCAATGATTCCATGAGAAAACTCGAAAGCGAATTGCTCGCGAAGTATGGCGAGAGTCAAAGAGCCCGCCTGCGCACTGGGCTGCATCAGGTGATTGAATTCTGGCGACCTGAAGACGGAGAGGCCGCCGCTTTTGAATCGTTCGTGCGCACCAACTTCGCCGGTGACCAGGCGACGCTCGACACGATGTTCGACCGCTACCAGCGCTTGCTCGAACAGCTCGACGGCCACATGCACGAAATCTCGCGCGAATTTCAAACACAGCAGGATCTCGATCTCGGTCCCATCCGCTCCTACGACGAGGCCTTCGCGGGCTACGATCCGTCGGCCCATGTCACCGATGATTTCTTTCAGAACAAGCTGGCATTCATGGTTCTCCTGAATTTTCCGCTTACCACGCTGGAAGAGCGCATTAATCTCGGGCCGAAGTGGTCGCGCAGACAATGGGCGGAAACCCGGCTGGCTGAACGTTTCTCGAAGCGAATTCCCGCGGATGTGAACCTTGCCATCGCCAAAGCCGGAGCCGATTCTGCCAACTACATCGCCAGCTACAACATCTGGATGCACCACCTGGTGGATGACAAAGGCCGCCGTCTCTTTCCGCAAAAAATGCGTCTGCTGAGTCACTGGAACCTGCGCGATGAGATCAAGGCTGACTACGCAGATTCGCAAAACGGGCTAGCCAAGCAGCGCGTGATCCAGCAAGTAATGGAGCGGATCGTTACGCAGTCCATCCCGCAGGCTGTCATCGACAATCCGCACGTGGACTGGAATCCCTTCACCAACGAAGTCCGGCCCGCTGCTGAGGAAGATTCCGATTCCCGGGAAAAAGCAGACAGAAAGGCAACGAACTCCCCCGAACCCGATACCCGTTACGCCACGCTGCTGGAGACCTACCGCGCGTCGCGCTTGGCCGATGCCTACTCTCCCACCGCACCTACGCTGATCGACCGCCGCTTCAATGAAGACCGCGAGATCCCAGAAGAACGCCTGCAGGCGATGCTCGAGCAAGTGCTGACCTCACCACTGGTTCCGCAGGTTGCGACGTTGATTCAAACGCGTCTCGGCAGACCGCTTGAGCCATTCGATGTCTGGTACGCGGGCTTCCGGCCGGGGAGCAAGTACAGCGAGGCGGAACTCGACGCCATCGTCGCGAAGAAATATCCGACGCCCGAGGCTTACCAGAAAGACATTCCCAATCTGTTGACGAAGCTGGGATTCGCTCCCGACCGGGCTCGCTATGTCGCCGACCACATCGTCGTCGATCCCGCCCGCGGTTCCGGACACGCCATGGGATCGCAGATGCGCGCAGAAAAATCCCACCTGCGCACGCGCGTCGAAAAGACGGGCATGAACTATAAGGGATTCAACATCGCCGTACACGAGATGGGTCACAACGTGGAGCAGACCTTCTCCCTGAACGATGTGGACTACACGCTTCTGCAAGGCGTGCCCAATACGGCTTTCACGGAAGCCTTGGCTTTTGTCTTTCAGGGACAAGATGTGGCCTTGCTCGGACTCTCTTCACCCGATGCCAAGAGCGAAGCCCTGAAGACGCTAAACGATTTCTGGGGTACCTACGAGATCTCCGGGGTGGCGCTCGTCGATATGGCAGTCTGGCACTGGATGTACGCTCACCCGGAAGCAACCGCCGAACAACTTCGCGCAGCCACGCTCGAGATCGCAAAAGGCATTTGGAACCGCTACTATGCGTCGGTATTCGGAAAGAAAGATGTCGTGCTGCTGGCCATCTACTCGCACATGATCGATTCATTCCTCTATCTGCCCGATTACCCGATCGGCCATCTCATTGCATTCCAGATCGAGGAACAGATGAAGAAAGCCGGGAGCATCGGACCAGAGTTCGAGCGCATGGCGAAAATGGGCCGCGTGACGCCCGATCTATGGATGGAAAATGCAACCGGCAAACCTGTATCCGCAGACGCGCTGCTCGCCTCGACGGGGGACGCATTGAAGCAAATCTCAGCCAATCCGTAGCGCGGTATTTCCCTTGTAGGACAAACCGATAGGGGGCGCCTGCAAGTTCACAATCGCTTCAGCGGCGCCAGAGATTAGCCCCGCACGTTAGAGTCTGTTACGAAACGCGGGGTTAAAAGTAGAAAAAGCGGTGCTCGGTAACTCCGGGCATCGCTTTTTGCTTTTTTCGTCCGACCTCGATTCGAGTGCTCAGTTAGCGAGCCAGGGCCTGTTGAAGCTGGATTGGGCCT
>JBKPEB010000011.1:0-255232 GCA_046728215.1 Acidobacteriota bacterium | reverse complement strand
CAACGCCGGCCTCTTGCTGCGCGGCATTGGCAAGGACGACGTGGAGCGCGGGATGGTGCTGGCCAAGCCGGGATCGATCACGCCGCACACCAAGTTCAAGGCGGAGGTCTACATCCTGACCAAGGAAGAAGGTGGACGGCATACGCCGTTCTTCAAGGGATACCGTCCGCAGTTTTACCTGCGAACGACGGACGTGACGGGCGTGGCGGAGTTGCCGGCGGGCACGGAAATGGTGATGCCTGGGGACAACGTGAGCCTGGTGATTGAACTGATCACGCCGGTCGCGATGGAGAAGGGCTTGCGGTTCGCGATTCGTGAAGGCGGCCACACGGTGGGCGCGGGCACGATTGCGGAGATCGTTCAGTAAGGCAGTCGCTGTTCGCCAGCAAAGGCGGCCAGCGAGTGACGGCACAAGCAACGGCCGCGGGCGAGGGCGCCCGCGCTACACAGGAATTAAGGTTGCTAGTCGCTAGCAGCCAGAAGCTAGGAGCTGGGTTGTTATGCCCCGAGAAATTATTACCATGCAGTGCGGTGATTGCAAAGAGCGCAACTACTCGACCACGAAGAACCGGAAAACGACTCCGGACCGGATCGAGATGAAGAAGTTTTGCAAGCGTTGCCGGAAGCATACGCCGCATAAAGAAGTGAAATAAATTTGTAATTTGTTAATCGGGTAATTTGGTAATTGAAAATCCCATGTTTCGCGTCGGCTCGGTTTTTTGATTTTCAAATTACAAAATTACAGATTACGAAATTACCAAATGATCTTAGGGGCGTAAGCTCAACGGTTAAACTGCCGGTCTCCAAAACCGGACTTGGGGGTTCGAATCCCTCCGCCCCTGCCAGTTTGGAACGGGAAGCGTGGTGCAGGTGCATGGGAATCGAGACAAAGAAAATGACGAAGTCGATGACAGCAGCCAGCCCAGAGGATAGTTTCGGCGCGCGAGTTGCCTCCTGGCCGGAGAAGATCAAGACCTTCTACAACGATGTGCGCATGGAGATGAAGAAGGTCACCACGCCGTCGCTCAAGGAAGTGCAGGCCACCACGCTCGTGGTCATCATTACCGTCTTCATCTTTGGCGTGTATTTTTGGTTGGTGGACTTCCTGATTGGGCGCGGCATTGACTTTGTCTTCCGCTCTCTGGGACACAGCTGATCGAATCGGAACAGAAAGTCTGGGAAATGAAGCAACTTATGCAGGACGAAGACAAAAACGCGAGCGCAGCGCCCCCGGCAGGGACCGAAGGGGCGGCGGCCGGTGAGGCGGTGCCGACCGAAGCGCCTCGCAATCCGAACATGAAGTGGTACATCATCCACTCCTATTCCGGCTTCGAGCGCAAAGTGCGCGAGTCGCTCGAATCGCGGGTGCAGGCTTTCGGTCTGCAGGATAAGATCGGCCGCGTGCTGATTCCGACTGAGTCCGTCACTGAAGTTCGCGGCGGCAAGAAGTACACCAGCGAGCGCATGTTCTATCCCGGTTATGTGCTGGTGGAAATGGATATGGATGACCACGTCTGGCACGTGGTGAAGTCGACACCGCGCGTGACCGGTTTTGTGGGCACGGGACAGCAGCCGACCCCGCTTTCTGAAGAAGAAGTGCAGAACATTGTGTACCGCGTCGGCGAGTCGAAGGACAAGCCGAAGCTCAAGGTCAAGTTCGAGAAGAACGAGTCGGTGCGGATCACCGAAGGTCCATTCGCGAGCTTCACGGGGGTGGTCGATGAAGTGAATGAAGATCGCGAGACGTTGAAAGTCATGGTGACGATCTTTGGCCGTTCGACTCCGGTGGAGTTGGAGTTTGGGCAGGTCGAGAAAGTCGTTACGTAGATTGAGTAATTGGGGAATTTGGTGTTCTTCGCGAGGCAAGAGGCGCCTCGCTCAGGATGACAAGCGTAGTGAGAGTTTGAGAAAGGCGAGTTCCAGGTTGCCGGGCCGAAAATCCTAGACCCGGGGTTGGAACGGAAAAGAGAGTATGGCGAAAAAGGTTACAGGTTCGGTAAAGCTGCAGATCGCCGCGGGCAAGGCGACCCCCGCTCCTCCGGTCGGCCCGGCCCTCGGCCAGGCGCAGATCAACATCATGGAATTCTGCAAGCAGTTCAATGCACGCACCGGCGCGAAAGAACTGGAAGGGCTCATTATTCCGGTCGTGATCAGCGTCTACAACGACCGCTCGTTCACCTTCATCACGAAGACGCCGCCGGCGTCGATTTTGCTGAAGCGGGCGGCGGGCATCGCGAAGGGTTCAGGCGCGCCGAACAAAGATAAAGTCGGCAAGGTGACGCTGAAGCAGGTGGAAGACATCGCGAAGCAGAAGATGCCGGATTTGAATGCGGCATCGCTCGAAGCGGCCGTGAACAGCGTGAAGGGCACGGCGCGATCCATGGGAATTGATGTTGTGTAACTTCTGGCTGCTAGCTACTGGCTTCTAGCCGCCTGATGTACACGGTACGAGCGAAGAGAAAGCCGGTCCTTCGCTTCGCTCAGGATGACAATTTTGTAGTGGGGTTGCTTGCTAGAGGCCAGAGGCCAGCAGCCAAGTCGAATACACCACGGCTCCTCAGATTAACGTCGAGCGGTGGGAGACGGAGAAGACGATGAAGAAGTCAGGGAAGAACATCACCAAGGCTCGCGCCGCGGTCGGTGAAAAGTCATATGCCCTGCAGGATGCGGTTCCTCTTCTGCAGAAAGTGAAATACGCCAAGTTCGACGAGACGGTGGAAGTCACCATGCGTCTCGGCGTCGATCCCAAACACGCGGACCAGATGGTGCGCGGAACGGTGGTTCTGCCGCACGGGCTTGGGAAGTCGAAGAAGGTTCTGGTCATCGCCACCGGTGACAAGGTCAAGGAAGCCGAAGCGGCGGGTGCGGATTTCGTGGGCGGCGAAGACATGGTCGAGAAGATCCAGAAGGAAAACTGGACCGACTTCGATGCTCTGATCGCGACTCCCGATGTGATGAAGTCCGTTGGGCGACTCGGGAAAGTGCTTGGCCCCAAGGGTCTGATGCCGAATCCGAAAACTGGCACGGTGACCTTTGACGTAGGCAAGGCTGTGCAGGAAGTGAAAGCCGGTAAAGTCGAGTTCCGCACGGACAAGACTGCTCTCGTGCACGTGCCGGTCGGCAAGATTTCTTTCACGCCTGACAAGCTGGTCGACAACGCAACGGTCGTGATCACGAGCGTGATCAAGGCGAAGCCATCGGTGGCGAAGGGCAAGTACATCAAGGGGTGCACGTTGAGCTCGACGATGGGGCCTGGAATTTCGATCGATACCAGCGCTGTCGAGGCAGCGGCTAAGGCGTAAGTGCGGTACGCGGGCGAGGGCGCCCGCGCCACACAAACCGCCCACAAAAGACTTCTGAAGGGATACGAACATGGCAGTCAGCAAAGCGAAAAAGATGGAGCAGGTGGAAGAGCTGAGTGGCGAACTCAAGAATGTATCGAGCATGATTGTCGCCACCTATAGCAAGCTCACGGTGGAGAAGGATTTTGAGCTGCGCAAGGCGCTGCGTTCGACGGGCGCCAGGTATCGCGTAGTGAAGAACACGCTGGCGGAGCGCGCGTCGAAGGGCACGAAGGTCGAAGAGGCGCTGCAGAACCTCAGTGGCGTGACCTCGATCGCGTACACGGAGGGCGATCCAGTAGCGTTGGCCAAAGCGCTCGCCAAGTACGCGAAAGACAACCCGGAATTCACCTTCAAGGCAGGTGTGGTCGAAGGGCGCGTGATCTCGATCAAAGAGATTGACGCGCTGGCCACGATGCCGTCGAAGGAAGAAATTTATTCCAAACTTCTATTCCTGTTGAACGCTCCGGCGCAGCGGTTGGTCACCGCGATGAATGCGGTGGGTCGGAACCTGGCCGTGGTCATCGATCAGGGTGTGAAGGAAAACAAGTTTAAGGAAGCATAAGAGCGCTCCTGGCTGCTTGCCACTGGCTACTAGCGAGCGAGGGTGCCAGTAGCTAGCAGCCAGTAGCTACACAAGTTTCTCGGCGGCTTGCTGCCGGAAAGAGATTGCGTTATCGCCTGCGGGGGTTGCGCGGCTTGAGTCTGAGCGTTGTCTGGCGCGAAGACTGGGGCCTGGTCGCACTGGAAACCTGGCGGGCGATGGCGAAATGGAACGACCGATCAACATCAAGAATTGGAGAAGAACATGGCGGATCTGCAACAGCTGGAAGAACAAATCGTAGGCTTGTCGCTGCTGGATGCGGCGGCGTTGGTAAAGAAGCTTGAAGAGCGTCTTGGCGTGTCGGCTGCAGCGGCGGCCCCGGTGATGGTCGCCGGCGGCGGTGCGGCAGCGGGCGCAGGCGCGGCTCCCGCGGAAGAGAAAACGGAATTCACCGTGGTTCTCAAGGAAGTGGGCGCGAACAAGATCAACGTCATTAAGGCCGTCCGCGAAGTCACCAGCCTGGGCTTGAAGGAAGCGAAGGACCTGGTGGATGGCGCACCCAAGCCAGTGAAGGAAGGCGTCTCGAAGGAAGAAGCCGAGACGATCAAGAAGAAGTTTACCGAGGCCGGTGCCACTGTCGAAGTGAAGTAGCGGAACTCGCGAGGTTCTTCGGCAATTTGCTGTTCAGGTTCTCAGGTACAGCACAGAGTCAAGCCTCGCATTGCTGCAGCTTTTTCGGTTACGTCTGTCACGGCCCATTGTTGGCAGGCCTAAGCCGGACAGCTGGTTGTATCTGGCATAGAATTTGATCTTCAATCAGCTCAATGACTTGCGGACCTCCTGCAAGTTTTGGGCCAGCGAACGATCTACTAGCTGAATCGGGGGGAGTGATGTTATCATCTAAAACAACATCGCTACCCCTGCTTCACGCAAGGTGATTACGGCTTGTGCTCCAGCAACCCAGGAGGGAGCGCACACCGTTGGCAGAGTTGGCAGGCTGTTCCGCATGCAGGCGGAACGGAAACAGGCCTTTAGAACTGGCGCGGAAAGAAACAAATCAGAATGGCAACGCGCAGCCCATGGCGCCCACGGGGAATCCTGTCCCTGCGGGTGCCCTATTGTCTTTCTAGGTTCATCGATAGGTACTTTCGCGGCGCCTCAACGCGCCCCAACATTCCGCGGTTTCCGTGACGCAGCTAATTGCTGCGCTGACTTTGGGAGTTTCTTGAATGAAGAAGAATGCCTTCCGTAAACGTTTTGATTTCTCCAAAATTCCAGCCACCATCCAGATCCCGAACCTGATCGAGGTGCAGAAGCGCTCCTACGAACGGTTCCTGCAAATGGACCGGTTGCCCAGCGAGCGCGATGACGCCGGACTTCAGGCCGTCTTCCAGTCGGTGTTTCCGATTACCGATTTCCGCAACGTATCACAACTCGAGTTTGTGGATTACGCGATCGGCAACTGGGAGTGCAAGTGTGGTCACCTCAAGGGACTGCATCACCTGCGCACCACTTGCAAGAATTGCGGCTCGACCGTCATCACCGATCCGTTTCATCCCGGCGATGTGCTGTGCCAGAAGTGCGGCACATACAACGCCAACACCCCCGATTTCTGCAACAAGTGCGGCGACCCCGTCGGCCTGCAGCTGAAGTACGACGTGAACGAATGCGAAGAGCGCGGCATGACGTATTCCGCTCCCCTCAAGGTCACGATGCGCCTGACGATTTACGAAAAGGACGCCGAGACCGGCAACCGTTCAATCCGCGACATCAAGGAGCAGGAAGTCTTCTTCGGCGACGTGCCGCTGATGACGCAGAACGGCACGTTCATCATCAACGGAACCGAACGCGTGATCGTGAGCCAGTTGCACCGCTCGCCGGGCGTGTTCTTCGAGACTGCGAACAACCGCACCTACTTTCTCGGCAAGATCATTCCGTACCGCGGCTCGTGGGTCGAGTTCGAATACGACCAGAAGAACGTGCTGTATGTCCGCATCGACCGCAAGCGCAAATTCCTGGGTACGATTTTTCTGCGCGCTCTTGGCCTGCGCGGCGGCGACGATATTTTGAAGACGTTCTATACCGTCGATCGTCTCGCGATCAAGGACAAAAAGCTTTTCTGGACGCTCGATCCGGCCAGCGAGAAGCCCACGAACTTGCTGGGTATGAAGCTGGCACACAGCATCAAGAACAAGGCGGGTGAAGAGATTGCCCACTCCGGCCGGAAGATCAACACGCAGGTTTTGAAGGAAATTCAGAAGGCGAAGATCACCGAGATCGAAGTCGACGTCACCGATCTGGAAGGGGCTTGGGTAGCCAGCGACGTGGTCGACACGACCACCGGCGAAGTGCTGCTCGAAGCGAACTCTGAACTGACCGCCGACAAGCTGCCCAAGATTCTCGATGCAGCGGGGGTGGTGGAACTCAGCGTGTTCTTCCCGGAGCGCGACGATGTGGGCACGGTTATCTGCCAGACCCTGAAGCGCGACTCGGTGAAGACACCGCAGGAAGCGTTGATTGAGATCTATCGCAAGCTTCGCCCGGGCGATCCGCCGACGCTCGACACCGCGACGGCATTGTTTCAGGGCATGTTCTTCGACCCGCGCAAGTATGACTTCTCGCGCGTGGGCCGGTTGAAGTTCAACATCAAGCTGTTTGAGAACCAGGACGCCACCAGCCTCGAGCAGCGCACGCTGGATCCGGACGATTTCTACGCCACGATCCGCTATCTGCTGAAGCTTCGCAAGAACATCGGCACGGTGGACGACATCGATCACCTCGGCAACCGCCGCGTGCGTGCGGTCGGCGAGTTGATGGAGAACCAGTTCCGCATCGGCCTGGTCCGTATGGAACGCGCTATCAAGGAAAAGATGAGCGTGTACCAGGAAATGTCGACGGCCATGCCGCACGACCTGGTCAACGCCAAGCCGGTGATGGCAGCGATCCGCGAGTTCTTCGGATCGTCGCAGTTGTCGCAGTTCATGGATCAGACCAACCCGCTGTCGGAGATCACGCACAAGCGCCGTCTGTCGGCTCTTGGGCCGGGCGGTTTGTCGCGTGAGCGCGCCGGATTCGAAGTCCGCGACGTGCACCCGACGCACTACGGGCGCATCTGCCCGATTGAAACGCCAGAAGGTCCGAACATCGGGCTGATCTCGTCGTTGAGCTGCTATGCGCGGATCAATGACTACGGCTTCATTGAGTCACCGTATCGCAAGGTGAAAAACGCTCGTGTCATCGACTATGTCACCGTGGTGAATGCGGGCGACAGCGACCACAAGGTGGGCGACCACATCGAGAAGAGCGAAGCCGAGAAGATCAACTCTGATCTCAGGGACCGCAAGAAGCGTTCTATCGAGCTCGAGCCCTTCTCGTTCTACCTCTCGGCGTGGGAAGAGGACCGGCACGTCATCGCGCAGGCGAACATCGAACTTGACGACAAGGGACGGATCGTCGCCGAGTTGGTGAACGCCCGCAAGGCGGGCAACTTCGTGTTGGTGAATCGTGAGGAAGTGGACTACGTCGACGTCAGCCCGAAACAGCTGGTGTCGGTGGCCGCTTCGCTGGTGCCGTTCCTCGAGCACGACGACGCCAACCGAGCCCTGATGGGCGCCAACATGCAGCGCCAGTCGGTGCCTTTGCTGCGCGCCCAGGCTCCGGTGGTCGGTACGGGCATGGAGGGCGTGACGGCGCGGGATTCGGGAGCGGTTATCCTGGCCCGTCGTAACGGAATCGTTGATTCCGTCGACTCCGAACGCATCATCGTGCGCGTCGAAGGCGAACATCACCCCGGACAGCTCTCTCGCGAGGTGGGCAGCGACATTTATCAGCTCACCAAGTTCAAGCGGTCGAACCAGAACACCTGCATCAACCAGAAGCCGATCGTGGAGAAGGGCCAGCGCGTCACGAAGGGCCAGGTGATCGGCGACGGTCCCTGCACCGAGTACGGCGAGCTGGCTCTGGGACGAAACGTCCTGGTCGCCTTCATGCCATGGCGGGGCTACAACTTCGAGGACGCGATCCTGGTCTCGGAAAAGATGGTGAAGGAGGATTACTACACCTCCGTCCACATCGAGGAATTCGAGATCGAGGCGCGCGACACCAAGCTGGGACCGGAAGAAGTCACCCGCGACATCCCGAACGTCAGCGAGACCATGCTGCGCAATCTGGACGAAGCAGGTGTGATTCGCATCGGCGCCGGCATCAAGCAGGGCGACATCCTGGTGGGCAAAGTGACGCCCAAGGGCGAAACCCAGCTCACGCCGGAAGAGAAGCTCCTGCGCGCGATCTTCGGCGAAAAAGCCGGCGACGTGCGTGACGCTTCGCTCTACTGCCCGCCCGGAATTGAAGGCGTGGTCGTGGACGTGAAGATCTTCTCGCGCAAGGGTCAGGAAAAGGACGAGCGGGCGAAGGCGATCGAAGAACAGCAGATCGCGAAGCTCGAAAAGAACCTCTCGGACGAGATCCGAATTTTGACCGACGAGCGCCTGAAGCGTCTGGAAGGCTTGCTGGGTGGCAAGGAAGTGCAGGCTGATCTGCACGACGAGCGCACCAACAAGCGGCTTCTGACGAAAGGCGCGATTCTCGATCGCGATACGATTGAGCGAATCTCGACCCGTAACCTGAAGCGCATCAAGTACAACGATAAGGATCCGCGGGTGAACGAGCAGATCGACGAGATCGAGGAAATGACCTCGCGCCAGATCGATGTGCTCAAGAAGATCGTCAACGAGAAGAAGGACAAACTCACCAAGGGTGACGAACTGCCGCCGGGCGTGATCAAGCTGGTCAAAGTCTACGTCGCGATGAAGCGCAAGCTGAGCGTCGGCGACAAGATGGCCGGCCGTCACGGGAACAAGGGCGTCATCGCCCGCATCCTGCCGGAAGAGGACATGCCGTACCTCGACGACGGGACACCGGTCGAAATCGTTCTGAACCCCTTGGGCGTGCCAAGCCGTATGAACGTCGGCCAGATTCTGGAGACGCACTTGGGTTGGGCGGGTTTTGAGCTGGGCAAGAAGATCACCCGGATCCTCGCGGAGAACACCCGCGCGGAAGCCATCCGCCGTGAGCTGAAGGCTCTGTTCAAGGACACCGCGCTGGCGGACACGGTGGCGGCCTTCAGCGACGAAGAAGTCGAAGCGGTGGCGCCAACGCTGGCCTTCGGCGTCTTCTCGGGATCGCCGGTGTTTGACGGCGCGCGCGAACACGAAATCAAGACGCTGCTCGAGCGGGCGGGGCTGCCAACTTCCGGCAAGACCTTCCTGCACGACGGGATGACCGGCGACAAGTTCGAACAGCCGGTCACAGTGGGCTACATCTACATGCTGAAACTGTCGCACCTGGTGGACGACAAGATTCACGCTCGCTCCATCGGACCGTACTCGCTCATCACGCAGCAGCCGCTGGGTGGTAAGGCGCAGTTCGGCGGCCAGCGCTTCGGAGAAATGGAAGTCTGGGCGCTCGAAGCATACGGCGCGGCGTTCATCCTGCAGGAACTGCTCACCGCGAAGTCGGACGACGTGTATGGCCGCACCAAGATTTACGAGGCCATCGTGAAGGGCGAGGCCGCCATGGAACCGGGCGTCCCCGAATCCTTCAACGTGCTGATTCGCGAATTGCAGTCGCTCTGCCTGGACGTGGAACTGATCAAGGCGGCACTGGGCGAGAAGAAGCCGGTGGCGCCGGTGGCGGCAGATTAGGAAAGCAGTTCTCGGTTCTCAGTTCCCGGTTCTCAGTTGGCCTGAGGCGGGACGGAGAGGCAGCGAACTCTTGCAAGAGATTTTTGAAACATGAGCCACTGCGGCATCTGCTCTCGGTGCCGCAGGTGGGCGAAAGTTCTAGGCCGGTTTTCTCTGGAAACTGAGAACCGGGAACTGAGAACTGGTTTTCGAGGGCCGTCAGCGGGCGCGTGAGAACTCGCAGGAAGCGGAGGATCACCTTGTATCGTTCGAGCCCCTTTGACATGGCGAACCCGATTGCCGATTTCGATGCTATCCGCATCAGCCTGGCATCTCCGGAAAAAATCCGGAGCTGGTCGCATGGTGAAGTCACTAAGCCCGAAACCATTAACTACCGCACCTTTAAGCCCGAGCGCGACGGCCTGTTTTGCGCGCGTATTTTTGGACCGGTAACCGACTGGGAATGCTTGTGCGGTAAGTACAAGCGCATGAAGCACCGGGGCGTGATCTGCGACAAGTGCGGCGTGGAAGTTACGCTGTCGAAAGTTCGCCGCGAACGCCTGGGCCACATTGAGCTGGCTTCGCCCTGCTCGCATGTGTGGTTCTTCAAAGGTCTGCCCAGCCGCATCGGACACCTGCTCGACATCTCGCTGCGCGATCTGGAGTCGGTCTTATACTTCGAGGCCTACGTGGTCGTGGAGCCGGGCGACGCTCCGGTGAAAGAGCGCGAAATCATCAAGGATGAAGCCAAGTACCGCGAACTGGATCAACAGTACCGCGCTGCCGGCTTCAAGGCGATGATGGGCGCGGAAGCGATCAAAGAGCTTCTGAAACGCGTCGACATCGAAACTCTATCCACCGAACTGCGCGAGAAGATGCGTAACGAGGCCTCGCTGCAGAAGCGCCTCAAGTATGCCAAGCGCTTGAAAGTGGTCGAGGCGTTTCGCAAGAGTGGCAACAAGCCGAACTGGATGATTCTGGATGTAATTCCGGTCATCCCGCCGGAGTTGCGTCCTCTCGTTCCATTGGACGGCGGACGTTTCGCAACTTCCGATCTGAATGACCTGTATCGCCGCGTCATCAACCGCAACAACCGGTTGAAGAAGCTGATGGACCTGCATGCTCCCGAAGTCATTGTGCGCAATGAAAAGCGCATGCTGCAGGAAGCCGTGGACGCGCTGTTCGATAACGGACGCCGTGGCCGCGTGCTGCGTGGAGCCAACAACCGTCCGCTGAAGTCGCTGTCGGACACGCTGAAGGGCAAGCAGGGCCGTTTCCGTCAGAACCTGCTCGGCAAGCGCGTCGACTACTCCGGACGTTCGGTCATCGTGGTCGGTCCCGAGCTAAAGCTGCACCAGTGCGGTCTTCCCAAGAAGATGGCGCTGGAGCTGTTTAAGCCGTTCATCTATCACCGCCTCGAGCAGACTGGGCACTGCACCACCATCAAGCAAGCCAAGGAGATGGTGGAGCAGCAGGAACCGATCGTTTGGGACATTCTGGAAGAGGTCATTAAAGACCATCCCGTGCTCTTGAATCGCGCGCCAACTCTTCACCGCCTCGGCATTCAGGCATTCGAGCCGGTGTTGGTGGAAGGCAAGGCCATCAAGATTCACCCGCTGGTCTGCACGGCGTTCAACGCCGACTTCGACGGCGACCAGATGGCGGTACATATTCCGCTGTCTCCGGAAGCCCAGGTCGAAGCCAGCGTGCTGATGCTTGCCTCACACAACATCCTCTCGCCTGCCTCCGGCCAGCCGATCACCGTGCCCACGCAGGACATGGTTCTCGGTTTGTACTACCTGACCAAGGGGAAGCCGGGCGCGAAGGGCGAAGGCCGCTCGTTCGCGAATATTGACGAAGTGCTGCTCGCGCTGGAAGCGGGAGAGGTGGAAACGCTTTCGCCGATTCGACTGCGCTACACCGGAGAAGTGATCGACTTAACTACGGCGTACGACGATCAGGACATCACGCACACCGATGAAGTCCACTACGAGCGCAGCTTCCTCAATACGACGGTAGGCCGCGCCATCTTGAACGATCACCTGCCCGAGAGCATGCCGTACATCAACGGCTTGCTCAAGAAGAAGGGGATCGGGCAGCTGGTCAACTACACCTACCTGCGCTTTGGCTTGGAAGTCACAGTCAAGATGCTGGACGAGATCAAGTCGCTCGGGTTCAACTTCGCGACCAAAGCGGGCCTCTCGATCGGCATCGACGACATGGTCGTGCCCGACAACAAGAAGACGCTGGTGAAGGACGCCGAGAAACAGGGCGTCAGCGTTCAGCAGCAGTACCTGGACGGCGCCATCACCAACGGCGAGCGCTACAACAAGGTCATCGAAATCTGGTCGGCCATTACGGAAAAGGTCGCGGACGAGATGTTCGGGCAAATGCAGCAGCGCGACAAGGAAGGCTTGATCAACCCGATTTACGTCATGGCCGACTCCGGCGCCCGCGGATCGAAACAGCAGATCCGCCAGCTCTCCGGAATGCGCGGCTTGATGGCGAAGCCGTCGGGCGAAATCATCGAGACCCCGATTACGGCGAACTTCCGTGAAGGGCTGACCGTGCTCGAATACTTCATCTCGACTCACGGTGCTCGCAAAGGCTTGGCCGATACCGCTCTCAAGACGGCGGACTCGGGCTACCTGACGCGCCGCCTGGTCGACGTGGCCCAGGACGTAATCATCAGCGAATACGACTGCGGCACTGTGGACGGCATCTACGTCTCCGGTATCGTGGAAGCCGGCGAGATCATCGAGCCGTTGCGCGACCGCATCGTCGGCCGCGTTTCGCTCGAGAAGATCAAGGACTACGACGGCAACGTGATCGTCGACATCAACCAGGAAATCACCGAAGAGCTGGCAGGCTCGATTCAGGCTGCCGGCATCGAGCGGGTGAAGATCCGCTCCGTGCTGACCTGCGAATCGAAGCGCGGCGTCTGCGTGATGTGCTACGGCCGTAACCTGGCCTCCGGGCGGTTGGTCGAGCTGGGCGAGGCGACCGGCGTCATCGCGGCGCAGTCCATCGGCGAACCTGGCACGCAGCTCACGATGCGTACCTTCCACATCGGCGGCACGGCATCGCGAGTCTCGGAACAATCGCGCCTGGAAGCCAAGAACACCGGCACCGTGCGCTTCATCAACCTCCAGACCGTCAAGGCGAAATCCGGCGACCTGGTCGTGATGAACCGGCAGGGTTCAATTGCGGTGGTGGACGAGAAGGGACGCGAACGCGAGCGTTACTCGGTCGTGTACGGCGCCAAAGTGAAGGTCAACGAAGGCGATCCGACCCAGCTGGGCCAGGTCCTGGTCGAGTGGGATCCGTACACCTTTGCGATCCTGACCGAAATCGGCGGCACCGTCCAGTTCAAAGATCTGCAGGAAGGCATCACCCTGCACGAAGAAGTGGACGAAGTCACCGGTCTTTCGCGGCACGTGGTGGCGGATTCTCCCGACGAGAAGCGCCAGCCCGCGATCGTGATCAAGGGCAAGTCGAACAAGCGCTACCTCATGCCCTCCCGCGCCCACCTGATGGTGGCCGATGGCGACACGGTATCGCCGGGCGATGTGCTCGCGAAGATCCCGCGCGAAACCACCAAGACGAAAGACATTACGGGTGGTCTGCCGCGCGTGGTCGAGCTGTTCGAAGCCCGCAAGCCGCACGAAACCGCGGTCATCAGCGAAATCGATGGCACGGTGAAATTCGGCGAGGTTTCGAAGGGCCAGCGTAAAATCTACGTGGTCGCCGACAACGGCACCGAGAAGGAATACTCGGTTCCGCGCGGCGTTCACATCAACGTGCAGGAAGGCGAGCGCGTCAAGGCGGGCGAACCGCTGATGGATGGCCCGCTCAACCCGCACGACATCCTGGCCGTACTCGGCGAAAAGGAACTGCAGTCTTACCTGGTGAACGAAATCCAGGAAGTCTACCGGCTCCAAGGCGTCAACATCAGCGACAAGCACATCGAGGTGATCGTTCGCCAGATGATGCGTTGGCGCAAGGTGGAAGACGTTGGAGACACGACCTTCCTGCTCGAACAGCAGGTCGACAAGTTCCGCTTCGCCGAAGAGAACGACCGCGTGATCAAGGAAGGTGGACGCCCGGCAACCGGCCGCCCGCTGCTCCTTGGCATCACGAAGGCGTCACTCTCAACCGACTCATTCATCTCGGCGGCGTCGTTCCAGGAGACCACGAGGGTGCTCACCGAAGCCTCCATTCAGGGAGCGGTCGATCACCTGCGCGGCCTCAAGGAGAACGTCATCGTCGGCCGTCTCATCCCTGCCGGCACCGGCATGGAGTACTACCGCAACGTGCGCCTCTCGCCAGAAATGGAAGAGGCCGCTGCGAAGGTACAAGAGGAGGTCTCCGCAGCCTACGAGGAAGCGGAGCGCGCCCTCGAGATGATGCGCCACGAAGGCGAGACGGAAGAGCTGGCTGCCGAGTAATCTCAGGCAAAATCCGGAGGGGCGGTGCCCACCGCCCTTCCGCATCTAACCTCCGCCATGAGTGCCCATCCCCAACAATTTGGACCGCAGGAAGTCCGGCGCCGCATTTCGGAGTTGCGCCCGAAAGGGCCGCCCCCTACTCTTGGGAGTAGAATGCTGCGCTTCTTCCGCCTGCTACGCTTGGCAACCTGGCGCGCTTTTCAGCACGACGCGTTTGCGGTCGCCAAAGCGTCGGCATACTCGTCGATTTTGACGTTCTTTCCCGCGCTGCTGGTCGTTGGTTCGGTGCTAGCGACGCTGAGCCGGGGCGATGCCTACCTACGGGAACTTTCCTACGCGTTGGGCCGTATTTTGCCCGCAGGCTCGGCCACAGCAATCGCCTATTTGCGAGGGACTTCGCAGAAGCCGGTTGGATTGCTCATCAGCACTTCACTGCTGACCCTTTGGACGGCTTCCGGAACCATGATTTCGTGGATGGAAGGGTTTCGTAATGCCTACCAGTTGCCCAAGGTTTGGGGACTGTTGAAGGAACGCCTAATCGCCTTCTCGCTCGTAATCATGGCGGGCATCCCGCTGACCTTCGCGACGGTCCTGGTGGTATTTGGATCCGGGATCGAGACCCGCATCCTATTCCACACCGGCCACGAATTCAGCATCTACATCAGCCTGCTCTGGACAGTGACCCGCTGGATTATCGCTACCCTGACCAGCATCGCCGTGATCGCCTTGATTTACCACAATGCCGTGCCCCGCACCCAGCCTTGGCATAGCGTGCTGCCGGGAGCGACGCTGGCCACGGCGTTATGGTTTCTGGCAACGACTCTGTTCAGCGTCTACCTGCATCGATACGCGGATTACAGCATCATTTACGGCTCGCTCGGAGTGGGCATTGCGCTTTTGGTGTGGATGTACATGATCTCGCTCATCGTTCTCATCGGCGCTGAATTCAACGCGATGCTCTTCCCGCGGGCGCTCCTGGGGAAGGAACTGCTTGAGTCCAGTGCGGCGCTGAGATGGCCGGCACGGTAGATAGCAGCAAGCCCACAGTTCTGACCTTCGACGTCCATCATCTTGGGAGCACAGGATTGAAGCAGGGAAAATTGGACCTGGTGGCCGGCGACGTATCTAGTACGCGGAGCGAAGGAGATCGGGCGAACAGGCTCTCATTGCGCGACGGAAGCGGGTACGGGAATCCCCGCCGGGCAAAGATCATCGCCACCATCGGCCCTTCCTCGAATACCGAAACTACGCTGCGAGACCTTTTGCGTCTCGGGATGGACGTCGCGCGTCTCAATTTTTCCCACGGATCCCACGAAGAACACGTGCGTAATATCGAGCGCATACGCAGGGCGGCGCGCCGAGAAGGGCGCACGGTGTGTATCCTGCAAGACTTGCAGGGGCCTAAGATCCGGACTGGACGCCTCAAGGGGCATGAGCCGGTCTTGTTGGAAACGGGCTCTCGAGTGGTCATCACGCCTCGTGACGTGCCAGGGACCTCTACCCTCATTGCGACCACCTTCGCCGGGTTGGCGCGCGAAGTCGGGCCGGGAGCGCGCATCCTGCTATCGGATGGCCTAATTGAACTGCAGGTGCGAAACCGGCGCGGGCAGGATGTGGAGTGTGATGTGGTGAACGGTGGATTGCTGGCAGAACACCAGGGCATCAATCTGCCGGGTGTCGCGCTGACCATTCCAGCATTGACCGACAAGGACCGCAAGGATCTCGAGTTTGGCCTGAAGCATGAAGTAGACATGGTGGCGATTTCATTCGTGCGCTCGGCTTCGGATGTGCGTGAGGTGAAGCAGTTGATCGTCGACCATGGCAGCGATGTCCCGGTCATCGCCAAACTGGAGAAACCCCAGGCCCTGGAGGAACTCGAAGAGATTCTCGAAGCGGCGGACGGCGTGATGGTGGCCCGCGGCGATCTGGGCGTGGAAATGCTTCCGGAGCAGGTGCCGGTGATCCAGAAACATGTGATCCGGCGCGCGGCGGAGTGGCGCAAGCCGGTCATTATCGCGACGCAGATGCTGGAGTCCATGATCGAGAATCCGCGACCCACGCGAGCGGAAGCGAGCGACGTAGCCAATGCCGTGTTTGATGGAACCGATGCGGTCATGCTTTCCGGCGAAACGGCCAGCGGACGATATCCGCGCGAGGCTGTCGCCATGATGGGCCGCATCGTGGTCGAGGCTGAGCACAGCATGCCGTCGTTCAGCGAGGCGCGCAGGCGGAGGAATCGCCAGCATGTTTCGGTGGCCGAAGCCATCTGCGAGTCGATCGCGCATGCGGCCGAGGATCTACCGATGGGAGCGATCGCGGTTTTCACTGAAACGGGAAACACGGGGCGTATGATTTCGAAATACCGGCCGCGGGTTCGCATTTATGCATTCAGTCATACGGGCCCGGTGTGCAATCGGCTGAATCTGTATTGGGGAGTGCATCCGGTACAGCGGCGAGGACAGTCGCGCACCGCTGAAGACATGGTGAACACGGCCGAGCGCGAGCTGCTGCATCAGGGCCAACTGAAACCGGGCGATGTGCTGGGGGTCGTGGCGGGCACCCAGATGTCGTCGGGGTCGACAAATTTCATGCGCTTGCACACAGTCCTGGCACAAGCGGCGGGCCGAGTTCCCGGCCGGAAGAAATCGACAAAGCGCAAGTGAAAGTCACGCACGCGTCAGAAGTAAGCGGAGGGGGTGCAGGCGGAGTGGCCGGCGAAGTCTTATCGGTGGCGGTGTTCGCGCCGCTTGCGGGTCAGGAAGAGCAAGCGCTCGCCACCGTGCGTGAACTCTCGAACGTGCTCGCTGAAGGCGGCTACAGCCGGGATGTCCTCTATCGGGGCGCGGATGGGGAATATGTTCTGGTCCGCTACTGGAAGTCGGACGAATCGCGCCGTGCTGCTCTGGAAGATCCGGAAGCACAGAAGCGGTGGGCAAGGCTGGCGCATGAGATCCGGATTCTGAAGGTGCATGAGAGTCTGGAAGAAGTTGCGCTGTAACGGCTATTGGCGGGTGGTCGTTGGCTGGCAGCTAAGCCGATGATTGACCGGTCGTGAAGTGTCTTTGATCGTGGAGCGGCGGGGCCTCGCGCCAGGCGACGGGCCATAGGCCCCCGTCCTCCACCAGCGTGAGTCGTCTGCAGCGAGACTGCCAGCGTCGCCGGACTCAGCCCGTAGGGCGCAGTCATTAGCCCGGCGTCCGCGCTGGGGGGATCGAGACGACGGACCCAAGCCCGCTTCAGGGGCGACAGCATCCATGGCCGATACGGAACTGTTTCTCGATTCTTCTGCCCAGCCGGCCGTTCGGGGATATCTGCATCGCCCGGAGAATGCCAATGGGAACGGACTCGTGCTATCGCACGGCGCGGGCTCCAACGCACGAGCGCCTTTGCTGATTGCGCTGGCGGAGGCATTCTCTGCCGCTGGCTTTGCGGTCCTGCGCTGCGATCTGCCTTACCGCCAGGTGCGCCCCTCTGGACCGCCGGGGCCGGGCGATGCAGCGCGCGATAGAGTGGGATTGAAGAACGCCGTCGCCGCTCTGTCCATGCATGCGGATATCCGGCGGAAGTTCCTGGGTGGTCATTCCTACGGCGGACGGCAATCCACCATGCTGTGTGCCGAAGAACCGAATCTCGTAGACGGGCTAGTTTTGCTGTCCTACCCTTTGCATCCCCCACGCAAGCCCGAACAGCTCCGGACCCAGCACCTACCGAACTTGCGAACTCCCAGCCTGTTCGTGGAGGGAACGCGCGATCCGTTCGGATCGATTGAAGAACTCGAAGCCGCCATAAGGCTGATTCCCGGAAAGACACGGCTAGTGAAAGTGGATGGCGCCGGGCATGATCTTGGATTCAAAGGCAAGATGGGTGGCGAAGATTTGACGAAAGAGGTGGTGAACGCTTTTTCGGACTTCTTCGGATAGCGTGGCCGCAGGGGCCAGCCTGTGGCGGCCTTTAAACAGCGCCTAAAGGCGCCGTCATGTGAGGCGCCTTGATCGGGCGCGCCTTAGGCGCCCTGGTACGAAGCCGTTGGGTGCGCAATGTAGCTCATACTGAGCTGGCGGAAGCATTCAAGAGATTGCGGCTCTGACGAGTAAGCCCGATGCGTCCGCAAGGAATACAGAGGTCTTTCCTTGCGCTCAGGATGACATTTGAAGGGGTCTGTTCACCGATTGGGTAGCGAGGGAAGCCCTAGTTCACCCATCCGGACTTGGAGCCGCCGTTTTTCTTATCGCGATCTTCGGGCGGCACGTAGTTTCCGAGGTCATCGAACTTCACGTCGCGGTCGTGCTTGCGCATGTAGACCTCGAATTTGCGGGCGGCCCGGCGACGCTTCCAGCGGTAGTAGGAATTCTTGAGGCCGTAGTACCACTCGGAAGGGGAGGCCTGGCGTGAACGGGGACGCGAGGCGCCGAATCTTACGTAGAGGTAGCCGAAGAGAAGTCCTCCCAGATGGGCGAGGTAGGCGGTATTTCCGCCGCCCTTAACCGCGAAGTACACGGTCAGCAGGACCAGGATCATCACGAAGTACTTGGCCTTGATCAGGGCGGGGAATGGAAAAAGGAAAATCTCGTTTTCACCGAAAACCATCCCATAGGCCATCAGAATTGCGTAGAGGCCGCCCGAGGCACCCACCGTTGCGCTATAGGGATTCCCGAGAATGTGTGCAAACGATAGGACAATGGTCGTGATGGCCGCCCCGACGACACCGGTAAAAAACAGCTCGAGGAAACGCCGTGATCCCCAGGAACTTTCGAAGGTCGATCCGAACATCCAAATCGCCAGCATGTTCCAGAACCAGTGTCCGAGGCCTCCGTGAATGAAGCTGTAAGTAACGATCTGCCAAATCTCGAAAGGCGGACGGACAAGGCTGGCCGGAACGAGGCCGAAGTTGAGGTCGACCCAATCGATGACGGCTCTGGAAGCAAATAAGCTGAGGCCCAGAAAAATGGCCGTGTTGATGCCGATCAACCAGCTCACCGCCTTAGTGAACGGCGGGAAGCTCAGCGTCATCTCTCGTCCGGTCGTGCGAATCAATGGATGCTCCTGCTGGGCGGATTATCGTTCCGGGGCCGGTACCACCGGCAAACTCCTGTGACCTTCATTATCAACTGCGCGGACAGCGAAAATCACATTATCTTTTGAGAGCTTCAAGGTTGCCTGAGTGACGCTGCCGAGGTTCTGCGTGTGCTCCCAGTCCGGGGCGCTGGTGGCGCGCCAGATTACCTCGTAGCCGCTGGCTCCGTGCGAGGCGTCCCATTTCAGTGTTGAGGTGTTTTCCAGGTCCTTCGTGACGATCCTTACGTTGCCGGGCGGGCTGGGAGCCGAAGCCAGCGCCGCCAACGTGGCAGCATTCAGGCGTGCGACGCGGGCCACGTAATCGAAGTCCACGAATTTCGGCAAGTCCCCGTACTCGACGCCGTTTTGACTGCGTACGTTCTGATGCTGGCGGTCGTAATTCTCACGGAATTCCGTGAACCGGATGGCGGCGAATCCCTGCTGATTGAAAGAGTAGTGATCGCCACCGCGAAGAAAACGGTCCAGGCGGAAGATGAGGCGTGGTTTTATTCCTGGGTCGTAGGCGCGACCAGTCTCAGCGACATAGCGGGCCAACTCCCGGGACGGCGAATCGCTTTCGCCGCCCAGGTTGCGGATACGCCCGAGTTGTTTGTCGTCGGCGGCAGCCGGAACTCCTTCGGAGAAGACGCGAACGACGCCAGCGTCCTGCTCGGGATCTTTGTTGCCTCCCACAATGTCGTTGTTGAGGACAGCTTCGATGTTCCAGCCCTGTTCCTTTGCCATTTTTGCGAAGTGTGCGCTGCCGTTCAGTCCTTGCTCTTCTCCGGCTACGGTGAGGAAGATGACGGTCGCGGGAAACTTTAGCTTGCTCAGAACGCGTGCGCACTCCAGACTCACGGCAGTCCCGCTGGCATCATCGTTTGCGCCGGGAGCGTCCCCCTTGACGTCGAACGTGTCGCTGTTGCGCGAGTCGTAGTGGCCGGACACGAGAACGATTCGCTTTGCGCTTTCGGAATCGGTACCCTTCAGAACCGCATAAACATTGGTGATTTGGGTGGGCTGGGGGATGCGATCGGCGGGGGCTTCCATGAACGCGTCCGTTTTTACGTCCAAGCAGTGGCCACAGTCTTTGGAGTATTGCTCGAATTGCGAACGGATCCACTCACGAGCAGCTCCGATGCCATGGCTTGACGAGATAGACGCTGGATCCTGCGCGGAAAGGGTCGACCGTGTGCCAAAGCTGACCAGCTTTTCGATGTTTGACTGAATACGAGCCGAAGATATCTCTGTAAGGGCACCGGCAATTCTTGGGTCAACGGTGGGGGCGGGTGCATCCTGCCCGTGCAGGCGCATTGCAAGAGCCGCAATCCCCAGACCCAGCACGAGCATCAGACGTGTGATAGAAAATCTCGGCGCAGTTTTCAGAATTGGCATCGTGATGTGGTGGAAATCCGCTGCTCGGGAGTTCATGCCACGCGCGACCCAAGAGCGTCCCGGACCAGATACGCGAGGACTTGACCATAAGCCCGGGAGAATTAAATATTATCAGGGTACGCCCTGGCACGGAGGCATCATGGTTTATTGTCCGGAATGTGAAAGCGACCTCGACATCGAAGAAGATGAGGTCGATGAAGGTGAAGTCGTTTCCTGCCCCGAGTGCGGCACCGACTTCGAAATCATCACTGTGAATCCGCTGGAATTGAAAGCGGTGGAGGAACTCGAAGAAGACGAGGAAGAAGAGGAAGACGAGGAAACTGAAGACGGTGATGTCTAATCGCCACCCGGTCGTTCCGTCAAAGATGCAGTGCGCTACTTTGATCGTCGTGTTTCTCGCGCTCGCCTGCCCCGGATTTCTTTCCTGCCTGGATTCTCAGACCCACGACGAGCGCAAAGATCCCCGCAAGTCGTATGCGTTGATCGTGGGCACGGTCTGGGGGCCGGATGATCGTCCAGTTTACGGAGTCAAAGTGAAGATCCGCAGGGCCGATCAGAAGAAGCCAAAATGGGAGCTTTTCTCGAATCACACTGGGGAATTTGCGCAGCGGTTGCCCGCAGGCAAGGCAGACTATGTTGTCGCGGCTGATACGAAGGGCCTCAAGTCGCTGACTGGAAAGAAGTTACTGCCCGGTACCGAGGTAACTGTTCATTTCGAATCGGAAGAGCGCGTTGATATTGGTTTGCATCTAAAAGAGTGAAAGAGTAGTGCGAGGCACCTGGAAGGGGAGAACCGGATGAAGAGAGCCTTGATCATTGCTCTGTCGTTGACGTTGCTGAGCGTGGGCGTCTTCGGTGAACCGTTCGAAAAGAAGGGTGACAACAGCCGAGTTTTGACCGGCCACGTGACAGACAAGCAGGACAGTGCGCTCGTGAACGCTGTGGTGTATCTGACCAATACGCGTACGCGCGCGGTGAAGACGTATATCGTCGGCCAGGACGGTGAGTATCGGTTTCCTTCTCTTGCGCCGAATATCGATTACGAGGTGTACGCGCAGTTTAACGGACACAAAAGCGATACCAAAACGGTGAGCCAGTTTGATAATCGCCAGCAGTTGAATATCAATCTGAAGGTCGATACCCGTTAATCGGCCCAAGCGCAGGCCGTAGAAAAATCTCGCTAAAATCCGAGTCCGGCCTTCCAGGCGGGTTCAAGTAAGTGGGATGGCAGGCGAGATACTGCCGCCTGCCATCACGAAAATTGCTGCCCGCTCAGTCTTGATCGCGTTCCAGATACTCTGGCGGAACATCATCCTCTGAGCGCTGGTGTACGCGTACCTCGCGAACATCCGCGTCCGGTGCGTCTTCCACGCCGGCCACGGCGTCCGCCTCAAGTCCCTGGCCCTCTTCGACCAGTTGTTCCACACTTTCGGAATCCGCGCCGGGAATTTCGGATAGTCCCTGCAGATCGCCCGACTGCCCCGCCGATTCCGGTCCCAGGCCTCGGGGCTGTTCGACCGGATCTTCCACGTATTGCTCGTCAGGCATATTCTTCGTTTTAGCGGTCGATTTGCGCGCCATGAAGTCCACCTCTACTGTTTGGAGTCCGCCAGGACGTGTACGGTTGCGAAGAAAAATAGCCTCGACTGCGAAATCGGACGAGCCCATGTGCGTCCATCACGGCAAGACGTTACCGTCGTTACGTTTGCGCGCGTTCGTCATCACAGACAGCGGCATCCGCAATGCTACAAAGTGGCAGCGTCGGAGGTGCTTCGTCTTGGTGCGGCTCGATTATCTTTCCTGCGTATTAACGATTCTTTCTACTATCCTGGTTGGTAAACGGTGTTGGGAAGGCTGGGCGTTGGCGGGTGTAAACAGCGTCATCATTTGCGTAATCGGGGTCAAGACAGCCCAATTTGGTTTCGTTCCAGCAAACCTCTTTTGTCTCGTCCTGTGCGGGATGAACCTGCGCACGTGGAGGAAAGTCGAGCCCTAAAGAATCGAGCGCACCACGCCACCGTCGGCCCGCACGGCGGCCCCATTGGTCGCTGACGATAGCGGACTGCAGATGAAGGTGACCATTGCGGCCACTTCCTCGGGGCGGGCGAACCGTTTCAGAAGCGATGACGGCCGCATGCTCCGGAAGAATTCTTCTTCAAACTCTTTAGGTCCCTTGTTCATACTGGTAGCTACTCGACTCAAGAACTCGCTCGCGCCCTCGGAAGACGTCGGCCCCGCCAACACCGAATTCACAGTCACGCCGGTACCAGCTGTGGTTTCCGCCAGCCCACGCGAAATGGCCAGTTGAGCGGTCTTGGTCATGCCGTAATGGATCATTTCGGCAGGAATCTGGACCGCCGACTCGCTTGAGATGAAAACGATCCGTCCCCAATTCTGCTCTGTCATGCGTGGCAGATAGTGCCGGCTCAGACGCACTCCGCTTAGAACGTTCACGTCGAAAAACCTCTGCCATTCTTCGTCGGGAATGACTGCAAAGGGCTTCGGATCGAAAATGCCGAGATTGTTTACGAGAATGTCGACATCAGGAAACCTTTGAATGGTGGTCTTTACGCCTTCGAGGGTGCCAAGGTCGGCGGCAACGCCTTCCACTTTTCCGCGAACGCCTGCCTCACGAAGGGACGACAGGGCTTGATCAACCCTGGAACTCGTGCGCCCGTTGATGATCACGTGCGCACCTTCGTGGGCAAGACCTTCAGCAATGGCATAGCCGATACCCGCGGTAGATCCGGTAACCAGCGCACGCTTCCGTTCCAGTTGCAAATCCATGCGGGTTGGATGCGGGAAGACTGAAAGCGGATTCTGCGCGCGGCGACTAGGTGAAAGCAAGAAAGGCCGCTCTTGTGAGCGGCCTTGTAAGACTAAGTTTTCGCGGGCCAGGAGCACCGCGTTCAGCGTGGGCTAGTTGTTGTCGTTGCCCGCGCGCTTCCAGGAAATCAGCTCGCCGATGGTGGAACTCGTGCTTGAGCTGGATACCGGATGCTTGTAGGCTTCCACTTCCGAGCGCGAAGCTTCCTCGCCCACAGCGCGAATGCTGAGACCGACTTTCTTCTCCTCGGGATTCATCTTGATAATTTTGAAGTCGTGCTCAACCCCAGGCTCAAGATGAACAGGTTGGCCGTTTCCGTCGACGGCTTCGGAGTTATGGCAGAGGCCTTCCACTCCGGCGGCGATCTCGACGAATGCGCCGAACGTCGCTACGCGGAGAACCTTTCCGTGCACGACATCGCCAATGTGATGCTGCTGGAAGAATGTCTCCCAGACATCCGGCTGAAGCTGCTTAACCCCGAGTGAAAGGCGACGCTTGTCGGGTTCGATCGCGAGCACGACTGCTTTCACGCGATCGCCCTTCTTCAACACTTCCGACGGGTGCTTGACGCGCTTAGTCCAGCTCAGATTGCTGACGTGCACCAGACCATCGATGCCGTCTTCGATCTCGATGAAGGCGCCGAAGTCGGTTAAATTGCGGACCCGGCCTTCCACCTGGGTCCCCACCGGGAATTTCTCGTGCAGGCTGTCCCAGGGATTTGAAGCCAGCTGACGCATGCCGAGTGAAATGCGGCGCTCGGTCGGATTAACGTTCAGCACGACGCATTCCACCTGATCGCCGACGTTCACCAGCTTAGATGGATGCTTCATGCGCTTCGACCACGTCATTTCACTGACGTGCACGAGACCTTCGATACCCTGCTCGAGTTCGACGAAAGCTCCGTAATCGGTCACGCTGATGACGCGCCCGGAAACATGCGCGCCCACGGGGTACCGATGCTCCGCATCGAGCCACGGATCAGGCGTGAGCTGCTTGAAGCCCAGCGATACGCGTTGCTTATCCTTATCGAACTTCAGAACCTTCACCTGAATCTGGTCGCCGACGTTGACGAGATCACGGGGATGCGTGAGCCGTCCCCAGGACATGTCGGTGATATGGAGCAAGCCGTCAATGCCGCCCATGTCGACGAACGCACCGTACTCAGTCAGGTTCTTCACCACGCCGGTCAGCACCGCGCCTTCTTCAAGATGCTCGAGGGTCTTGGACTTCTTCTCGTTGACTTCTTCTTCGAGTAGTTGCTTGCGCGAAACCACGATGTTGCCACGCTTCTTGTTCAGCTTAATTACGGCGACATCGATCGTGGTGCCCTTCATACCGTCGAGATTGCGAACGGGGCGCAGGTCCACCTGGGATCCGGGCAGGAACGCGCGCGCGCCGGCGATATCAACCGTGAGACCACCCTTAATGCGATCAATCACCACAGCCTTGATCGGCTTCTTTTCGTTGTACGCCGCTTCGATGTCGTCCCACGCGCGCAGCCGTTGGGCTTTCTGGTGCGAGAGGTTGATATAGCCCTCTTCCGCCTCGCCCTTCTCACGCATCACGTCAATTTCGTCGCCAGGTTGGAAGCGCGGCTTGCCCTCGTGGTCGAGGACCTCGGAGAGGGGTAACATGCCTTCTGACTTGGCGCCGATATCGACGACGACGTGCTTGTCGGTCAGCTTTAGTACCGTGCCCTTGATGACACGGTCTTCGCTGACGGCCTCTTCAGCCTCGGTGGTAAAGGTTTCGAGCGCCGATGCAAAATCGTCAGCGGCGGCAGGGGCAGCCGGTTTCTCTTCGGCGGCGGGTGTGGAAACGATAGGTGTATCTTCAGTAGCGGTGCTGGACATGGCTGGTTTTTGATCCGGAGTTGCGTGAGTTTCGACTTGCGATGATTGCGGCTGATGCTGAGAAGCGTTGGACGTCTGACCGTCGTTCGAAACCGCGCTCGGCTCGCTGACAGCGGATACGGAGTTGGCGGAATCGAATTCGCGGGCGGTGCTATCGTCGTACAAGGTCATATCCTCTTCGATACCTCGCACTGCTCAGGGTGCGGGGAGGATGCGGGTGCTTCGACGGACTGCCGGAACGGGTCTAAGGTTGTGGTGGGTTCAACCTGGCGGTTGAACTTGAACAATCCCAGCGTTCGGACGACAAACAACCCCGCGTCCAATCGGGAACCCTTCGAGTGTAGCAACCGCTTCCGAGCAGTGTCAAACACCAATGACGCTTCTTTGTTGCATCCAACCCGGCTTCTGCGGGATTTAGATTGAGGTTGGCAGAAATCGGTTACAACTTTCTTCAATGTTGCAAAAAGCCGCATAAAAACACGACCAAATGCCCCACACAGAGTTCCGAAAAACCATAGTCATCTGCTAACCTGCCGTTCGATGGATTACCTCTGGACGCCGTGGCGTTACGCCTACGTTACAAATGCCGAGAAAACCACGGGCTGCATCTTCTGTGATCTGCCTAAGGTCGGGGATGACGAAAAAGTCCGCATCGCCTACCGCGGCCAGCACTGCTACATAGTCCTCAACACGTTTCCTTACACTCCGGGCCACGTCATGATCGTGCCATACGCCCATTTGGACGAGCTGCAAAAGCTACCAAGTGAGGGGGCGCAGGAAATGATGGTGCTTTCACAGAGAATTGAGGGTGTTTTACGAAGTCTTTACAAACCGGACGGGGTGAATCTCGGGATGAATATAGGCAAGGCGGCGGGAGCAGGCGTGGCGGGGCACATCCACATGCATGCCCTGCCGCGTTGGGTGGCCGACGCGAACTTCGTCAGCGTGATCGGGGAGACCCGCATGCTGCCGGAAACGCTGGATGTGACGTGGAAGCGGATTAAAGACGCGCTACGAGGATAGGTCGTGTGGGGACAGCCACCTCGGCTGTCCCTCGGCGGGTCAGCCCACCAGCCTCTTCATCTCCTCCTCTTCGATCACAGGAACGCCCAGCTCTTTCGCCTTATCGAGTTTCGATCCGGCGTCACTGCCCGCTACCACATAGTCGGTCTTCTTGCTGACGGAGCCAGATACCCTCCCGCCCGCATCCTCAATCATTTTCTTGGCTTCGTCGCGAGAATAGGTCGCCAACGTCCCGGTCAGGACGAAAGTCTTGCCCGCGAGCTTTGTGCCTCGTTCGCGCTTCTTGCCGGCGAAGGTTAACCCCGCTTTGCGTAGGCGGTCGATCAAATCGCGGTTGCGCGGCTCTTCGAAAAACTCCCGGATGCTTTTCGCAATCCTGGGCCCTACTTCGTTGACGTCTTCCAGTTCAGCCTCGCTAGCCTTCATCAACTCGTCCAGAGATCCGAAATGTTCGGCCAGGAATTGTGCGGTACGTTCCCCCACGAAACGGATGCCGAGGCCCAGGATCAGGCGTTCCAAGGGCAGCTTCTTCGAAGCCTCGATCTCGTGGAGAACATTCTGTACGGATTTTTCGCCCATGCGTTCCAGGCTGAGCAGATCATTTTTCGTGAGCTTGTAGATGTCAGCCACGTTTTTCACCAGGCCGCGATCCGTGAGTTGCGTCACCAGCGAGTCGCCCATACCGTCGATGTTCATGACTCCGCGGGAAGCGAAATGCAGGATTGTTTCCCGCAGTTTCGCGGGGCAGTTCGCATTTACGCAGCGATAGTCAACTTCTCCTTCGGTCCGCACGACGTTCGTTCCGCAGACCGGGCAGCTCTCTGGCATACGGAAGGTTTCGTGGCCGCGAGGGTGATCCTTGCCCTCGATGACTTTCGCGACCTTAGGGATGACGTCGCCGCCGCGTTCGACCTGCACCCAATCGCCGATCTTTACGCCGAGACGTTCGATCTCGTCCATGTTGTGTAGGGTGGCATTACGCACGGTTGTCCCACCGATGGCCACGGGAGACAGTTCGGCAACGGGCGTCAGTTTGCCGGTGCGCCCGACCTGTACGCGAATGCCCTCGATTTTCGTGATGCCCGCACGAGCGGCGTACTTGTAGGCGATTGCCCAGCGCGGCGCTTTTCCGGTGAAACCAAGCTCGTTTTGCAGGCCGGTGCGATCGACTTTGATGACAACACCGTCAATTTCATACGGCAACGTTTCGCGCTTTCCTTCCCATTGCTGGATAAATTTCCAAACGTCTTCCATGCTGTGGGCCACAGTTCGGTGTGGATTCACCTTGAACCCCGCACTTTCAAGGGCGTCCAGCGTTTCTGAGTGACGATCGAAATAGGTGCGGCCCTGGCGCAGAAGGATATATGGGAAAAAGTCCAGCCGGCGTTGCGCCGTGATGCTGGCATCGAGCTGGCGAACCGTGCCTGCCGTGGCATTGCGCGGATTGGCGAACAGCGGAAGGCCTCTCGATTCGCGCTCTTCGTTCATCTTCTTGAAGGACGCAGCCGGCATAAGGAGTTCCCCACGCACTTCGAAATCGGGGGGAATGCCGGCCTTCTTCAGCTTGTCTTTCGGAATCGCCAGGGGAATCGAACGCACCGTGCGAACGTTCAGCGTCACGTCTTCCCCGACGGTTCCGTCGCCGCGGGTGACGCCATGCGCCAAACGGCCCCCTTCGTAGACGAGCGCCAGCGACATGCCGTCGAGTTTCAGTTCGCAAACGTAGTCGACATCTTTACGGCCGCTCAGTTCGTGGACGCGCCGCTCCCAGGAGCGCAGTTCCTCCTCGTTGTAAGTGTTGTCAAGCGAGAGCATCGGTGAGGAGTGCGCGACTTTGACGACGCCCTCGCGGGGCTTGCCGCCGACCCGTTGGGTGGGCGAATCGGGAGTGATCAGTTCGGGATGCTCGGCTTCGAGCTTCTTGAGTTGCTCAACCAGCTTGTCAAAATCGAAATCGCTGATTTCGGGATCGTCGAGGACAAAATACCGGTACTCGTGATGGCGAATCTGGTCGCGCAGGGCCTCGACTTTATTCACGATGTCTTTCGTAGTGCTCGCCATGTTTATGGAATTATATTTCCTCAACCGCCCGCTGGTTTTTGGTCAAACATGAGGGTAATCCTTGAAACTTCGCGTCTTGCGCTGCGTGAGTTCGTGCCTGCGGACGCAGATGCACTGAAACGGGTGATCGGCGATCCTATCACCATGCGCTACTATCCTTTCCCGTTTGACCAGACCGCTGTCGTGAGATGGATCGAACGCAACCGCAAGCGATACGAGGATCATGGACATGGTCTGTGGGCGATGGAGTTGCGATCCAGCGGAGAAATGATCGGCGATTGCGGAATCACGCTGCAGGAGGTCGGCGGAGAATGGATGCCCGAGGTCGGATATCACCTTCGGCGTGATATGTGGGGACAAGGTCTTGCTACCGAGGCTGCTGTGGCTTGCCGTGATCATTCTTTCAGGTCTTGGGACTACGAATTTCTGATCTCTCTGATTCGTCCCGAAAACGAGCCGTCACGCAGAGTGGCACAGCGGAACGGTATGACAGTCTGGAAAGAGATCACGCGCGTCGGGTTGCCTCACCTGGTCTATCGCGTGCGGCGAGAGGAATGGGAAGACATCGTCCGCCGCTGAGGTGTCATCCCTGGAGGCGACCCGCGGACAAACCTACACCAGATCTGCCATCTTCAAAGCTCCCGCTCCACCCTTCCAGGCCGCGTTGAACTGCTTTTCGACGAAGCCGGCGTCGTAATCGCGGCCCTGCTTCTTGAGCGCCTGCTGCAGGCCATAGAGTGAGCGTGGGTTGCGCGGGTTGCGGTCGAGGTCTTCGCGGAACACTTTTTCGGCGCCGGGTGCGTCGCCTTTCATCAGCAAGGCTGCGCCCAGCGATTCGCGAACCGGAAAGAACCAGTCCTGGGGCTCGTTATATTTCAGAGTGTCTTGAATCGCGACGGCTTCTTGCAAATGCGCAATCGCGCCGTCACTATCTTTCTTTGCCAAGGCAATTTTGGCCGCCAGAACATTCTCGGCAATTTTCAGAACGTCCTTTGCTTTGTTGTTGACTGGCATCGCGAAGGGAACATCCTCGGAAGTCGCTTTCTCCGCTTCGGAGACGGCTTTGTACTCGGCCTCCGCCTCACTTACTTTCCCATTACTCGCCGCTGCCATGCCGCGGGCGAAGCGCCAGAACACGGTTGTAATTTGCATGGATGGGTCAGGCTGCTTCGTCGCCATGATGGATCCCCACTTGTGGAAGCGGACGTCGACCGCGATGGGAATGGTCATGAATCCTTCAAGGGGCGGCATCTGCTTGACGCCGGGCGCGACGTGTGTGGCCAGCATGTCGGCGTTCTTCTTGGCCTCGGCATAGTTGCCGTTCATCGCCGCCGACATCGCGATGAAGTGCAGGTTGTGACTGTAGTACATCATCGGATAGATGCCCTGTACGCCGCTGGCCTTGATGTAGGCGCGATCGGCGGCGGCCGCTAACTGATTCGTCTTCACGGCAGCTTCGTAATCGCCCGTGCGAATGTAGACGTGAGCTGGCATGTGCACCAGGTGTCCCGCAGCAGGGGCCATTGCAGCCAACTTGTTCGCTTCTGCCAAGGCGCGTTGCGGACTGCGCGATGCTTCCACCGAATGGATGTAGTAGTGGATTGCGCCCATGTGATCGGGATCGCGCTTTAGCACCGATTCGAGCGTTGCCACGACCTCTTCCGTGCCCTCTTCTGGCGTGCCATCCACGTGCCATAGGCCCCAGGGATGCAGATTCATCCCTGCTTCGGCAAACAGCGTGGCGGCATCGAGATCATCTGGAAAGTTCTTCACCACTTCGCGCATGGCGTCTCGGTACTCCTGCGCAGCCTTGTAACGATCGGCCTTGGGATCGGCTGGAAAACGCTTGGCCATCGCCTGGATGTAGGCTTTTTCGCTGGGTGAGGCGCCCTCCGACAAGTCAACCGCCTTCTGGATCGCGTCATGCGCCTGCGCGAAACGCTCGTCGCTGGCCGGGTCGTTGTAGTTGGGGCCGATGGCCTCGGCGACTCCCCACCAGGCGATGGCAAGTTTCGGATCCAGTTCGGCGGCCCGATGAAAGGATCGGCCGGCTTCGTCGTGATTAAATGCATAAATCAGCCGCAGCCCTTGGTCGAAAAATTGTTGCGCTTGCATGTTTTTGGTCGATACGGGGTGATGCAACGTGCCCAGTCCAGTCATGATCGTTGCAGGCTTGGAAGGGGCGGCGGCGTGCGTGGCGTGTTGCTGTGCGATTGCAAAAGAACACGAAAAAATCACAAGAAGGCCGAAGATTATCTTCCTCATGAGCAAGATCCTCCACTTTGATGTTGCTTGATAGGCCGAGCCGTGGCGCAGGGGCGGAAGCCGGCAGCGCGTTTTCAGCCTTAAAGGATGTGGACAGGATATTGCAACTACCCAGCCTACACAATAGGGCCGTTGAGTCCTGTTAAGCTAGAAGCGCAACGCAACGGCATGCGAAAAGCGACCCTCCTGTACAACGCCCGCTCGGGCGGCCGCCGCAACCAGCGCGAGGCTGACCTGCAGAGCGCCCTGAAGATCCTGGCCGAGGCCGGCGTGGAGGCCAGTCTCACTCGAACCCAATCGAATGCGGACGCAGGCGAGCAGGCCCGCAAAGCCATCCTCGAGGGATCGGACACCGTATTTGCCTGTGGCGGCGACGGCACCATCCACGACGTCCTGCAAGCGATGGTTGGAACCCGCGCCGCCCTTGGCGTCATCCCGCTAGGCACCGCCAATGCCCTCGCTCACGATATGGGGATTCCGATGGATCCTTGCCGCGCAGTTCGCGCTGCGCTTGATGGGCAAAGCCGAAGGGTCGCGGTGGGACAGGTTAAGTTAAGCGGCCTCGATGGTCAGCCGTTAACTCGCTACTTTACCGTTGCAGTTGGCGTGGGTGTTGATGCTCACCTTTTCTACAAACTGAACGCCGGCGTCAAGCAACGCCTCGGCATGCGCGCCTACTATGCCAAGGCCTGGCAATTGTGGTTTACGCATCGCATGGAAAAATTTCGAGTGCATTGGCCCGACAACAATGCGGGGCCTACTGTGCGACACGGTGTCACTGAATTGCTGGCGGTGCGCATCCGCAATTTTGGGGGAGTCCTGCGGGAACTCGCGCCTGGCGCCTCTCTTGAGCGCGATGATCTGCGGCTGGTTGCCTGCTGCACCTCGAACCGGCTGTCGTACCTGGGTTACGTGATGCGGGGGCTGCTGGGCGCAAACTGGAACGTGCCGGGAGTGGAACTCTCGTACAGCAGAGCCGTGCAATGCGACTACTCTGCCAGAGAAGGGCTGCAACCCGGCGCAATCCGCAAGGTGTATGTGGAAGCCGACGGCGAACTGGTCGGTACATTGCCTGCTGAAATCAGCATCGTGCCCGACGCACTCACCCTTCTCGGCCCACGAAAGCAGAGCTGACCGGAGGTGGGTGCTAATTGCCGAACTGACGCAGGTGATGGTCCATGTGGAGGTAGCCCCAACGCATCCATTCAAGCTCAGTCATGGCGCCAAAGATCGGATGCGGTTGCCAGTCGAAGTCCCGTGGACACCGAGTGAACCGGTCCAACAACCGCAACAGCTCACTACAATCCGCCGCGAATTCAGCCGGTGGCGTGCCGTTCCTTTCCGCGTCGACTTCGGGACGGGTCGGTGTTCCCCGCGGCCAGCGCATGGGAACATTGAACGCCACCCACTTCACCAACCAATCGGGCATGGGAATTGGCGTCACGGAAACGCGCTCGAGCGCCCAAGGCTTTTCTCCGATGGTGACGCGGAATGAATCCGCCAGGTGACAGATCATCTGCGGCGCTGTCATCTTGCCCCATAAACGGGTGCTCGTCGGCTGAATCTTTTGAAGGCGTGCGACAATCTGTTGCTTGTCGTCTGGATTTGCGAGAGTTCGTTTAGCCATGCGTTTCCACGCTCAACTATAGGCTGAGCCGGCCCCGACGATTGTCACCCCTTTATTCTCAAGTCGTAAGCTTTTTGAGAGGCGTTTCGAAAGACTTTGGAGCCAATCACTCACTTTCTCACTGGCGCATGCCTGGCCCGCGCCGGATTCAATCGCAGGACTGCGCTGGCCACGGCCACGATGACGCTGGCAGCCGAAGCTCCTGATTTGGATGTTCTGGGACGGTTTCGGGGTCCAGTTTTCACCTTCGCGCATCACCGCGGCTTCACGCATTCCTTCCTGGGGCTCATTCTGGTCTCGGCAGTGGTTGTCGGCTTTATGTATTTAGTGTGGCGGCTGCGCGGACGAAAGACTAACGATCCGAACTTACCTCCGAGATGGGGATTGCTCTTTGTACTCGCCTACATTGCGGGCCTCAGCCACATTTTGCTCGATTTCACCAACAATTACGGCGTGCGTCCTTTCTGGCCATTCTGGGAGAAGTGGTTCGAGTGGGACATCGTGTTTATTGTTGAGCCGGTCCTTCTGGTTGCACTGACGCTCGGGCTGATTGTGCCCGCGCTCTTTGCATTGGTCGATCAGGAAATCGGCCGCAAGCAAAAAGGGCCCAGGGGCCGCGCCGCGGCGGTCGTAGCCTTGTCCGCGATGGTGATCCTTTGGGGAGTGCGCGACTTCGAACACCGCCGCGCGGTCAACGCATTGCGGGCACGCACGTACGAACAGGAGGAACCGATTCGTGTCGGTGCATTCCCAACGTACATAAATCCTTTTACCTGGCACGGCGTGGTGGAGACACGGGATTGGTTTGTGCTGACAGACGTCGATTCGTCGAAGCCCGAGGTCGACCCCGGCAATAATCTGCAGAGGATCGACAAGCCAGCGGAAACACCTGCGACCCTCGCGGCGAAAGCGTCGTATCTCGGCCGCGTCTATCTGGACTGGGCAAAATTTCCCATCACTGAGACCGAACCGACGCCGGACGGGGGATACATCGTTCACTTCTACGACCTCCGCTTTGATCAGCTACTGCGCGCGGGCGGCAGGCGTCCTCTTAGTGCGGGAGTGGTGTTCGATCGAAACCTGAACGTGGAAGGCGAGTTCATGGGAGTCGTTGCACAGCCTGCCCCTGATTAATGGCCACCCCCGAGCACTCGGATTACTTATCGGGACAACACGAAAAAAGATCTTGCGTGGAGTGGACTTCTCCCGGAATGAACTACACCGCTTGCTGCTCTCCAACCCAAGCGTTACTTTAACCGCTCTTTCAACCGCACCGTGACGGGCTCCCCGACGTCCTTACCAATGGCTCGTCGGATTTCCGCCTTCACTGGCAGTTTATGGGTTCCATCGCCCAATGCCATGAAAGAGCTTGCGAATGGATGACCGTCGATTGTGCCCTTCACCTTGACGAGGCCACGCGTACGAAAGAATTCGACAGACTCGGGCCATACCACGTAGGTCCATCCACCCTTCTTCGGGCTTTTTTGGAGTTGGGCAGAAAACGAGCGATTCAGCATACTGAGAAATATTACCGCAGCGATGCGCCCGTGCTGGACCGGCCCATCCCGGACGCTTGACGCGATCCGCTTAGCGCGCAACAATCATAGTCTGCAATTTTACGAGGTGATCATGCTGGCTTACTTGTTTGTCTTTTTGGCGGTCGCGGTACGCTTGATGCCTCATCCTCTGGCGTTCACGCCGGTGACGGGCGCCCTGCTGTATTTCGGTGCGCGTGGGCCTCGCCGTCAGGCTTGGGTACCGGTGGCCCTGCTGATGGCCTCAGACCTGATTCTCAACAAGTTTGTGTATGCCTACCCGTTCACTTGGGACCAGGTGGCGAGTTGGATCTGGTACGGGGCGATGCTCTGGGTAGGAACCAGGCTGCGCCATCGCGTAAATCCGTTGACCGTGGTGGGATCGGCCCTTGCCGGTTCGGTTTCGTTCTTCCTGTTCAGCAATTTCGCGTCGTGGCTGACTTGGACGGATATGTATCCGCGAACCTTTGCCGGGTTGATGACCAGCTACGTCGCCGGCCTGCCGTTCTTCCGGCGCGCGGTCGAGGGGGACTTGCTGTTTACTTGCGCGATGTTTGCGACGCCCGTCGTGCTGCATTCCCTAGCCGGAATATTCGAAAAGTCAGGAGACCACACCGCAGCAGCTTAAGGTCGCGGTCCCCACAGATTTGGGTTAGGCCAGTCGATGAGTCGGCTGGCCTTTTGTTTTGGTAGCGCCGGCATCTTGCCGCCGAGACGGCGGTGCTACAAACTTCCCTGCGACGGCTGCCTTCGTTTCCGCCAGACGAGCACGCCCAGAGCTATCGTTACCACCAGCATCAGCACGACCCACCAGGCGTGTTGTTTTGCAAGGTTTCCGACTAGGTGGACTACTTGCGGGCCGAATTCTATCGTCAGAATAGCCAGCACCAGGAAACGGACAAATCTTCCGGCAAACACAGCCGCCAGAAAATGCGTAAACCGCATTTCGAATGCGGACGCTGCCAGCACGAAGAGCTTGAAGGGAGTCGGCGGCGGGAGCATCGCAGGAAACATTACTGCCCAGAACTCGTGGCGCTCGAAGGAGGCGTGGATCTTGTTGAAGCGTTCTTTGGAGATTCGTTTCCGCAGGACCGTTTCGCCTCCGAAGTAGCCGATGGCGTAAATCACCAGGCTACCCAACGCTGATCCGGCAGAAGCCATCAGCACGTAAAACAGAAAGTGGCGGCGGTCATTGTACACATACCCGGCAACCACAGCATCAATGGGCATGCCCACCAACGAGCCATCGACCGCGGCAATCGCGAAAACGCCCCACGGCCCAAGCGGAGCCAGCACCTTCCATATCCAGGTGGTGTACCGGGTGAGGATTTTCTTGACGGTATTCAAGGGAGACTACGAGTGTACGTGAGCTGCGAGCTACGAGCCACGAGCTGCGAGCAAGAAAAAGTGCAGCGGGGCGCCCTCGGCCCTAGGACGGCCGCCTCTCCGTCCGTTGAACTACTACGCTACGAGCGTTGTGCTACCAGCAAGCAGGATCCTTGGATCCCTCGGCTCGAAGCTCGTAGCCGTCTCACTCTTTCGGAAAGTTCGGGCTCGCCTTCACTTCCAGAATCTGCTTGGTGTGCCGCTCGCTGTGTGCCCCAATGAACAGAATCCATTCGTAACCGTCCAGCTTCTTCCCGATGGGCGAGTCAATGACGTGCTCGCGCAGATCGGGGGTCTTTGTCAGAAAATCCTCGGTCGTCGTGCGTGCATCCTGGAAGTGCTTGAGGGATGCATCTGGTGAGCCAAAGCGATTGGTCGGCTTCAACGGGCCGGGCGCCTCCGCCTTGTGCGAGCGGTCCGGGATCATTTTCACAACCATTTCGTCAATGGCAACCACGTCTTCGCCAGCGGGCCGCGCGGGCCCGACCATGACCTTTTCTACAATCATCCCGCGCAGGAAGTCTTCAGCCGGCGCGATGTGCTCTGTGACTTCAGCAACCGACCACTTGTCCGGAGCCGGCTTGAACGTCCACTGGGCCGCAGATAGTCCTTTCGTTGCTTCGGTAACGCCCTGCCTGGTCGACTCCAGGTACTTCACGGCTTTCTCGCGGTCCGCCGGGGTCAGACTCTGGGCTCGCGCCACGATGGTGGTACAAGCCAACGCAAGAACGAAAACAAGACTTCGTCGCAACCTCAGTCGCATTCGGAAGTTCTCCTGTTACAAGATTTTTGGGATACGTTGTTCTATTCCCCGGGCCCGGATTTTTCTTTGCAAAAAGATGTCGTGATGGATGTTCGAGACTCAAAATATACGGTCAGCCTGAGGCACAAGAACTTGCCTATGCGGAGGTATGTGCTACCCATGCCGCGTGTTTCCGCTGAGGAGTTGGAGAATATGCGGAATCAACTCGACCACGGCCTCCAGGGACTCAATTGCGCCCGAAGGCTTCCCCGGAAGGTTCAGAAAAACGGACTGGCCCCGTACGCCGCAGATAGCACGACTCAGTGCCGCGAACTTGGTGGTCTTCGCTCCCTCCAAACGCATGCGTTCGGCGACGCCTTCGATTAACCGATCGCATACAGCGCGAGTTGCCTCCGGCGTGACATCGCGGGGCGCTACACCCGTTCCGCCGGTGGTCACTACAAACCGTGCTTGCCCACTCAAACGGATCAATGCATCCCGAATGGCGGGCTCTTCGTCCTGGACGACTTCCTGGGTGACGACCTGAAAATTGTGTTTCTGAAGAACCCCTGCCACGGCCGGACCACCCAGATCCTCGCGTTCTCCACGGTGGGAAGAATCGCTGACGGTGAGCACGGCGGCCGTCAACTCAGGTATCGAGGAGGACATCTTCTTCCTCGGGCTTGTCGCCGCCGCCATCACGATTCGACTCATCGAGCAGGCGGAGACCCTCCATGAGCAAACCTTGCGTGTTCAACTGAGTGCTGGTTTCCGTAGTCTTGCCTTCAAAGTCGAGTTGAAAGTTTCCGCCTGTCCAGGTGAGTACCTTGAAGACCGCGGGATCGCCTTTCAGGCTGCCATAGATGGCGTGCACGACCTGCCCCTCGCTGAAGTAGACATTGCATTTTTCATCGTCCTTGATAAGGGTGAGTAGGCAGCTCTTGCGACCCATCTCAAGCGACTGCATGAGGTCGATCACGTTCATCTGCGCCAGGCTGCCGCGCAGGACGCCATCGGAGGGAACGGCCTTGGTCAACTTCTCGAGAGCGATCTTGTCGATCACGCGCTTAATACGGCGCGTAGCTTCTTTGAGAAAGAAAGGTTTCTCGACGAAGTCATCGACCGGATCCTGCTGCGAGAGCCGTTCGTTGATGTCGGTCTTGGTAGCGAGGATGATAGCTGAGAAATTGGCCGTGGCCGGACGGCTACGAAGCTTTTCGATTAGTTGGCGCCCGTCCATGCCAGGCATGCGGTAGTCGGTGACCAGGAGGTCAGGAGGATCGTCGACCGCTTTGAGGAGAGCGTCGGCCGCATCGCCTGCGGTGGCCACTTGCCCCATGCTTGCCAATGACTGCTTCAACATCCCCAGCACCATGGGATTGTCGTCCACCAGCAGCACTTTGACGTTGGTCGACATGCTTTGCTACGTCTTCCTGCCGCGCACGTAGTTCCCGCTCTTGCCTCCGGTCTTGCGCTGAAGCACGATTTCGCGGATTTCGATGCCCTTATCGAGAGCCTTGCACATGTCGTAAACGGTCAGGGCCGCGACGCTGGCCGCCACCAGCGCTTCCATTTCCACGCCGGTTGCGGCGGTAGTGATAACTTTTGAATCAATAGCGACGCCATTCTCGCACAGCCGCATATTCACTTCAACGTGCGCCAACACGAGGGGATGACACATCGGAATCAGGTTGGATGTCTGCTTGGCAGCCATGATTCCAGCTAGCCGCGCGACTTCGAGCGGGTCACCCTTTGGATTTTTGGGCAGCGCCTTCAGGACCTTCGCCTTGAGGGCAACAAAGGCGGTCGCCTGCGCCTCCCGGCGGGTCACAGACTTATTGCTCACGTCGACCATGCGCGCCTTGCCGGTTCGGTCGTAATGAGAGAGCTTGCCAGGCATGAAGGGATATCTTACAGAGTTTAGTGCGTCAGGTTCGAATTCCGGGCGCTGCGCCGGATTGCTGCCCCTAAAGCTGCCAGACACGCCTGGAACTACACAGAAGCTAGCGGAGCATCACTGGGACCCATTCTCCAGACGCGATCTTCTCGCGGTCTTCCGGGATCACGAGATAGCAGTTGGAGCGGGCCATGGCGGCAATATCGCCAGAGCCGTGCCAGCCAGCCAACTCCACCTCGGCTCGCTCGAACCTCCCGGACAAGAAGCCCGGAAGAAAGCGCTTCAGGCCTGTCTTGGTGCGGATCTCCGATTTAAGACGTGCATTCAGAAAAACTAATGGCCTCGGCTCCATACCGCACAGAGCTTCGAGAACCGGCCGCGCGAAGAGTTCGAACGTCACCATCGTGGAGATGGGATTGCCGGGCAAACCAAAGAAGTATCGCTGGCGTGTACGGCCAAAAACCACCGGCCTTCCGGGTTGGATCTGTGCGCCCGTGAAGAAGAATTCTGCGCCGAATCCTTCAAGCACTTGTTCGACCAGATCGTACTTCCCCATCGAGACGCCGCCCGACAGAAGCAGCAGATCGCTTTCCAGACCTTGCTGGATCAGTTGCTGGAGATGTCCCTTATCGTCGCGCGCGATGCTGAGAATTTTGGCGACGCCGCCGGCGGCCTCGACCTGGGCAGCCAGCGAGTAGCTATTGGAATTACGGATCTGGTGCGGACCGGGATTCGCCCCGATGTCCACGATTTCGTCGCCGGTGGAGAGAATGGCAACCTCGGCGCCTCGGTAGACGGGCGCGGAAACGAGTCCGACCGAAGCTGCGACGCCAATCGTGGCGTAGTCGAGCTTCATGCCCGGCGAGAGAAGCGTGTTGCCCTTGCCAGCTTCGGAGCCCGCGGAGACGATGTTGTCCCCGGTCGCGATACCCCGACGAATCGTCACGCGATTGCCGACCGTCGACGTATATTCCACCATGACGACAGCGTCGGCCCCGTGGGGCGCGGGAGCCCCGGTCATGATCGAAACCGCCTGACCGGGTGCGAGATCGGCTGGCAGATCTTCGGGTCGAACACCGGCTTTGATTTCACCGATGACTTCGAGAGTCGCCGGAAGATGCGCGAGATCAGCAGTCCGGACGGCGTAGCCGTCCCGCATGGCACGTCGAAAAGGTGGGAAATCGCGGTCGGCCGTGATTGCTTGAGCCAGTACCCGTCCTTGGCTGGCCAGGAGGTCGATGGTTTCTATGCTGGTGGGTTGAACTTCCGAGGCATGACGTTCAACGACGGCGCGCGCTTCTTCGAAGCTAAGAACTGCCGGAGGCTGAGGGGCGGCGGCCATGCCGCTGATGATAATTCAGTAGTGAGTCGCCAGTCTCCAGTCATCAGTCGGCGCGAGGCCCAGGCTGGCGACTGAAGTCCTACTTTGCCAGTTCCTGCCCCAGGATTGCCGCGTTGCTCGCGAACGAGGCCCCGGTCTCGAGGTCTACAACGCCGTTGCGTACCAGCTTCGCAATCTCGTTGTCGAAATACTGCATGCCGTCCGCCTCGCCGCTCTTGATCGCGTCCAGCAGCGTCTTACCTTCGTGTTCGCCCTTTTCCACACATTCCCGGGTACGGCTGTTCGATTTCACAATCTCGAACACGGGAGCACGGCCGACGCCATCGGCTCGGGGAATGAGTCGCTGCGAGATGATAAAGCGGAAGGATTTCGCCAGACGTTCGCGGACACCTTTCTGCTCTTCAGGACTGAAAGCACCGGCGATCCGGTCCACGGTCTTGGGGGCGTCGATGGTGTTCAAGGTCGAAAAAACAATGAGGCCCATGTCCGCAGCCTCTAGCACCATTTCAATCGTCTCGCGATCCCTCATCTCGCCTACGAAAATCACTCTGGGGGCTTGGCGCAAGGCGGCCCGCAGAGCCAGGGCAAAGTTGGGCGTGTCGCTGTGCAACTCGCGCTGGTGCATCGTGGAACGCTTGTGGTTGTGCAGAAACTCGATCGGGTCTTCGACGGTGATGATGTGATAGTCGCGCTCGCGATTGATGCGATCAAGCAGCGCAGCCACCGTGGAACTCTTTCCTGAAGATGTTGGGCCTGTCACAAGGACGATTCCGTTACGTAAGTTAGCGACGTCTCCCAAATGAGCGGGTAGATGCAGAGCTTCAAATTCGGGAATCGCGGTTGGAATTACCCTCATGACGACCGCGCAGCTGCCTCTCTGAATGAAAGCATTCACCCGGAACCGGGCCAGGCCTGGAAGCCCATACGACACGTCGCAGGATCCCTGCTCGCGCAGCGTATTGATCGCCTGCTTGTTGTTGCCAATCAAGTCCGCGGCGATGCGGCGCGTGTCATCGGCCGAAAGCGCGGTGAGGCCTTCCATTTGCACCGGTACCAGCTGCCCGTAGACTTCCACCTGCGGCGGCCGTCCGGGAGAAAAGATCAGATCGCTGACCTTCTCCGATGCGCGCAGCATTGCGGCCAGCAGTGCCGTGGTCGGCACCGCGCCAGACTCGTGGACTCCCTCCAAGACTACGGAGATCGGGGCTACGCCCGTTGCAGCCATTGCAAGCCTCGCTAGTACAGGGATTCCTTGCCACAGTGGGGAGAAACCACTCGAAATCTGGGCGAAACTGTCTTTACTCTAGCGCTTCGGACGAGTTTCGGCGACGGACGGAAGGGGGTGCCCAAAAGTAACCTCGATCAGGGTTACCGGCGACCAGTCGACGTTTGCTGGCCAAAAAAAGGCGGCCCTTTGGGCCGCCCTTACATGCTTTTCGTCGTTCTATTTCTTGTTCGCGGCGGCGGCTTTCTTCTTGTTGAAGCCGGTCTCCACGGATGCCCCAATGCTGGCCAGCATATCCTTGGCCGGCTGCGCATAGTTGCCGGTGGGTGCCAGTTCTAGATACTTGTTGAACGCGTCGGCCGTGCCTTCGGGAGCGACCATCTTGTCGCCTTTGAGAGTCGCCTTGCCGATCATGTTGACACCCTTCCAGTAATAAGCGTCGGCCTTGGTTGGATCGACCGCGATAACCTTATCGAAAGCCACAATTGCGTCATCCACCTTGCCCGCGTTGGTGAGCACTGCCCCGATGTTGAAGTTGTACTGCCCGGCGCGGGCCGGATCGAGTTCTGCAGCCTTCTTGTAGTTTGTGACCGCATCATCGACTTTGTTGGACTTCGCGTCGGCCTCGGCGAGGTTGTTGTAGTAGGCAGCCAGCTTCGCGTTGGCATCCGTATCCTTGGGATCCGGATTCGCGGTTTTCAAATCGATCGCCTTCTGGTAAGACTCCGCCGCTTGTGCGTAGCGTTTTTGCTTTTCTGCGGGATCGGTCTGCTTGGGTGCTGACATGCGATAGGCATCGCCCAACTTGAACCAGAGCAGGTCACGGTTGGCGTCGACTTGGGTCGCCTCGGTCAACGTGGCAATGGCGGCATCAAAATTGCCCGCATCGCTGGCGGTCTTCGCCGCCAGAAGTTTCTCGTTCAGCGTCTTGACGGTCGTGTTTTCTTTTTGCGCTTTGGCCTGCGCTTCCTGTTGCGCCTTCAGTTGTTCTGGAGTCAGGCCCTGGCCCTGGGCTGCGGCTGCGGCCTCCTTCTTCAGATCGATGTCCTGAACGAGTTCGTCCAAGCCCACCGTGATGCCGGACATGTAGAAGACCTGTTTGCCATCCGGCCCGAAGAGGGTGACTTTATATTTTCCCGGCGAGATGCCCAGCGAAAAATACTCTCCTTTCTTGTTGAGCTTCAATGTGTACTTTCGGCCCGTATCCATGCTGAGCCACTCCACGGTGCCTTCCGTAATGGGTTTTCCTTCCGGGTCCCGAGCGACGCCCTTCACCGATCCCGTGGCCTGCGCGAATACGACAGGCGCACACAGTCCCAGCATCAGGGCGACCAGCAGTGTCCATGCAAAACGTTGTTTCATCGAAGCCTCCAAGAACCTATTTACGATTGCAGATTTCAGATTGCACATTTTAGTTTTGGCCTGGGTCATTTCGAGAGCGAACTTCAATCTGCAATCTCAAATCTGAAATCTAAAATTTCAACATTGTCCTCACCGTTGCGTTGACACCGCGACTTGCACCCCCTGCACGTACGGAATCGAATCAGTTGCTCCCGCTTCCTGAAAAGCCCGCAGGCGCAACACACAACTGTCGCATACTCCACACGCCTGATCTTCGCGGCTATAGCACGACCACGTTAAATCCAAGGGCGCGCCCAGTTCAAGGCCGAGCCTCACAATCTCGTGTTTGCGCAGGGCAATGAGGGGCGTTGTGATTTCAATGCTCCCTTCCTTGGTGCCTTGCCGAATTACTTCATTGAACGCTTGATAGTAGGCCGGACGACAGTCGGGATAACCCGAGCTATCCTGCTCTACAGCACCGATATAGATCTTTCCGGCGCCGAGCACCTCCGCCCAACTGACGGCGACAGAAAGCAAATGGGCATTACGAAACGGGACATAGGTTACAGGAATATCTGTACCGATGGCGTGCGACTCCGGCACGGCAATGCTGGCATCAGTGAGCGCCGAGCCGCCGATGGGCCGTAAAGCCTCATTCCGGACAACGAGGCGCTGGCGGATGCCGAGCCGATCGCAAATCGCAAGGAAGGCGTGCCGCTCCCGTTCCTCCGTCCGCTGACCGTAGCTGACGTGGACGGCCGCAGCATCGAAGTCGCGCGCAGCGAGCGCCGCGCACACGCACGAATCCATGCCACCGCTGAGCAGCACCACCGCGCGACTTTCCTGATTCATCATAGGTTTAGATGCAAGACAAGGGGCGGCAAGCGACTTCAATGGTGTCGGCGTAACCTAAACGCCCTTCAATGCCGGATCCCAGATAAACTTATGAATTTGCAGGCCCATCCGGGCTTTGACGTCATCGGCGAGCATCCATTCGGCCAGCTGCTGTGGGTCCAGCAGGCAATGCGAAATGTCGCGCTGGCCGACCGCATCTTTGCGAAAAGCCGGGGAAAAAATCACGGCGTTGGCCCGCGCCTCCAGGTCGTACCGGGACACGAAGTCTCTTGCAAACTCGTAATCGTGGCGGTCGCTGATCACGAACTTCACTTCATCGTTAGCAGTCAGCGCGTCGAGATTCGACATGTCAAAGGTGTCGGGCTCGCCCGAGTGCGGGCACTTTACGTCGACGATCTTCACCACGGCCTTGGGAACTCGCGCGAGCGGCCGTTCGCCGCTGGTCTCGATCAGCACCGTGAAGCCTGCGTCTATAAGGGTCTGCATGAAAGGCACCAGCTCCCTCTCCTGCAGCATCGGCTCTCCGCCGGTGATCTCCACCAGACCGCCATGGGGACTGAGCCTCGTTACTTCCGCGAACACGGTTTCCGGAGGCATCCGCTGTCCGCCTGTAAATGTGTACTCACTGTCACACCACGAGCACCGCAGATTGCAGCCAGTCAGGCGAACGAAAACACAGGGCAGCCCTGCATATGTAGACTCACCCTGCAGCGACTTGTAGATTTCCGTGATTTGCATGCGGCGGTTGTTAATCGTTGGTCCTTGGTTGCTGGCCGTGAAGTGCCAGGCGTCCTCGCCCGCCAACAGAGACTCGTCAGCGAGGAGCTCTACTCGGAATACTTTGCGGTCGTCGTGTCGGTCTCAAAAATGGTTACATCTCTCACGAACACCCGGCCCTGGGTTACGCTTCTTAGCCGCCCGTTGGTCTCGTCATAGAAATACTTGGCCAGATTCTCGGCAGAGGGATTTAACTCCGTGAAGGGAGCGATGTCGTTGATCATCTGGTGATCCAGGCGCTCGATCACGTGCTTCATGACCTCACGAAGGTCTTTGAAATCCAGTAGCAGCCCAGCTTTGTCGAGATCTTTCCCTGCCAGCGTGACCCGGACTTTGTAGTTGTGCCCGTGTGGATTCTCGCACTTTCCCTTGTAATTGCGCAGGTAATGCCCTGCTGCAAAAGTGTCCTCGACCGTGACCTCGTACATGCATCCCCCGGCGGATCCTAGACAGGCAGAAGTCCGCACACCCGAAGCTAACCAGTTATTCTACGCGAAACAGCGTGCTTTACGCTGATTCCGGCGGTCGACCGAAGCCCCCTTCACTCTGCTCCGAAAAACTGTTCGACGTCCCGGATATCCGTGGAACGGCGGTAGTTCGGCAGGCTCTCAACAAACGTCCGGCCGTAAGCCTTTTTGAGGATCCGATTGTCGAGTAGGGTAAGCAAGCCGCGATCGTGCAGGGAGCGGATCAGTCGCCCGAAGCCCTGTTTCAGTGTGATCACGGCCGCTGGAACCTGGTAATCGAAGAACGCGTTGCCGCCCTCGGCGTCAATCGCCTTGACACGCGCTGCGACCACCGGATCACTGGGGACGGCGAAAGGCAGCCGGTCGATGATCACGCAACTCAACTGTTCGCCTTGCACGTCTACGCCCTGCCAGAAGGAGGAAGTTCCAAACAGCACAGCGTGCGGCGTCAGCCGGAATTCCTCGAGCAGAGCGCTTTTCGGTGCGTCGCCTTGCAGAAGCATAGGAAATTCCAGTTCCCCGAGCAGGCGCTGATAGATTTCATTCATCTGAGAGTAGCTGGTAAAGAGAACGAAAGCCCGGCCACGCGTAATCTCCAGCAATCGGCGCACGCGGTCCGCGGCCTTGGCGGCAAACTGCGGCGTGCGCGGATCGGGCAGGTCTGGCGGAACGTACAGGAGCGCCTGCTGCGAATAGTCGTAGTGCGAAGGCAGCACAACTTCGCGAGCATGCTCGAGCCCCAACCGCCCCCGCATGTAGGCGAAACCGCCGCTCACTGCCAAGGTGGCCGAGGTGAGTACCGCAGTCTCGAGTTGTTCGAACAGCGTGCTCTTCAGGATGGGCGCAACGTCGATCGGCGTGGCCTGCAGGTAGACATTCCCGCTGCGGCGACCGGGAACGTTGCCCCCGCGCGATCCGCGGCGCTCGATCCAGAAGACTGTGTTGTGATTCTCGGATTCCATGAGGAATCCAAGCTGCACCTGCAATTCGCGGGCGCGCCGCGAAAACGTGAAAATCTCTTCTGCCTTGCTGGGGAGATTTTGTAGCTCCGCGCCGAGCCGCTCCAGGGATTGCTGCAGGGCAAGGAATTCGTCGCCGTTTTCCTCCAGGAATTCTCGGCGATTTTCGAAGGCGAACCGCCCTTCGCCAGCTGGCAAGACCGAGAAGAAAAGCTGTGAGCGGTCGCGAAGGCTCTTTAGCGCGCCGATGATGGCGGAAGACAGCAGCTTGTTGCGGGTCAGGGAAGCCTCGACGTCGCGCGCCAGCTCTTCGATTCGATTGTTGCTGACCGAAACTCCGAAGTAGCTGCCGGCAATGTCTTCCAACTCGTGAGCTTCGTCGAAGATGACCGCCCCCACCTCGGGAAGGATGCCGGCGTCCGGCGCGTATTCGGAAGCCTGCTTGATCGCCAGATCCGCGAAGAACAGGTGATGGTTGACGATGATGATGTCGCTTTCCATTGCGCGCCGGTGCATCTCGGTGATGAAGCAGGTTTCGAACGCACTGCATTTCTGCCCCAGACAAGTATCCGAACGTGCATCCAGCTTGTGCCAGAGGGCGCTGGCCTCGGGCAGGGATGCGAGTTCCGCCCGGTCCCCGGTGTGCGTCGTCTTCTCCCAGGCCGCGATCGCGCGGTAATGCTCGATCTCCTCAAGTCCCGAAAGCACTGGCTGATCCGTAAGGTCGTACAGCTTCTTTCGACAGAGATAGTTGTTGCGTCCCTTCATATAGCAGACGTTCAGCTTACCTTCACCGTTGGGGAAGAGTGCCTGCTCGATAAACGGAATATCTTTGTAGAAAAGCTGCTCCTGCAGGTTCTTGGTACCGGTGGAGACGATGACACGCTTTCCGGAACGGATGACGGGCAGAAGGTAAGCCAGCGTCTTGCCTGTGCCCGTGCCGGCCTCGACGATCAGGTGTCGTTTCTCCGCCAGGGCCTGCTCGACCGCCTGGGCCATCTGCAACTGTCCACGTCGGAATTCGTAGGCGGGGTGCGTCTTCGACAGAATGCCGCCAGGGGCGAAGAAGTTGTGCAGGGAAACATCGCGGGTCCGGGAGCCGCTGGCCGATGCGGGATGCGGGGAGGAAGGCACGGAGTCTCTATAATAACTGCGAGACCACGAGACCGACCACGTACACACATGCGTCCTTCGTGTACGGCCGAGCCGAGCCATCGGTTGGGCAGATGAGGGGCGACCTGACAAAGCTTCAATCGGGACAGGAAAGTGAAAATTTGAGAAAAGCGCACTCCCATTCCGCAAGGGCAGCACTGGACCTTCCTTCTCGTGACTCAGCGAAATCTTTCGCCGAATCGCAAGAGCAAGCCCCTCTCCTCGCCATCGTCGGCCGGCCGAACGTCGGGAAATCCACGCTTTTCAATCACCTGGTTGGATCGCGGCGAGCCATCGTAGGAGATGAGCCCGGCATTACTCGTGACCGCCTGTATGGCAAAACCGAGTGGCGCGGCCGCCAGTTTCGTGTCGTCGACACGGGCGGCATCATTCCGGATGACAAAGCGTTCATCCCCTCGGAGATTTATCGACAGGCGCGCGTCGCGTTGCAGGAAGCCGCCGCTATCGTAGTGGTCGTCGATGGGCGTTCCGAACTAGCGGCGCCGGACCTCGAACTGGCTCGGCTGCTACGAAAAACCGGAAAACCGCTTTTCCTCGCAATCAACAAGATCGATAGTGACCAGCAGATCGCGTTGGCCGGCGAATTCCATCGGCTGGGGGTGAAAGAGGTATTTCCCATCTCCGCCGAACACGGACGCGGGGTGGACGACTTGCTGGATGCTTTCCTGGCAATCCTGCCGACGCCGGACCATCAAAGTCAATCCACCGCAGAGGACACGGACAGCCCAGAGGAAGAGAACGAATCGCGAGCGAACCTCGAAACAGAAGGAACCAGCGATGTCGATTCGGCCGCGATGGAAGCCACAACTGATTCGCTGGCGACTGACGACTGGCAACTGGCGACTGTTCCGCCAACGGCCAACGACCAACGACCAACGGCCGAAATAAAAGTCGCCATCATCGGCCATCCCAATGTTGGTAAGTCGACTCTCCTGAACCAGTTGACGGGTACATCACGCGCCATCGTCTCGCCAATTCCCGGCACCACGCGCGATGCCGTCGACGAAGTGGTGGAGCGTGATGGCCGACGCTTTCGTTTCATTGATACGGCGGGCATCCGCCGCAAAGGCAAGACGCGACTCATGGCGGAGAAGCTCTCCGTCGTCATGTCGCGCAAGCACCTGGAGGAAGCCGACATCGCGCTGCTGGTTATCGACGCCACGGAAGGTGTGAGCGCGCTCGACGCCACGATCGCCGGTTATGCGCATGAGAGTGGACGGTCGATGATCATCCTGGTCAACAAATGGGACCTGGTGACGACCGGCAAGAAACGCGCTATCAGCCAGGCGCGCGCGGCTCGTAGCCAGGATTCACGCCGCCCGAACGACCAGAATCTCTACCTGCAGCGCTTGCGCAACGCGCTGAAGTTTCTGAGCTACGCACCCGTGCTGTTCATCTCCGCCTCGACCGGTAAGAACGTCGACAAGATTTATCCGCTGCTCGAGGAAGTTGCCGGCGAACGGCGCAAGCGCATCGGCACCGGCGAGATGAATCGCTTCCTGAAACAGGTGGATTTCGAGCGCGCCTCGGTACCCATGCGGCAGCGCGTGAAGATCCTGTACTTGACACAAGCCAATGTGGCGCCGCCGACCTTTATTCTCTTCACGGATCGTGCCGTCAAACTGCACTTTTCCTACCAGCGCTTCCTGGAAAATCAGATTCGTGAGGCGTTCGGATTTGTAGGCACGCCGATCTGGATCAAGAACCGCGCGAGAGATTGAGCGCGCGTCGCAACGGCCGCCTCGGCCGTTAGCCCACTTTCTGTGCGCCTAGGCGTCTCGATTCACCGCGATGATGGTCGCCAGCATCGTGGCTACCAACTTCTCGTCGCTACCCTTGCGAGCAAAGGCATCTGCCGCGCACACAATCAAAGTTTTTCCGGCGCGCTTTACATGCGCCCGCGCGAAGAATTCCTCGCCGACAGCGGGTGCAAGCAGGTTCACTTTGAATTCGACACTTAGAACATCATGCCCTTCGGGTGCCACACTGAGGGCTGCGTAGCCGCACGCCGAGTCCAGAATGCTGGTGATCGCACCCGCGTGCACGAAATCATTCTGCTGCGTGAGCGACGGATGAAACGGGAAGCGGATCTCCACTACGCCCGGTTTTCCGGTTGCGATTTCGGCCCCCAGTGTCGCCATGAAGGCCTGCCGTCTAAAGCTGTCGCGCACGCGCCGCTCGAACTCTTCCAAGATCACCCCCAATCCTCCCGGAAACGCGCAAGGTTTGAGTAGTTGTACCGTGGTGAGCGGCGGGTATGCAATCGACTGGGCCCCGAGTGTAGGCTTTAGCGCATCGCAATCTGCTTGGGCAGCAGCCCCACCCGCTCTACCCCTGCGTCCCGGGCCGTGTCGATCACATCAGCGACGTATTCGAAATCTGCTCCGTCTTCCCCTTGGACGAATGCCACCTTCTCCGCTCGCGTTTTGAAAATGTCCTCGAGTTTTGGCTTTAGCTCTGGCCAACTGACAGGCTGCTCGTTGATCTTCAGAGCCGGCTGCTCCCCGCTCTTGGTTTCGCCCACCTCAATCACAATGGTGCGCACGATCTCCGGAGTCGCATCGTCCTTGGCGGGTTGCGGAATTTGCGCCCTTAGCCCTTTTTCTTTCGACTGAGCAACAATCACCATGAAAATGATGATGAGCACCAGCAGGACATCAATCAGCGGAGTCACGTTCATCTGGGGCGCAGACGCACCTCCGCCCCCCATCGACATTGCCATTGACTTTCTCCTCGGAGCACGCGGCGTGTCTTAGGGATTGGACACCTCGATCGGCGAGTGAGTTCCCGCCGTTCCAGCTAGCGGAGTTGGATTCATCACCTGATCGTGGAATGGAGAGATTCTGCTGCGACGCACATCCTCACACTGCTGGAACAGGCGTCCAGGGCGGTGTTTCGGGCGGGCGTGGCGGCGGCGTAGGAGCGGGAAAAAGACGTGCGTAAAGTGCGGGAAATCTCTCTGCGAAGAAGTACATCGCGTAAGCGGGGAAGAATACTGCAACTGGCACACAAACTAGCGCAATCACGTACGTCATTAGGGCGAGTAAGATCACTCCCGCCACGATGGCAGCCGTTATCGTGAACGCATTCCAACTTAACGCGCCGCCCTTCACCGCAATGAAAACCACGACTCCGACGAAGCCCAGCGGGATGAGCAGAATTACCGTCGCGATGCCGGAAAGAATTCCAAAGACTACCGACGCTCCGATGGCCAGCACGATCTTCATGCCAATGTAACCGGCATAGCTGAGAGGCTCAGTCTTCATCATCGCCAGGAGCCTGCTCCACGCTTGTAGAACGCCCACACCTTCAACCGCCATCACGGGGATCACAAAGTCCTTCGAAAGCACATTGATCAACAGCATTGCGGCCGCGAAAACGCTGAACACCAACACCATTGGAAGGAAAGCAAGCAGAAGCTCAGGGCCGGGCTGGCGGTGGTTCTTCAGAGTGGCGAGTAGGGGAAGGAGTAATGGAAGGAACAATAGGGCGGCAACCACCAAGGAACAGAAAGACAGTGCCAACTGCCAGCCGAAATATCGCAGGCCCGGTCCTTGCCAGCGCTGCCAACTCGCGCTCAGCGAGTCACAGTTTTTGCGAAGCACAGCCTCAAACAACATGAACCGGGATACGCTCGCTACGTAAATCCAGGCCAGCATCAGCACCAGGCCGCCCGCCAGAACGACCATCAGCAAAGTGGCTATCAAGGCGGGATCGATCCCGTGAAGAATGTCTTTCGGATCAAGGAAATTGTGCGACGGGCGAGGCAGTTGCTTCGGGATACTGCTGATTACGTTGCCGCACCCGCTTCCCGAACTCAGTTCACCAGTTGCGAGCGCCAGCACGGCGAGTCGAGCCCACTGGCTGAACCGGAAAGGCTCCGCCAGTTGGTCGGCGGCATGTGCGAACGCGGTGCTGATGACATCGACTGCGGACTTCGGCAAAACCAGACGCTCCCTGATTCTTCGGCTTGCAATTGCAAAGTACTGGGAAGCTCTGCTCGGGTCAAGGGATTCTCGCATGCCACACAAGGGCGCAAATCTGTGCTCCGGAAGCGTATATGGCTCGTTTGTGCCTAGCGGATTTTCGGCGGCCTTGATACATTCGCTGACACCTTCGAGGCCGGAGTCGCGCCATGTCGCTGGTCGTAAAACTGGAAGACGATCTGGGGGAGCGGAGTGAGTGGGTCATGCTGCACGGGGTGATCCCCGATTACGCAGAGGCCGACTATCCGACTTTGCGCTGCATCGATCCCTTTGGCAAGACCGTGTTCAACCATCTGCAGGCTGAGATTTTCCTGGCCGAATGGGAACGGGTCCAAGATCGCGCGAAAGACGAATCGCAGCGTGAGGCCTGGCGAAAGGTAAAGGAGATGGCGGAAACTTGCCGGTCGGACCGTGATCTCTACCTCAGATTTGTAGGACATTGAGGTGCCTCTTACTTCGATAATGCTCCCAACGCCTCGCGAAACAGAAGATCGAACGAGCCGCCTTTACCGTTCTTCACGGCTGCCATAAGCGTCTTTTCTGCGGCGGCCTTCTGATATCCAAGATTCAACAAAGCCGACAGAACGTCTTCTTCCACGGGCGTCATCGACGGAACCACGACCTCCACGCCGGCGGAGGGGGGCGGCAGTTTGTCGCGTAGTTCCAGCACCATGCGCTCGGCGGTCTTGCGGCCAATTCCCGGAATGCGCGTCAGGCGCGCGACATCGTTACCGCGAATCGCCCCCCCCATCTCATCCGCCGCCATTCCGCTCAGGATCGTGATCGCCAGCTTCGGTCCAATCCCGCTCACGGTAAGAAGCTTCTCGAACAAATGTTTGTCCGCCAGGCGGAGGAACCCGTAAAGAGCAATCTGGTCTTCGCGGACGTGGGTGTGAATGTGAAGGCTGATTTCCGCGCCGGTTGCCGGAAGATCAGAGAACGTCGGCACGCTGATTGTCACGTCGTATCCCACCCCTGCCGTCTCCACGATGGCCTGATTGGGGTGCTTGACGAGCAACTTGCCGCGTAAGTGGGCGATCATGCTGGGGATATTGTAGCCGGGATTCCTGCGAGCGGCGTTGCCCCTGCGCTCTCAGAATCGAAACAGATACGACACTTTCACAAAGAACAGCCGCCCGTCGTTGATTAGACGATCGCGGGTGCGCTGCCATCCGCCATTGGGTGTGAAGGCCAGGACGGGATCGATGTTCTGAAAGTCGCTGTTGTAGCCGACGTAGATCGCCGTCCCAGGATGCAGGAGATAGGTGAACAGGAAATCCCCATTAAGCTGCTTGGTCGTGGGCAGTGACGTGAACCCACTATTCGACAAGGTCGTCGTGTACTGCAGGATCATCCGGAACGAAAGTTCGCGGGTGAACTGCCAGTTCCACTTGGTGCGTACGATGTGGTTATTGAAGATGGCGGCATCGCTTTCCCGGTCGCGCAACCGGGAAAACAGGTAGGTATTGTCGATGCGCAACGCCGACAGCGGTCGCAGAGAGACAGTGACGTTCGCGGTGTCGGACCGTGCCAGAAAAGGCGGGCAGTTGGTCAAGAACAACCCCGGTGAGCCCGGGCACGCTATGGGTTCCAGCGAATTGGACACCGGCGGAACGAAGTTCACGCCGCTCCCCCAGAGATAGTAGCCCTGCACGGCTAACCACTTGAGGTAGCTTGTGCCGAGGATTACTGAGCTGTTGTGTTCGTGGTAGTCGCGGTTGGCGGTGAGGGAGCCGAAGTCAATAGGGCGGAGCTGCTCGTGAAAATCTGTGTAAGGGTACACGGTCAGAAAGCTCTGGCCCTTGAAGCGCAGGCTGATGCTTGGGTCGGTGAGCAGATCAAGCCGTGTTCCATCGTGTGCCCACACCCAATCAGTGTGCATAGACGGTCCCCAGGAAACCAGCGGGCCGCGCTCGGGCCGGAATCGATAGTTAAACTGGTTGCTTAAGTCGCGGATGTCCACGCGATTGACGAATCCTGGCAAACTCGTGAAGCCGGGACTGATGTCTTTGTAGGTGGCTTCGTAGCTGGTATGGACGCCGGAGAACGTGGTGTCCACGAAGGAGGCGGGTCCGGCCTGGTAGAGGCCGCCTGGAAGTTGCGTAGAACTAACCACCGATTGCAGGGTCGCGGTCCAACTCGGCGTGAATTTGATGCGGCCGTCTAACCCACCGACGCGATTGAATATGTTGGCAGCTGGATACTCCTCATCGGTGTAGATCGCGCCGATACTTGATTGCTTGAACAGATCGCGGCTGACCCGGGCAATCGTGAAGTATTGCCTCGATCCGGCCAGTGGAGCAGAGGGGGCCACTGTCAATCCCGGGGCGCGATCATCCGCCGTCAGAAGTCCCAAGGAATAGGGCCCGATCTTGCCCGTCAGGCGGGCTCCGTAGCTCGGGTTGACGATCCTTCGAGTGAAAAACAGATCGAGCGGCGTGCGGAAGTAATCGGCATTCTCAATGAAGAACGGACGCTTCTCCGGGAAGTAGACCGCAAAACGCTGATTCACCGTCACCTGCGGTTCATCCGATTCGACCTGGCTGAAATCGGGATTCGCGGTGAGGTCGAGCACGAGGTTGTCACGGAATACGATTTTTGAATCGAGTCCAAACGTTCCGCCGATGGCGCGATTTTCGAAATGCGGATCGTTAAGGTCGCGGGCATCAATGTCGTGAAACGAATTCAGGAGTCCGTATGGGATGAGCTGAATATTGCGCCCCGGCGAAATGCCTTCGAGCCCCGTGACCGTCGCAGCCTGTGCCAGCCTGCCCTCAAAGCGCTGCGAAACCTCCGGCCAAAATGCGTTCTCATTTTCACGAATGATGCCGCGGTAAAGGATGATCCCCCACGATTGCTCAGCTACCGGCGGAAAACGAAGACTCTTGAACGGGATGGCCATCCATGCGACGTAGCCCTCCGGAGTGACTCTGCCGTCGGAATACCAGAGGGTATCGAAGGAGGTATCGAAATTACCGGCGACTTCTTCGTGCGGCACTTCGCTCCAGATGGCGTCCCATTGCACGCCGAGTGGGTTGATCTGGAACATATAGGCTCGGCGGCGGTCGTGGAACGTGTCGAGCATTACCTCGACGGTATCGTCGTCATCCACATCTTCCCGGCGAGCCTCGTGCGCGCGCACCTGTCCCGGCTGATCGAAGCAGACGAACACGACGTAGAGGTTCCTGTCGTCGTACCCGAGATAGGCATCCGTGTGTTGTGAAACGGGCGTGCCGTCGTGCGGGTCCCGCTGCACGAATCCGGAGACTTTGGCCATTTGCGTGGCCACTTCTCCAGCTGCCTTCATGGTCAGGAAGTCGCTTAGGGAAGGTTCGCGGGTCAAACGCGGAATCGAGATGGCCGGCGGTCCTAAGGCACTCGGGATGTTGGTTTGTTGGCGTCCTGCTTTCAGGGGCTGGACTGCGGTCGCAGGCTCCTGAATGCTGGAGAAGATCACGCTCTTTTCCGGCGAGCCGTCCAACTGCGGTGCCGGCGGTCGACGTGGGGACTCGACCGCGAGTGCCATAGAACCCCAGAAAGTCGCCCCGGTAAAGAGGAGGCTAACTATCGCTAGTCTGGTAGACGACCGAGGCACCCGGTGAGTTCCCGAAAAGCAAAAATTGAGCCTTCACCCCGCCCCCACGGGATGAAAGCAGCACAATACACTATCGCCCTACACTCCTAAAGGTTCTTGCGCTGTAAGGGAAGGCAAATCGCAAAGGATGATTTCGTTCGTGACTCTAAAAAAGGGAAGACTGCCGTCGATTCGGAGTGATCCCAAAATGTTCGTAAGCCAGCATGGTCGCCACGCGCCCGCGCGGCGTGCGGTTGAGAAAACCGATCTGGATCAAAAACGGCTCGTAGATCTCCTCGATGGCATCGGGCTCCTCTGCGAGCGCAGCGGCCAGCGTGTTCACGCCCACCGGGCCGCCCTGGTACTTCTCAATGATGGTGAGCAAAAGCTTCCGGTCTACCTCGTCGAAGCCGTGGCGATCGACCTCAAGCATCTGGAGTGCTGCTTCCGCGGTGCGCTTGTCGATTTTCCCGCCTCCGCGTACCTGTGCATAGTCGCGCACGCGCCGGAGCAATCGGTTCGCGATACGCGGAGTCCCTCTTGACCGGCTGGCGATTTCGACCGCCCCTTCGTCATCGATGGCGACGCCCAGAATCTCTGCGGACCGTTCCACGATAATTTGCAAATCCTTGTGCGCATAGAACTCCAGCCGCAACATGATGCCGAAGCGCGAGCGCAGCGGCGCAGAGAGCAGCCCGGCACGGGTCGTCGCTCCAACGAACGTGAATGGTTGAACATCCATGGTATGCGTGCGCGCGGACGGGCCCTGCCCGATGATGATGTCGAGCTTGTAATCCTCCAGAGCCGAATACAAGATCTCTTCCAGTGCGGGCTGAAGGCGGTGCACCTCGTCGATGAATAAAACCTGTCTCGCCTGCAGGTTGGTGAGAATCGCCGTGAGGTCGCCCTTAATCTGCAGAATGGGGCCCGACGTTTGCTGGAAAGCTGCGGCCAACTCATTGGCAATGATGTTGGCGAGAGTAGTCTTTCCCAATCCCGGCGGACCATAGAGCAGCACATGGTCCATAGCCTCGCCTCGCGAGCGAGCGGCTTCGATAGCCACCGCCAGGTTTTCCTTCACCTTGTCCTGCCCGATGAATTCGACAAGCTTTTGCGGGCGTAGCTTCAGCTCAAACGAGGAATCGTCTTCGACGGGGGCCGCTGATACCAGCCGATCCTTGAGGTGGGGAGTATTTCGGAGTGTTGCCACGTTAAGGCGATGGTAAAGCGAAAGTAGCAGCTACGCAATGGAGTTCTGGCACCCGCGCCTGAGAAATTCTGTGCGCTTGAGTGAACTACGGATTGCTCTTCGTGAGCACGTACTTATCCATGTATTCGTAAAGCTTGTCGCGATGCGCGGAACGGTAAGCGGGATAGTCTTGCGCGATTTCGCGATCGGCGCGGTTCAACAGAACGAACGGTTCGAGCAGTCCGTCATGATCGATTTGAATGAGAGCAAGCAAAGAGGGGTCCAGTTTTTCTGCTTTCTTCTGCGAGGCTGCATCCGGCGCGAGCACGGCGACCAAAGCATCCAGCGCCTCGGTCTCTTCCCTCAGGCTGTGGCGGTAGCTAGGCTCCTTGGGAAATTGCTGTTTGAATTTTTCGTCTTTCCACAACTGGCGCGTTTTGTTGTACGCATTCCACGCAGCCACTTCCGGGCTTGGCTCCCGCAATTGATGCTCATCGAGCTTGACGGCCTTATCGGCGGCGGGCTGCGCCGACGACTTGTTCTGCAAAATGATCGCGTTAAAGGGTTGCTGAATGCGGTCCGACCAGCGGCGGAGAGCCGTCCACGGCGGACGAATGTAGGGTTCCGCGATAACTGCGTGGATGTACTTTTCGCGCGCCTCACCATTTTTCCCAGCCTCCGATAGCGCGTCTCCCCAGTATCGGTAAGCGGTTTCTTTGTCGGGATCGAGCTTGATCGCCTTGTCGAACCATTCGCCCGCGCTGTTGTAAGCACGCTCGGTGAAATACACATCGCCGATGTACACGGTCGCGTCGTAGTTCTTCGGATCCAGTTCGAGTACGTGGAGATAACCCTTGCGTGCGCTGTCCAACTCGCCCTTGGCACGGCTGGCCTCAGCGGCTTTCATCGCTTCGTCGACGTCGGCGCGCTCAGAAAACTTCAGGTCCGAACCGTCCTCCGGGATCGATAACAGAATCTGCAGCATCTCCCCTTCGTCGCCGAGTTTCTTCGCTTCCAAACCGAGGGCGCGAGCATGCCTGCGGGCTTCCCTTCTCTCGAGCGGGCTTGTCAGGGTCTTCGAGTATTCCAGGATGCAATACGCCCAATGTTCTTTGAGAACGAAGTCGGAAGGATTGGCAGCCGCCAGCTTCTCGAGCAAGGGCATTGCATCGACAAACTTGCTTTCCCGGTAAAGCTGCAGCGCCTGGCGACGCATGGCCGCCATAGCGGGATCATCGGCGGGCCGGACTTGCGCGAACAGGGGCGCACTCGCAACCACGACCGTAAGCAAGAGAACGCCCTTAAAAACCATCCTGCGCAGTCTCAAGGCCGTCAGCATCATCTTCTGAAAGCTTCTCCTAAAGTTTTCCTTTGCCCGGACGATCGCAAGCTCACAGGCTAATACGGAACCGTTCCGCTGCAAATGGCACTTGTGAGGCTCAGACCGGATTGCAGAACCGGTCGTACTGCTCGTAGATGAAATGATCGGTCATGCCGGCGATGTAGTCGCAAATCACGCGCGGCAGCGGTTCACTCTGCGCTTTCTCCTGGTACTGATGTGGGAGGGTCGAAGGATTCTTCGTCCAATAAGAAAACAGCGCTTTCACAACCAGATCCGCATCATCCTTTTCATTCGACAGCGATGGGCTGAAATAGAGGTTTTCGTACAGGAAACTCTTGGTGACGCGCCGCTCCTCTTCGACCTCCGCGTTGAGGGCGACCAGCCTTTCCGGAAACTCTCGTACCGCATCAAGAGTGGCGATCTTGTTCTCACGAATGCGCCGCTGCGTGTTCTGGATCAGGTCTCCGACCATGCGATCGACCACTCGTTTGATGGTTTCGTTGAATTTCAGTTTGTCGGCGACATCCGGGTAGATGGCCTGAACCTGGCGGAGGTAGCGATCGAAAACCGGCACGCCCGCTCCGATTTCCTCGAGGGTCAGCAGATGCGCCTCGAATCCATCGTCCAGATCGGCCGTGTTATAGGCGATCTCATCCGCCAGGTCGATCAGCTGCGCTTCGAGCGGCGGGCGCCGGTCAAGCGCGTACTCCGCCAGTTCGGGAAAGCGATTCCCGTCGTAGTCCCGCGAATGCTTGATGATCCCCTCTCGCACTTCGAACGTAAGGTTCAAGCCGCGGAATGCTGCATAGCGCATCTCGAAGTCCTCTACGATCCGTAGGGCATGCAGGTTGTGATCAAAGTAGAAACCATGCTCGCGCATGATGCCGTCGAGCGCCTTCTCGCCGGCATGGCCGAAAGGCGGATGCCCAATGTCATGCACGAGCGCGAGAGCCTCTACCAGGTCTACATTCAGGTGCAATGCCGCGGCCACGGTTCGGGCAATCTGCGCGACTTCGAGTGTGTGGGTAAGCCGGTTGCGGAAGTGGTCGGAATACCGGCGCGTGAATACCTGGGTCTTGGCTTCCAATCGGCGAAACGCGCGCGCGTGAATCACCCGGTCGCGGTCGCGCTGGAAGTCGTTCCGGTAGGGGTGCTGCGGCTCGGGGCGGCGTCGTCCGCGCGATTGTTCCACGCGGACCGCATAATCAGCGAGCATGGCCGAGTGTAGCAGGTTCAGTCGCGGGGCCGTTTCCTGAAGACCGACGACTGAAGACTGAAGCTACGGCTTTTCCGACTGCTCCCTCGCCAATCGAACCTTTGCGCTTTCCAGCTTCTTCTGGACGCTGGCGAAATTGTCGGTGTCGATTTCGGGTGCAACCGTCTTGTTCCACTCCGCAACCGCCCGTTCCCAATGGGCGACCGCAAGTTTCAGCCGGCCCGTCTTTTGATAGACGTCCCCAAGATGATCGTGCACGGTGGGATCGGTACCGATGCGCTGCGAAGCCTTCACGAGCTCTTCTTCCGCCATCTCATACTTACCGAGGCGGAAGTACGCCCAGCCGAGCGAATCCATATACGCGCCATTGGAAGGTTCCAGTTCGACCGCCTTTTTGATAAGTCCAAGCGCTTCTTCCAGTTTCACGCCACGGTCCGCCAGCATATAGCCCAGATAGTTGAGCGTCATGGCGTTCTGCGGATCGCTGCCCAGCACCTTGCGGAACATCTCTTCGGCCTGGTCATACTTCTTCTGGCGTTCGAAGCTCGAACCGCGCAGGAAGTAAACATACTCTTTATCATCAGGCTTAGTTGAGAGCTGCTCCGCCTTGTCGAGGGCCTTCTGGGCATCGTCCCAACGCTTAAGCCGCGTATTCATCTGGGCAAGGGTGATGTAAACATCACGGTCTTCTCCCTTGCCCTTCAACATCGATTGCACTTCGGCGAGCGCTTTGTCAGGAAAGCCGGTGTCTGCCAGTTGGGCGGCATACACCATTTGCAGGCCGCGATCATTCGGAAGCTTCTGCGTCGCTTCCTTGGCGACTGCCGTCGCCTGCTGCCACTGCTTGGCCTCGCGATAGGTATCGATGATCTGCTGGTAGCCGCGAACTGCGTTGTCGTCGCCCAGTGCGATCATCTTGCGGAAGCTTTCGATGGCCTCGTTGTATTTGTCCTGATCGCGATAAATCGTTCCCAGGCGCTCTAGAAACACGGCGCGGTTGTTGCGCTCGCCCTGTGTGTAGTTGTTGTCGGTCTTCTCGGTCTTCTTGAGCAGGTCCTGAAGAGTCTGGGCGGCCTCGTCGAAGCGTCCCTGGGCCTGGTATACGGCCGCCATGTTGTAAGGGACTTCGATGGAATCCTGCACCATGCTCTCGGCTTTTTTCAGGTTTTCGAGGGCGAGATCGAACTTGCCGCTCTTGCGGTAGATCTCGGCCATGTGCAGGTAGGTCTGCGCGTCTTCCGGATTCGCGTCGGCGATGATCTTGTATTGCTCGAGCGCCGCATCTGTCTGGCCGTCGTTCATCAGGTTCTCGGCCAAGCCACGAATCGCATCCAGGTTGTCGCGATCGAGTTCGATCGCCCGGCGGTACGAATCAATCGCTTCTTTGTACTGTTTCTGCTGCTCGTAGGTGTAGCCGAGAGCGGAATACATCTTGGCGGAGCGGCCTGCGTCCGGAACAGAACTGAGGACCTGCACCGCGCGCGTGGCATCGCCCTCCTCGTTGTAGAGGTAAGCCAGCGTCGTGACCGCTTCTTCCGAGTCCGGCTGCAGCTTCACCGCGAGCTTGAACTCGCGCTCCGCCTTCTGCAGATCGTTATTCATCCGGTACAGGCGGCCGAGCAGCAGGTGGTCGTCGACATTGTCGGGCTCGATCTTGATGATCTGTTCATACTGCTCGATCGCAAGCTTGAGCACGTTGCCCGACCCGTTGTTGCCCGACTGCATATCGCCAAGCGACCGTAAATAAATACGCCCCAGTAGTTTGTGGGCTTCCAGGTTGTTGGCATCGCGCTTGAGGATGTCCTGCGCCTCGAGCACCGCGTCGCGAATGCGGCCGGTTTTTGCGTACAACTCGGCCAACGCAGAGGTCAGATACTCAGACCCGGGATCGGCTTCAATCGCAGCCCGGTATTCCTCGATGGCCTTGGTGGCCAGATCACTGCGGCCGTAAACGGCCACCTGCTCTTCGTACATGTGAGCCAGGGCATAGTGGTAATAAGCTGCAGCCTTATCCGGTTTGTGCGCAGAGGACGGATCGGACGGTTTCGTGTCTGAAGCGTTGGTGGCTTGCCCAAAACTGGCAGCGGACGCCAGCAGAAGCACGGAAAAGGCGCAGTAAAGTCTCTTCATGAAAACCCTTAGATCCCAAAGTCTCAGCGATTTAGATGCTGAACCGCCGCGCGTGGGTGTATTTGAATTGTACCTCCGCAGCCGGGGGATTCCCAAGAAATCGGGCTTCGGGAAGGGCGGAAGTAACCACCCAAAGGACAGGTACTCGCGGGATGGCTCCCGGCGTTACCGAAACGCAATAAAACGCAATAAGCAGACAAATGTTAAGAGGCATCCTCAGTCAATTTCAGTGCCGGAAATGCCGAACGCCCGTAAAGATCATCGCCATGCCATGCCGGTCGGCGGCCTCGATGACCTCCTGGTCCCGCACCGACCCGCCGGGCTGAATGATGGCTGTCGCCCCGACCCGGGCGATCTCCTCCACGCCATCCGGAAAGGGGAAGAATGCGTCAGAGGCGGCCACCGTGCCCTTCAGCGGTAACTGTGCCTTCATCGCGCCGATTTTGCAGGAATCGACTCGGCTCATCTGTCCGGCACCAACCCCTACGGTCTGCCCGTCACGCACGTAAACAATTGCATTCGATTTCACGTGTTTGCACACTTTCCATCCGAAGAGCAAGGCGCGCTTCTCTTCAGGCGTAGGCGGGTGTTTGGTAACGACCCTCAGATCCGCGTCGCTCAAGGGACGAACATCCGCATCCTGCACCAGCATTCCTCCCGATACATTCTTCAACGTCCACTTCTGTTTGGATGGAACGATTTCGACGAGGCGGAGATTCTTCTTCGCCGCGAATTTTGCTTGTGCCGCATCATCGAAACCGGGTGCGGCGATCACCTCAAGGAAGAGCTTGGCCATTTCTTCGGCTGCGGCCCCGTCAATGATGCGATTGACCCCAATCACGCCGCCAAAGGCGGAAACCGGGTCGCATTCGAGCGCCTTCTTGTAAGCCTCCAAAAGACTCTTTCCGGTCGCCGTGCCGCACGGATTGGTGTGCTTGATGATGGCGACCACCGGTTCCTCGAATTCCTGCGCCAGATCCCATGCCGCCTGCAGGTCAACGATGTTGTTGTAGGAAAGCTCCTTCCCTTGCAGTTGCTTGCCGTTCGCCACGCCCGCCGCAGAACCATCGGAATACATTGCGGCCTTCTGGTGTGGATTCTCACCGTAGCGCAGGTCGGTCACCTTGCGGAACGACATCCGTAAGGTGGCGGGAAATCCTTCCGCGGGGCGAAGTTCAAAGTGCCCATTGGCATTCACGCGTTCCAGCGTGGATGCGATTGCAGAGTCGTAGGCCGCTGTTGTTGCGAACGCTCTCTGAGCAAGACGCCACTTCGTTGACGAAGAAAGCTCTCCGCCCGAGCGCTGCATCTCTTCGGCTAACGTTTCGTAATCCGCCGGCGAGGTCACGACAGCAACGTCCTGGAAGTTCTTGGCAGCCGAGCGAATCATCGACGGCCCGCCGATATCGATGTTTTCCACCAATTCCTCGAAAGCAACTCCCGTCTTAGCTGCAGTTTTTTCAAACGCATAGAGGTTCACGACGACCATGTCGATCGGTTGAATTCCGTGCTCGGCCACCGCCGTGCGGTGCGCAGGATCTTCCCGCCGGTGCAAAATGCCGCCATGGACCTTGGGGTGAAGAGTCTTTACGCGGCCGTCCAGCATTTCGGGAAAGCCCGTGAGATCGGAAATATCCTTCACGCGTATTCCGGAATCGCGCAACAACTTGGCCGTGCCCCCGGTGGAAATCAGCTCTACACCCAGGCCCTCGAGTTTGCGGGCAAAATCCACCAAACCTGTCTTGTCAGTCACACTGAGAATGGCACGCTGAATTTTCGCCATGGGAGCCTCACCGGAAGAAGGGATATCGATGCCGCGGAATGGAAATTCTATCAGGCCAGTCGTCAGTCGTCAGTCTTCACTCGCCGGCAGGGGCCAGGAGCATTGTTGCAAGAGGCGGATGGGTCGTACGTCCCTGCACCGGATGAACTCAGAAACTTGAAGCTGGCGGAGACTGACGACTGAAGACTGACGACTGGCCCCGACGACTGGAGACGGACGACCGCCTTACGCCTTCGCCTTGGCCTTCAACTTCACGTGCCCATCCGCCAATTCGACGGAGTACTCCACGGAGTGACAGTGGTGTTGTTTGCGGATTTCGTCGGTCTTCTTCTTCACGAAGGTGGAGAAGGAACTGAGGTCACCGGTGACCGCCTCTCCTGATTTCTTCTTTGCCGCAACCAGCGCGTTGTACAGGCGCTCCACTTCCTCTTTCGGAGTGGCTTCCGAGCATTCCATCGTGAACGAACGCGCCGCGGTGGAGACCCCGTACACTGTGTGTCCCTTGGGCGCGTGTCCTTGCTCACGCACACCTTGCACGGAAAGCAGCGCGTCTTGCGGCCGGCGGTAGCCCTCCTCGCGGATGCGCATCTTCTTGCGCCACAAGTCACTATAGATCGCATAGCGCTGCGCCATTTCGTTGTACCGGAAACGCTGCGTGAAATTCATGCGGCCGCCGTCCGAGTGCTTGCGGATGAGCGCGACCGTCTTCCACTCCAGGTCAGTGGGCGGACGCTTGCTGGGGTTATTAAAATAAACCTCGTACTCGATCTTTAGCCGGCGAAGCAGCGAGTCAAGCTGCGTCAATTCTTCGTCGATGGTCAAGGCGCCCTCTGCTCCGAGTAGTGTAGGCAGCAAGAGAGGATTTAGGGCAGATACCTGGCGGTCACGGACGGCGGAGTACGAAAGTAATGATGGGCAGCTACGAGCCACGAGCAATCAACACCGACGGCAACCGGGGCTTGTGGTTAGGTCCTAATCTTTTGGAAGTGGCCGAACGGGTTGCTCGAAGCTCGTGGCTCAAAGCTCGCAGCTATCTTGCCGCACTCGACGCCATTTTCTTCACCATCGCGAGCACGAGTTTGCGGTCGCTGTCATTCAGGCTGGTGGAGTACCGGCGTATCTGACTGAGAAAACGGACTTCGTCTTCGGAAAGTTGCGGCAGGCCTTTCGATCCGTTGGTGTGTCCGGCGTCGGAAAAAAATTGCGAAAGCGGCAGTTCCATCGCCGTGGCGATTTTAGCCAGTGTGTCGAGCGATGGAATGGTGTGGCCGTTTTCCACCCGTGATAGGTAACAGCGAAGCAAGCCGGTGCGCTTCTCAATATCGCCCTGCGACATTCCTTTTTGCAGCCGGTAGTTTCGGATAGTCTCGCCGATGTTCATAAAGGGTGTAACAACACCAAAGCTCGACGGAGTTGGACTGCATAGTAACCAGAGTAGTACCTTCTGGCAAGTGGAAATTAGTTATCGGTAAAAAGCGTTTATCGGTAGCCGCTTGTCGCGAGTGACTGTGCGTTGTGAGCAAGATTTTCCACCGGACTCCCACAACGTGTGCGAGCCAAACTGCGTTTTCGGTGCCACAGACCGGGCCGGTGCTTGCCGCGATGGATTATGATAGTTGCAACCAGATCTTCCAGGCGCGCCCGTCGCCTGGCTGCTCCATTTCGTCCAACCGCTCGCTTATAAATTATTGATCACGAATAGGAGTCACTTACATGTCCGAAAACGTGCAAGTCGCACTTTGGGTCCGGCTGGAAGCCCGGCCGGGAAAAGAACAGGCTGTGGCAGAGTTTCTGCGCAGCGGACTTCCTCTGGTGCAGAAAGAACCCGCCACCATCACATGGTTCGGGTTACAGTTGGGCCCATCGACGTTCGGGATTTTCGACGCTTTTCCGGATGAAGCCGGAAGACAAGCTCATCTCTCCGGAGCAGTGGCTGCCGCCCTGATGGCGAATGCGCAAGAACTCTTTGCGCAGCCTCCCGAGATCAAGCGCGTGGATGTGCTCGCAGCAAAGTTGTCTTCCGAAACCGTAGGCAAAGCAGCCTGATCACAGTCACACCAAGGCCAGCCTTCAGACAAGCTGGCCTTGGCTGTTCGTGTGGTGCTCGTTACTTTTTCAAAGTTTCATTCAAGAACTTCACCGTGCGCTGCCAGGCGTCGGCCGCGTCGTTTGCCCGGTAACCGCCCTTATTGTTGGGATTCTCGAACGCATGGCCGGCGTCCGGGTAGATCTTGATGTCGGCCTTCTTCCCATCCTTTTTCAGCGCTTCCTCAAACTTCTTTACATCTTCCGGAGGGATGCCCTGATCCTGTCCGCCGAAATTGCCCAGGATGGCCGCGTTGATTTTGTGAAGCGCGGTTGGATCAGTGGCCAGATGCCCATAGTTGATCACCGCAGCCGTTAGTGTCGGTTCGTTGAGTGCCACATTCAGCGAGTAGCCTCCACCCATGCACCAGCCGATGGATGCAATGCGATCCTTCCGAACGCTGGGCTGCGATTTGAGAAACTCGACAGCCGCGTGCAGATCGCGCGCCGCGCGGTCCTCGGGCACGCCACGCATCAGTTCATGCGCGGTGTTGGGATTGTCGGCCACCTTTCCACGATAGAGGTCAATGGCCAGCGCCGCATATCCCTGGTCGGCCAGCTTTGAGGCTTGTTCCTTTACCCAGTCATTCAAGCCCCACCATTCGTGGATGACGACAATCCCTGGAAAAGGTCCACTGCCGCTGGGCGTATAGAGAATGCCCTGTACGGTCTCGTCGCCGCTTTTGTAGGAAACCTCTTTCCCGGTTGCGGCGGAAGCGGCGCTCAGCAGCGCTGAGACAGATAGGAACACTAAAGCCAGTTTTGTGATCGCTTGTTTCATGATGTGCATCCTTGCAAGAATTTGAATTTGAATCGCACTACTTCTTCTCAACCCTTTCCCACGTGATCTGGTAAGCGCTAGGCTGTCCGTCGGGAGCCGTTTCGTGATCGGAGAGAATCAGGCGGTTGCCCTCGAAGCGGTAGGGGCGGGATTGATCCGTTCCCACATAGTGAGGCCAGGAAGCCATTTCCGGTCGATGAATGACGCGGTTCTCTTTCTCTCGAACCTCGTAGGTGCCGCAGTACGCGTACATGACCCGATACGACACCAGTTTCTCGGCATCAGTCGGTTTCTCCGGATTTGCCCAGCGCGGATGATTGGGATTCGCCAGCGACACGCACATGTGCCCCGTCACGTCATACATCAGGTAGCCGATGGGATGCGGACCATACTCGGCGAAGGGCTCAAACTTTCCGTCCTTGCTGATGTTTCCGGCAGAAACCAGCCGCCACGTACCGAGCAAACGGCTACTGGCAGAAGCTTCAGCAATCTTTGAGGAATCTTCTGCGGTTTGAGCCAGCAGATTCATGGTCACCAGCGCAAACGCCAGGATTCGAATCATTCGCATGGTTGCTCCTTTACTGTTTTCCTGAGATTCGGCACTGTTCACTTGCTGTCCGGCAACGTGTAATCGAACTCGTAGAAATGCTTCCCGTTATCAATCCTGATATTCATGGTGCCGGCCAGTCCCACCAGTTGGCCGGTGCCGGAATCGGGCACCACCGTGATCTTCAGCGCCGGCGTGCCCCTCGTCATGACGCCCGTGTGGTGCATGGCGAAGGTTCCGCTCCGGCCCTGCAAAGTTCCCGTGACGCGCTCGACCGCAACGTAAACACCGGACTCTTTCATCGCGGTGTCGGCGGTTAGCATCACGCCCTTCGCCGTCGCTTCGAGATCACCGTGATACTGCTTGTCGACAGACATTCTTCCCAGGCCAGCGGCGGTTTCCTGGTCGGGAAGCGTTTGTGGCGTGATCTTTACATCGAAAGGTCCGCTTGCATGAACTGACAAAGTCTTCTCCTTCTTGAGGTCGCCGTCCTGATCGGCTTGTGCAAGCGCAATGACGCCGAGCGCCAGGTAGAGAACGGTGACCCGCAAGCCTCGGACGCGACCAGTTTTGCTCATGGGTGGCCTGAACGCGAGTCAATCAAGATTCAGCTCCATATAGAGCGCTCCCTCGAAGGGATTCGCGCGGTACGGTGGAATTTCGTGAAAGCCCATTCTGCGGTACAACGCGACCGCATCCCTCATCAGGGGCTCGATGGTGTCGAGGCGGAGCCGCCGGTATCCGATAGCGCGTGCTTCGTTGACAATAACGTCGATCATAGTTCGTCCCAGCCCTTTGCCGCGTACCGATGGACGCAAGTACAACCGCTTCATTTCACCAATCTCAGGCTCGAGCGGATGAAGCGCTACGCATCCAGCGAGTTGACCTTCGTAAGAAGCGAGCAACAGGCGGCCGGACGGTGGTGCATAAGTGCCGGGCAGAGAGGCCAACTCCTTGTCGAACCCCTGAAAGCACAAACTGACGCCGAGGGCTTTCTCATACTCGAGAAACAACTCACGAATGTGCTCGATCTCTTCGGCTGATTGCGCTTGCGAAACTACAAGACCCTTTGCTACGGACGGCACCGAGGGTGCAGGTTCCTTGTGAAATGATGCAGTCATTCCTCAGCGCCCCCTGGTGTCCTCTGGGGTGAAAGACCTACCCCATCAACATCCCGCCATTGATGTTCAGAACGTGTCCCGTGATGTACGACGCTTCCTCCGAAGCTAGAAAGCGCACCGCCCCCGCGACGTCTTCCGGCGTGCCGATCCTGCCGAGCGGAACCATCTTCAGTCCCGCCTCCTTGAGTTCCGCAGGTAGCCCGTCAGTCATGGCAGTTGCGATGAACCCCGGCGCCACGGCGTTGCAAGTGATATTGCGAGAACCCACTTCCCGCGCGATGGCCATGGTCAACCCGATCAACCCCGCCTTGGAGGCCGCGTAGTTCGCTTGTCCTGCCTGCCCCGTCTGCCCGAAAATGCTGGTCACATTGATGATCCGCCCCCAACGCTGCTTGAGCATCGAACTGATAACTTGCTGAATGCACAAGTAGGCGGACGTCAGATTGGTATTGAGCACCGCGTCCCAATCGGCGCGCTTCATCCGCATGACGAGTTGGTCCCGTGTGATGCCGGCGTTGTTCACCAGGATGTCGATTCTTCCAAATTGGCCGATGGCTGCCTTGAACGCGGATTTGATCTGCTCTTCGTCGGCCACGTCCAACGGAAAGGCTGCGGCTTTTCCCCCCGCGGCGCTAATCTGCGCCACCAGTTCGTCGAGTTTTTGCTGATTGCGCGCGGCCACAGCTACAGCCGCGCCAGCCTCCGCTAGCTTCAACGCGCACGCGCGCCCAATCCCTTGCGAGGCGCCCGTAACCAGCACCACGCGTCCGGAGAGACTCATTCTTGGCTCCCATCAACCAACGATCGATTAAGAATTGGAAATTATACCTGTGCGGCTGCAGGTCAGTTGCTTGGCATGGTCGATCATCCCGCCTCGGGAAACGACCGTTCCCCAGTGATTGGGAATCGACGCCGACTTCCGGAAGCTATCTCAAACGCTGCAGCGGCCAGATCAGCACATCGAGCCTCTTCGCAAAGTGCAGAAGAGGCTGTGTGTCGGGAAGAGCAAGACCAGTCGCCTGCGCCATGCTGTTCTCGGCAATTTCGGCGGAAGCATCTTGCAAAGGCCAAGGCAGGTGATGGACTTCGCCCCGGAACACGCGGGACCGATGCACTGTGTAGAGACAGTATCTTTCTGTCAGCCAATGCTCGAGCGTGCCACGTTCACGAAACTGCACCGGAGCATCGGAACCGTAGCTGCCTCGGAACTCGACTGGCGAATTCCGTCGAGCGCACTGATACTCAACTTCATTGCCGTCAACATGAGCTTCCATGTCCGCAAGGAAATAGGGCAAGTGACACAGAGCACGTGCCGCAGATACCGCCAAGCGGCTCCCTGCGTCGAGACTGAAGAAATACACTCCAGGTTTCCCATCGACCGTCACGTATGTACGCACGTTCAGTTCGGGGAATCGGGAAAGCCCGGGAATCGGTGGAGTGCCGCGCATGCTCACGCCGCTCATCCAAAAAGGCACCACGCCCAGCCAGCTTTGACCGTCATAGGTGTCGAGCGATAGTGGAGATGGCACAAGACTGCGCATTTTTCGAGGCGGAATCGGCCAGTGCGCAAAGAGCAGATCATGCCAGGTCTGCATCATCACCCAGGATTCTTTCGGAAGAGGCCATGGCCGATGAGAGACCGACATGAGCGCAGGGTGCATCTTGTGGATTATAGGCGCAGGGGGATAAGCTCCGCGCACACCGCATCGTGAGCTGGTTTAGCGCCCGTGCCGCAGCTCGGGTTAAACGCGTTAGAGTGAGAAGCCCGACTTGGGCGCATGGCTGTCGGCTTGGGAGGCTGCAGCTGGCACCGGGCGATAGTCACGGTGCACCATGTCGACGATGGTGCGTCCCACAATCCGAGCCTTCGCTTCGGAGTGGATGTGCGTCGGCAGCGTGAACGACTCGACCTCGGAGTAGTCCTGCCAGAACTCGATGTGCTTCACGAAGAACGAGGGAGATTTCACAACCGTGCCCTCAACCCGGGCCAGCGCCCCACTGTGAGCATCGAGATATACACGCCCCTTGAACAATCCCGGACGCTTCCTCTGCGGCTTAACCTGGTAGACATGCACCATCCGGTCACCGAGCCGGCTGAGCCCGCGATACGAGAATTTGAAGTTTGCCGCAGTGATGGCTGTCGACGCCGGATCGTCCTTTTGCACATGTTCAACTTCGGTCTGCAGCAACCGGGTGATGACGTTGTTCTTCACGAACCCGTCTCCCACAAAATGCACCGGCGTGAACTGCAGTGTGTGCGGCGCTTCGTACTTGCGTTGCACCTCGAATTCGCCTTGCTGGGAAGTGTCGGGCAACTCTGCTCGCACAACAGTCACGGCGGAATAGGCGGCCAAAGCAGCGGACTGCTGAGATGCTCGCTGCTGGAACGTCGTGAGTGCAAGCTCCGGGGACATCAGAGGGAGTTCCGCCGTCGGTCCCAGCGTGGGGACAGGTTGGGTATCGGCCAAAATCAGCGGGAAAGGCGGCACTACGCCCTTTGAGGTCGGCAAAACCGCCGCCTCACCTGACGGAAACATCGCCTGCGCAAAAACTCCTCCCGGCACCCAAAGCCCAAGGAGGAGGACGATGAGAATAGAGCGTTTCATCTATAAGTTAGGACAACCCATTTATATAGGATTCAGCGAAGCCCTGAAAAGTAGCAAAACGTGGTCGGGATCCCCAAACAGGCAGGCACCGACATTGCACGATCTCCTCAGCATCGCATTGCACAACCTCAGTTGGCCAGATAACATTCCATCACTCCCATGTCGGAAGTAATGACGAAGCCAGAGCCCACCCGCACGAGCAATCCGCCCGCGAATTCATCGGCCGTGGAAGTCTTTGCCGTGTACGGCGTTGAGCCCGAAGTACAGGCTTATGCCATGGCGAAGTACTCGCGCTCGGCGTTGTCGATGAAGGAATCGCTGAAGGAGATCACCGCCCAGAAGGCCGAGAAGTTCCTCAACACCTTCTATTTCCAGTACGGTCACCGCTCGATTGCGGATTTGGCCCACATCGCCCTGGCAATCGAAAAGCTCTCCATTTTAGCCGCCATTGCGGTTGCCGACGAGCAGCGCTGGGACGGCCAAGAGCGCTCCACCCGCTATCAGGACTTCCAGAAGAGCGGCTACCATACCCCCGACTTCGGCGGAGATGACCAGGCGCGCGCGCTATACCGCGACACAATGAATGGCCTATTCGAAGTGTACGAGGCGTTATCGCAACGCACTTACGAGTACCTGGCCGAGATCACGCCCCGGCCCGAAGATATGAAGTCCGAGGCCTACGAGCGCACGCTGCGCGCCCGGGCTTTCGATATTTCTCGCTATCTCCTGCCCCTCGGTACCCATACGTCGCTGGGTGAGATCGTGAATGCCCGCACTCTGGAAACGCAGGTAGCTCACCTGCTTTCTCACACGCATGCGGAAATCCGCAAGCTCGGTGACCTTCTCAAGAGCGCTGCGCTTTCGCCCGCCTACAACGTGAACCGTGAAGGGCTGGAAGAATTGGTCGCGGAAATTCGGGCCGTGTCGCCGGAACTGGCGCGGAAGGCGGAGGAACAGCTCCTGAAGGAAGTTCGCGTCGCTCCCACGCTGGTGAAGTACGCGAATCCGAATACCTACGAGATCGAAACGCGCCGCGCCCTGCAGCAGGCGGCGCTTGAGGTGATCGGCAGAACGCAGATTGCACCCGCGAAACTCGTAGACCTGCTCGATGAAGAGTCGCTGGAAGTCGAACTGGCTTCCACCCTTCTGTACGAGCACTGTCATTACTCTTACCGGCAGGTGCGCCAGGCGGTACAGGCGACCGGAGAGAAAGTCCGGCGCGAAATCATCGATCTCGGCCTGCGCAACCGGGGCTCGCATGATGAATTGTTGCGCCCCTTCTGCGCCGGACAGCAATTCCGATTCGACATCCTGATGGACATCGGCGGTTTCCGCGACATGCATCGCCACCGGCGTTGCGTTCAGATCGGCCAGGGCTTTACGACCCGGCACGGCTACGACACGCCACCCGAGATCGAAGCAGCGGGAGTGCGCGCCGGATACGACGCCGCCATGAAGAACGCAGCCTTGGCTGCCGACCAGATCGCGCGGCGTCCGGGCGAGGAAACACCCGAAAATTCCCAGTACATGATCCCGCTCGGCTATCGCAAGCGAACCCTGTTCAAGATGGACTTCGCCGAAGTCGTCTACATCTCCGAACTGCGCACGGGACCCGCCGGCCACATGTCCTACCGCAGCGTGGCCTACGCCATGTACGAAGCCGTCGCCAGGAGATACCCTTCCTTGGCGAAGTATTTCCGCGTCCACGACGTGAAAGAGCCAATCGACTTGCTGAAACGGTGACATTGAGTCCCGTGCCATTGTTGGTTCCCTTATTTATATATTCGCTTTTTATTCGCCGCGTGGTATATTGACCAAAATCACTGTGACGATCAGCACTTACGACCCGCCAGCCCGTGGGTATACCCTACGAGGGTCTTCATAACCCTACATTTTGAGGAGCCATCATGGCCGACGAACGTACCAAAGCAATTGACCTGGCGCTCTCCCAGATCGAAAAGCAGTTTGGCAAGGGCTCGATCATGCGTCTGGGATCGAAGGAAGCCATCGTCCCGATTTCCGTGATTCCGACGGGCGCGATCTCATTCGACGCCGCGCTGGGCGTGGGCGGGTTCCCGCGCGGACGCGTGGTGGAAATCTTCGGGCCTGAGTCGTCGGGCAAAACGACCATCGCACTCCAGGTAATCGCGGAAGCGCAAAAGACGGGCGGCATGGCCGCGTTCGTCGATGCCGAGCACGCGCTCGATCCGCAGTACGCCAAGAAGCTGGGCGTGGATGTCGAGAACCTGCTGGTCTCGCAGCCGGACTACGGCGAGCAGGCGCTCGAAATCGCAGAGGCCTTGGTGCGCTCGAATGCGATTGACGTCCTCGTGGTGGACTCGGTAGCCGCGCTGGTACCCAAGGCCGAACTCGACGGGGAGATGGGCGATAGCCATATGGGATTGCAAGCGCGCCTGATGTCGCAGGCTCTCCGCAAGCTCACAGGCATTGTTTCGAAGTCGCGCACCTGCCTGATTTTCATCAACCAGATCCGCGAAAAGATCGGCGTGATGTTCGGCAATCCTGAAACCACGACAGGCGGACGCGCGTTGAAATTCTACTCATCGGTGCGCATTGACATCCGCCGCATTGCTGCCATTAAGGAGGGCGATCTGGTAACCGGCTCCCGCACCCGCGTAAAGGTTGTGAAGAACAAGGTCGCCGCGCCCTTCCGCGAAGCCGAGTTCGACATTCTCTATGGAGAAGGGATCTCGCGCGAAGGCGATCTGCTCGACATTGCAGTCAACAACAACATTCTGGAGAAGTCCGGCTCATGGTTCAGCTACAAGGGCGAGCGCATAGGGCAAGGCCGCGAGAATGCACGCACGTTCCTGAAGGAAAACAAGGACACGCTGGCCAAGCTGGAGGCAGAAGTCCGCAAGACGCTGGGACTGACACCGACGGGCGCAGCACCGGCGGCGGCACCTACCAACGGCGCATCGGCCACGACGCCGCAAACGGCTAAGGTTGCCACGATGCCTACCGGAACGGACGCGGCCAAGGTTCCGGCGGCCAGACGATAAAACGTACCGAATGCTCCGAAAAACGATTGGTTCGCGGCTGGGATATCCCCGCCGCATTCTTTTGCTGAGAAACCGCTGCTCTGCAAACGATCGTCGCTTTTTCTTTTTGATGATCATGCCCTCGCATACAACACGGCGCTCTCCAGACACCAATTACATCCGGTCCCGAGTTTGCCATCCCTATTCCCAGACCACTAGAATCATCCTTCGGCCACGCCGCCGGAATTCCGCGAGGACCATTGCACAAGACCACCGCCATCTATCCCGGTTCGTTCGATCCCCCCACCAACGGGCATTTGGATCTCATCGAGCGGGGCAGCAAGATCTTCGATGAATTGGTGGTGGCCATCCTGCGGAACCCGGACAAGGATCCGCTGTTCAACGTGAGCGAGCGAGTGGCGATGCTGAAAGCCTTGACCGGGCACTACAGCAATGTACGCGTCGATACCTTCGATGGGCTCACGGTGGAATACGCTGCCAGAGTTGGCGCAAGCTCAGTTCTGCGCGGTATCCGAGCCCTGAGCGACTATGAATACGAGCTGCAGATGGCCTTAATGAATCGCAGGCTGCGGCCTGAACTCGAAACGGTCTTCATGATGCCCGCGGAGAAATACTCGTACCTCAGCTCTCGCCTGGTGCGGGAAGTTGCGAAACTCGGTGGCTCCGTGAAGGGACTGGTTCCAGAACTGGTTGAGCAGAATCTGCGCGGCAAACTCGATCCCGCCTATAAGCTCAGCGAGTTTGGGGAACACAAACAAGTCACGTCGGAAAGTCGAAAATCGAGGTCCAGGAAAAAAGCATGACACCCACAACGGAAGTGACCCACACAATCAAGTTGACCGAACGCATTAACCGTATCGAGCCGTCTGCCACCATGGCCGTGGTTGCCGAGGCAGATAAGCTGCGTTCGCAGGGGGTCGACGTCGTGGATTTTGGCGCGGGCGAGCCGCACTTTGCGACGCCGCAGCACATCAAGGACGCGGCGATCGCAGCTATCCAAGGGAACTTCACCAAGTACACGGCTGTGGCGGGCACCGCCGAACTGCGCGACGCCATCGTGCAGCGCCATGCTGCGGACTTTGGTTCGGACTACCGGCGCGAGGAAGTCATCGCCTCCGTGGGCGGCAAGCACGCGCTGTTTAACGCGCTCCAGGTTCTGGTCGATCACGACGACGAAGTCATCTTACCGGTGCCCTACTGGGTTTCGTTCAAAGACATCATTCGCTACGCCGGCGGAAAGCCGGTGCTGGTCGAAACCGACGAGTCGCGCGACTTCGCGCTGACTGCCGAGATGGTCTTGAAGAACGTGACCCCGCGCACGAAGATGATCATCCTGAACTCTCCTTCGAACCCTTCGGGCGCAGTCATGAAGCCCGAACACATGACGGAGATCATTCAGATGGCCCACGAGCGCGGCATCTGGGTTGCATCGGATGAGTGTTACGTGTACCTCAACTACACGGCAAAAAATTTCTCGGCGGGTTCGTTGCAGGAGTACAAGGAACGCCTGGTGATCCTCGGATCGCTTTCGAAGACCTACGCCATGACAGGCTGGCGGCTCGGCTATGCCCTGGCGCCTGCACCTGTAGTCAGCGCTATGGCCAAGCTGCAGAGCCAATCCACCTCCAATCCGACCTCAATCGTGCAGAAAGCCGCCGTCGCCGCTTTAAAGGGCCCTCAGGAATGTGTTGAGGAAATGCGTCGCGAGTACATCAAGCTGCGCGACCACGTGGTGAACGGACTGCGTGCAATCCCCGGCGTGAAATGCACAATGCCGCAAGGCGCCTTCTACGCATATCCGAACATCTCGTCGTTCTTCGGCAAGGGCGGCGTCAAATCCGCATCCGATGTTGCCGGGCGCCTGCTGCGGGAAGCGCATGTGGCAGCCGTGCCGGGCGAAGGTTTCGGCACCACCGACCACATTCGTGTCTCGTATGCAACCTCGATCGGCGAACTGGACCGCGGGTTGGAGCGGATGAAAACGTTCCTGGCGGCGCTGTAGTCGAAAATTGAACGGTTCAAGTTCGGCAGCGATTTCCGGACTACCAAAAATTTGTCCACCTCATGGAAAACCTGCATCTGACTTCCGGAGAGAATGACTGACCTCTACCCACTCAGAATGATTCCCGCCTTCGACCCGCGTCCATGGGGGACAACCGACCTCTCTCCGATCTATCCAGACCACAAATTTGACGAGAAAATCGGCGAAGCCTGGCTTACGGGCGATCACTGTAAAGTTGCTAACGGCCCCTTGGTGGGCAAGACTCTTTCTGAACTCAGCGAGTTCTGCGGACGCGCGCTGGTAGGCGAATCGGCACGAGATGAAAAGCGCTTCCCGCTGCTTCTCAAGTTTCTCTTTCCGCACGAAAAACTGTCGGTGCAGGTGCATCCTGACGATGCCGAGGCACAGCGGACAGGGCAGCCTTGGGGTAAAACCGAATGCTGGTATGTGGCCACCGCCAAGCCAGGCGCTCAGGTGGCAATGGGCATGAAAAAGGGCGTCAGCACCGACGACTTGCGCAAGGCTATCGAGGAGAACAGAGCCGAGAACTTGCTTAACTGGATCAATATCTATCCCGGCGAAATGATTTACGTGGCGGGAGGAACCGTGCATACACTGGGACCCGGTTCCGTGCTGGTTGAGACGCAGCAACAATCGGACTGCACGTACCGACTCTATGATTATGGGCGGCCCCGGGAACTGCACCTGCAAGCCGGGCTCGCCGCCGTGAAGGAGAAGGTCGCTTCGGGCAAGGTGCTACGTCCCGCGCCGATGACGATTGGAAAGACGAAGAATACGCTGGCGTCCTTGATCCGCGCGCCGTATTTTGTGGTCGACCAGTTTGACCTTCGCGAGCCGCAGACGTTCAGTACCGTCGACGAGAGCGGAAAGAGTTCCGCGCAGATTCTGGTGGCCGTCGAAGGCTGCGGTGTAATCGAAGCGCCCGGACTGGAGCCCATTACGCTGGCGAAAGGTGACGCCGCCGTGATTCCTGCTGCGTTGCCGGCTTTCGGCGTGCGTCCGCAGTGGAGTGGGAATTTTCTAAAAGCCTACGTACCGGGCAATGCTTTGCCGGAGCCGGAAACGCGGTTGTAGATCCAAACGAATGCCAACGGTCCTAAATCAGCGTGGCTAAAACATCCAATTTCTATCCTGTGATTCTTGCCGGCGGTCGCGGCACACGCTTCTGGCCCTTGAGCCGAAAGCGCCGCGCCAAGCAACTGCTGCCCCTTAACGGTAAGCAGACCATGATCGAGCAGACCTTGCGGCGGTTGTTGCCGTTGGCCCCCGCGAGGAAGGTCTGGGTGATTACGAACGACGATCTGCGCGCTGCCATCGCTCGTCAGCTGCCACAACTACAGCGCAGCCAGATCGTGGCCGAACCCGTCGGACGCAATACGGCACCGGCGATCGGACTCGCCGCGTTCCTTCTCGCGCGTACCGATCCCGCGGCGGTCCTTGGCCTCTTTCCATCCGACCACGTGATCGGCGACGAGCGCACCTATCGGGACACGATCGCGCGCGGCATTCAGATTGCTGCCGCGGACGAAAACATTGTTGTTCTTGGCATTCAGCCCAGCCGCCCGGAAACGGGCTACGGTTATATCGAGGCAGGCGCTTCATCGGATGGGGCGCTGCGCGTGCGCCGGTTTACAGAAAAGCCGGATGCTGAGCATGCGAAGAAGTTCCTGGCCGCAGGCAACTATTACTGGAACAGCGGAATGTTTCTCTGGAGCGCGCGCACGCTGGTCAGCGCCCTGCGCGAACATTTGCCCAACACCGCCAAGGTGCTGGAGAAGATTGCAGAAACCTTCGGCACAAGAAAGTTCGAGGCCACTGTTCGCAAACTCTATCCGAAGTGTGACAACATCAGCGTAGACTATGCCCTGCTCGAACCGCGTTCGGCCAAGGGCGAGGATGCCTCGAACATCTACTGCCTGCCTGCCGACTTTGGCTGGAACGATCTGGGTTCATGGACAGCGTTGCACGAGCACCGCATCGCCAAAGAACGGCCCGCGGATAACAACATCCTTGCCGACAACGGCTCGTTCATATTGAATGCCACCGGCAACTACGTGCACGCCCCCGGCAAGTTTGTGGCGGCCGTGGGAGTACACGACCTGGTCGTGGTCGAAACCGACGATGCCTTGCTGATTACAACCCACGAACACGCGCAGGACGTGGGCAAAGTGGTCAAGTACCTGGACCAGAAGAAACTGGCTAAGCTGATATAGAAGCTACCAGCATCGAGCTTCGAGCAAGCAAAGGTGGTGCCGAGGGCATGTTCGGAGGTGCAACTTTCGAAGAAACACGATAGGTTTCGCGAACGACAGAACCAATGATTGCTCGTAGCTCACAGCTCGAAGCTCGCAGCTCTTTATGACGGAGATCAAATTCGGTACCGACGGCTGGCGCGGCATCATCGCCGACGACTACACATTCGAGAATGTGCGGCGCGTGGCCAACGCGATCGCGGGCTACGTCCTCAAGAACGAAGACCCAAGCCATGGGGTAATGGTCGGTTACGACACGCGCTTCGGTTCCCCCAACTTCGCACGCTTGGTCGCCGAGGTCATCGCCGGCGCCGGTATCCCAGTGAAACTGGCGAACGACTACACGCCCACGCCCGCCGTATCCCTTGCCGTCAAGCAACAGGGCGCGGCCGGGGGCATCATGATCACGTCCAGCCACAATCCGTGGAACTGGAACGGTGTGAAGTTCAAAGCGAAATTCGGCGGATCGGCGACGCCCGCCATCATGAACAAGATTGAAGCGGAGCTCGGCGAAGGGTTACTCTCGTCCGGAAAGCAAGCCCCCATCGAGGAAGTCGATTTCAAGCCCGCGCACGTCGAGGCCATGTGCAGGTTCGCGGACCTAGATCTGATTGCGAAAGCCAAATTCAAATTTGCCATCGATTCGATGTACGGTTCGGGCCGGGGCGTGATAGCGCGCATCTTTTCCGAGCGCGGTATCGATCACGTCGCCATTCGCCAGGAAGTGAATCCGCTTTTCCCAGGCATCAATCCCGAACCCATTGAGCCCCACATCGAACTGCTGCGCAAGACCGTGGCCGCCGAGAAATGCCATGCCGGCCTGGCCACGGATGGCGACGCGGACCGGATTGGTGCTGTGGCCGAAGACGGTGCATTCGTCGATTCCCACAAGTGCTTTGCCGTTCTCCTGCGTTGGCTCGTGGAACGGAAGAAGTGGTCCGGCGATGTCGTGCGCGCGTTCAACACCACTGGCATGGCGGATCGCATTGCCGCCAAACATGGGCGGAAGCTGCACGAGTGTTCCATCGGATTCAAATACATCGCCGACATCATGATGGATCACGAAGTCGTCATCGGCGGCGAAGAGTCCGGCGGAATCGGCTACTCCCGTTATCTACCGGAACGCGACGGCCTCCTGAACTCGCTGCTGCTGGCTAATGTCATGGCTGAAGAGCGCAAACCGCTCGGCGAACTCGTGGCGGACCTGCAGCGCGAATTCGGCCCGCATCACTACGGACGACGCGACCTGCACATCCCCGATGACGTGAAACAGAACGCGATTCAGAGAGCGCGAGCCCAGAGTACAAAGAAACTTGGCAAATACAACGTGCTCCGGAAAGAAAATATGGATGGCGTGAAGTTCTACCTGGACGCGCCTACGAACGGCAACGGCGCCACCCCATGGATTCTGTTCCGCGCGTCCGGAACGGAACCGTTGTTGCGACTCTACTCCGAGGCGGCGACACCCGAACTTGTCTCCGACATCCTGGATCTCGCTAAGGCCTTTGTTTCAGCCAAGGTCTGACCCGTCCGGCTTTCGCAATTGCACTACCCCACTAGACACTGAACTTTTGGGCGGGAGGCCGCGTACCGCGATGCATCGTAGTTAGTGGATAATTGTCGAACCGATCAATGATGAGATTTGCAGACGAGAACCCAGGATTGGCGCCCGATACACCCGAGGCGCGCCGTTACAACCGCATTCATCGCTGGTTGGAATTCAGCGATTTTGCGCTGGGCCTCGCCTTCTTGCTTGTCCTCCTGTTGTCCGGCTGGAACGTGGTGTTTCGCGATTGGGCTTACCGGGCTGCCTTCCAGAACTACACTCTCGCAGTCTTCTTTTACGTTTTCCTTTTGATGTTCGGAGGAAAGCTTCTGGGGGTGGGTCTCGACTACTACGGACTTCGTCTGGAGCGCCGCTACCAACTCTCCATCCAGAAAACCCGATCGTGGTTGTGGGATGAAACCAAGGGATTCCTCGTCGGCCTGGTGTTCGCGGGGATCGTCGCCGAAGTACTCTACTTCACGATTCGCCAATCGCCCCAGCATTGGTGGCTCATCTCGTGGGGCGTCTTCATGGTGCTGTTTGTCGTCCTGGCCCAGGTTGCACCACTGATTCTGTTTCCGATCTTCTACAAGTTTGAACCACTCGAGAATGAAGATCTGAAACAGCGCCTGGTCAAACTGAGCGAGGGCGCCGGAACGAAAGTACGCGGCATTTATAAATGGCATCTCTCCGAGAAGAGTCGCAAAGCGAACGCCGCCCTCACCGGCCTGGGCGCCACGCGGCGCATCATTCTCGCCGATACACTGCTCGACCACTACTCCCCGGAAGAAATCGAAGCGGTGCTGGCTCACGAACTCGGACATCACGTGCACAAGCACATCCTGAAGAGCATTTTCGTGCAGGCGGCGGTCACGCTGTTTGGGTTCTGGGCGGCAAACTACGTGCTGCACTTATCGATCGAGCAATGGGGAATGTTCGACACCCTTTCGGATTTTTCCAACCTGCCCTTGCTGGTGCTGGTCTCCACCATACTTTCGATTGCGCTGATGCCCGCCATGAACGCCTATTCGCGTTTCAACGAGCGGCAAGCCGATCGCTATGCGTTCAAGGCAATCCGCAGCGTGCAGCCGTTTATCAGTTCGATGAACAAGTTGGCCGCGCAGAATCTTGCCGAGCGCACGCCCGCCCGCTGGGTTGAATGGCTTTTCCACTCGCATCCGGCCATTTCCCGACGCGTCGCGGCAGCCGAAGCCTGGAAACTGCGACTGGCCGGCGACAGCCGCATCTGAGTGCTTCCAAGGTCAGCCCGCTGAGCTCCTTTTTTTGAATTTCTCCAAGATTTTGCCTTTCGGAGATCGTTTCATAGAGATCGCCTCCTGACCTTGACCACTTTCTCCCTCTGCAGATTTGATTCGTATCAGGGCACGCCTTTAAGGCGGCCGTCACTGCCGAAAAACGAGTGCGGCTTTAGCGCTAGGGTCTGGGGCTGAACAAAGCCGGGCGGGGTTTTGTCAGGACCTTGTCAGCAGCTCCTCCACCCGCCGCAGATCATCCTCCGTATCGACGCCAATCGTGTCGTATTGCGTTTCCGCGACGTGAATGGGAATTCCATTCTCTAGGAAACGTAATTGCTCAAGCCGCTCCACTCGTTCCAGCGAGGACTCTGGAAGCGTTACGAAGCGATCAAGCGCCGGCTTGCGGTACGCGTAAAAGCCCAGATGCTTGGCATACGCCGGCGAAGCTTTGTCGCGATCGTGAGGAATCGTTGCGCGAGAGAAGTAAAGAGCGCGGCCCGCGCTGTCTGTAACAACTTTAACGGCGTTCGGATTCCCGACCTCATGAGCCGAACACGGCGTTTTTAAGGTGCCGACCTGCACGGCGGGATCCGCCATCACTTGCAACAGAGACGCGATGTGATCAGGCCGGGTCAGCGGTTCATCCCCCTGCACATTCAGATAAACATCCGCGGCGGCAAAGTTCGAAATCTCATGGACGCGTTCGGTTCCACTGCGATGCGCGGGAGAAGTCATGCGAGCGTGCCAGCCATGCTTCTCGCAGACGTCAACAATTTCCTGGGAATCGGTCGCGATGATTACGCCATCGAGCATCGGAGAGGTGCACACACCGCGATAAACGTGCCCGATCATCGGCAGCCCCGCGATATCTCGCAGGGCTTTTCGGCTCAAGCGCGTCGAGCCTAAGCGTGCGGGGATCACAGCGATTGCTCTCATAGAGGGACCAGTTTCATCGGAAGCGCGGCGAGTTGCAAGTTTGACACTCCGCGAGAAAGCCTCTTAGAATCAGAGGGCTGGTCGCAGCGGTTCGAGCCACTCCGCTGCTGGACTCAGCGTCGGCTGTAATCTCTCCTGATCTGTCTTTCCTGAAATGGCGGTGTAGCTCAGGTGGCTAGAGCGAGGGTCTCATAATCCCTAGGTCGTTGGTTCGAGTCCAACCGCCGCCACCAACCTTAAGTAGTAATAATATCAATACGATGTGACAGGCGTCACGGACGTTGTGCTAATTTTGCGCTAACGTCGGGCCAAGAAAATGAGGCCCGCGATGACGACGCCACTCATCACGATCTTCGTTCGCCACTCGGTAGACTGCAAGTACGCCGGAGACGAATTCTGCAAGCGTTGCAACTGCCGCAAGCATCTCCGGTGGACGCAAGACGGCAAACAGTACCGGCGCAAGGCGGGGACCCGCTCTTGGCAAGAGGCCGAAGAGCAGAAGCGGCGGCTAGAGGATGAGCTAACGGGCCGGGCCCCGGCTGAGACTAAAGACGCCCGGATGCCCGTCTCTACAGCCATTGAGAAATTCATGCAGGCCAAGCGGCGTCTGCGGTTCACCGTGGCCTGCCTCGCATCGGTACTGCGAGGTCTGCTTGTACGATGAACATCACGCTCGTGGCAAGAAGCAACGTCCGAGACAAAATAGATGAGGAACTCATCATGATGTTCATCACCTATCCGTTGGGATGACCATCTGCCATCGCCGCCGCCATCACCACCACCGCCACCACCGCCACCGCCACCACCATCGGCAACACCACGACCACCACCATCGCCACCACCGAACTTCATCGACAGGAACGACAACGGCAAAAACAAGTGCAAGAACAACAACGACAAGAACAATCAGCAAAGCCACAACCAGCAGCATTACTAGTAGTCGATGTGATAGTCCGCTTCTCTAGTCACTTAGATTTGGATTTGCTGCGGTTTGCCAGTAGCTCAGAACGACCGACGACAGTTCGCGGGCTTTCGAGTTTTGGTGGGTCAGAGATTCCCTTGAAAGCCTCGTTCGACTTCCACGGACTTAATCCGTACATACGTGGTTCGCGTAGGACGCTAATTCCTTCGCTCCATGCGACCAGCATTCGCTTTCCAATATCCTTAAAACCTGCCAAGTCGTTCATCAGTCCCCAAACAGCAGGAGCGGTGGCTGAGACGGCATCACTGATGCCCTCCACGATTTCCTTCTGCTCTCGTTGAGAGATGCCAAAATTAGAGGTGATAAACGCTCCTAAAGTCTTTCCCGGCAACCAGGTTTTGCAACCCATGAAGCTGATGCCGGGCGGATTATTCTGGTAGCCCGCGTAGACTGAAGTCGTGAAGAAGTCGTACGCGGGTGCGAGGCGTGCGTCGGTTCTCGACGTGTATAGCAACGCTAGATTCTTCGAATGGCAGTCGGCATTCCTCAGTGCGTACGTCAATAGAAGAATTGTGGTCAGCTTCTTGAACGTCTCGTATTGGTCCGCACCGGGCACGAAATTGCGAACTGCCTTGGCGATTCTCTCCCATGTTGTTTCGTACTTTGCTGAGGGCCGAAGTCCGAGTAACGCACAGAAATCTTCCAGTGCCCTGAAGGGTTTCCCGTTTTCATCGACATCGAACCTGTGCACTACCAGAACATTGCCATCGTGAGAGAGGTCGGTTTTCGCACATTCAACAACTCTTGCCACCACCTGCATACACAGGTGTTCGTTGGCAGTTGCGAATGGAAGCTTGCTGGATGCCCCCTTGATGATGTGCTTGTGGGTCAGTAACGTTGCCTTCTTGTGCGGCCCCAGTCCGCCCTGCTTCTTTTGTTCCGTGTCTAAGAACTTGGGTAAGACACCCGAAACGCCACTCCTCGCATGTTCTCGAACGAGCTGCGAGAATGCCTCTTCCGAGTTGTCGCCCTTCAGTAGCTCGGCAACTTCCACCGGTTTTGCTGGCTCGTCCAGTGCCGCCTCAGGTGGAGCGACCTGGAGCCTTCCAACCATATTTCGACCGATAACGGATAAGAGAGCGATTGGACTTGCTCCGATATGCGGCCCGAATTCCTCCTGCAAAACTTGCAGTAGGTAGCCCTCTGGAAGATTCATCTGGAAAATGGGGGGAAGTTGGTCGTCCCACGGGTACGATTCGGTGCGGACGGGCATTGTCAGAGAAACGAGGTTCTCCGATGTGACCTCTGGCACGTAGGTCGTCACGCTCTTGAAGTCGCCAACTTGGTCAAGAACGGCGACGTGGCGACCGAGGACATGAACATTCAGTTTCAAGCACCACCCCGCTCACGCCGCAGTTCATCTAGGGTCCCTGACGTTCCAACCTCGGAGAAACTCATTTCAAGGCCAAGTACCGCGAGTACGGCTAAGAGCTTGCGAGAACCAAACTCCGATACCTGTCCTCTCTCGAAACGTACAAGGGATTCCCGAGTGATTCCTGAACGTGCGGAGACCTCGCTCTGGTTCAGTCGAAGAGCCCTTCGTCGTGCTGAGACAGCTTCGCCCAATTCTGCCAGCGTTTGCATAATGTGAGTTATATATCACTTTACAGCGATATTCAAATTAAATGTGAGTTATAAATCACTTTCCGCCATGCCCACCGACTCCAACCCGTTCAGACCGACTCAGGTCTGACACAGGAGATTAAGGCCGCTCAGCCCTCCCCCCGGTCTCCGAGACCGGGAGGAGATGGCTTCAGTCGGGAGTATTCGGGGTGTGAGCGAACATAGTCGGGCTGATGGTCTGTGGTCGGTGGGCGTGGCCAGAGCGTACTTCTATATCTATATATGAGAGAGGTTGCCGCCACGCATCTCGGCTGACACTTCTTTCCCACAAGCCCCTCCCTTCAAGAATTCCACCAGCGGTCATGGATGAACGTGAGTGGGTCGCACTCGCAAAACGCAGAGTCCTAAAGGTCCTTCGCACCCGTCGCTTCGCCTCAAATAGGCAACTTGAAAAGAAAATCTGTGAGGCTGGTCCCGGAGAGATGCGTCCTGAACCGATGAAAGTCTCAACCGCCATCAACGAACTTGTCGCGAATGGCGACCTGCTCACATATCCCACTCCCGCCCTCGGAAGATTCTTCTCACCGTCAGACTTCGGTGGCGCCGCTGATGCGCGAGTGCCTCTTAAGGCAGAAGATCATCATGGCAGGGTAGCTGGGTGAGACCGCCATCCTGAGCCGAACATGAATTGTGGCACTTTGTTCATCCGCAGAACATCGCTCCCCGCTGATGGGTATTACTTACTCTCCATCACCACCCGGTCATACAGGGGCTGTGTCGGTCGTGCATCGTGCCGGTATAACTTCGCAAACTGCTCCACCTCTTCTTCCGTAACCGTAACCGGATGTTTCAGCACGAACCAGGTCACGTTCTCACTGCAGGGCGGCGTGGTGAGTGACCCGGAGAATGTGTAATAGCTAGGGTCAGCAGGCAGCAGATTCGCCGCGTTGATCGTGATGGCATCCAGCCGTTCTTCTTTCTCCTTTTCCTTGGGCAAGTCCTTCCATAGTTCTTTGATGAGAGGGTTGTCTTTACCGCTTTCGAGCAGGATAGCGATAACGGCCAAGTTTCCGTCCTGGTCGGCGTGAACTAGGTGCACCACCATTTCATAACTCTTACCGTTGATTTTCTCTTCACTGGGCCGGTGAAAATGGAATTGTTTCAGGGCGTATTGCTTGTCGCCCACGCGGATGGAACTTCCTGGCGCATAGTTGATCATGATCGTATGACCGTTATCGATGATGTGCAACGGGGAAGGCTTGTAGTCGAAGCGAATGGGCGGCAGGTCGGCCTTCTGTGGATTGCGAATGTCAATGGGGGACTGGTGGTGTCCGTTTTTGCAGGGTGCGAAATCCGGGTTCAGGTCACCCCAGTGGCTGGGGCCCTCGTCTCCGTCGTAGCTCCAGTGGCCGGATTTGTGTACCTGGGCGTACGCAAGCGCGGTCGATAGCAAAATAAACGCCAGAACTGCGCTTGAGAGATTCGGATGGGTGTGCAGTGGTTTGATCTTTGCTATTGACACGTCGCCTCCAAAAAAACCAATCTGCGCTGTAGATTTTTTCCAGACGGTATTCATCAGACGAGAGACTCGTCCGCGTATGGCTACTTCGATTCGAGCTTTCGATGACGCTCGAATCGCGGTTACTTGGAAGGCCTGACGTAGGTCAGGCTCAGGACCAAGTAGTTTCCTGAGTCGCCAGCCGTGAATGAACATCAAACAGATACTTGAATCCGAGAAAGATGCCCTTCTTGCTCACCGGCATATTCAGCTCCGGACCCAAGGCGAACATGGATCCCTTCTTGCCTTGGACCAGAAGGCTTATATCTCTTCCGCTGTCTTCAGTTACCTTCCACTGCCCCACGTAGGCCAGCCCGGCGTTGGCGTAACCCTGGAGGAAGGCTCGGCCCACTCCACCTTCCAAGGTGAAGATGTCGCCGGTTTTGGCATCCACGTCTTGTTTGCTGGAGTGAATTTCATAAAAGCCCGTGCCGGCGGCATGCCACTTCTTAGCCTGATCGAAGTAGACCGTGGTTCCAGCAGAGAATTCATTCGACCACATGCCCAACCCAGTATTGTCGTGGGCGCCGGCCAAGTAGCGTCCGGTCGGAGCAAAGAAGACGTACCCTGCGATTGCATCGGCGTGCTTGAAGTGCCAGCCCAGCTCGAGCGGCTTGATGTAAATATCTGCAAGACCCCATGTCTGCGCTCCCACGTCCAACGAAGGCAGCGCGAGTTCAGCGTTCAGGATAGGCAAAGCGACCATGAATGCATAATTGGCACCAAGAATCTTTTTCTTGGTCACGTAGCTGCTCAGGATTATGTTGCCAAAAATATCTATGGGTGGTGACTGCGACAGGTCGTCACCGTTCAGATCTTTTATGGTATCAGTGCGGTAGAAATAGAAGATATCTCCGAGGTAGAAACCGGGAGGCCCTTGCGATCCCGATTTCATACCGTAATCGCCGCGAAGGTTTTCGCCACCCAACTGCGCCGTCGCAGGGAACGGCAGCAGCAGAAGCGTCCCGATCAGCAATACGACGAAAACGAGTGGTGGAGGTAGAACTCGCGACAATAGAGAGCACGTCAATTAGATATCCTCGGCCAAAAGTTGTTTCTCTGCTTCACCTCGCTTGGCCGATGGAGGTCTGATGCTAGCGATGAGGAATGCTTGCCGATACTGTCAGCACTGACAGGCGACTGGAGTAAGACCCGTTGCATATCTTCATTTGATCCCGGGAGCAAGCGCGAAATTATCGTGAAGGCTTCGGAAGAGAATCTTCGCGAGGAAGATTGCCGGTGTTGCTGGCGTAGACAAGCTGTCCTCGACTGTACCTGGAAGCTACCCAATGTCGAAAAGGTGATGGAAGCAAACCAGTTGACCAGTGAGAGGACACAATAGTGAAGTCGCATCTATGAGAGCCAACACGATATTCGCAGTCCTCAGCCTTGCGCTGAGTCTGGCTGGTTACTCGCTGCCGGCGTTCGCGCAGGACACGGGCGAGCCAGACAAGGCAGCGATCGAGAAGTCCTTTCCGGCGAAGCGGCCATATTCTCCAAACGTGGGGAGACCGTTTCCAACGCGCGTCTATTGGGGTGATACGCACTTGCATACTTCGTATTCGATGGACGCGGGTGCCTTTGGTGCGAGGCTCGGACCGAAAGACGCCTATGTCTTCGCCAAGGGGAACGAAATCACCGCTTCGAGCGGACAACGCGTGAAGCTTTCGCGTCCGCTGGACTTTCTTGTCGTCGCCGATCACTCCGATGGCATGGGCTTCTTTCCGATGCTGCTGTCGGGGAGCCAAGACATATTGAACGACCCGCAAGGCAAGAAATGGTACGAAATGATTCAGTCAGGCAAAGGGGCAGACGCGGCGTTAGACATTGTCACCACTTTCGGCAAGGGACAGATGCCCAAGGCTATCTTTCCGCTCCCGGGCACTGCCCCATATCGCAGCGCCTGGGCGGAGACCATCAAGGCAGCCGAGGAGGCGAACGATCCGGGTCGCTTCACCGCCTTCATCGGCTTCGAGTGGACGTCGAATACCGGCGGGAACAACCTCCACCGCAACGTCATTTTCCGTGACAATGCGGCCAAGGCGAGCCTTGTCGAACCCTACACGACCATAAAGCCCCTAGGCAGCGACAACCCCCGCGATTTGTGGAGGTGGATGCAGACTTACGAAGAGAAGACGAACGGGAGCGTGCTGGCCATCGCTCACAACGGCAACCTCTCGAATGGGCGCATGTTCCCGCTGATCGAATCGTTCACCGGGAAGCCCATCGACCGCGAATACGCCGAACAACGTGCGCAATGGGAACGGCTCTATGAGGCGACACAGATCAAGGGTGACGGTGAGACCCATCCGTTCCTCTCTCCCAACGACGAATTCGCGAACTTCGAGCGCTGGGACAAAGGCAACCTGGACCTTAGCGAACTCAAGAAGCCCGAGATGCTGGAGTTCGAGTACGCCCGCGCGGCGTTGCGGAATGGGCTGAAGCTTGAAAAAGAACTTGGTGTAAATCCGTACAAGTTCGGCATGGTCGGATCGACCGACTCACACACCGGTCTTGCCGCGGTGGAAGAAGACAATTTCTTCGGCAAGACTTCCAGCGCTGAGCCAAGTGCAGGACGTGCAGAACATCCGTTCATAAAGAACCCAGCCCATCCCGGAGTTGTCGTTATGGGTTGGGAGACGAGTGCCTCCGGCTACGCGGGCGTTTGGGCTACCGACAACACGCGCGAAGCACTGTGGGACGCCATGCAGCGAAAGGAGACGTACGCCACGACCGGTCCACGGATGATCGTCCGGTTCTTCGGCGGCTGGGACTTCGTTGCGAACGACGCAAACACGCGGAGTCCCGCAGTGGTCGGCTATCAAAAGGGCGTACCCATGGGTGGGGACCTGCACAAGGGGCCCGCAGGTACGGCCCCAACGTTCCTCGTCGCCGCGCTCAAAGACCCCATTGGCGCCAACCTGGATCGGATCCAAATCATCAAGGGCTGGCTCGACGCAAAGGGCGAAACGCACGAGAAGGTATATGACCTGGCCTGGTCGGGCGACCGCAAGCCCGACCCGAAGACCGGCAAACTACCTACCGTGGGGAACACGGTGGATGTTCCGAACGCGACATGGACCAACACCATCGGAACGCCGGAACTGATCAAGGTCTGGAAGGATCCGGATTTCGATGTGACGCAGAGCGCATTTTACTACGCCCGTGTGCTGGAAATTCCGACCCCACGCTGGACGGCGTTTGACGCCAAATACTTTGGCATCAAGTTGCCGCCTGAAGTGACGATGACCGTGCAAGAGCGCGCCTACACCTCGCCTATCTGGTACACGCCGGCAAAGTAGCCTACGAGGGCGCCATGCGAAAGCTGATCCGTGAGCCGATGTTTCACTTCCTCTTGCTAGGGGCGGTAATCTTTTTCATTGCTGAGCGGTCGCGGAGCATCGCTGTCCCCTCTGGGAAGAAGATTGTCGTTACGCAAAGCCAGATCGAAAGCATTGTCGTCGGTTTCAGTCGCACGTGGATGCGTTCGCCGACTCGGGAGGAATTGCATGCGTTGGTGAACGACTATGTCCGCGACGAGGTGCTATACCGCGAGGCGAGAACTATGGGCCTTGATCAGGACGATGTCATTGTTCGACGGCGGATGCGGCAGAAGTTCGAATTCCTGGTCGAAGATATGGCGGCGAGAACCGGTCCGCCAAGCGATCAGGAACTTGAGGTCTATCTGAGGCAGCACGCCGACAAGTACAGCGAAGAACCCAGCTTCGGCTTCGAACAAATCTTTTTTAGCCGTGAGAAGCGCGGAGCATCCGCCGAGGCCGAAGCGACGGCAATGTTGGCGCGTCTGAAGGGCAAAAGCGCAATCGACATCGAGAACCTTGGGGACCCCTTTTTGTTGCCTTCGCAATTTGAGAAGACATCCGCAGGGGAGACTGCACGTCTGTTCGGCGAGAAGTTCACTAACGAGCTAACCAAGACCCTACTTGGAACTTGGGCGGGGCCGATCGAGTCCAGCTATGGCCTACATCTCGTGCGTGTCAATGCACGCATTCCGGAAGTAGCCCCACCGCTGGCGAACGTGCGCGAATCCGTTCTTCGGGACTTACTCAGCGACCGGCGCAAACAGGAACTAGACACCCAGTATGAGAAACTGCGCGCCCGTTACACGGTGGTCGTTGAGCCGCCCGAAGCGTCCAGGGTCGCGGAGGCACGCTGATGCGGTGCTGGCGCGACTTCACGGCGGTCGTGGTGATGCTGGCAGCGCAGGTCCTCTATGCCCACGAGGTTCGGCCGGGGTATCTCGAACTGCGCCAGACGGCAGCTAATACCTACGCTGTGTTATGGAAGGTGCCGGCGGTGGGCGACATGCGGCTGAGCATCCATCCTCGTTTTCCGGAGAACTGTAAGCCGGCAGGCGATGTCGCGAGCTACCGCGCGTCCGATTCCTACAGCGAGCGCTTACGCCTTACGTGCCCCGACGGCCTGAACGGCGGGACGATCGCGATTGATGGCCTCGCCGCAACTATGACAGACGTTTTAGTGCGCATCGATCGAACGGATGGTTCAACCCAGGTTGCGCGTCTGACCCAGTCGGTGCCAACGCTGGTAGTTGACGCCTCTCCCGGTAGATTGCAGGTCGCACGCGTCTATTCGGTGCTGGGCGTGGAACACATTCTGACCGGCCTCGACCATCTGCTGTTCGTGCTCGCCCTCATCATCATCACACGTGGCGGTTGGAAACTGGCGAAGACCGTTACGGCGTTCACTCTTTCCCACAGCGTCACGCTCACGGCAGCAACGCTCGGCTATGTGCATGTCCCACAGAGGCCGGTCGAGGCGGTCATTGCCCTGAGCATCGTCTTTGTCGCGGCGGAGATTGTTCGCATGCGGCGCGGCATCAAAAGCATCACCTTCTCCGCGCCATGGATGGTGGCGTTCTCCTTCGGGCTGATACACGGGCTGGGATTTGCGGGCGGGTTGAATGATGCCGGACTGCCGCTTGCACACATTCCAACGGCACTGTTGTTCTTCAGCCTAGGCGTCGAGTCCGGCCACTTCCTGTTCATCGCTGTGGTGCTGTCGTCGATCGATCTCATGGCTCGCATCCGCATCCCATTTCCGCGCTGGACCGAACTCGTCCCGCCCTACGCCATCGGCGCCATCGCCATGTTCTGGGTCATCCAGCGCACCGCCTGCCTCCAAGTCGTGCCTTGAAGAAAAGTACGTAAACCATCCCCATTCCGTGGGCACGGAAACCGGGACCTATTCAGCAGGTTAGTTCCGGTTTGCGGTCATTCGCCCAGAATCGGGGACCCGCATTCGTAGTCCGCCGCTGCTCCCATGATCACCCAAGCGGTTCACCTGGCGCAGACCGGCCGGAAAGCGGGCGTCTGCGAGCTAAGAAGCACGCGCGGTTTGCGAAGCAACTGCCTTTATTACCAGTATGCGCGATGTGTCCCCCGTTCTTAGCATTCAGCGTGACTCAATCCCACTTCGCTACCGGGCAAACGGTCTCACGCTACCGAGTCCTGGAGGAACTAGGGAGCGGTGGGATGGGTGTAGTTTATAAAGCCCAGGACCACGAACTCGGCCGGTTTGTCGCGTTAAAGTTTCTTCCTGAGAATGCAGCCCGGGACCTCATTGCCCTGGAACGTTTCCGTCGCGAAGCGCGTGGGGCCTCTGCGCTCAGTCATCCCAACATCTGCACCATCTACGAAATTGGGAGCCATGAAGGCCAGGCGTTCATCGCCATGGAGTACATGGATGGTGTAACGCTGAAAGATCTTATCGCCGCGGGCACCCCCGATACGGAGCGCATTGTCGCGATTGCCATCGAAATTGCCGATGCCCTGTGGGCCGTTTTTAGCGCATTTCTACGTGAATGGCTTGCTTCTTCGTTTGTGCAGATTGTTGCCTGACGATGGGGCCTTCGGACCCTCGGCCGCCGCAAAAGCAACTGAAATAGCTATTCCGTTACCTAGACACTAGCGACGCGTAAACACGAGGATCGTGTTGGCCGGCAACGTCAGCGCTGCAGAGCTAGGCAGCCCGTGACGCGCGGGACCGTTCGCGAACACCCCTCCCCCATTGCCCTGAACGTTGGGATTGACCCAATGTTCGTAGACATCGCTGTTGAACGTCTCACGCCAATATCCACCTGCTGGAAATCCTATTTCATAGCCGAACGTGGTCTGATTTGAGAGGCTAAGCACAACCACGACGTCATCGCCGGCACCCGGCACCCATCGCTGAAAAGCGAGCACCCGGTTGTCGTCATGAACGTGAATCACCGAGTGCCCCTCGCTACGGAGCGCCGGATAGCGCCAACGTACGGCAATCAGTTCGCGCGTAAAGCGAAGAAAATCGCGCATGGCAGGATCAGGCGCGTCGAGGCCCGGCCAGAAAATGCACAATTCCGGATGACCACTAACATCGTCGGACCATTGTTTGTCCTCGAGGAACTCCTGTCCCATGAAGAGCATAGGGATGCCAGGCATGGTCAACAAGAGACCGGTAGCCACCCGTGATCGGCTGGTGGCAAACGGGGAGTGCGCGTTCGAACCATCTGCAAGCCGTGGAATGCGAAGCATGCGATTGTGGTCATTCGAGTCCTTCGGCTGCATGACCAAATCATGGTTTTCGAGACTGTTCACACCACGCCAGCTGTCCCGCAGGTAATTTAACCCTATCTGCTCAGCGACTCGCGTCATAGGTAATCCGCCGCTCACTGGAACGCTGGCAACCGATAGCAGGTCCCGGATGGCGATCCGGGGGCCATCCGTTAGGGTTGTGTGAAATCCGGCCCCGTTATCGTCCTCGGTCTCTTTCACGATCCAGGGATTCACGTTCCAGTACTCCGCATGCAGAAGTACGCTCGCCCGGCGCGAACGCAGCGTGTGCGTAAGTGCCTGGCAGAAGTCCCACCCACGTCCGTAGCTATTGCGATCAATTACGCTTACCTCGTCAAAACGCAATCCATCCGCCCGGTATTCATCCAGAAAAAACTTTGCGTTGTCGATCAGAAATGCACGGACCGGATCCGACTGAAAATTGAAGACCACCCCACCCGCCCAAGTCCGGTCAGAAAAATAGAGGGAGTTCCACCACTCTGGCTTCTCGATTCCGGCCTGCCGGTCGAAAAACCAGAGAGTCTCATCACCGAATCCGCCGCCCGCGTGGTTGAAGACAAGATCGAAAACCACAGCCAGTCCATAAACATGGCACAAATCGATAAGCGCCTTCAGTTGGTTCACCTCGCCGCTGAGATCGGCCACGCTATAGGGCGTGACTCCCTTGGCTGCGAGCAGAGCGTTCGCTCGGGCCAGGTAGGGCCCGAGGTCTGCATCGTCCACGACGTACGACATTTCTGGAGAGAAGTAGTCTGTTCCGTTGTAGCCGAGGCTGAAATCTCCAGGAAACTCTTGGATCGGCAGTAACTGGATTGCAGTCACACCCAGATCGGCCAGGTATGGAATCCTGTCCACCACATCGAGGAACGTGCCCGTCTTGGGGAATCTCGAAGTATAGAAAGCGCCGACATGCAGCTGATAAATGACAAAATCGGAAAACGCAGGCGTCTTGAATCCGGTCTCGTGCCACGGGAAATCGGTCCCGCGCACCACACAGTCCCAGTTGGGCTCCCGCAGTTGACGGGCGTACGGGTCCCGTTTCCAGCCAGGCCCGGTTGGCCCTGTCACCCAGTATTTGTAGACATCACCATCTGCAACCTCCTTGATGTAACCGTGCCAATACCCGGCAACGCCGCGCACCAGCGCCGCATCATCTCGAATGCTGAATCCGTTGAAACTGCCGCGCACGTGAACCGCGGAGGCATTTGGCGCCCACGTCCGAAAAGTGGCACCGCCAGCGACGAGGTTTGCTCCCATGGGTGTTTCAGCCGTTATGTGTTCAAGCGATGCTGACATAGTGCCCTCCCATGCGAGTGAGGCGCTCACTTAGTATGGTCGTATGACCGGCACTAAGAGGAAGTCTGAAGATAGCGGAAGAGGTAGCTCCGACTAAATCAGTCCTATCCCGGCGAGATTGTCCTGCTCTGCATCCCTTGGGAAATCCGTCTGCTCCATCAAGAGCAATGGATCCAGCATGCGTGATGCCGGGTCCGCGCGGGCGCTTATTCTATTGTGGTGACTGCGTCCAATACGTTGCGGCGATTCAAGAAAATGTTGTGCAGTGGTTCGATTGAGGTTGTCCGAGGAACGATCTTCATCGCTCAGAATCGATTAGAGAGACCTAGAAGCAGAAGAGATTGTGCACCAATTTTGTCCCCAAGTCTTCATCACGAGCGTGGCGCCTTACTGGATCCACACGGTCTTGATGTTGGTGAATTCGCGAATTCCGTGAACGCCCAACTCGCGTCCGTGACCCGACTGCTTCACGCCGCCAAATGGCATCCTCGGATCGGAAGCCACCATCTTGTTGATGAAGACCATCCCCGCTTCCAGTTCATTGACGAGGCGATCGCGTTCCTTCTCGTCACGAGTCCAGGCGCTCGCGCCTAAGCCGAATCGGCTGTCATTGGCAATGCGAATCGCATCGTCCAGGTCTCGCGCACGAAACAGCGAGGCGACAGGGCCGAAGAACTCCTCACAGTAGGCAGGCGAATTCTTTGGAACATTGGTCAGCACTGTGGGCGCGTAATAGTGACCGGCCCGTTGAAGCGGACGGCCGCCAGTGAGCAGTCGCGCCCCGGCTTCGACCGTCTTTCGCACATCGGCGTCGAGAGAAGCGACGGCATCCGCGTTCGCCAGCGGGCCCAGTTCAGTCTTCTCGGCCATCGGGTCCCCAACCACCAGTGCCTCCATTCGCTGAACAAACTTCTTTTCAAACGCGTCGGCAATCGGCTCCGCCACAATGAAGCGCTTCGCAGCAATGCAGGATTGCCCGTTGTTGATGACCCTGGCTTCCACTGCCACGGCGACCGCGGCATCCAGATCGGCGCTCGGCATCACGATGAAGGGATCACTCCCGCCCAGTTCAAGCACCACTTTCTTGATCCGTTTTGCCGCTCCCACGCCGACCTGGATGCCGGCCTGTTCGCTGCCCGTGAGCGTCGCGGCCGCGATACGCGAATCCGTCAGGATGTCATTAACCCTCTGCGAGCCGATCAGCAACGTCTGAAACGCGCCTTCTGGAAAGCCTGCGCGCCGGAGTATCTCTTCGATTTTGAGCGCGCATTGCGGCACGTTCGAAGCATGCTTGAGCAAGCCCACATTCCCCGCCATCAGAGCCGGCGCCGCGAAGCGAAACACCTGCCAGAACGGAAAATTCCAAGGCATCACCGCCAGCACCGGTCCAATGGGTTGATAGCGAACAAGACTCTTTGTCGCCGTGGTCGGCACGACCTCATCGGCCAGAAAATGCTCGGCATTTTCCGCATAGTAGCGACATGCAGTCGCGCACTTCGCTGCCTCCGCCACCGCGGACTTCAACGTCTTGCCCATCTCCTGCGTCATGAGCCGGCCACACGCGTCCTTTTCGGCTTCGAGAATTTCAGCGGCCTTTGTCATCATGCGCGCTCGTTCACCAAAGGAGAGCTTGCGGTACGTGCGAAACGTGTCGGCCGCGAGTTGAAGCTTGGCCTCTATCTGCCCGTCGCTCAAAGCTTCAAAACTCTTGATCAGTTCGCCGGTTGCTGGATTGATGCTCGCAATCGCCATGATGCAGAAAAGCCTCCAAAGGAATTTTGCCGGTGACGAATCTACTCTCGCCCACAGCGACTGGCGCTTTCCACGGACTCGTGCTCAAAGCAAATCCTGAAGATGACGCATTGTACAAAAGAGAGCGATGCCCCGCTTGGGCAAAGCAGATTGCGAATAAGACATCTACGATGGAGGGAATGCGAGAGGGGTCAAATAACGGGCGCCGGGCATTGTGCGTCTTGGCCGATGCCCGGCGCGTCCGTTTAAAAACTTACCGGCTATTGAATGGAACTGGCTGCTTGCGAGAAAACACCGTTCGCGTTGGAACCGATCATCCGGACTGTGCCCACGACGAGCACCAGAATCACGGCCAGCATGACAGCATATTCGGCGATGTCCTGACCCTGGTCTTCCGACCAAAGTCTGGCAAGGAGGGGGAGGACTGACATAGGTTCCATACCTTCCTGATGTGGAGTGGAGAGACGGCACATTATGCCCCAGCAGCCTGAGGAAAAACATGTGACTAAAGTAATTGTCCTGTTGGACACTCTGATTCGGCGCAACCTTCCAAACGGCCCGTCCCCTCTGATATCTGTGGAAAACACCAACGAAGCTGTGCACAAGTTGGAGCCCATGGTCAGTTGAAAACTCGCTTCACCCCGACCGCTAAAGATGCGATCCATCACCGAAATCCTCAAACACAGAACACGGAAGTACACCGAGAAATTCATGATTGCTCTGTGCTCTCCGCGTCCTCTGTGGTTTGCCTTCTTTGGTCGAAGTCCGCGCCACTTAGGGTTGCCACAAGTCATGTATCTGGGGTACTTAGTGCTCTTACGTCTTTTCTTGCAATTTGTGCGAGAATGCCCAACAATTTAGCCCTCCCCTTGGAGCAGCTACGCCTCCTCGTGCATGGAAAAAATAGTAATTAGCAGCCGCGAGATCGCCGAAACCGCGCCTCCTCCCGACGAGCCGGTACGTCTTGAGCCCAAGCTGGCGCCGGCCATTCCCGGATGGGCGAAATTCGCTCTCGCGCCGCTCGTGTTGGTGCTGCCCATATTGTGCTTGGTGGCCGTGATCCTGCGCGCTGCCATGCGCGGATTGCCGCCTCGAACACGTTTTGCCTGGACGGGCCTCTTGGCTACGCTGCTCAGTATCAGTGGCTTGATCACGTCGATTGCGGCTGTACTGCTGCTGACGTTGCACCCTCTACCGTCCCTCGTGGGCGCGGGTTTGCCGGATCTGGACGAGCGAACGAGTTATCCTGCTCTGCCCGTCAGCGCATCCATGTCTCCCCGACAGGCGTCCGAGAATCTGAAACCGCTGGTCTCGGTGATCTCCCCTGCCAGGCGAACCTGGTTTACGAACCAGGTTGCGCCCAGCGCCGCATTTGGAGCCGGGGCGTTATTGGAGGCAGGCCACGACGGTTATCTCTTTGCCACCGCGCGCCACGTGGTCGATGGAATCACCTGGCGATCGCGCGCTGGCGATCGTGACGTTCTGGTTGCAATGGCATCGGGGGCATGGGGCGAAGGTCAAGTGATCGCGCGCCACAAAGACCTGGACCTTGCCCTGGTATGGGTCAAGCGTGCTTCCGGAAGCGGCGAGTTTCTGATGCCCGTCGCTGCCTCGGCGGACGTTGTCGACGGAGCCACCGTTTTCGTGATTGGCCACCCCGAAGGCTTGCGATTCACCCTGAGCACTGGCATCATCTCGCGCACCGAGGGCAACGTCCTCCAAATGTCCGCGCCCGTAAGTCCGGGAAACAGTGGGGGCCCCGTCTTCGACGACAAAGGGGAGCTCGTCGGTATCGTTACATCGATGGTCGACAGAAATATGGATCCGAATGCGGAGAATCTGAATTTCGCTGTCCGCGTCAGCGCGCTGCTAGACCGGTCCAGTTGGGAATTTGCCGGCAGCGGCAGCCGGCGCCTCGATGATTTCCTTGCAAAGCGGGGCGGCGCGAAAACCGAACTGCAGGAAGTGCGTCACTGAGATTACCGAAGGAACCCACGGGAAATGGCCACGATCAACGTCACAGTCTACGATTCCACGGAAAACAAACGAATTCCTGTCGAGCTCCCCAATGACGCCGCCTGTAACAAAATCATCGCGGTCCTGGTGGAGAAATTGCGTTTGCCCACACACGGTCCTGATGGCGCGCCCTTGAGCTATAAGTTTCATCACAAAAATTCCGGAAGACAGATCCAGGACTCGCAAACTCTGGCCGAGGCGCTGGTGCAAGACGGCGACATCCTCCGGCTCCAACCGGAGATTACTGCCGGACGCGGAACGACGTCCACCCCATGGCAACTCTGAAGGCAAGCCTCCACGAAGACCGGTTCAGCCGCATGCGGCTGATTCCCTGGTGGGATCAGGAGAAGATCGCAAAGTGCCGGTTGCTCGTGGTGGGCGCGGGCGCGTTAGGCAACGAGATCCTGAAAAACGCCGCGCTGCTGGGCTTTCGCCGGATTGTGGTCGTGGATCTCGACCGCATCGAAGAATCCAACTTGTCGCGCACTGTCTTATACCGAAGCGAGGACGTCGGCGCCTTCAAGGCGGACGTCGCCGTCCACGCCTATCGCGAACTCGCGCCGAATTCGTTGGTGCAGGGAATGGCCGCCAACATCGTTCACGGTGTGGGCCTCGGCGTTTTCGAGTGGGCCGACGTCATCATCGCCGGGCTCGACAACCGGGAAGCGCGTCTCTGGATCAACCGCTCAACATGGAAGGTGAACCGTCCGTGGATCGACGGCGCGATTGAGGGCATCAACGGCGTTGCGCGCGTTTTCGTTCCCGGTGTTCCGCCCTGTTACGAATGCACGCTGGGCGAGGTGGATTGGAATCTGCTGCAAAAGCGGATGTCGTGCAATCTTTTGTTGCTGGAGCAGACCGCGGAAGGCAAAGTCCCCACGACTCCTACGATTTCGTCGATCATCGCCGGAATTGAAGTGCAAGAAGCGGTCAAGCTCATTCATGGTTTGCCCACCTTGGCCAGCAAGGGCTACGTGTTCGAAGGACTGAACCATTCTTCCTACGTGGTTGAGTACACCGAAAACGCCGAGTGCATGAGCCACTACACCGTGCCGGAAATCATCCACTTGCCTCAGAAAGCGGATGACCTGACGCTGCGCGACCTGCGCGCTCGCGCGCAAGGAGATTTGGGGGCGGAAGACATCGTCATCGAATTCAGCCGCGATGTGATTCACAAGTTTGTGTGCCCGGTGTGCCATCGCGAAGAGGCAATATTTGCACCCGCAGGCAGCGTGCCATTCGAAGCGGCGAAGTGTCCTGACGATGGCCAACTGCGGGTGGTCGAAACTCTCCATGCATACTCCGGGGAAGCTGCACTCAGCGGCCGTCGCCTTAATCAACTTGGCCTGCCCTTGCTCGATGTTTTTGTCGCGCGCTGCGGAGAACGGGAAATCGGATACATTCCCTTCGGCGACGCAGATCAGGTCCTTGGGCCTGCAGCTCGGGAGGACGGCCAGTGAGCAAAAAGCAAAATCAGGCTCTCCTTCGCATCGACAGCGAAGTCGTCCGCCAGATCCGTCAGCATGCCCGCTCCGAGAATAAGACGGAAGTTTGCGGAGTGTTAATCGGCCACGAAGCCGGGGAGGGAATCAACGTCTCTTCCTGCATCGCGGGAATGAATGCCGCGCAAGGCGGAGCTCATGTGACTTTTACGCAAGACACCTGGGAGCATATTTACAGGATCAAAGACAAGGACTACCCGAACGAGCGCATATTGGGCTGGTACCATTCGCACCCGGGCTTCGGAGTGTTTCTCTCCGATCACGACACCTTCATCCACCGGAATTTCTTCTCCTCCAAACGCCAAGTGGCCTGGGTCTACGATCCGCACTCCGATGAAGAGGGCTGTTTCGGATGGCAAGGCGACCGCATCGTGCGCCTGACGCAAGTGGATGTCGTCGATCGGCGCGGTGGCGAGGCGGCGGAGAACACCAGCCAGCCCAAGTCCTCCTCGGTCGAGATGGACAGCGAGGATGTCCCTGACCGTCCGAAGATCAAGGTGCTCAGAAATGACGATCGAGATGATGACGACGATTCGCTGGAACGAATGGTGACCGCCGTCATAACGCATCTCTCGATGTTGCTGCTGGGCTTCGCGATTTCCTACTTCCTGTTTCCGAAAGTGTTGTTGATGGCTATTCCGGTCGATCCGCGAACGATGACCCCCATCGGTGCCCCGGTGCCTGTCCCCGAAGACCAGGGCCGGGAATTTTTGAAATTGATATCGCCGGACGAAAGGGGAAAGCATCCACAACAACCTGCGGTGCCAGTCGGAAGTCCCCCAGCTCCCGCGAAGGAGGGAAATGGCGACCGCCGATAACAACGACACCATCAAGATCACGCTCGATGATCTGGCCAAGGTCAATGTGGATGACCGGCCAGGACCCATTGCACCTGCCACTCCGGGAAGTAAGTCGTACGGCACGATCACCGACGCCGCCGAACACGGGCCCGTCACCGCGGAAGATCGCGGCAGCATCCTGCTGCAGGGATGGTTCTATCTTGGCATCGCCGGGCTTTTGGGCGCGCTTGCTGGGTGGGCCATTGCCGAGCCGGCCTTCGTGGATGGGCCAAAAATGACCACTGAGCGTTGGGGAAACGTCTGGATCGTGCCGATCATCCTCACGCTGATGTCGCTCGGCTTCGGTGTCGCCGAAAGCATTGTCGAGCGTTCGACCAAGAAAGCATTTTTGCGCGGCGTTCTGGCTTTGCCACTCGGAATCCTTTTCGGCTTTATGTTCTATTTCGTGGCGAACATGATGTTCGCCGTCCTGATTTCAATTATTGCGGACCTGGGTGCGCATTCGGAGCGCAATCCCGCGCTGTGGATTTCCCGTGGCCTGGCCTGGGCGGCATTTGGAGCGGCCGGGGGCCTGGTCTATGGCATCATCGGCCAGTCCGCGAAGAAGGGAAAATATGGCGTGATCGGCGGCATGATCGGCGCCGGTCTCGGCGGCACAATCTTCGATCCCATTGCTTTGCTGACGCACGGCGGCGGGCCCAGCCGCGCTGTCGGATTTGCCCTGGTGGGCCTCGCTACCGGAGTGGGCATGGGCCTGGTAGAGAGCGCCCTGAAAGACCGCTGGCTCTATGTGACCGCCGGACCGTTAGCCGGCAAGCAGTTCATCCTCTACAAGCCACGCACGACCGTGGGCAGCAAGCAGGATTGCGATATCTACCTTTTCAAGGATTCCAATATCCTTCCGGAGCATGCCGCACTGGAACTTACGGGATCGCGCGTGCAGATTCGTGCGAGCGGCCTGGTCTATCTGGCTGGGTCGGCCATTCAGTCACGCGTTCTGCAGGACAATGACCTGCTACAGATCGGGCGATACACATTCCGTTACAAGGAAAAGCAGCGTTCATGATCGCGACGGTTTGTCCTTATTGCCGCGGAGAGATTGAGGCGACGCCGGAGCAGGAACTCGTCTGCGAAGGTTGCGGCACCCAGCACCATCGCGATTGCTACGAAGAAAACGGCGGCTGCACCGTGTTCGGATGCCGCTGCGCTCCCGCCGAGGAACCCAAGCTCAGCATCGCCGCCCCCGACCTGGCGCAGCCCGCCGCACCAGCCCCCGCACGGCTGTACGCGGCGCCTACCCCGCCGCCACCGCCTATGCCGGGAGCCGTTGCGTCTTCCCCTCCCGTCGCAGAATCCGCGGGCAGCCTCCTGGGTTCGAGTGTCGTGCCCTCGATCTTCCGCACCTACGCTGAACCTGAACCGGTGCACGAGCCCAAGAGCCGCACGACCTTTATCCTGCTCGGCGCACTGCTGGGACCCTTCGGCGCTCATAATTTCTTCGCTGGCTATACCAAGAAGGCAATTGCGCAGTTGGCAATCACGGCGGTCACGGTCGGTTTCGCCGCACCCATGACCTGGATTTGGGCAGTCATTGACATTTGTACGATCGATCGAGACAACTATGGCGTCAACTTCACTTCTTAGGAGCGACTGCGCATGGGCTATCTGATCAAGCGAGGAGAACAGACGTTCGGCCCGTATAGCCTTACCGATCTTCAACGCTATGTGCAGTCAGGCAACGTCTTGCTCGAGGACCTCGCACAGAGCGAAGGTTTGAGCGACTGGGTTCCTGTGCGCCAGGTTCTGGGAGATATTCCGGCAGCCACCGCGTCCACCACGCCCGTTGTTGCGGGGCCAGTCGTCGAGCACGTGCCCCTTCCCCCCAATCTGCATTGGGCTGGCCTGCTGGTGTTGAACATTCTGACTAGCAAGTTCTTCAACCTGTTTAACTTGATCTGGGCCCTCATCCTCGCGAACTGGGGACGCAAATTGAGCGGCGACAACAAGCCGCTGGTACTGGTGGCCATGTATCCCGCCAGCATGGTCGCGGGATTCATTGCCATATCGATGCATGTATTCGCGGTCGGCGGACTGCTTATCCTCGGTGGCTTGATCGTCTACCTGTTCGGAATCTTTGCCATTCGGGAAGCCATGGAGGACTACTACAATTCCGTCGAGAACATTGGCCTCACCTTGAGCGGGCCGATGACCTTCTTCTTCAGTACTGTCTATCTCCAATATCATGTCAATCGCATCGCGCGCTGGAAAGCGACAGGGACTCTTACCTAGACCTCACGATCATGCCTTCACCGCGTACCCGACGTCTGATGGCCGATGAGCAAGCGCTCGAACAGCGCTTGCACAACTGGCACCGTATCCGCATTACCGGTAAAGCCGGCATGCCGCCGGAGATTTACCGCTTTACCTACAACATTCGGGGTTTGTACGTAGCCGGTTCTGGCGAAATCCTCGAGCGTGACACTCACGTGCTGGAAGTAAACCTATCGCTGGGCTATCCCCGGCGTGCCCCCCAGTGCCGCATGCTCACGCCGGTGTTTCATCCCAACTTCGATGATTCGATGGTGTGCATCGGGGATTTCTGGGCCGCGTCCGAAGGCCTTGATGACCTGATCATTCGCATCGGCCGCATGATCGCTTATCAGGAATACAACACGAAGAGTCCGCTGAATGGTCTGGCCGCGAAGTGGGCCGCACAAAACACGAACCTACTGCCGGTGGATGCGCGGACCATCGCTCCTCCGGATGGTCACAGCCCTCCTACAGAAACGACAGTCAGTGAAGTGGTCACGACCGCTCTTCCCACACCGCCCTTGCCTGAGCCCGCTCCCGCGCCGGATCCATGGTCGGCCAAAATTGTTATCGAGTAGTACTTTGCGCAGCCGCCTGCCGTCGCTCCATCCACGAATCCACGCTCAAGGCCCCGCCCCCCACGCTCGCGATGTAGAGAAAGGTAAAGCAATTGGCCACGACAATTTCTCCGCCATTCAGGATCGGCCAGAAGCGCAGGTGGGCATGCACCAGGAAATAGGCGACCGCCATTTCCCCCGATAACACGAACGCCGCCACCGAGGTGAACAATCCCAGCATGACAAGCGTGCCCCCGATGGTTTCGATGTAGCCGGCTGCCATCCACAATCCATGGGGGTGGCCCTCGCCGTCTAGAAACCCAAACAGTTTTTGCACGCCGTGACACAGCAGCATGAATCCCATCATGAAGCGCATCAGGACGTACGCTTCCTCTTTCCATCTCGCGAGAAGTGGCTGCATCTCAGGAACCTCTGACCAAATCGGTCGCAAAGCTCGACGCAGAATTATAGTCGGTGCGCCCTGCGTGATTGCGGTGCGCCGGGGGAACAGCGGAAAAGAGCCCTAAACCGGATCAGCCTTGTAGGAAGGATTGTGATACGTTCCCGTGATGCTGACGGGAAACTTCGCTCCACCCCGGCGGTTCTTCTTCAGGAAAGGGTCAATCGCCTTCAGCAGGAACGACTTGATTCCGGAAGTGGCTTTGGGGAGCGTGGCATCCATATAGAGCATGCCCCGCAGGTCGACTTTTTGCGTGATCAGGTCAAACGTGCCATCGAAGCGGGCGCGCGCCCCGGGGATGCGAAACCTTAACTGCGAGAAGGTCGCGACGCCATCTCTCACCTCGACGTGACCCGTTAAGTCGGACAGCACTCTCTCGGGATCGTCGGTCTGGTCGCCCCCTCCGCGCGCAGCCGTGCTCAGCTTGTCGAGGTTGTTCTGTGTTTCTTCCTTCGTGAACTCCGCCGACTCGATCCCGAAATCGCCACGCATGCGAAGTTTTTGCAAGAAAGGCCGGTTACCCGGAGGCACAACCGTATGCGCGCGCAGGCTCACTGCGCCGTTAAGCGGTGCTTTCTTCTCCGACACGAACATCAGCAGAAGATCCTGGATGCGCCCATTGCGCACCGCGAAATCGAGGTTGGCAGTCTTACCATCCTCGGTACGGTGACTCGCTACCGTTCCCTTCGTCAGGATGATGGTCTTCTGGAGTTGCGCTTGCACCCCGTGCAGGGTCACGTCGCCGTTGGTTGAATCCACTTCGGCATCGAACTGGCTGTTCAGATGGAGCTTGTGCGGGGTGTCCGACACGCCGAAGTCGGGAATCATCGTTTTCCCCTTCACGACGATATTTTCCAACGTCCCGTTGAACATTCCGTCGGACGACAGAATTCCACGCACGCCGCCAAACGTTCCCAAGTCCGCATTCTGAAAAGAGTAATTCCCTGAAATCGGCGTCGCGCTGAGCTGAGTTTCATTCCACGGCCCAAAGCTGCCGCTGGCATCCACCATGCCCGGCGGTTCGGGATTCCGCACTCGCACCTCGAACTTGGTGGGTTCGTGATTGACCAGGTGATGCGCGATCAGCTTCTCGATGGAAAACTTTACCGGCGGCTTGGAGTCGTGCCGTCGAAACTGCAGCACGGCGCCATTCGCGATGAGCTTGTCCACGATCACGTCCGTCTCCGCCGGCTTCCAGGGCTCGCCCTCACCAAAGGGCGGAAACACCGCGTCGACGCCATCGGCTCGCACAATGGCCACGTGGTTCTGAATCAGCCCAGTCCATTTGCCCTTAATGACGACTTGGCGGATCTTCATCACTTCCTGATTCGCTGGAGTCGAACCGCGCGACAGGATGACCGAATCCAGAACGCAACCAGGGTGGGGAAGAAAGAATCTGCGAAATGAGGCGAACTGCACATGGCTGGAGGTGGCCAACTCCAGCTCTTTCACTACATTCTTCGGCGTAAAGGGCCAGTCCTCGTAGTAGAAATACCCCCCGGCAATGACGGCGAGGCAGGCCGCTATGGCGAGGATGGTCCAAAACTTCCGCCGATCCATGTGCCGAGCCGGCCCCTTCGGTATGGGCTTGATGACCTTTCGTTCATCCAGGGCTGTCGGCATGCGGCGAGGTCCTTCGATCGCAAAGCGGTGTGATGCTCGCCGACGAACTATCGGACAAAAATTTCCTGATCGCCTTGCTACAGTATTTCCTGACAGCTCTTCTGGAAAACGATGTTTCTTTGCACAAGGTGAGTTGCAAGTATGAAAGGACAACAAGAGACACCGGTCGAGAAAGGTCGATATCCAGTGAACAGGCTCCTGTCTCAGCACAGAATCCAGTTAATACACGCTGAGCACGAGAACTGAAACGCACGGGAAGGGCACGGCTTCAGCCGTGCCACCAGGCCACGAACCAAGAGGGCTTCGCCACTGAGGTTGGCTCTTGCGAGACTTTTCGAGGCTGGTGAAAAAGCGCCCTTAGTGCTTCTCCAACACCTTGCGGATCCGCGCAAATCCCCAATCGATCTCATCTTTCGTGATGATCAGTGGCGGCGCGATGCGAAGCACACGATCATGCGTCTCCTTGCACAGAACGCCTTCTTCCTTCAACGCTTCGCAATACGGCCGAGCCGCCCCTGAAGTTCAATCCCGATCCACAACCCGACTCCGCGAACTTCTTTGATCGCCGCACTGCGCATGGACTTCAGCAGACCCAGAAAATACTTGCCCATCTCAGCCGAGCGTTCCACCAGGTGCTCCTCGACCAGGACGCGCAAGGCTGTGCGTGCCACTGCGCAACCCAGGGGGTTGCCACCAAAGGTGCTCCCATGATCGCCCGGATTGTGCACGCCAAGAATCTCATTCGATGACAGCACCGCTGACACCGGATAGAATCCGCCGGCCAAAGCCTGCCTACGATGAGCATGTCTGGCCTTATGCCCTCGTGCATGTAGGCGAAGAGCTTGCCAGTGCGCCCGAGGCCCGACTGAATCTCATCGGTGATCAGCAACACGCGGTTGGTGTGGCAAACCTCCGCTGCCTGTTTCAGGAATCCCGCCGGCGGCACCACGATCCCCGCTTCGCCTTGAATCGGCTCCACCAGGAACGCGCACGTGTTCGGCGTGATCGCCTTCCGCAACGCTTCGACATCGCCAAACCGAATCACCTTGAAGCCGGGCGTGAACGGGCCGAAGCCGTCGCGATACTGCTCGTCGGTCGAGAAACTCACGATTGTCACCGTGCGGCCGTGGAAGTGGTTGGCGCAAACGATGATTTCGGCCTTTGATGCGTACGCGTACGGCACGCCTGAAGGCGTGCCCTGACACGAATCCAAATGACGCGGGAATCCTAACCTTGCCGGCGTCCGGTTGACTCGCGCACCACCAGTTCCGGCTGGACCGCGATCTCGCGCGGGTCGTCCTGGCTGTTCTCGATGCGTGCCAGCAACGTTTGCGCCGCGAGCATGCCCATGCGTGTGAGCGGCTGGCGCACGGTGGTCAGGCTGGGCGTGTTGTAGGCCGCGCCCTGAATGTCGTCGAAGCCGACGACCGAGACATCGTGCGGCACGCGCAACCCCTCTTCCTGGAAAGCGCGGATCGCGCCCAGCGCCGAGAGATCGTTGTAGGCAAACAGTGCCGTGAACGGCGTGCGGCGCTCCAACAATTGCTTGGCAAACGGGTATCCCAGTTGCGGGGTCGCGTCGTTGATGTCAATCTGCACCGTCAATTCGGGGCGGATTTCAATCTTCAAGTCGGCAGCGGCTTCGCAGATTGCACTCCAGCGCACCTCGGAGTCGGAACTGAAAACTGCGCCCTTCATGAAAGCAATCCGGCTGTGCCCCAACTCCACCAGGTGCTGCAAGGCGATGCGAGCGGCGTGGTGATGGTCGAGCACGATGTTGGTCACGCCTGGAAAAACTTTATGTCCCGCAACCGCGACGGTCGGAATCGACGGCGCTTCGCGTAGTTGCATATCGACGGTGACGAAGCCTTCCACGCCGCGTTCCAGCAGGATCTGCGCGTAGCGGTCAAGAAGGTCCAGATCGTGCCGATGCACGACCGTGAGGAAGAAAAAGTTCTTGGAGCGCAGGTACTGCTCGACGCCGCTGATCACCAGCGAACCGTAGGCGTCGCCGATCTCCTCCACAATCACCCCAATCGTGTAGGTGCGCTTTTTGCGCAGGCTCTGCGCGAAGAAGTTCGGCTTGTACTTCAGCTCGCGGGCTGCTGCGATGATTCGATTCTTGGTTCGGTCAGGGATCGACCGGGAAGAGGGCGCGTCGTTGAGAACCGAAGACACTGTGCCGGGCGTAAGGCCCAAGTAATCGGCGACTGCCTTCAACGTCACGGCGCCCGATTTTTTCGGGCGTTGCTTTTTTTCCTTGGGCATTCGAGTGAATTGGTTATGCAGGGAGTGTCCCTGCCAAACGCGCAATTGTAAACCGGTCAGTCGTCGCACCCGGTCGCTGGCAGGCATTGTATCGCACAAAATCGATTTTATAGGCCAAATTAAAACGAAACGAGAGGAGCTATTTCGCGACGCCCGGGATGGGGGCGTCGGGTGGAGAAGAAAAGGGCACTTTGTCCTTGATCCCTTGACCCTCAACAACTGTGTACAGGAAGTCGGTAGCGAGATTGTGCAGAGTCTCGACCGATCCGTTCGGCCACCGCACTTGCACTTCGTCGATCTTGGAGTTGTCCCCCAAGCCGAAGTGCTGCCTTAAGTCGTTCTGCGAGATGTAACTGGACCCGCCCTTCACCTCGCTGATCTGGGTAAGTGTCCCGGCACGCACGGTCACGCGCGCGCCAATCGCCAGCTTATTGATGCGCGTCCCCTTCAGTTTGAACGAAGCGCGATGGTTGCCGTTCGGGCAGTGATTCAATAGCAGGGAAGGCGGTTCGCCGACGTTCAATGTGACGACGTCGATGCAGCCGTCGTTGTTGATGTCGCCGAACGCCGCGCCCCTACGGGAACGGAGCGGCACATCGCCGAGTCCGGTTTGCGCCGCGACCTCCTCGAATGTCCCGTTGCGTTGATTGCGAAAGAGCAACATGGGTTGGCGGAAATGCGCGGCGTTGGGAATCGTGTCGACTTGAGGATAGACATGGCCGTTGGCCACGAAGATGTCGAGCCAGCCGTCGTTGTCCATGTCGAAGAATCCACTGCCCCAGCCTACGTAGGGATGGCTGGGTTGGGCGATTTTCGCGCTCGCACTGACGTCGGCGAAACCGTCGTTCCCGTTATTGCGATAGAGCGTGTCGGACTGATCGACGAACTCCGTCACGAACACGCCGAGTTTCCCGGAGTGGAGATAATCACCCAGGTCAACGCCCATCGAGCCAAGCTCCTGGCCGTCACCGCTGAGGTCGGCTCCGAGCAGCAGGCCAACTTCCTCGAACGTTCCGTCGTGCTTGTTGCGGTACATGTAGTTGGGCCCGGCGTCGTCGGCCACGTAGAGGTCGGGCCAGCCGTCGTTGTCGAGATCGCCCCAGACGACGCCCATGCCGTAGTAGCGCTGGGCATCGTCGACCCCCGCTTTCTTGGAAACATCTTCGAATGTCCCATCTCCCCGGTTGTGGAACAGGAAATCACCTTCTCCTTGCATGCCCCATGGGCCGCACTGCACCAGAACGCCGCGAAACTGGCAGAACTTATCGTTGCTGCCGAGTTCGGGAAGCTTGTTCATGTCGACGTGCACGTAACGCGACACGAACAGATCGACGCGGCCGTCGCGATCGTAGTCTCCCCAGGCGGCGCCCAGGCTGAAGCCGCCTACGCTCACACCGGCCTTGTCGGTGACTTCTTCGAAACGGCAACTCCCGAGATTGTGGTACAGCGCATTCCCTCCATAGCCGGTGACGTACAGGTCGGGGAGGCCATCGTTGTCGTAGTCGGCGACGGCGACGCCCATCCCCCAGCCTTTGTGCGTGAGCCCGGCCTGGGCGGTGATGTCGGTGAACTTGAGATTGGCATCCTGGTGATAGAGCGTCACCAGGGGATCGCCGCCCTGCTTACGGTAACGCTCGACGGAGGAGCCGTTGACGGCGACGATATCGAGTTTGCCGTCATTGTCGCAGTCAATCAGACCGATGCCGCCGCTGACGGACTCGATGATGTAACGCTTATCGACCGAGGAGATGTGCGAGACGGTAAGCCCGGCCTGCGCGGCAATGTCTTCGAAATGAGGGGATGCTGCCCCGGCGGGCTTGTCGAGTGGCTGGGAAGCGGCAACCGGCACAGGCTTTGACTGAGCCAAGGCGAAAATCGCGGAGAAACACCCCAGGAGAAGAAGCTTTGGCATGAGACCAGCGGTGCAACGATTGTAGCTTAGGTCTACTTACGTCGCGTCGAGCTGGTCTTGATGAGGTCGAGGATCGCATCGACCGCGCCGTTTGGACATGTCCTTCCTTCATACTCGACCGGACCTGTCGTGCAGCTCTGGTCCACCTCCGTAACTTGCTGTAACTATTAGCGTCTACTAGCCTGAGCCCAATGGACGTTCGCGCCCTCTTGTTCACTGCCGACGGCGGTAGTTCGGCCACGCTGTGTCAAGTGCTCACTGAGCTGGGCATTGAGGCGGAGATCTGTCCAGAAATGCTGGTAGCTGCGGGACGATTGGCACGCGAGTCGTACGGAGCTCTGATTGTCGATTGGAGCAACGAGACAGAAGCTGCCTTTCTCCTGAAGACGGCGCGTGACAAGAAGTCGCAGAGCCTGAACATTGCGCTGGTTTCTGATGAACCCTCGGTCGCGCGGGCACTGCAGCAAGGCGCCAACTCTGTGATCAGGAAGCCAATCGATGCCGCAGAGGCGCATGACACATTGTCGACCGCTCGCGACCTGATCCAGTCGCGGCGCACCGAGCAGCGGGACAAAGAAGCACGGGTTGCGGCAGCCCTCGCGCCGCCAGCAGATACAGAAGAACCTCCCGAGATGCCGGTGCAAGAAGCGCCGGCGGTTAAAACGGGATTTCTCGCGCAGTCGATGTCGCGCAGCGCATTTGAAGCCGAAGAGAAAATCGTTAAGCCGGAATACACTGCGCCAACAGCGCCAACAGGGTTCCAGGTAGCCCGCGGGCCCGCCTCGATTCAGGAAGAGCAGGAAACCGAACCCACGCCGGCGGAACCGGTGAGCAAGAAACGCTGGGACGATGTGCGGGCGGTTTTTCGGGAGACGCCGCAGGAACCGGCCCTGGCATCAGCCAAGCCGGCAGGTTCACAGGATGCAACGGGAGTGTTCTCGTCCCTGCGGGAATACGCGGAAGCCGCAGAAGAGCCGTCTTCAGAAATAGAAAGATCTTCGACGCCCCCTTACCTGGTATTTGCGGTCGTGGCCTGTCTGCTGGTCGCCGGCGTTCTGTATGTATGGGCTCCCGGAGGTTCGTATCTCGGGAGAATCACTTCGATTCTGCACCGGCTTACCGCGAAAACTGCATCGGTCCAGGAGCAACCGCAACCCACGCAGCCTGTGTCTCAGGCCGCTACCCCAGAAAAACCGGCCGCTCCTGCGCCGCCGGCCGGTACTGAGGAATTCGCGGGCGAGACTGGCCCGATTCCCTCCACTGAAGTGGATCCCAACAACATTCAGATCATTGAGACGAAAGCGATTCCGAAGGCGGGGGCGCAACAACCACCCAGCAAGGACGCAGCCCCAGACACAAACAGTTCGCAATCGCCAATCGCGGCGCAATCATCGGCGCCCGTCGCAGCCGGGCCAAGTAGGCCTACTGACGAACAGTCGACCGCGAGTCCGGAACCTGTAACCGTCCCTGACCCTACAGTTCCCCGGCCAAGCCACGTGCCAGCGTCGGTTCCGCAAGATGCTTCTCCGCTCGAGAGTCGGGTCGGCGTCGTCATTCCTGACAGCCTGAAGTCGTCTCCATCAATGGCTCCGGCAAGTTCGTTAGAGCCCCCTGCGGTGCCTGAAGAAACATCGTTAGGACTTTTGATCCATAAGGTGGATCCGGTGTACCCGGCTCAGGCACAGCAGCAGCAGCTGGATGGTCCGGTGGTACTGCAGGCCTGGATCGCGAAAGACGGTTCGGTGCGGGACGTCAAACTGGTGAAGGGGTACTTTATTCTGGCGCGGGCAGCTTCCGATGCGGTGAAGCAGTGGCGCTTCAAGCCGTATTCGCCCCACGGCAAAGCGGTCGACTTTCAGACGATGCTGACGGTAAATTTCAAACGCGCCAACTAGCCGGCAGCCTAAACTCCAGAAAATAAAATTGTTATGCGGCCATTGAACTGTCTTGTCCGCGTGCGTGGCGAAGACCTGGCGAGGCTGCGATGTAAAACCAGTTACCAGCGTGTCATTTCGAGCAGCCACCGGCCTCGAAACAACATCAATAAGGATATAATGCGAGTATTCCTCTGGAAGTGACAAGGCCTTCCTGCGCTGGGTGATCACAACTCGATGTCAATGAAAACCAAGGCTGCAATTCTCGTCTCGTCGTTTGCCGTTCTGCTGTTCATGGTTGTGGGCGGATTGGGAGGCGTGCGCGCTTCCTCGAACGACGGTGCTTACCGCCAACTCCAGGTGTACAGCGAGGTTTTGTCGCGCGTAAACAGCGAGTACGTGGAAGATCCGAACATTCCGAAGGTCACAGACGGCGCACTGCACGGTCTGCTGGAAGCGTTGGATTCGAACTCCAGCTACCTGAGTCCAAAGGAATACGAAGATTACAAGAGCAAGAAAAGCGACGCCAAGGCAGATATCGGAGCGGCGATCTCGAAGCGGTTCGGCTATGCGGCGGTGGTCGCAGTTGTGCCGGGCGGCCCGGCGGACAAGGTTGGCATCCAGGGCTCCGACATTTTTGAGGCCATCGACGGCCACAGCACACGCGAGATGTCGCTGGCGGGAATTCGGGCGCTGCTGAGCGGTCAGCCGGGATCGACCGTCAACGTTTCGGTCGTGCGCGCGCGCCGGGCCGAGCCGCAGAAGCTCATCATCACCCGCGACGTGGTGGCGATTCCGACGGCGACCGAAAAGTTAATGGAAGACGGCGTAGGCTACATCAAGGCGGATACTTTCACCAAGGGCAAGTCGCAGGAGATCGCGAACCGCATCAAGTCCTTGCAGAAGCAGGGCGCGAAGAAATTTGTGCTCGATTTGCGGAACAACGGTGAGGGCGAAGAGTCGGAAGGGATCGCAACCGCGAATCTATTCCTGAATCATGGGACGATTACCTACTTGCAGGGGCAGAAGTTCCCGCGGGAAGCCTTCGCAGCCGATCCGGCAAAGGCGATTACGACGCTTCCAGTAGCCGTGCTGGTGAATCGCGGGACCGCTGGGCCGGCGGAAGTCGTAGCGGCTGCGATTCTCGAGAATGCACGCGGCGACGTGGTCGGCGACAAGACGTTCGGCGACGGCTCGGTACAGAAAGTGATCGATCTGCCGGATGGCTCGGCGCTTATTCTTTCGGTGGCGAAGTACTACTCGCCGAGCGGCAAAGCGATCCAGGACGTGGCCATTACGCCGAATGTTCTGATCGCTGACGTTGACGACGAGGCTGCGTCACCCGATGAGGAGCCTGACTCCGCCGCTCCGTCCGACGATAACAAGACGAAGGCTCCGCAGCAGGACGATCAACTGCGGAAGGCGATCGAAGTGTTGAAGAAACGGGAAGCCAAGGCCTAACGGCTGTTGGTCGTTGGTCCCTGGGGGTTGGCAAAATCACAACTGCGCGTCTTCGGACGCGCAGTTTGCTTTTTGGGCGCTCGATATGAGATGGATTTGGAGTTGGTGGGATTTTGCCAGGGACCAACGAACCAGGACCAACGGCTGCTTTCCGCTGGTATCCTGATTCCATCCCTCGATGAGCACACTTTTCCAGGATGTCCCTCCTGCCGAAATTGCAGGACGAAAGCTTGTGGGGCGCGTCTTGCTTGGGCTGCTCGTACTGGCGGCGGCTTTGGTGGGGGCGACTTCGGGACTCCTTGTGGTCTATTCCACCAATCTGCCTCAAGTGGACGAACTCGAGCATTTCCGGCCCGGCTCCATTACCGAACTGTATGACGACCAGAACCGGATTATTGGTACGTTTGCGCTGCAGCGCCGGGTCGTGGCGAGCTACGACGATTACCCGCAGGTTCTGCGCGATGCGCTGATTTCCACGGAAGACAAAGACTACTTCCGCCATTCGGGAATCAATTTCTGGCGAATTGTCGGCGCCGCCTATCGCGACATCGAGTCCGGTGGCAAGGTCCAGGGCGCATCCACGCTGACCATGCAACTGGCGCGCAACCTGTTTCTATCACCGGATCGTTCGTTTCACCGGAAGATTCAGGAAACCTTGCTGGCAATCCAGATCGAGCGAAAATTCACCAAGCAGCAGATCTTTACGCTTTATGCCAACCAGATTTTTCTGGGCCATGGCGCCTACGGCTTCGAGTCGGCCTCGGAGTATTACTTCAGCAAGCCTGCGAAGAAGCTCACGCTCGACGAAGCCGCCCTGCTGGCCGGGCTCCCCAAGGCTCCGCAATACTACTCGCCCGTCACACATGCGGATCGCGCGCTCAAGCGGCGCAATCTGGTCCTCAACGCCATGCTCGAAGACGGCAAGATCACGACCCAGCAGGCCACCGACGCCAAGGCGAAGTCGATCCAGTTGAACGTGCAGCATGATCCGAATTCACTGGCACCCTATTTCGTGGAAGAAATTCGCCGCTACCTGGAGAACAAGTACGGAAGCGACCAGGTGCATGAAGGCGGCCTCCGGGTGTACACGTCGCTCGACATGGACTTGCAGAAGTCGGCGAATCGCGCGGTGCTGAACGGAGTCGCTGCCTACGAACGCCGTCACGGATGGAAGGGTCGGCTCACGAATATTCTCAAGAGCGGCATGACGCTGGATCGCTACGACGATCCGGACTGGGATGATGAGCCCGAAGTGAACGGCTATATCCATGCGCTGGTCACGGCAGTGAATCCGGGGTCGGCGTCGATCAAGTTCGGCCACTACCACGCGACTCTGACGCAGCAGGATGCAGCCTGGACGCAGAAAAGAATCGCGGACCTCTTCAAGCCGGGCGATCTCTGCTACGTGAAGATCCTGTCGCTCGGAGGCGATGCGCGCGCAGATGTCAGCCTGGAGCAGGATTCCGGCGCACAGGGGGCGCTGGTCGCGATCGACAACGCCACCGGCGAGATCAAGGCCATGGTTGGAGGGCGCGATTTCAACGCATCGAAATTCAATCGCGCCACGCAGGCGTTGCGGCAAGTAGGTTCATCGTTCAAACCGTATGTCTACACGGCCGTGATCGACCAGGGTTCGAGCCCGGACGATACCGTTCTCGATGCGCCCATTTCGTTTGAGACCGGCAATTCGACGTACACGCCGCACAATTACGACGAAAAGTTCGAAGGCACGATTACCTTGCGCCGGGCGCTCGCACAGTCAAGAAATATTCCGACACTCCGCCTGGCCGACCGCACGGGTATTAAAACGGTGATCGATTATGCGCGGCGGTTCGGAATCACATCGAGCTTGCCACCGTACCTGCCGGTGGCGATCGGCGCGGCCGAGATCACTTTGCTGGAGCAGACCAGCGCCTATAGCGTGTTTCCGAATGACGGGGTGCGGCTGATCCCGCGTTACATCACGAAGGTGACAGATTACGAGGGGCGCGTACTGGAGGAGGATTTTCCCGACGCGAAAGATGCGATCTCTTCCCGCACAGCGCGCATTATGACCTCGATGCTGCAGGAGGTCGTGCAGCATGGCACGGCGGTGGCTGCGGCCGGGCTCAAGCTGCCACTGGCCGGCAAGACGGGTACGACCAATGATTTTACGGATGCATGGTTTGTGGGCTTTTCGCCGACGCTGACCTGCGGTGTGTGGATCGGCTATGACGAGAAGAAGACGCTGGGCGCCAAGGAGAGTGGCGCGCACGCCGCGTTGCCCATGTGGATCGAGTTCATGAAGTCGGCGTTGGCGGGGAAGGACGCGGGATCGTTTCAGACGGCGCCCACAGTGCCCACGAATCCGGCTGCGTTGAAGGTGGATACGCCGGATACGGCGCCGGCGGATGAAGAAGTGCATTGAGAAAGCAATCGTTGGTCGTCGGCCTGGAGCCCTAGGGTAGAGGGGCGAGCACTACTGAGGAAGCTTTAATTCCACCGTTGTTTCCACTTCCATGGGCGCACCGTTGAGCAGATACGTTTGGTACTTCCACGCCTTAACGGCCTCGATGGCAAGAGCAACGAGGGAATCAGGTCCCGTCACCTTCTCTGCTCTTAAGACGTTCCCATCCTTGTCAGTTCGCACACGTAGAACGATTGTGCCTTTAGCGGGCCGCACTTCTGTCGGGAACACCGGTTCGACTCGCTTCAGCAAATGCGTTTGCATTACCTCTGGAGCGATGCGGACCGCAGAGCGATACACGCAACCCGGCACACCGCCTGGCATCACGTGCCCTAATTTCGGGCATTGCAACATTGTCCTGGCCAAATTTTACTTCCACCATAATCTGTCGCGAAAAGGGCCAATCACTCATTTGCTGTTTGTAATTGTGTTTTTTTACCGCTTTGATCGCTGCCTCACGGAGAGCTGTCGGACCCTTAGTCAGTATTGCATCCCGCACGGCGCCCCTTTTGTTCAGTGTCAGCTGCAATAAAACAGCGCGATCCTCTGAGTCGTTCTGTTGCTGTCTCGGAGCGGTCAATGTAGAGGACGTAGCTGATAGTGCGAACTCTTGCGAAGCGTGAGGACATTGCGCGAACGCGCCTTGGGCCAGATACGTTACCAGCAAAATGGAAAGCCGAGATCAAGCCCCATATTTGACATTAATCGAGGAGTGTAGAAAACCCAACCCCATTCCAGGTGTTCTTTCGGGGAGAGACTCGTTACGTTTGTACCATGGGTGGATGTCAACTGATGGCAAACGCGATTGCACGCATTGAGGCCTTATGGACGGCCTGAAGTCCGGCCCTTTCACAACCCTTGTAACGCAAGCTCGCTTAAGCCTTCCCGCGAGCGAATTCGCTGTGATGGCGGCTGTAAAAGAAGTAAATCAGCAATCCCAGTCCCAGCCAAACAACGAAGCGGATCCACGTGATCACCGTTAGTCCAGTCATCAGGCCGACACAGAGCAGGACAGAAATCAGCGGGAACCAAGGGACGAATGGGACGCGGAAGGCTCGCGGTCGGTCCGGTTGGCGGCGGCGCAAGAAGATGACTCCCAGCGAAACCAGCGTGAAGGCGAAGAGCGTGCCGATGTTGGAGAGGTCGGCGGCGTCTCCAATGTCGACGACGCCTGCGGGAATACCCACGGCGAAGCAGGCGATCCAGGTCGACCAGTGCGGCGTCTTGAAGCGGGGGTGCACGGCGGAGAAAAGCTTAGGCAGGAGGCCGTCGCGCGACATGGCGTACCAGATGCGTGCCTGGCCGTACTGAAAGACGAGCAACGATGAAATCATTCCGGTGAGCGCCCCGACCACGATGACCGAGCGGTAGAACGGCCGCGCGCCCAGGGCTTTCAACGCGTAGGCCACCGGGGCTTCGGCGGCTTCGCCGGAGACGAAGGTCGTGTACTTCATCATGCCGAGCAGCACGACGGCGACACCCACGTAGAGCAGAGTGCAGATGATCAGCGACGCGATGATACCGAAGGGCAAGTCGCGTTGCGGCTGGCGACACTCCTCGGCCGCTGTCGAGACGGAATCAAATCCGATGTAGGTAAAAAAGACGATCGCGCCGCCAGTGACGACGCCCGCGAAGCCTGAAGGCGCGAACGGAGTCCAGTTGGCTGGCCTGACCAGCATTCCGCCGACCACGAGGAAGATGAGGATGGCGCCGAGCTTCACGGCGACCATGACGTTGTTGGCCTCGGCCGATTCGCGGACTCCGCGCACCAGCACAAGCGTGAGCAGGAAGACAATCAAGAATCCCGGGAGATTGAAGTAGGCGCCCGTCCAGTGGCCGGAGGCCCACACCGGGCTGGCCCATTTGTCGGGCAAGTCGATGCCGAAGGCGGCTAACTGCGCTTTGGAGTACCCGCTGAAGCCGACGGCGACCGCCACATTGCTGACCACGTACTCCAGGATCAGGTCCCAGCCGATGATCCAGGCGAAGATCTCGCCCAGTGTGGCGTAGGAATACGTGTAGGCGCTCCCGGCGATGGGAATCATCGAGGCCAGTTCCGCATAACACAGGCCCGCGAAACTGCACGCTACGGCCACCAGCAAGAACGACAGTGCAATGGACGGTCCGGCGGCGGGGCGACCGTGCATGAGGGCGCCAGACGTGCTTCCCGTACGGACGAAGTTGATCAGCAGGTCCAGTACCTGGGCGTGGAGAATGGAAGGCGCTTCGAAGTGTTCGCCGGCGGCGGCCGTGCCGGTGAGAACGAAGATCCCGGAGCCGATGATGGCGCCAATGCCCAGCGCGGTCAGCGACCATGGTCCCAGCTTCTTCTCGAGGCGGTGTCCCGCTTCCTGCGATCCGGCGATCAGCTTGTCGATGGACTTGCAGCAGAGAAGTTGATTGCCCTGTGGGCCGGCGTCGGATGCTGGAGCGGAGTCGATCGGTACGGGCGTTTGTGTCAATGGGACCTCTTCCCGGGCTTGGCCAACCGCGAATCATCCGGCCGGCTAATACCTGAGACGACGAAATGACGGAGCTTGTTGCTTCCTGGTCCTGCAAAAATCAAGGGCGGATCGAAGGATCCGCCCTAATTCTCTTGCGTCTAGCCGCGCTTCGACTGGCCGCGTGCCATCTTTTTGACTTTGCTCTTCTTCGATCCGCGGGCGTAGTCGCGGGCCTTGAGCGGGTTGTCGGTCTTACGCTTCTTACGCGCAGCCCGTTTGGATTTCTTGCGTTCGTCTTTACTGAGAGAGGAAGTATTTGCCATAGATTTATTTCGCTGTCCTGAACTGATTTTTGGATTAAGTGCTCAAATTGAGTAATTGAGGAATTTGGTAATTGAAACCCCAAACGGGACCTGCAAATTACAAATTACCGGTTACAAAACTACAAATTTCCCAATTACTCAACTCCCCAAGTTCTCAATGTCTTCAGGCTTTCTCGAGCTGGGCATACTTCTCCACCAGCTTCTTCAGCCCGAACCTCGGGAATTGTACCGTAATCTTGGCGTCTTCCCCATCCCCTTCTCGCTGGTAGACCGTGCCCTCGCCGTACTTCGGGTGGCGCACCTTCTGGCCGGGGCGGAAACCTTTTTTGCCCTTGGGTTCTTCGATCACGGTTTTGGGAAGGCTGAATTTCTTGCCGCGCGAGGCAAAGAACTCGGCAATGTTATCGATGGAGTTGTAGCTTTTGCCGGAGTAGGTGGGTTTGGCGCGCTCAGCCCGCCCGCGCTGCCAGCTGGCGCTTTGATCTTCGTCTTCGTAGGAATAGTGCGATGAAGTGTGGTCGTCGCCATAGTTACGGCGCTGTTGGCCGGATGCTCCGGCACGAGAGGCCCCGGCCGTGTAATTCCCCAGCCAGGCACGGCGCTTAGAACCACCGAGTTCTTCGATCAGCGCAGCGGGAACTTCTTCCAGAAAGCGCGATGGGACGCTGGCCTCCGGCAGATCCGTTCCATATCGTCGCCGGTAGACGGCGCGGCTCAGGATGAGCGTATCCATGGCGCGCGTCATGCCGACGTAGCAGAGGCGGCGCTCTTCCTCGATGTCGTCCATTTCGAGCAGGGTTCGCGAGTGCGGGAAGAGGCCCTCTTCCAGGCCGCAAAGAAACACCAGCGGGAATTCGAGGCCCTTGGCCGCGTGCAGGGTCATCAGCGTGATGCGGGCGGATTCGTCGTAGCCGTCGGCATCGCTGACCAGCGCGGCGTGGTCGAGGAATTCTGCGATGGTTTCGCCACGGTCTTTGGAGTCGAGCGCGGCATTGACGAGTTCGCGCAAGTTCTCGATGCGGGAGTAAGCTTCGGGTGTGTCCTCGTTTTCGAGAAGCTTGATGTATCCGGTGCGGTCGATGAGGAACTTGAGAATTTCGGCGGTGTTGGCCGGGCCGCCGGGAGTGCGGAAGGCGCCGTCGTCGGTCGCGTCGCCATCCTGCTGGTTGTCGAGCGGGAGGCCCCGCCGCTTCGGATCGGCAAATTCTTGAGCGATGGTATCCGGTTCCGCCTCATTGCTGGTCGGAAAGCTCGTATCCGCGGCGGCGTCGTCGCCAAAATCAAAGGCCATGGGATCGAACGCGATGTCACTCGTCTCTGCGCTTTTTTCTTCGGCGATTTCGACCGCCGGCGAGACGTCAGCGCTTCTTTCAGAGGCTTGAGCCGCCAAGCGCTCCACGTACGTTCCGCCGGCCATGGCCCTTGCATCTTCGATCAGGTCGCGAAAACTTCTCAGGGCTTGGCAGGCTCTTACGGGTAGGAGTTGCCGGCGAATGGCTTCATCGATTGCACCCCACAATGATAGACCGGTTTCGAGCGCAAGCGCCTCCATCGTTTCAACGGTCGTCTTGCCAATGCCGCGGACGGGTGTATTGATTACGCGCAGCAAGGACACTGAGTCATCTGGATTCATGATGACTTTCAGATACGAGATCAGATCCTTGATCTCGGCGCGCTCGTAGAACGAGAACCCGCCCACCACGTGGTACTTGAGCTGGTAACGGCGCATGGCTTCTTCAAACAAGCGCGACTGCGAGTTCGTTCGATACAGCACGGCGGCGCGCGGCGTCTCCCCGTGTTCGACGGCTTCTTTCAGGTAGCGCGAGATCCGGTCGGCAACGAAGAGTGCTTCGTTTTCACCGTCAGGGGCTTCGTAGAAACCGACCTTCGCTCCGCCCTGCCGCGAGGTCCAAAGATTCTTGCCCTTGCGCTTGACGTTGTTCGCGACCACTGCGGAGGCGGCGCCCAGAATGTTCTGCGTGGAGCGGTAGTTTTGCTCGAGCCGGATGATTTTGGCTTCCGGAAAGTCTTTCTCGAATTCGAGGATGTTGCGAATGTCGGCCCCGCGCCAGGAATAGATCGACTGATCTTCGTCGCCAACGGCGCACAGATTGTGCCGCGTGCCTGCGAGCAGGCGCATGAGTTCGTACTGCGGACGATTGGTGTCCTGATACTCGTCGACCAGGATGTACTGGAATTTGCGGTTGTAGTAGTCGCGCACGGCAGCGACGGACTTCAGCAGGCGCAGAGCCTCGAGCAGCAAGTCATCGAAATCAAGCGCGTTGGCCTTGCGCAGCTCCTTGCGATATTCCTCGTAGATGTGGGCGATCTTCTCGGTCTTGGGATCGGCTGACTGTAGATAGATTTCCTGCGGATCGAGCATGTGGTTTTTAGCCCAGGAAATCCGGCCCAGGGCGATGCGCGGCGTGAGTTCCTTGTCGTTGACGCCCATGCGCTTCATTGCGGACTTCACGATGCTTTGCTGGTCGCTCTCGTCGTAGATGACGAAATTCTTGGTATGGCCGATGGGCGGCTGGCCCGGGACGCTCGAAGGAATTCTCAGCGCATCGATATCGCGGCGCAGCACGCGCACGCAGAACGAGTGAAACGTTGAGATGACAGGCTTGGCGATCGAAAGACCGCCGACAATCTTCTCTACGCGCTCGACCATTTCGGCCGCGGCCTTGTTGGTGAAGGTCACGGCGAGGATGGACTCCGGCATCACGCCCAGGTTCTCGATCAGGTGTGCGATGCGGTACGTGATGACGCGCGTCTTGCCGCTGCCCGCGCCGGCAAGGATCAGCACCGGCCCGTCGGTGGTCTCGACAGCTTCACGTTGTTGCGGATTGAGTTGGTCCAGGAAAGACAAGAAAATTCAGTAAGTCCGTAATTTGGTAATTGAGTAATTTGAAGGCAAGTTCTGTGCCCCCTCTGTGTCCTCTGTGGTTATCTAGGTTTTTCTCCGCTCCGCCGCGCACTCCGCGCAGGGGCACCACTCGCGCAGGAAAGCCCACGAGTAAATGCCAAGTTCGTGACCATCATTCCAATTGAATTTGATGGCGTACTTGCCGACGCCCTCCGCCGAAAGCGGCTTCGGGGTCGGCTTGAACATGGGCAGCGTGCCGGGAGGCGGTTTCAGCGCTTCCCCAGGCTGGCGGCCCTGTTTGCCGCGCTCCTCTTCGCAAAGCGCGCACGGGCAGGCATCCCGCAGAAAAGGAAAGGCATAGCTTGAGTGGTGGCCGTCTCGCCACTCGATCTCCACTCCTGTCCCAGTAGTTAGATTCACCTTGACCGACTTGGGATCCGTGCTGGCACTGGGGGCTTTCAGCGGGGACTGCATGGTTTCAGTATCGCACAAGGGAAATCGAGAGGTTCCCCGGTCAAAAGTAACTGGATCGCGACAGATTCCAGCCGATGATGACACTGTCGCAGGGTGATGTGCTAGTCCAACGTTTAAAACACTTGGCTCCGAGCAATCGGGGTCATTTTTTTGCAAGTGTCCAAAATCGCGTCTCGCCGAGCTTTTCCGCAGCGTTGACGTCTCTGTCATGGAGAATTCATTTTCCGTTCACACTCCTGTAAAGCCCGCTCTTCTAGAGTGGCTCCACTCTGATTTCCGCTCAAGTCATCCGGGCCCTTATGCCCACGCAAGGAGAAAAGTTCATGAGCAATAGGAATTCGTTGGGTGCTGTGCGCGAAAAAACTTCGCAGACAGCGCGAATCTTGGCATTTCTGTTTGCCACAATCCTGGTTGTCGCCAGCGTACCGAAGGCGCAGGCTTCCGATGACGACCGAGAGCCCTACGCGATCGGTCTCTGGGGCGATCTACCCTACAACAGCGCGCAAGCCACGATCGGCGTACCGAACCTGATCGCTGACATGAACTCTCAAAACCTGGCCTTTACCGCGCATGATGGCGACCTCAAGAGCGGTGGCAGTGAGTGCACCGATGCCGTTTACACGCAAGCGCAGGCTTACTTTGCTTCTCTTCGTGCTCCGGCCGCCTTTACTCCGGGCGACAACGACTGGACCGATTGCGACCGCACCGCGGGCTACAATTCTCTGGCCCAGCTGGATAAGGAGCGTGCGCTATTCTTCAGCACCCCTTACACTCTCGGCCAGCGCAAGCTGCGGCAGCAGGTGCAGTCCACTCCTCTGTGCCTGGGCGTGAGCGGGAGCGTTCCTTGCGTGGAGAACCGCCGTTGGACGTATCGTGGGGTGACCTACGCCACGCTCAATATTCAAGGCTCCTGCAATAATCTCTGTGACACGGCACCCGATCCGAACGAGTTTGCCGCGCGCAATGCCGCCGATATCGCGTGGATGCAAGACACTTTCGCGGAAGCGGCGAAGCGCCACTCGGCTGCCGTCATGTTCATTGCACAGGCCGACCCCGGCTTCGACGCGACCGACGCGACTCGCGCTCCGGTGCGCGATCCCAACACCCTGGCCGAGACCGACGGCCTACCCGATGGGTTCCAGGAATTCCTACTCGCATTCCGCGATCAGATCATCGCCTTCAAGAAGCCAGTCGCGTACGTGCACGGTGATTCGCACTACTTCCGAGTCGACAAGCCGTTTCTCAATGCAGCCGGGCAGCGGCTGGAAAACTTCACTCGCGTCGAGACGTTCGGCGACCACCAGGAGAATGGCACGAACGACGTGAATTGGCTGAAGGTCTTTGTCGATCCGCGCAGCCGCGAGGTGTTCTCGTACCAGCAGCAGATCGTTCCGGGGAATCGCGTCGCCGTGCCAGCTCCCTGATTCGGTAGTCTGCGCGACGCACAGGGAATGAGAAAAATGCAGATCGTTACCACAGAGGACACAGAATCGCACAAGGGGAGGATCTCTCTCTGTGCTCTCCGTGTCCTCTGTGGTTCAGTTTTTTCGGGGCGTTTACAGAAAGCGCAAACTTCGTTGGCAAGTGCCTAACCCCGACCGCTTCCCGCCGTTCAATTCGTATGCTCCTATCGCGCTGGCTGCGGTTCAGCTTAATGATTCTTGCCCTGTGGCCAGCGTCGAGCTTCGGGCAGGCAGCGTCACCGAAGCATTGGGAGGGACATACCCGGGAGGGCTCACGCGAGACTTACTTTCGAATGAATTTCGACAGCTCCCACGCGGGTACCCTGGAGATTCTGGGGCAGAGCGTTCCATTGGATGTTGTAAGCCACGACGGCAACCGTATCGAAGTTCGCACCCAAGAGGACAAGCCGGTGACCTTTCGGGGCGAGCGGCAAGGTGGCCGCGTCTCCGGAAAACTCATCGTGAATGGGAAAGAGGTTGGGCGGTTCCAAATGGAGCTTGAGCCGCCCCTGCCGCCCGTTCGTAATCGTGATGAGGCCTGGAGACAGGATCTCGCGTATGCCTCACGCAAACTTCCGCGACTGGACCGCAGCTTTACGCCCGAAACGGGTGAGCGCTTGCGCAGTACGCTCGCGGGAATGGAAGCACGCATCCACACGCTCGACGATCCACACGTGATGGTTGGTCTCGCCAAAGCAGTCGCGCTGGCCGACAACGCGCACAGCCGGCTGTATCTCGTGCGCACGCGCACCGAAGTCCGGCAATATCCCATTCGGGTCTGGTGGTTCGGGGACGAATTGCGCGTCATTCGCACCACGCCGGAACACGCGGACCTTCTCGGCTGCGAAGTGCCGCGAATCGGCACGCATTCGGCCGCGGAGGCACGCGCACGAGTTGCTCCGCTTTATTCCGGCAGCAAGACCTGGGTCGACTACATGAGCAGCTACACGCTGACGAGTGCAGAAATTCTGTACGGCTCGGATCTCATTCCCGACGCGGCTCGCGCCCGCTGGACGTTCCGCTGCCCGAAGGGAACGCGATCTGTCGATCTTGAACCGCTGCCTCTGAACAAAAGCATGCGGACAGCGGAGGCATGGTTGAATCTTGCTCCCGGATCGGTCGAGCTGGAAAAGGGCCTGATGGGACTACAGTTCGTATCCGTGCCTCTGTACCTGCGTCATCCGGAGCGAAACTACTGGTTCGAAGTTCAGCAGGACACCGGCCTACTGTATTTCCAGTTCAATCGCTGCGCGAACCAGGCCAGCGAGAGCATTCAGGATTTCGGTAAACGGCTGGAGCCGGCATGGCGGGATGCTGGAGTCCGGGGATTTGCGGTCGACCTGCGCTTCAATACGGGAGGGAACCTCGATCTGGCCAGGGACCTGATGGAACGGCTACAGAGCGCTGTGGGCGACCGGCCGGTCTACGTCATTATCGGGCGCGCTACGTTCTCGGCAGGGCTCTACCACGCGGCGCAATGGAAGCAGTGGGGGAAGGCGACATTCATCGGCGAGCCAGTCGGCGATCGACTGGATTACTGGTCCGAGGGTGGCAACCTCATTTTGCCGAACTCGAAACTTGCCATCCATTTCGCCGACGCTTTTCATTCTTACTCTCGCAAAGAGTATCCGGACCGCAAGCCCTACTTCGAGGATCTCAGCATCGACTCGTTGGCTCCGGACTATCCCGTCAGTCTCACCTTCGCGGACTACATGGCCGGGCGCGATCCCGCGATGGACATAGTCTTGCGCGGGCTACAAAACGAGCCCGTTCCATGAGTGGTCGCCATTCCGGAGGCCGGTAGCATCCGCGGAATACATAAAATCCTGGAAGAAGGGCTCAAGCTTGTATTTGAGCATCGCCCGCCTATAATTCGCGCATGCCTCGACACGTTGTCCGGACAAACTACCGTTTCGGGTCTATCAGGCTCATCGTGCAGAAATTGTGATGCCCGCGCTGGCCGCTGGAAAGTTTGTTCCAACATTCAGCCGCAACCGCGCTCAGTCGCTGGCGACCACGATCAGCAGCCAGCCACTTCCGCCGCGGATCGAGATATTTTTATCGGACCGCAACGCGACTTCGCCGAGAGGCGAAGTGCCTCCCGAATTAGCAATTTTTACATCACGTAAACCATAAGTGCCGCAAGCCGCACTCGAAAATATCCAAACCGCCTGTTCGCGGTCGTAGCCAGTGCCACTCGGGCACCCCAAATCGGGATTCGGGGTGAGCTTTATCATGACCGAACTTCCTCGCACCCACTTGCCAACAACGCCCCTCGTTGAGCCCGCCGTGCCCCGTCCACGATTGATGACGTCTCCACCGACCTGACGTGTCACCCACTGACTTACAGGGTCCCGATCTGAAGTGGAATTAAGTGGAGTTTGCGCATCCGCGACGCTATCCATCGATGCCACGGCCAGCAGAGCGGCAGTCAATGGTATAGTGCGTCCGCCATCCTCGATGGCGTCGAATCGTAGAACAATGCTGGAGCCCGATGTCCCTGGTTTGGTAACCCGTACGACGTGACCGGAGATCCGCGAGCGCTCGTTGATTTTATCGCCAGCGGGCACCGGCACCTCCTGCATGACCCTGCCTTCTATTCTCTTTCCGGCTTCGTCTTTTTTGGCATTCAGGCCCGAGCTCAGTTCGATCGGCACCACTGTTCCGGGCGGAAGCTCCTGGGCGAGAGCTATCGGGGAAAGCAACAAGGCGGTCACTAATCTAATCCACAGCATCATCAACGTGAAGCCGCAAAACCACTGGGCGCATTGACCACTCGCCACCGGGCGCCTGCCTCAATCCGGATACAACTGTCCCATCCCACCCGGCCAGCACGATCCCGATTTTGCGCAATGCCCTTGCTTTAACACTCCGGTACTGGTCAGGGCATCGTGATTACAGCGAAGATAATCCGGATTTCACAGGGTTGAGGCTTCCCTATGCGCGGCGAGTCTAGGAGCGGAGTCCGAAATAGAACACTGTCAACTGTGCCAGTGACAGGTCCCATGCATCCGGACTCCGCCTTCGGTGGTGGAGGAGGATAGTTCTTCAAGAGCGTCGCTACGGCTTTCCCCAGATTCTTCTGCTGCTTGTCGGGTCTGGCCTTGGGGTCGATGGTCTTACTTGCAATGCCACGCCAAGCAAGACTGTGGTTCTTCGAGTCGTACATGTCCAGAGCCAACTGGCCGAAGTAGAGAGTGGAAAATTGCCCTGTAGTCATACCGCCCACACTTCGATGCCAAGTGCCCCCGGCCCATCCTGGCCCGTATCCCCAGTTTGTCTTGTAGGAAGTGATTTGTGTCTCTGTTCCTATTCCCAACTGATAGCCAAGATAGAGATCGGCGTTCTCAGCGTCGGTTTTGTTCAGTCCTTTCCTGGCGAGTTCTACGTCAACAGCATCCTTGATTTGTTTGTCCCGAAGGTCATCGATCCTTGGAGTATCTCTCATGGACACCCACTTGTAGGTGCGAAACCGCGAAAAATCGGCGGCTTCATCAAAGTTATAAACGACGTCTGGGGCGACGGCGGTGCAGGCCAACATCAATAGCAGAGCTACAGAAAGTAGCGCAATTTTCTTCACACCCCTCTCCTCCAGTTTGCAAGCTTTCGCTTTAGGCTCTAGTACACGGTCACGACCATTTCATCTTCAATGGTCCAGACTGTCGCTCCAACTGGTAAAGCTTGCAGTTCGTGAGTCATCTCAATTGTCGAAACATCCCCACTACACCAACTATCCGCAATGACGTTTCCCTTTTTAAAGAGTCGGGCTACTTCACCAATGCGTAGGCAGCTTCGCGCGATCGTGCAATATTTACCCCATCTGCCATCTTCGGTCCAACCGAAGCCCCGATGCAGAAAACCGTAACTCGCCATATCTACTTATGCGTCAATTAGTTACGGTTTGGAGTATTCATTGCTATATCAAACTGCCGACTGAGTGCTCTTAATTCTTTGAAAGTCTCTCAACTGTTGTGTAGGACTGCCCCTTCAAGGAGACGTTCTGACATGAACCGTTCAACCAAAGTTTTGCTTGTTGGTGCAACCATCGTTCTGAGCGCGGCTGCGCAGGCGCAGACGAGCGCGCAGGCTGGTGCACAAGCAAATGGCCAAGTATCTGTTCAGGCAGACGAGACGCATGCTCAAGCCACTGGCGGAGCATCCGCCTCCTCGTCCGCTCAATCCAACCGAACCAATGCTGGACTTTCATCCGGTACGGTCTTTAATGCCACGTTAAGCTCGCCGGTTGATTCAAAGAAGAGCAAGCCCGGCGACGTCATCACTGCCCGTACTGTAGAAAGCGTGAAATCAGAGGGCAAGACTGTTCTCCCCAAGGGCACGAAGCTGGTGGGACATGTCACACAGGCTTCGGCTAGAGCCAAGGGCGATACTGAGTCGGCACTCGCCATCAGCTTTGATCGCGCCATCCTCAAGAATGGACAAGAGGTGCCGCTCAACGTCGCGATTCAAGCAATGGCATCGGCGCAGACAGCGGCTAACGCCGCCGGATCCGATCTGGACGCTGCAGGCGGGGCCGGGGCGTACGCGAGCGGTTCCGGTTCCTCCGGGCGCGGGGCTATTGGTGGCTTGGTTTCCACCGCAGGGGGAGCGACGGGATCGGTGACCAACACTGTCGCTGGGACAGGCAACCTTGCGGACAGCGCAGTCGGCACGGCAGCTCGCACGACTGTGGGTGCCAGCGGAGCAACGGCGGGTGGATTGAACTCAGCCGGGCAGCTGGCTTCCAACAGCCGAGGCGTCTTCGGCATGAACGGTCTCAACCTCAAGGCTGCCGAAACTGCACAGGGATCGCTGATTACCTCTGCGGGCAAGAATGTACATCTCGAAAGCGGTACGCGCATGCTGCTGGTGTCGCAAGCAGCGACTTCAGGGATGCCCAACAAGTAAGAGACCAACTTTTCGCCGGACAACGAGAAGGGCACGCTCCTGCGTGTCCTTTTTGTCTGGTCCCTTACTAACTCAGAGGCCGGTTCATTTGTCCCCAGCACTCTGAACGACGAAACGTCCCAGATATGCTTCGATGTCTGGGACGCTCGCCCGAGCAACCCTCCCATGTACTGAGAAGGATCAAAATGCACTTTCGTGTCTAGATGAGCGCTGGGAAACGTGTAACAGTCTGCACGTCGTTCGACGACGAGCCCAGGCAGCGGCGCGTGAGTGAGTGCTGACCGCCCTGCGATCCCCCAGGAGGGCAACGTGCGAGACATTCAAGATTTACTGAGAGAGAAAGAGCACGCGATCGAGCAGGTCCGTCTTGAGGTCGATGCCCTGCGATCGGTGAGTCCGTTACTATCTGACAGAGTTCCAGTTAATTCGCTTTTTGGGGAAGCTGGAACGGACGCTTCCACAGAACTAGTCGCAGCTCTTCGTACAGTGGCGCCGCTGTTGGTTGACGAAACAGATGAGTTCGATCCTGGCATCCGCGCCCGCTTGATAGAAGCCGCTGAAAGCGATTTCAACCTGGGCACTGCAAAAAGAATTTCACGTCAAGTCAGACACATCGTTGGACTGGTGGGGCCTCGGTTCGGTTCCAGTCCGCGTTCAGGAATGACTGCAAAACAACATTAGCCCAAGATCTCTTCCCCCGAAGGGCCTTCGGCTACTTGCTCGGCTTCCTCCTGAAACCGGCGAAGTATCTTAGCGGGGGGAAGGTCCGAGCCGGTCCCTTCCGGCGGCACTTATCAGCCGCTGAAGCCGCCATCGTCGTTTTCTGCATTCGGCCCGGTTGAAGTCGGGCTCTTCCCCATTTCGCTCAAATCCTGTACAATCTATGTTTTGCAAACCTAGTTGTACAAGATCTGGAGAGCAGTCCGATGGCACAAGTTTGTCAGATTTGCGGCAAGAAGCCGATGAGCGGCAACACGATCAGCCACGCCCACAACGTGAGCAAGCGGCGCTGGAACGTCAACCTGCGCCCCGTGCACGCCAAAGTCGGCGCGACCGCCAAGCGCATGCGCGTCTGCACGTCCTGCCTGCGCAGCGGCAAAGTGGTTAAGGCGTAGTTCAACTCAGACCTAAAATCATTCGGGCGAGACAAAAACAGCGCGAGTTGTCCCGCGCTGCGTTTTGTCTATTGGTGGTTCTGGGGAAGGCTCTGCGAGCCTAGTCCACCCGAAGCAGCTCAATGTCGAAAACCAGGGTTGCGTTCGGCGGGATAGCGCCGGGATAGCCTTCCTTGCCGTAGGCCAGATCCGGAGGAATGCGCAGTTGGCGCTTGCCGCCGACTTTCATGCCGGTGACCCCTTCCTCCCAACCGGCGATCACTTGATGCGCGCCGATGCGGAACTGAAAAGGTTGGCCTCCGACCGAGCTGTCGAACTTCTTTCCACTAGTGAGCCAGCCGGTGTAATGCACTCTGACGGTGTTTCCTTTGTCGGCGGTGCGGCCAGTGCCGGGCTTGATGTCCCAGTACTGAAGGCCGGAAGAGGTCTTGGTGCCCTCGCCTGTCACTTTGGTGGGGCCACCCGCCGCTGGTGCCTTGGCAGCCGATTTATTTTGGGCCAGCGCGAACGCTGCCGCCAGCACGAGCACGATCAGTACAAATAATCCATACTTCATCATTTTCTCTCCTTGATTCAGATCGGCAACCCAGGGAAGACCAACGTTGTTGCTCCCGTGTGTCCCGAGGAAATGAAAAATTTTTCAAACCAGCGCAATCACATCGATCTCGACCAGAACGTCTTTCGGCAGCCGCGCGACTTCTACGGTCGAGCGCGCCGGCGGGGCTACGCTGAAATAGGTTCCGTAGACCTCGTTCATGGCGGCGAAGTCGCCCATGTTCTTGAGGAACACGGTGGCGCGAACCACTTTCTCAAGGCTGGTGCCAGCGGCTTTGAGAATGCCGGACAGATTCTTGAGCACGCGGTCAGTCTGAAACCCGACGTCGCCCGTGACAAGCGTGTTGGTAACGGGATCGAGCGCAATTTGACCGGAGACGAAAACAAAGCCATTGGCCCGGATCGCCTGCGAATAGGGCCCGATGGCGGCCGGGCCGTCTTTGGTGGCAATGACATCGCGCATGAAGCAGTCTCCAGTCTCTGGTACGCCAGCTGAAAACCTTGGAGTCGCTGATTAACGCAGATGTGCTCGAGCCAAGTCAAATCCCTCAGAGCTGACTGAACGATGAGTTATTGAGATTCGCCAACGGCCCACAGCCAACCACCGCCCCTCTGAACACTGACGGCTAGATTTTTTGAAGCCTCTGCACATCCCGCACGCCGGGGATCTTGCGCAGCCCGTTGATGATGGTCTCAAGGTGCTTGAGGTCGCTGATATCGAGGATGATATCGACCACCGCCTGGCTATTGGCGGTGCGGGCTTCGATGTTGCGGATGTTCGACTTGGCGTCGCCGATGACGCCCGTGATCTGCTTCAGCATGCCGTAGCGGTCGTCGCAGAAGACGGTCAGCTTGACGGGATAAATGTTGGGCGTGGACTCGTCTTTCGCCCACGAGACGTCAATGCGACGCTCGGGTTCGTACATCAGATTGACGACGTTGGGACAACTCACGGCGTGCACCGCCACGCCCTTACCCCGAGTGACGTAGCCTACGATCCCTTCGCCGCGAATCGGGTTACAACAACGCGCGCGGTAGACCAGTAAGTCGCCGGATCCTTTTACGGTGATGGCGTTGTTGTCGCCGCCAAATACACGGCGCACCACACTGCTGACGGCCGATTCGGGTTCCTTCACCTCTTCGCTGTCGGCTAGCGACTGTCCGGCGGCGGGCGTGAGTTTCGCAAGTACCTGGCGCGCGGAATACTTGCCGTAGCCGATTCCGGCCATTAGGTCGTCCGGGCGCCCAAGGCCGTAGTCGGACGCGATTCTCTGCAACTCTTCTTCTTTGAGTTCTTTCAGGGGAATGCGGTATTTGCGCGCTTCTTTCTCAATCAGTTTGCGCCCGATTTCGATGGCCCGCTCGCGCTGGTGGATGTTCAGCCAGTGCTTGATCTTGTTGCGCGAGCGCGACGACTTGACGATCGCGAGCCAGTCGCGGCTGGGCTTGTGCCCCGGCTGCGTCAGGATCTCGACAATGTCACCGCTGTGAAGTTTGTGCCGGAGCGGCACCATGCGTCCGTTTACTTTGGCGCCCACGCAGGCGTGGCCCACTTCGGTGTGTACGGAGTACGCGAAGTCGATGGGCGTGGAATCCCGCGGGAGTACGACGACTTTGCCTTTCGGGGTGAACGTGTAGACCTCTTCCGGGTAGAGATCGATCTTCAGGGTGGAGAGAAATTCGTTTGGGTCGGAGACGTCGCGTTGCCACTCGACCACCTGCCGCAGCCAGGCGAGGCGCTGCTCATCCTGCGCCGACACGGCACCGTCTTTGTATTTCCAGTGGGCCGCGATGCCTTCCTCGGCCATCTTGTGCATCTCTTCAGTGCGGATCTGCACTTCGAAGGGCGTTCCGTCTTCGGTGATCACCGACGTATGCAGCGACTGGTAGAAGTTCGGCCGCGGCATGGCGATGAAGTCTTTAATACGCCCCGGCACCGGGCGCCACACGTTGTGAATGATGCCGAGTACGGCATAACAATCCTGGACTGAGCGCGTGATGATGCGCATGGCATACAGGTCGTAGACTTGTTCGACGTTGATGCGCTGGCGCACCAGTTTTTTGTGGATGCTATAGAAGCGCTTGGTGCGGCTTTCGACTTTGGCGGTGATGCCGGCTTCTTTCAGCTTGTCGCGGACGACGCCTTCCACGCGCGACAGGAACGCCTCGCCCACTTTGCGGTGCGATTCGACCGCTTCCTTTACCTGTTCATAGGCGATGGGATCGAGATATCTGAATCCCAGATCCTCGAGTTCGCCGCGAATTTTGCCCATGCCCAGGCGGTGGGCGATCGGACCGTAAATCTCGAGCGTCTCCTTGGCGATTTTCTGCTGGCGGTCGGGCTGCAGGTGTTCGAGCGTGCGCATGTTGTGCAGGCGGTCGGCAAGCTTGATGAGCACCACGCGGATGTCGTCGACCATGGCGAGCATCATCTTCCGCAGGTTTTCAGCCTGCTGTTCTTCCTTGGTGGCGAAGTCGATTTTGCTGATCTTGGTAACGCCCTCGACGATATGGGCGACCTGCTCGCCGAATTCCTTGCGGATGTCGACGATGGTGACTGTCGTGTCTTCGACCGAATCGTGCAGAAGTCCGGCGGCCACGGCGACCGGATCCATCTTCATCTCGGCGAGCACGAGCGCTACTTCGAGCGGATGGACGAGGTAAGGCTCGCCCGAAGCGCGGGTCTGACCGGTATGCACGTGCAAGGAGTAGTCGTAGGCTTTCTTGACAATTTCCAGATCGTCGGTTGGCCGGTTGGCCTGCATCCGCTTCATCAAGTCGCGGAACTTCGTGACCGTGAGGACGTTGGTCGCGATCTGTTGGCGCAGCGTCGCCATGAAGGATTATAGCCTTTGGGAAACCGGGAGCGGCTAGTTACCGAAGCGGAATCGAAGCAGCCCGTGGTCTTAACTCAATTATAACGGTGTGTCTCAAAAGCCTCGGGAGTCCGCCCGGGCAAAGGACTTTCGAAGGATTCTGGTCCGGAGAAAAGCAGCGATTTGCGCCCAGGAGCAGGCGCAGAAAGCAATCTACATACGACACTTGCTCTGCTACATTGGCGACCATGGCTTACGATTCGGGCCGAGTTCTGGTGACGGGAGCATCCGGGCTGCTGGGGAGTGCACTCGTGCCGACGCTGAAAGCCCGCGGATATGAGGTCACGCGGCTGGTTCGGGGGCAAGCCTCGGGCAAGGATGAAATTCGATGGGATTCCGCGCAGCCTTTGTTGCCGGAAGCGGCCTCGGGCTTCGATGCCGTTGTGCATCTAGCGGGAGAAAGCGTGGCGACGCGGTGGAGCGCCGCGAAGAAAACGAAAATTCGCGAGAGCCGCGTGGCCGGAACGCGCACATTGGTCCATGCCTTGGTGAAAGCGGCGAAGCGGCCGCGAGTGTTGATTTCAGCTTCGGCCATCGGGTTCTACGGAGACCGGGGCGATGACGTCTTGAATGAAAAGAGCCCGGCTGGAGCGGGCTTTCTCGCCGACGTATGCCGCGAGTGGGAGGCAGCCACGCAGCCGGCGGTGGATGCCGGAATCCGCACCATCCATATTCGCACCGGGATCGTCCTCAGCGCCGAAGGCGGCGCCCTGAAAAAGATGCTGCCGCCGTTTCGAATGGGCTTGGGTGGAAGATTAGCTTCAGGCCGCCAGTGGATGAGTTGGATTCATATCCAGGACTGGACCGGCGCGGTCCACCATATCCTGAAGAACGATTTGTTGCAGGGAGCCGTGAACATGGTGGCACCCCGCCCGGTGCAGAACACGGACTTCACCGAAACGCTCGCGTCGGTGTTGTCGCGTCCAGCGATTTTTCCGCTGCCGGCATTCGCAATCCAAACTCTGTTCGGCCAGATGGGCGAGGAAGTGTTGCTCGCCAGCCAACGCGTGGAACCTGCCCGCCTGGTGACCAGCGGATACCCATTCCAGTGCTCGGATTTGCGGAAAGCGTTGGAGGCGTTGTTGAAGCGGTAAGTTCCGGCCAGCGTTCGTACCCTTATCAGCAAGCCGAGGCGGTGAACGGCAAGTTGGCGGGTTCGAATGCAGCCAGGCATAGCCCAACCGATAAAGATCGTCGAGAAGTCGCCCAATGTTAGCCGCGACACGGCGAAAGAAAACGTTGAAGCCCCGAAAGGGCGAAAGAAAATCCCGCCTCGAAGATTCAGTCGGCACGACATCCTGACAGTTCTACGTCCGCTCCGGCATCACCAGCCACTTCAACGCCATATTCACCAGGCTCAGCACAATGGCTCCCCAGAATGCCGCGGCGAAGGTCTCTACGTGAAAGCCGGGTACGATTACGGCCGCCAGTTTGATGACCACAGCATTGATAATCAGCCAGAACAAACCCAGCGTCAGCAAGGTCAGCGGGAAAGTGATGATCTTGAGAAACAGTCCCAACGTAGCGTTGACGAACCCAATCACCACCGCTGCGATCAGCGCTGCCACCGGCCCGCCGACAGAAAAACCGGGCACGAGCCGCGAAACAATCCATAGTGCTACCGCGCTCAACAGCCAATGAAGCAGCATTCTCATAGGCAGCCTCTCTTCACTGATGAAGAAAGACTATAAGGGCCCAATGCCTGGCGCGCAAATGAGGCGGAATGTCTCATTGAGGACTATCGTGCTCATCACCTGAAAACGCCAAAGGACAACTCATCATAGAATGCCGAAAGTGCCTGCCAAGACCAACGCGGCCCGTCTGCTCGACCAGTTGGGCATCCGTTACCAGTTGCGGGAATACGAAGTCGACCCCGATGACCTCGCTGCTGAAACTGTGGCCGGAGAGATCGGCCTGCCTGCGGAGCAGGTTTTCAAAACGCTGGTGGCGCGAGGGGACCGCAATGGCGTCTGCATGGCGGTGATTCCCGGAAACGCCGAACTGGACCTGAAGGCACTAGCCAGCGCAGCTGGGGAACGAAAGATACAGCTCGTTCCGGTAAAAGAGCTGCAGAATCTCACCGGCTACATTCGTGGTGGCGTTACTGCGCTCGCCGGCAAGAAAGATTATCCCGTTTATGCAGACGATACGATTGAAATGTTCGACACGATTTCGATTTCCGCGGGCGTGCGTGGACTGCAGATCCTGCTAATCCCAGCCGACTACCTGAAGGCGACCAAAGCGCAACTTGCCCCGCTGGCACATCTCAAATGACAAGATTGCGCGCAATTCCCACCAACATTCGACGATCGAAAGGTCGACAACTTCCGGCCAGGCGTAAGACAATGGCGGCGCCCTATCGGAATCGACCTCTGCGAGTTTCGGAGCTCTAATGAAACTACTCAGCTTGGCAGTCGCCACTACATTCGTTGCATTGACACTTTCAACAAGCGTAGCCCTCACTCAAACCGCCGATCAGGTCCACGTTGACGTACCCACAATCGAACCACGCCTTGAGGACGTCAGTTCTCTCGATGGCATGATGAAGGCTTACTATGAAGTGATTTCCGGACCCGCCGGTCAGCCGCGTCAGTGGTCGCGCGATCGCACGTTGTACATTCCCGACATTCGCTTCGTCTCGATGTCGGTCGGCAAAGATGGCAAGCCCGTCGCCCACACCATGACTCACCAGCAATTTGTGGATGCCTCCGATAAAGGACTGAAGCGAGACGGCTTCTACGAAACGGAAATCCACCGCAACACCGAGCGCTTCGGCAACATCGTGCACATCGCCAGCACCTATGAGAGCCGAGTCAAGGCAGACAGTCCCGTCATCGCGCGCGGCATCAATAGCATCGAGGCTTTCTGGGATGGAAAGCGCTGGTGGATCGCGTCCGCCATCTGGGATGAGGAGCGCCCAGGCAACCCGATCCCTTCACAGAATCTGCCAGAGAAATCCGGCGCGGCGTCACCTTAGAGATTCAGGCTGTAAGCAGAACTCCCCCGCGACGAATCGCGGGGGAGCGGGGGAGGGCTGAACCACCGGGCATTGAGCGAATGTTTATCACCGTTGCGGAGACGCCAATCTAAAAACGGTGTAAATCTTAGCCTTACATCACGTGTGTTCAAATCTTTAAATCATGCGGTGAAGGACCTAATATATGCGTCACCAGACGCGACACGCGTTAGCGCGCGCCATTGGTTGTCCGGCCTTGCAACCGAACGCATGCGCGAAGTCCGCCACGTTTCCCACCACGTTGTTGACGCGATAGCGATTCAGAGAGTGCCCTTGGGTGAGCACCGCTGTGCGGGCCGCCTCGGGTCGATTCTCGCCACACCACACATTCGCGTAAGCAAGAAAGAAAGTCTGCAGTTCCGTGACGCCTCCCTCAGTTGGTGAATCTAGCTCTTTACCCTGGGCCTTCAATGCGCTTTGAAGTCCCGACAACGCAATGTGAACTCCGCCATTGTCGGCCGTGTCCTCGCCCAAGGAGAGCTTGCCGTTCTGTTTCACGCCGGCTTCCGGTACGTCTTGCGTGTACTCGTCAGCGATACAGCTGTCGCGCTCGTCGTAGGCCGCTGAATCCTTCGGCGTCCACCAATCGCGCAGATTGCCATCGGCATCGAATTTTCGTCCCTGATCGTCGTAGCCGTGGATGATCTCGTGGCCAATGACCGCCCCGATGGCACCATAGTTCACCGCATCGCCCAGCTTGGCATCGAAAAACGGCGGCTGCAGAATGCCTGCCGGGAAGTTGATCGTATTGGTCTGAGCATCTTCGTACGCGTTGACGGTTGGCGGTGTCATTCCCCAGTGATAGCGGTCTACCGGCTTGCCAATCTCGCCAAGGCGACGTTGCAGTTCGAACCGGCTCGCACGTTGCATGTTGCCAAGGTAGTCGTTGCGTTTGATGTCAACCGAAGAGTAATCCTGCCAACGATCCGGATAAGCGATCTTATCCACTTGCGCCTCCAGCTTGATGTGCGCTTTCTTCTTCGTGTCCGGCGACATCCAGTCGGCCGCGTCAACGTCCGCGCTCAAAGCGCCTTTGATGGTCTTCACCATCAGCAGCATGCGTTCCTTGCTCTCGGGCGAGAAGTATCGTGCCACGTATGCCTGCCCCATGGCGTCACCCAGATCGATGTCGGCGTAGGCCGAGCAGCGCCGCCAGCGGGGCTGAATCTCCTTCGTACCCGACAAAGTACGCCCGTAGAAATCGAAGTTTTCTTCCACGAAGGGTTGCGATAAGGAATTTGCCGACAGGTGCAGCAGCGAGTAGCGCAGATAACCACGCCAATGCTCCACCGGTTCGGACGCGATCAGCTTATCCATCCCGCGGAAGAAGTCCGGCGATGTGACCAGGTATTGCTTCGCTACCTGCGCCTGCAGTGCGCCGAAGTACTTGCTCCATTGGAACGACGGGGTCAGCGTCTGCACTTCCGCGGTTGTCATCTTGTGGTTTACATTCTTCGGATCCCGCCGCACGACGATGTCCATTGCCGCCTTGGCCAGAGCAGTCTCCATCGACAGGATCGCCGACGCGTCGGAGGCTGCCTGCTCCTTGGACTCGCCGCTCAACTCGAGCATATGGGCTACGTGCTTGACGTACTTGTCACGAATTTCTTTCGACTTCTCGTCGTCGTTCAGATAGAACTCGCGCGACGGCATGTTCATGCCCGACTGATCCAGGGTTCCAATGTTCACTCGGGCATCGTCAAAATCCGGGCTGTTGTAGATCCCGAATAGAATTCCTTGGTACTGCGCATCGATGAAATTCAGGTTGGCCGGACGCACGATCTGCTGCAGGCTCGCCACCAGTGCCGGAAGTTGCGATTTGTCTTTCAGGGCCGCGATCTGATCGAGCGCCGGCTTCAAGGGCGTGATGCCTGCTTTGTTGATGGCCGCTTCATCCATGCAGGAAGCGTAGTGGTCGCCCGCTTTCTGATCAGCCGGAGTGCGACTTGCGGAAGGTGCTGACGCTTGCTCAAGCGTTTTGTGAATCGCCGCCACGTTCCAGATGGCCAGCTTGTTGAACGTTCCCCAGCCTGCTTGATCCGACGGAATAGGATTCGCCTTCAACCACTTACCGCACGCGTACTGGAAAAAATCGCTGCAGGGATCCAGCGACTTGTCAGCCTGTGCGGGAGAGAACTTGTCCAGATCCGGCATGCCGCCATCAGGATCAGGGCTAGCCGGTTGGCCAAACGACAGAGTCGAAAGAAGAATTGCGAGAACCAGAAACAAACGCATGAGGAAACTCCTTCACGGTGATGGCACAAGTGAGGTAGACGTTAGAACATCCGATTGGTAACAAGGCAAAATGGTTGTTGTCAGGAAAGGCCCGATCTATCCCGTCAACTCAAAATCCTACCCCGTGCGAACACGCCGCTCACCGAACTCATGACTTGCCGTCCATCCATGGACTTCCTATGCGTCCAATCATCGGCCTCGCCCTCTACCTGCTGGTCGCGCCCCTGCAGATCCAAACGAATCCGACGATTACTGACGCCGACGAAATCCGCCTCGGTCAGGTACTCGCCGACGATTTCATCGCCCAGGAAGGCATGCAGCCGACTCCGCAGACCAGGAAACTCGACGAATACCTGCAATCGATCGGAGACCGCGTGGCCGCGCATGCGCAGCGCAAAATTCCGTATCGATTTCGCTTCGACCCGAGTCCCTCTTTCCGAAGTGCAGTGGGCTTGCCGGGCGGACAGATTTTCGTGGAAGCCGGCATCCTCGCCTATATGGATAGTGAAGACCAACTCGCCATGGTTCTTGGTCTGAAGTCGAGCATATTGACCTGAATCAAGGTCTCGAACGCCTCAGGAAGGTTCTCGCCGAACAGCACCTGACTCCCGCTACTGCTGAAAAACTCAAGGTCGATCCTTTTTTGCCCGGCTATGGCCGTGAAGGAGAACTGGCCGCCGATCGGGAAGGCGTAAAGCTTGCCATGGAAGCAGGCTACTCGGGAGAAGCCTCCATTCGACTACTGCAGACCTACATCATCCTCGGCGACAACATGCCGAACTCGCCGAAGGAAGCCAAAGAGAGCCTCGAACGCCGCATCGCACAAATTCGCAGTGTCATTGCGGAGAGCAAGCTGCCCAAGCCAGAAAAAGAGAAGCCCCTGGCGCTGCCGTAATCAACTTGCGCACTCGCGCAGGGACGCCAGATGCTTGCGCCGCACATAAGTGGGGGTAAGAGCACTCATCAGGGACGATCTCTCCCCTCGACTCAGGGCCAGCCGTGTTTCTGCCAACACGGCGTGTGTGTCCGGCCACGCCTCAAGGCGTTCATCCTTCCCACAACTCCCCTTGTATCAACGCCGGCCACCTTGGCGGCAGTCGTGCCACCTGTCCCGTCGACTGGGGAACCAGCATCGGGAGGCCACTATGGCAAACTTCACTGAACTGCAGTTGAACAACAACCGTCTGCAAGATCCAAACAAAGCTTCGACAAACCAAGGAAAGAGCTCTCTTTCGAAAGAGAAGACTCTGTTCGGCGCCGGCCTGCTGGCCGTCACTGCTCTGTCGGGAGTGTTCCTGCTCATCACCAATGGCTGCTCGAAGGGATCGTCAAAGAGCGCAGCCAACATCGAACAACCAAGCTCCACCAACCAGCCATCATTGAGCTCCGTAACCGCGCCGGTCGTATCCGCGGTACAGGCGCCGGCCGCCCCGCCGCTACCAGCGAAGAAGCGGGTACAGCGTAAGGCTCCAATGGCGACCTACACTGAACCCGCTTACGGCGTCTCGTTCAAGTACCCGAAGAGCTATGTGCTGAAGACTGGGAGCCAGACACAAGCGGAGATTACCGGACTTGAGCCTGCAAAAACGGACTTCGTCCTGCCCGGTGGGACCACGGTTGCAGCGATCCAAGTGCCGCGTAGCTCGTATCCCGGAACCGACTTCACTTCTGCCTTCTTCGGCGTCAGCGTGAACTCTGGCTTGTCGCTAGAACAGTGTGAAATGTTTGCGTTTCCGAAGAGCGCTCATTCGGAAAACGAACCGCAAGCCGTCTCCAAGGTAAACATCTCAGGGAATGACTATGCGATGGTGGAAGACCTGGGCGGAAACGACAAACAGGAATCGCACATGAAATACTTCCATCGATACGAGAACGGGAACTGCTACGAATTCAGCATGGGCCTGGGAACGGTCGACGACAGCGTGGCCGGACTGAAGCCTGTGAACCGTTCGCTGGTCTTCGGCCGTATGGAGCAGATCCTCGCGAGCGTGAAAATTCAGCCGGTCGCCGTTCCGGAAGTCGCCAAAGACTCCGCGATACATACCATCGTGGAAGACGGCAAGGAGTAATTGGTAGGCAGCGCGAGCGCCCTCGCCCGCGACCGGGCACCTGATACTCATCGGGTGCTCGGTTCTTCTTATTAATGGTGCGCTCATCAAACTCATTGCAAACAATGCCTACGCCAACGACCCCAACTACCGCTTCGCCCTAATCCAAAACTACTAGAGCCTCTGCATACGCGATGCGGTACTATCTCCGCCCAATGGGGATCGGTTCATCACACAAGAAATGGGCGATCCGTGTGTGCGTAGTCGCCCTGCTCTTTTATGCCGCCTACGCAAGTTATGTCGTTTGGGCCATGCGGCAGCCACCGGAGACCTTCGCCCGGGTCATGTCACACATGCCGGGCCCGGCTGTGTTCCTGACGCTTCCGTTCGAAACTCTCTGGACGCACGAACGCGCTGGCGACCTACGTGCCGGTGACATCGCCCCCGACTTCTCACTGCTTAAACTGGACAAGAGCGACCGCGTTCAACTCTCTGCCCTCACCGCGAACCAACCGGTGGTTCTAGTCTTTGGCAGCTACACTTGACCGCCCTTCCGGCGGGAGGTTCCCGCTCTCAACAAGCTGTATGACGACTACCAGGGCAAAGTCGCATTTCTTGTGGTCTACATTCTGGAAGCGCATCCCAGCGACGTTTGGCAGATGCAAAGCAACATCAAAGATAAAGTGGTGTTCGCCAGCCCGAAGAACGAAGAAGAGCGTGCCCTGGTCGCGGGTTCATGCGTGCGCAAGCTCGGGATTAAGTTCCCCGCAGTTCTGGACGAGTTCGGCAACTCAACTGAGCGTGCTTATACCGGATGGCCTGACCGCCTCTATCTGATCGACAAAGGTGGCCGCGTAGCCTACAAGAGCAAGCCTGGCCCGTTCGGGTTCAAGCCCGACGACCTGCGTGTTGCATTGGCGAAGCTGGTGCGTTGACACCAGTCGTTAGTCGTTAGTCGTTTGGCGTCGGCACTCGCGGGTGAATCCGGTATTAGCCAACGACCAACAACTACAGACCAAGGACCAAAAATAAGAAAAGCCGCAGAGGTCTGCGGCCATCCTTACGCTGCGCAATTCCGTATTATTGATTTTTGGACTTGGTGATGGCCTTGTCCCGCGCAATGCTGCGGCTGATACGGTTCTGCTGACGGTTGATCCCGCGCTGTTCGGCCTTGGTCAGGTGGCCGTTGTGCTTTGCCATGTCGGCCGCTTCGCGGTTCTGCACCGCCGTCTCCCGCTTCTCCAAATGCGTTGCCTGCTTCGAGGTCAGCGTGCCGTTGGCCACGCCGTTGCCGATGCGCTTCTGCTGATTGGCTTCACGCCGGTTGACTTGGTTCACGCGCGGATGGCCCGGATCCACTACCCCTGGTCCCGCGCCAGAGGTGTTGTCGGTGGCAGATTGGGCAGCAGCGGAACCGACGATCAGTCCCCCCACCGCAAGAACTGCGAGCATACCGCTGATTTTCTTGATCATGCCGGATGAATCCCCCGGCCTAGAGAGTAGTTCCTCCGATATTATTTCGAGGAGATTACGGAAGTGACGGAACAGAGGTTACAGCGTGCAAACCAGGTCTGCCTTTTTTAGTTGCCCACCACGAATAAGTGTCCATCATTCTGAACATATAACTTTCCATCGGCTCCGATAGAAAGTGGCGTGTACGCCGCTCCCAGAGCCAGCTTCAGGAACATCTTCTGTTTAGGAGTGCTGAAAATTCCGGTATTCCCCTGCGCAATCGCGTACACGTTCCCGTCTTCGCTGTTCGCATACACCACTCCGTTGGAATCAATTGCTGGAGCGTTGACGCACCATTCGTACCCATTCTGATGATTGGCGTCAATCGTCGTACTTTGAAATTGCCACTCCACATTCAGGTTCGCATCCAGTTGCGTGATGAAGTACGGTCCGTCCTCTCGCGGCGCGCATACCGGGTCACCCATGGCTCCGCAGTACGCCGTCGCCTGGTAGTGGTTGTCTTTGATCACGATCGAGTAGCTGCTACCGTGCACGTACACGGCCGGGGTTGTGTCCCATCCAAATGGGTACGTTCCGACAAGGTTCCCATTGGCATCGATCTTGAACAAATGTCCGCGTGCGAAGTTGTAACGATCTGCCGTCCCGAAGAGCACCGCTCCATCCGGGAGCACAGTGGGTGTGGACGAAGCCTCATCAATCAGCCGGCCTGAGCCGAACGCATTCGTCGTCGGGTCCACGCCAGCCGGGGTACCCGCCGCGCAGCTATTCGGAGTCGTGTTCCCGATGGCGATCGGCAATAGCACCCCGCATCCATCCTGCAGCAGGTTCTCCAGAGACTTCTGCCACTTGGGAGTGAGATCGGAATTTACGGCAATCATGTACACCACCATGGCATCGAAGTGCGCGCGACTTACCGCATAGATCGTTCCATCCGCTGCAATCGCCGGAGCTACATTCACTCCCGGTCGTTGGGAACCGCACGCCTGAGTCGGAGGAACCGACGTTGGCGTTGGCGGCCAGGGAAACGGCGGCCTGGGGACAAGATTGAAAAACGTTCCAGCACAGTTCGCAGAACCCGCCGGCGGAGCATTCGGAATCAGGGACGCGTAGGTCGCGACACTGGCTGCATCAGAAGTCGAAATCTTGACCAGCCACGCGCCCACCGCATCGGCCCCGACCCACGGATCAGCGGTCGCGGGATCAGCCAGGGCCAGTACGTTGTAATACACATTCCCGTTCGCATCCGCCGAGAGAGGCCCCGAAACGTAAGTGTGCGCCTTGTCGATCACTATCCCCGCCAATGGATCGATTTGCTTCGCCGACTTTCCCGAGTCCTTGTCTACCTTGAACACGGTCCCTCCGGCACCGGGTACGTACAAAAAACCATTTGCCAGCACGGGATGAAACACCGGCTCCCAACCGCCCAGTCCCGTAGTGGCGTTCGGTTCCGGCTTCCAATCGGATGCGAATTTCCAGATCAATACAGCTTTTCCGCTCTCCCACGTGTACCGCGTTACGTTCCACGTCAACCGGTCCCAGGCATTTGGCCCGCAGGCTGTCCCATTCTGCCAATCGCCGGCCGGGCTGCACGACGGATAGGTTCCGCTCTTACTCTCCATGTAGAAGTCGTCACCATCGGTAAGCGTGGCCTGGTAGTGCGCCACCAGGTCGCCTCCAAACTCCGCTTGCTCCTGGATTACGAACGGGTCGTACACGATGTCGGCGAGCTGCTTATTTAGCCCCTGCGCGGCGACGCTGACAGCACCAGAATGCTGCGCCGTCGATGCCCACTGCGCCCAGAACGGACTATTGGAAGCCGGTGGCGGGGGAGGTGGTGGTGGTGGATTCGAGTTGCTTGATCCGCCACACCCGGACAAAAAAAACGCAAGAAGCAACGCGAGGCACGAGGGGATCGAACGCATGCCCGCGAAGGGGAACTTGGGAAACATCTGAAGACTCCTGGAAAAATCGAACGAGTGTAGCAAAGAATGCTGGGTTCGTTGTCCCGACAAGAGTGCGGCGTGGAAGCTTTTGCGCTTTGCAACGCAACGAGATCGGAGGAGAGAGCCAGAAAAAAAGCAAGGGCAGCCGCGTGCGGCTGCCCTTAAATTCCGGCTTACTGAATCAGCGAGCCGTTGCCGCTCGGAGCCTCATCCGGCGGGATCACGACGGCCGCAGCCACGCGGTCGCCTGGCTCCAGATGCAGGAGCCGCACGCCTTGTGCAGATCGTCCGGACTCGCGGATGGTTTTCGAATCCATGCGAATGATCTTGCCGTACTGGCTGATCAGCATGACCTGCGAGTCTTCGGAAACCTGCGCGATGGTCGACACTTTGCCATTGCGTTCGGTGGTCTTTACGTTGATGACGCCTTTGCCGCCGCGGTTGGTGAGTCGGTACTCATCCGCGGGCGTGCGTTTGCCGTACCCGTTCTCAGTGACGGAAAGGATCAGAGAACCCTTCACGGGAACAAGATCGGCCACTTCTTCCGCAGGAACACTCTCGGAGGTGGCGGCTGTGCCCGCCGCCGGGACGATACCCTTCGCTGCCGCAACCGCGGCGGGTGTTCCCGGTTCCGGCGTGGTAGCCATCCCCACGATGTAGTCCTTGTCGGCGAGATTCATGCCACGCACGCCGGTGGCATTACGACCCATCGAACGAACATCCCCTTCCTCGAAGCGCACGGCCTGACCTTCGTGGGACGCGAGGAAGATAATTTGTTTCCCGTCGGTGAGGGTCGCCGCGACCAGTTCGTCTCCCTGCTCGATATTAATGGCGATGATGCCGCGCGACATCACGTTGCAGAAGTCCTTGAGTTCGGTCTTCTTCACAGTGCCGTTGCGGGTTACGAAGAAGACGTACTTGCCTTCTTCCTCCAGATCGCGAACCGCCAGCATGGTCCGAATGGTTTCACCGGCTTGCAGCGAGATTAGATTGCCGATGTGTTTGCCCTTGCCGGCAGGCCCCACATCGGGGATCTCGTAGACCTTCAGCCAGTAGACCCGACCGGCGCTGGTGAAGATCAGGATGTATGCGTGGGTCGAGGCGATGAAGAGTTGCTCGACGAAATCCTCGTCGCGCGTCTTCATACCGGTACGACCCGTGCCGCCACGACGCTGCATGCGGTAGGTCGAGATGGGCGTGCGTTTCAGGTAGCCGGAATGGCTCACCGTGACGGCCACCTGCTCGTCGGCGATGAGGTCTTCAAGATGGATTTCGGCAGCTTCATCTTCGATCACGGTCTTGCGGGCGTCGCCGTATTGTTTCTTGACCTCTTCGAGTTCCTTGATGATGACGCTGCGCAACTTCTTCTCTGAGCCAAGGATGGATTGATACTCGGTAATGCGCTCGCGCACTTCTTTCAGTTCGTTCGAGATTTCATCGATCGAGAGCTTCGTCAGGCGATGCAGTTGCAACTCGAGGATGGCATCAGCCTGCTTCGCAGTGAACGGCTTCTCGGGATCGAGCTTCGGCGCACGGCCAGTGGTGTTGATGTCGATCTTCTTGCCGCCGAAGTAAGCGACCAGGTTCTCGCGGGCATCGGCGCGGTTCGCGCTGGCACGGATAATAGTGATCACATTGTCGAGGTGATCGAGCGCGGTCAGGTAGCCTTCGAGGATATGCTCGCGGTCTTGCGCCTTGGCCAGGAGGTAGGCGGTGCGGCGACGAACAACATCGACACGGTGGTCGATGAAGTATTGCAGAGCCTGAATTAGGCCCATCTCGCGAGGTTGCCCGTGTGCAATGGCGAGCAGGATCATGCTGAAGCCCTGCTGCATCTCGGTGTGCTTGAAAAGCTGGTTCAAGATGATTTGCGGCTCCGCGCCTCGCTTGAGCTCGATGACGATGCGCATACCATCGCGATCGCTTTCGTCGCGGATGTCTGAGATATCGTCGATCACCTTATCGTTTACGAGCTCGGCAATGCGCGCCACCAGGCGAGCTTTGTTCACCTGGAATGGAATCTCGGTGACGACGATGGCCTGCTTGTCTTTCGTCAGACTTTCGATGGCAGCGCGGGATCGCATCATGAATCGGCCGCGTCCAGTCTTGTACGCGTCGACGATTCCGGCCCGACCGTGAATGATTCCCGCGGTCGGAAAATCTGGCCCTTGGACGAACTTGAGAACTTCGGCCAGCGTCGCGTGCGGATTGTTCACCAGCGTAATGGTAGCGTCGACGATCTCGGTTAGATTGTGCGGCGGAATCTTGGTGGCCATGCCGACGGCAATTCCATCGGAGCCGTTCACAAGCAAATTGGGTACGCGCGCCGGCAGAACTTCAGGTTCGACTTCGCTGTCGTCGTAGTTGGGGCGGAAGTCGACCGTCTCTTTGTCGAGATCTTCCAGCAGCGACGTGGCGACTTGCGCGAGCTTTGCTTCCGTATAGCGGTCGGCCGCCGGAGGATCACCGTCGACTGAGCCGAAGTTACCTTGTCCAAATACCAGCGGATAACGCATGCTCCACGTCTGCGCAAGGCGCACGAGCGCGTCATAGACGGCAAGATTGCCGTGCGGATGGTATTTGCCCATCACGTCACCGACGATGCGCGCGCACTTGCGCGTGGCGCGATTGGGCGCAAGGCCCATCTGCTGCATCGTGTAGAGGATGCGCCGATGTACCGGCTTCAATCCGTCGCGCACGTCGGGGAGAGCGCGGCCGATGATCACCGACATCGAATAGTCGAGATACGACCGACGCATCTCGTCTTCGATGTTGACGGGTTGAATGTTCAGGGCGCCGGGCGAACCGCCGCCGTCACCGCCGGGCGGCGGGGTCAATGGAAGTTCTGGATTCTGGTCGTCTGCCATGAGGAATCAGCTTTCAGCCGTCAGCTCTTAGCCTTCAGCTTGGTCGATTTTGGACGCGAACCTGGGGCGTCGGCCTCGAATCATTTCGACATGCTCGAGGTTCGTGTAAAGCCTTGCATTTATAGGGTGTTAACCGATATCGAATCAAAAATAATTATACCACGAAACGGGCCTGCCTGGGCCTGGTTGCTGGTTACTGATCGGTTAACGAGTAGGGCTCGAGGACGCCGGATTCTTGCCATCAATTGTGAGCAGAGCTGTCATGGCGCTGGCCCCTGCCAGTGCGGCACAGCAGAGGGCTACGATACGAAAAGCGTATAGGAATGAATCGGTAACGGCCGCCTTAGCTTTATCGGCGATGTCGGGGTCGGTTTCGGGCACATCGATCGCGGCAAACTTGGTCCGCTCCGCTTGTACCTTCGCACGAACGTCTGCGGGCACGTGTAAGTCTGCAAGTTCGCGCTCCAGGTGACTTGCGAACGCGCTGACCATCACGACTCCACACACCGCAATCGCAAGCAGTCCTGCCACACGAGCCACCGCATTGTTAACGCCGGAAGCGGTGCCGGAGTAGTCGCGATCGACGGCCGTCATCACGATTGTGGTCAATGGCGCAACGCTCACGGCCATACCAAATCCCAGAACGACGAACGCCGGAAAGAAGGTCGTCCAATAGCTGCCTCCGACGCCCGCGACCGCGAAGAGCAAGAATCCTGCGCCGGCGATCAGTGGACCCACTAGTAAGGGAAGCTTCGAACCGTAGCGTGTGACGAGACCTCCAGACCACCGGGAAAGCGTGAAGATCAGCAAGATCGATGGAAGCGCGGCTGCGCCGGCAGCGGTGGCCGAATAACGTTGCACCTGGATCAGGTTCATCGGAAAGACGAAGAAAAAGATTCCCAAGGCTGAATAAAGGAACAATGTAAGTAGATTGGCACCTGTAAATTTGCGTGACGCGAACAGCTTCATCGGAACCATGGGCGACGACCCTTTGTGCTCTACAAACGGAAAGCACGCCAGGCAAGTCAGCGCGACGATCAAGTTGAAGAAAATTTTGGGGTTGGCCCACCCCAGGCGCGGAGACTCGATGAGCCCGTAGACGAGCCCGCCAAGGCCGATCGTGACAAGCGACGCTCCGAGAAGGTCGAGCCGCTTCGCCGACGAGCTGCGGCTTTCCGGCACGTGCAGGAGCGAAATGACGATCACTGCGGCCGCCAATGGCAAATTGATGAAGAAGATCCAGCGCCAGGATGCGTGTTCGATCAGCCATCCGCCAAGGACGGGGCCGAGCGCCATGGTCATAGCGGTGAATCCGGACCAGGTGCCGATCGCAGCGCCCCGGTCGCTCTCGGGAAATGACACGCTGATGATGGCAAGGCTGCCAGGCGTGAGCAACGCCGCCCCGATTCCCTGGATCGCACGGGCCGCGATCAGTTGCTGGATGCTTTGGGCCATACCGCATGCCGCAGAAGCGGCGGCAAAGATCAGGACGCCGATGAGAAACACACGACGGCGGCCGAAAATGTCTCCGGCAGACCCGCCTACCAAAATGAGCGCACCAAGAAACAGGCCGTAAGCCTCTACCACCCACTGCACATCCACCAGGGTGGCGTGAAAGCCGGCTTGCAAGGCCGGCAACCCAACATTCACCACCGTGCCGTCGATAAAGGCCATGCTGCTGGCCAGGATGACGGCGGCGAGGATCCATGGACCCGATTGCGGAGCGCAAGGCGAATCGGCCGATGCGGATCGGATCGAAGCTTCATCGCAGGGAGGCTTCATGCAGGGGTATGGATGCGGCTGGCCGGTGGAGGGGTTCGGGGGAATGTGCGGCGGTCGCCGTCTGGCCGACTCGAGCGCGATTGCTGATAGGAGCCTTGTGCGCTGCGGTCAAATGCGAATTCGACGACGCACGCTACCGGCAGCATGCCAGCGCTACCGACTACGGCCGGGTGATGACTTCATTGGGACCGGCCGGCAGTCGGAACGTGACCCCGCGTTCTTGATTTGCCCGGAAGGTGGAGCACAGATCCAGTTGGGAGAGTTTGATCTGCTTGGACCACGATCCGGTGGTCCAGTAGTCGCCGCGCGCGTAGATCACTCCCGAGATGATGGAGTAATCATTGGACTCTTCGTGATGTCCGTCGCGGAAGATGAAAATAGTCGAAGGGAGTTCTGTTCGCGGTGTTGCACCATCGCTGCTTGCGCGAACACTCTGTGTCTTGGCATCAGCGATGTAATCAGGTTGAGCGGCCCGCGATGCAATCGGAGACGTTTCCGAACGCCGCACGTAGCGGTCTCCTTGCCACTCGATCATGAGGGGGGCAGCCGATTTTGGTTCTTCCTCAATTTTGGGAACGCGCTCTGCGGGCGACGCTGGTGTTTGCACCACGATCACGGAGGGCGTGCTGTAAGGTGCTGGATAGGAATCCAACCAGAATGGCGATCCCACCAGAAAGCCCCGGGCCCCGCGCATGTGCGACGGCGAGCCGACACTTGGAGATGCCGCTATGCGCATCTGCGCGTTCCCCGGTTGCGTCCACCCGAATCCCAGCAGCAGGACTGCGAGCATCGACGCACGTGGGGCGCTTCTCATGACGAAATCAGTTCCCAGGCAGTTGCGGTAACTTAAAATCGTTCCCCTGATCGTCGTTGATCTTTTGCGTGGCATCTAGATCTAGATCAGCAAGGGCTACCTTCTGGCGCCGCCCCGGTGTGAGGTCATACAGGTTGCCGCCCACGATTGCGTAGTTGCTGACTTCTTGTTTGTGGCCATCCTTGAAAATCAAAGTCGTCGACGGCTGCACAGCAATGGCCGGCTCAGGCTGGCTTGGCGGAGCGCTCGGTTGCATGCTCTCCTTCTCACCGGCAGCTACGGTATCCGCTGCCTTCATCCGTGCGACAGGAGCAGGCGGGCGCGGAGCGGGCGCTTGCAGGGGCGCGTAATCATTCTCCGCACGTGCTCCGGAACCGCGCCGATCGAAGATCGTCGGGCCGCCTTCATACTGATCGGGGCCTTCTTGCTGATCTGCCGCCGTTTGGTCCGGCCCGGGGTCTGCATAGTCCATCGGATCGTACGGGACGTAATAAGGAACGTAGACCGGATAAGCATTCGCTTGCCCGCCATCATGGCGATGTCCGTGACCATGATGATGTACACCGCCTTGCGGCTGCACTGGACGAGGATGTACTGGACGCATCGGGGTCACGCCACGCGGACCGAGCGAAGTCACGCTTGGCGGAACTCCATGAAAACCGGGTTGACCGCCAAATCCATAGGAAGTCACCGAGGGCGGAACGCCATTAACCTGAGCTGCCGCACAAATCGACAAGAACGAAAACACTAAAATCGCGCAAACCGCGATCCCGCGCCGCATTGGGCGATGATACTCCAGGTCAGGCTGCATGGCACCTCCCCTTACTCATTAGATGTTGCCGACGGGAATTTCGTTCTTCCGCTTTCAATCCAGCCGGGTAATCAAAGTAACCAGGATTTATTCTTCCCACGTTATGACAGTCATCTTCCTTAGAAGATGAGACTTAGCGATGCATAGCGATGAACGTTCACTCAGAGATCTCTCTGGAAGAAACGATCTCGATCGGGTGCCTTGCGCTTAGTGGCGGGCAGCGCGACTCAGTTCAATCAGGCTCCGCGCGCAGTAAGCAAGCAGCAATCCGAACACGCAGGCCATCGCGACGGACCGGTGTTTTGTCTCCAGCAGGTCTGCACAGATACCAGCCACGAAGACAAAAAGAAACGGTACAGCAATCAGCTGAAATCCCAGACCCTGGTAGTGCGGCGCCGCGAAGCCGAGTAGGAGACACACAAGGCCGACCAGCAGCGGTGCCGTATTGCCGAAGTATCGAGCACGTGGCCACGCGAGATACGCCACAAGCGCAACGGGCAAGGCGAGAATGAGAGCGGGACTGTTCAGTCCGAGAACGGCGAATAACTCACGGTACGCCCCCGGCATCGTGAAGGTTTGCGGAGTGATTCCGAGCCAGGTTGCGTGACGCAGCCCCTCCCAGAACGCGGCAGGATGAAAGAAGTACGCCGCAAAGACAATAAATAGCGCCACCAGGCAGGCAGCGCTCCAAATGATGACGGCCGCTCCCCTCCGCGTCGGAGCCAGGTACAACATGAACGCAAGCGCGATGGGCACAAGGATCACGAGGGAAAACTGCGATCCCACCGCCAGCGCGATCGAAATTCCGAGCAGCAGGGTGCGGCGCCAGTTCCAGAGAACGACTTCGCGCGGCGCATACAGAGTATGAGCCACCGCGATTCCCGTAAAGATCGTTCCGAACGCTCCCCAGGCCGCGCCTGTCTCAGGTTCGGCTGACCAGAGCGAAGCGGCGCGGATGATGCCGGGCGAAAAACAGTACAACGTCAGCGCAATGAATCCCCCTTCGTTGCCGTAAAGGCGACGCGCCACGTACCACAACGAAGCTCCGAGAAGCAGTCCGAATCCCAGGTGCGGAACACGCGCGAGCCATCCCCAATAGAGCAGGGAATCTGACTGGAATCGACCGGGCCACACAAGCAGCGGCGCCGACGAAACCAGATACCAAAGCTCGGAGTGATCCGGATCAAAGCCGTCGTTGTCGCGGATGCGCGGCGGCGGGCCGGGACCAAACGCGGAGTGCGGGTCATCGCCGGCTGTGGGCAGCGGTTGCCGATGCCATCGGCGTAGACCGGTATCGAGCCGATACCATTCCCTTAAATCCATCTCGCCGCTGCGCAGGCTGCGACTGATGAGCCAAGCGCATTGGGCGAGAAAGATCAGAAGCAGAGTTCCGGCGATCCATTGTGGTCTGCCAACAGGTCCGAACATAGAAAATCAGCGCAAGAGCGAGGAGCGAGTGTTTTACCATGGCGGAGCCAGATCCCGCTGAACTTCATCATGAACGAACCGCCGACTCCCGCGTCGATGCCGCCCGACGACCCGCAGCTACGACCGGAACAACCGCCGTCGCCAGAAATTTTGACGACCTCCCCGCGAGAAGCTCCTCGTGGGACATTTTCCAACCACCCCGCTGTGTTGGCGGTTGCCCGGGTAATCGCTTATTTCATCGCTGTTTTCATCACGACCTATTGCCTGATGTGGCTGGGAACTTCCCTTTTCCCCGAACCAGTGGGAGGCGTGGCTGCACTGTGGCGAGAAATGTTCCAGGAATTTGCGATGCTGTTGGGCGCCGTAGTGCCGGCGGTGCTTTTCGCCCGGTTTGAGGGACGTAGCTTCGACGAGTTCGGACTGCCTTGGCGGAAAGCTTTCGGCAAGTCGTTTGGCATGGGCGCGGCGTGGGGTCTGGGTGCGATTACCGCGCTCATGATCGCGCTGCGGGTGGCGCAGGTCTTCTGGTTTGGCCAGTTCGCCCTGCATGGTATACGAATAGTAAAGTTCGCGGTCTTCTGGGGTGTGTACTTCGTGCTCGTCGGACTCTTCGAGGAGTTTTTGCTTCGTGGATATCCGCTGCAAACGCTGGCCCGCGGAATCGGTTTCTGGCCGGCTGCGCTCGTGCTGTCGATTGGATTCGGCGCCATTCACGTAGGCAATCCCGGCGAAACCTGGATCGGGCTGCTCGGCGTTGTAGTGATCGGAATGTTTTTCTGCTTCACCGTCTACCGCACAGGCAATTTGTGGTTTGCCGTCGGCTTTCATGCATTCTGGGACTGGGGACAGACGTATCTTTACTCGGTACCCGATAGCGGCACCATGGCGCCCGGGCATCTGATGCGTCCCGTTTTCCACGGGCAGGACTGGTTGACGGGCGGCACCGTGGGACCAGAAGCCAGCGTGTTCTGCTTCGTGGTCATTGCTGGTGTCTGGGGCGTATTCGCGCGGCGACATCGCGAGGTGAAGTGGGAGGATCGGACTTTGCTTCAGCCGTCCGCAGCAAAAAACGTTTAACCGCAGAGTTCGCTGAGAACGTCCGCACAGGGCGGGATAGAAGCGCACCTTAAGGACTGTGGCAATCGATGCCGCGGCGCTTCTTTTTCTGTGCGTGTGAGATGCGCTCACGACGCCTCCAATATTCAGCGCCCTTCTACCAAGAATAGTGAACCGTGTAGGTCACCACGGCTTCACCGTCAGGTTTGATGGAGATGGGAAACTCGATGGTTTGCGCGTCGATCTTGCGCGACGCCACCGACTGCTCCGCGAGTTTCCAGTTGTTGCAGCGGTACAGGTGCTCGACCACGCGCACGTTGGCGGCTTCCTTCTTGTGATTACGCACGCGAATTTCGAAAGACTCGTCCATCCAGTGCTGGCTTGATTCCACGTGATAGTTCGTCCGCTTGCGCTCGCCAACAATGTCGAAAGAGTTGCCAGTGTAAAGTCGTAGCGTCTCGTCTTTCGGAGTGTGGTCGATCGTGTTTTCGCCAACGAATTCCAGGTGTCCATCGGTGTCGCGCCGATAGAATCGCAGGCGTCCTTTGGGGAGCGCGATGCCGAGATGATTCGCCTCGGAGTTCTTGAATTCCTGCATCACCCAGATTTTGGAATTGGATTGCGTGCCATAGCTTGGGTCCTGGCGGATCTGCTCGGGATTGTAATAACCATACTGTGCGAGTTGCGCACCATCGTAGACATAGAGGCGCTGCGAGTGAATCGCGCTCGCACTCACGAACTCTACCTGCTTCGTTTCCTGATCATGAATCGTGGTCGGCCGTTGCAGCGTGTAGAGGTGGAATTCGTCGAACGACTTCTCCTGCACCACGGCTTCGGCCCGCTCATCGGCCATACGCATGGCACCGGCAACTGCCCTGGACTTCGTCATGCCGGCGTCCATCAGTTTGTTTACATCACCGGCCATCAGCTTGATCTGCGCATCCTCAAACGTCTTGCCACTCTGGTTCTGCATGGTGATCCAGCCCACCAGGTCCACCAGGTTCGTCTGATTCGTGGCTCCGTCCGCGACGACCAGGTTGTAATCGGCGTGCCAGTTCATGCCGCCGCTCACGTAGGAAAGCTCCGCGCCGAAAGAACCGGGCCGATCCGACTGCAGAAGCCAGCTCAGAGTTGGCTTCAGGATCGAGTCTCCGCTAAGCGCGGGAAACATCGGCTGGCCGGGCAATCCGAAGCGCAGCACGCCATCGACCTCAATGATGGGCTGGCTGTAGGCCGGCTGTTGCTGGTAAGCGCCTGCATACGAGTAGCTGGGGACGTATCCGCTACGAATGATTTTGCCCTTCACGATCTGCCCGGGCTGAATCTGGAATTCGATGGTCTTCCCCTCGTAAAAAGAAAGCAGGAATTCCTGCGACACCGGATCATTGCGATAGTTCTGCTCCAGTACCTGAAGCGTGCGGCCGTCAGGGTCGCGCAGAATGACGGAATCCGGCTCCACGTGCGCGGCGATGCCTGCGTAGTCGATGTGATTGACACCCGGCTTCAGATCAAGCGGCAAGTGTTCGCGCGCCACGAAAAAGTTTTGGTTGTAGATGGTCAGTGCGGGTCGCGATTCGGCCATGGGTTGAGATTTTTCCTGGGCTCCTGCCGAAACGCACAGGGCCAGAGTGAGCAAGAGTTGTTTCACGTGTAGTGTCCTCGTTTGTCTGCGTCGCGGCGTTCGCGTCTGCAGTGAGAACGAGGACTAAAAGAAAACTTGCGTGGTGAGAGGAGTCCGTGGGGTGGATCGCTTCGCACGAGAGTAATCCCTGGTAATCGCCTGCGGAACTGAAAGTAATCAAGCCGAGTCACAACCGATCTCGGGCGGGGAGTGGAGATCCCCGCCCTGATCGGCCTTCGGCCTGTTAACGCCGCTCGAGAGAGACGAACTGGACGCCATCCAGCTTGGCGAGGCCCTCCAATTTGTCGACCGCGAGATTGCCAGCCAGCATTTTTTGCGCGCCGCGGTCTTTCCTCAACTCGAAGCCAAGTGCCCGGAGTTGATCGCGTAGTGCCGCCGAGTCGGCAGTGAGCCAAACTTCGATCGCAATTTTCTCCGCGTGCACATTCGCGCAGGAGTTCGTTCGCTTGCGAAAACAATCCAGAGCCGCCAGAACGGCAGGCTGAAGCTTGCTCTCCATGGAGCGGCGCTCCTGGTCGAGCACGGCGTGCGCTAAATCATCTGACTTGGTTCTTGGAGCCTCGGGTGCCGGCAACGGGGCGGGAGGCGGCGGTGGCGGCGGCCCCGGGGCCATCTTTCGGACGACTACGGGAGGGGCACCATTTGTGACCTCGACAGTCTGATTCATGGCGCCACCGTGGAACACGTTGGATGATTTGAGTGCGCTGACCGTGCCAGAGCCGATTCCGCCCACTTGGCCGGCCATCAACTTGTCGTATTGCTGTTGCTCTCCAAATATTCCTTCGTGACTCACACCTTCCGGCATCTCGACCGGAACCTCGATGCGCTGTGCAAGACCATCCTTGGTGACAATGCGATCTTCCACTGCGACGAAGGACGTGAACTGCGTCATCAACCGGTAGTCGAGGCCGAGCTGCGTGATCTGCTCTTTCAATTCGGGCTTCATGTTGCCTTGCTGAATTCCGAGCCAATCCTGCGACAGGAGAGCGTCAATGCGGCGACGAGCCCAGAATCCGGCGAGAGCATCAAACGGCGGCGTGCCCGCAGAAAACGCGACGGGAATTTCGCGCGAGAATGAGCCTCCGGCTCGCGTGCCTTTCAAACGCACTGTTCCCTTTGCGAGTTGCGTGTAGCGGCCCGCAATGACAAGAGGCTGCCCGCTGAAAAGATCGGGCAGGCGTTGCGGGTAGACATCGGTGACGGGCAGTCCTCCCCAATCGATGGAGAGATCGGTCAGGAGGGGCGAGCGCACGCGCTCGTAAAAGCGGTCTGCCGCTTCGTCGGCCTTGTCGGCCAGCGTCACGTATTCCACTGCGCCACGACCGGCCTCCGCCATCTTGTCGAGCAGAAACCGATTCACCGAGCTGCCGATCCCGAAGGCAAACACGCGGGCATTGGGATGCTTCTGCACTTCGCCGACGATTTCCATGTCGTTGCCGACATAGCCGTCGGTGACAAAGCAGACTATGCGAACGTGATCCTGCTTGTCCGAAGGCACGAGTGCGGCGCGGATGGCTTTCATCATCTCCGTCCCACCCCCTCCAGTGCGTCCCGCGAGCACCGCCTTCGCTTTTCGAATGTTTTCAGCCGTCGGATACACCGGTTCCGGGAAGACAATGCGGGTGTCACCGGAGAAGGTGATGAGATTGAAGGTGTCACCGGGATAGAGTTCATCAAGGGCGCGATTGATCACACGCTTCGCTTGTTCGAGGGGAAATCCCGACATGGAGCCGGAGGTGTCGACCACGAAGACGAGTTCCTTTGGCTGAATGTCGGACTCAGGCAAGCGGGCGGGCGGCTGCAGGATCATCGTGAAGTAACCACCAGTGGGCTTGGAGCGTCCGGGTCCAGGAGCGGACAGGATCGCGTCGGCGATCTCGGCCCCGGCAACGTCGTATTTCAGGATGAAATCCTTGTTGGGAATTGCGGCCTCATCGCGCAGACGGACCGTGGCCCGGCTCGTGCTCTGACGATCGACGTCAATGTCGTGCGACTTCGAACGCAGTTCCTGAATCGCCACGCCCGCATCCAGGGCAACCTCGAGCGAGATGTCGTGTCCGGCGCGTGCGCCTTTGGCGGCAACCCAGGGCGTGATGCGCGACGCGTCAGGCACACGCTTGGTGTCGGGGGACCATCCGCCACCCTGCTGGCCAACGGGCTGTCCAGGAATGTAACGCGGGCCAACAACCATCGGGAAAACGAACTCGTAGGATCCCGCTTCGTAGCGCAGCGTCTCGACGTAGCTGAGCGTGACGGTGACTGGTTCGCCAGGCAGGATGTTGGCCACCGATTGCGTAAAGATGTTCGGACGCTCCTGATCGAGCAGCGCGGCAACGTGTCCTGTCTGCTTGGCGTGCTCGTAGATCGCGCGGGCGTCCTCACGCCGTTTGATGACGCCACGCACGGTGCGATCGCCAATCTGGATGCTCATGTCATCTACCGCGGCATCTTGCGGCAGCGGAAACGCGTAGACCGCTTCCATGTTCTGCGTGGAAGTGTTCGAGAAGACCTGCGTCACCGTCACATGCGCAAGAAAGCCGCTGATGCCCGCGCGCACGTCGGTGTGTTTCAGCGGACAGGTAGCCTCGATCTTGCCGTCCTTGCCAAGAATCCCAAGTGAGCCGGGAGTAACCTCGCCGGGAGCCGGCGCAGCGTGAATCTGCGGCCGTGGACTCGCGATGACAATCAGCAGAAGTGAGAAAAGAATCGCTGGAACAACAGACAGACGGGAGCCCCGGGGTTGGCGTTTCATACGAACCTCCGCGACGTGATGACTTGGAACGTTGCTGACGAATTGGCGTTGCCTGTGGTCATAGAATGCTTTCTTCCCCTCGTTCGCTAGATCGAGCCGGAAACCTTCTGCGCCGCAACTGGCCAGTCAAAATAGCGGCGTCCCGTCCAGCGAAGAATCCGCCATCCAGCAACCGCGCTGACCAGGATGGTCAGGCTCCAGGCAAGGACGACGGGCGCATAGAACAACACCGCGGCCATAGTGCTCGCGTAGTCGGCCATTGCATCCAAGCCGTCGCGCGCGGCAACTTTCAGCCGGTAGAGCGGTCGCCAGTTAAGACCGAACACCTGCGTATCCGCGAGGGCGCGCATCGAAATCACGATCGCGACCGTCTCCACCTGTTTCGACAGCGCCTGAAACTCCGCTTGCTGCTGCTCGATTTGTCCACGCGTTTCACTGAGCTTCTGCGACACCTCGAGCAGATCGTCGACCTTGTAAGCGCTCTTCATGATGACGAGATACTGCGCTTCTTCGGCCCGCAGGTTGCGGAGGCGTGCTTCCATGTCGACGTACTGTCGAGTGACGTCCTGTGCGTCGGTCCTCTCACTCTCCACCCGCGCGGCAAGCTTGCGGATGCCGGCCTTCACTTCTTCGTAGCGAGCGGCGGGAACCCGTATGGTGAGGTTGGCCATGGGAGCTTCCTTCGTGCCCCCGATCTGGGCCGCTTCGAGATAGCCGCCTATGCGTTCGGTCATCAGCCGAATCTGCTCGGCAGTGTCTGCGGGACTGTTCACAGTAAGTTCAAGCACTCCAGTGCGGACAATCTTGCGATCGGCAGTTGCCGAGGTGCCTTGCGCCGCCGTCGCGGACGTAGCCGGTTTCGCTTCGGCGCCCCGGGCCGCAGCGGGGAAAGACACCGGAGATGCTCCAGGAAGACCGGAATCTTGCTGGCGAGTTAACGAGTACATGCGCGAAGCGTTTGCCGCGCGGGCTGATTCCTCAGCCGCCAATCGACTGCGCAGCAAATTGGGCGCGGCCATGAACGCGAGAATGAGGAAGGCCACGCTAGTGACTGTGAGAGGAATCAGATACTTCTGTGCGGATTTCCACGATGCCGAGATGGCTGACATGTTCCGTCTCCTGTCCCGAGAACGTGTCGCCAACGATGGCTTGCAGAAGATTTTGCTGTGCCCTACTGTGACTTTCGGAACTTCGTTGGGATGGGCTTCAGCGAAGGTTGTCCAGATCCAGCGCGAGGACCTTGATGGGATCGAACTTCGTGCCTGGCGGCACAGAGCCGTCGGCTTTCATCTTGTGCAACTGCGTATTCGCCATAAGGTAAAGGTGGTTACCGACGATGGCTCCAGTGGTCACGCCGTCGAACAATGGATTGTAGGATTCGAGAACCTGCAAGGAAACAATGGTGTCGCGTTCTTCATTCAGGTGCAGTCGCAGGACGCGTCCTGTGTCGTGGACGCAATTCTGAATGCCGATCAGATCGCCTCGATACTCGTAGGGGCCGTCCAAACACCCGGCCGCGATTTGTGCAGAACTGTTGAGCAACACAGTTTGTCGAGTGCGGAGATCCACCCGGGTGACGCCGTACCATCCCGCCACGAACAAGTAACGCCCATCGGGGGATATGGTGATGCCGTTCGGATCCGGCAATGTGTGCGGCGGCAAAAACAATTTCGCTTCCGCTTGACCTGGCTCTACGCGGATGAGCGAACCGCTGTCGCTGGCCGTCGCATACACGGTTCCGTCCGGTGCGACCACGAGATCGTTGACCACGTCTGCTTCCCCACCGCGCACCGGATATTTCGCCAGCAGTTTGCCGTCACTCAGCCGAAACCGAAAAATGCCCCGCACCACGCCTGGTTGCCGACTAAATTGTTCGGAAGCTGCCCACAATTCACCACGCTGGTCATCTACGCGCAGGCCAACCAGAACGCCCAAGCCATCGCTCGCCGTCGCCACGAAATCGCGCGCGCGTCCGCTCGCATCGACCTCGATAATCTTCCGTTTCGCGCTGCCCAGGTAGAAGCGCTGTCGTTTTTCGCTCCACGCAATCCCTTCGGTCCTGAGGTCGGCTTCTGCGATCGTGAACGCTGGCCGCGCATGGAGAGCCGGCGGATTCTGGGCGCGAATCGCATCCTTGATCTTCAAGAACTCGGGATTCGCCGCGACATTCTGAAATCCATCGAGCACGCGTGGATCGAGCCCCGCGTGCTTGTTCGCCATGTCTCGTAGAACAGCAATGGCTTCCTTCGTGTGTCCGGCTCGAGCGTAGAGCGACGCGACTTCGTAAAGGGCGCAGGCATTCTCGGGATACTGATCCCAGGCCTTCTGGACTTCGCCGGCGAGGTGATGTAGATCTGCAGGCAGGTCATCGAGGGGCAGCTTGCCGGCCGAAGAGAACAAGATCAGAAGAAGGGCGAGCGCGCGAATCATGGTTGATTGGACGGGCGACTGCCTGGGTCGTCAACCTGGATGAGTTTCGCTGGCAGGCCACTTGTGATCCGCCAGTGCTTGCTTAACAGCCTCTGCGAACCGCCCTGGCGCGGCGGGATGTTCCGCAAGAAAGAGCGCAGGCTCGATGAGTTCGAGTTCCATCAGCCAGAACTGGCCATCCTCAACGACTCCGTCCACGCGAGCATACACAGTGGGATCGACCGCTCGCACCGCGCGGGTCGCGCCCTCGAGAACAAGCGGTGGTGGTTCCGCCAGGCGTGCCGTTCCCCCATAATCATTTTGCACACGGAAATCTCCCGGCTTGGGTTGTTTCAGTACGGCGTGGCTGAAAACACCAGCGAAAAAGATCAGCGACCACTCGCCTTCCCACGCGATGCCGTTCATGAACTTCTGCAGCATCACGCCGGGACCGCGGCGGAGATCGTCGAACAGATTCTGCGCAGCACTCGCTTCCTCGGCCGTCACCAACTGCGTGCGATGAGCCGTTGCCGAGATGCGCGGCTTGATCACGGCTTTTTGCCACTCAAGTTCGCGGAGCCGGTCCTCTAGCCTGATCGGCGCGCCGTCCTCGGCCCACACAGTCGGAACGATGCAAATTCCCCGCGCATCGAGATCGCGCAAGTAAGACTTGTCGACGTTCCAGCGAATCACCGGAGCAGAGTTCAGTAGCGGAATACGCGCCGTTTCCAGCTTCGCAATCCATGCGAGGAATTTTTCGGGAACAAGGTGATAGTCCCAGCACGAGCGGATCACGATGGCCGAACAGGAAGTCCACGGATACGCTTCGTCGCTCCAGACCGCTGGTTCTGCTTCAAACCCTAGCGCTTCGAATGGCGCGAGGAGACGGCGATCGTCCTCGGTGAGATTGGAATACTTCGTCGAGCTGGCAAGAGCGAGACGGGGCACGGGTTCGGTTAACACCCAGGCAGGTTTGCGAACGGACTCCTCGAAAACGCAGTCGTGCGTCAGGAAGCCACGCGTTAGATGTCCAGATTCTTTACATCCAGCGCATTTTCCTCGATGAACTTGCGCCGCGCTTCGACGTCTTCGCCCATCAGCGTGGTGAAGATGGTCTCAGTCTCGGCGATGTCTTCGAGCTTCACCGACAGCAGTGTGCGGCGTTCCGGGTCCATCGTGGTCTGCCACAACTGCTCGGCGGTCATTTCGCCTAGACCTTTGTAGCGGGTTTTTTCGTAACCGCGGCCACCCGCTTCCTGCACGTACTTGAAGAGTTCGCGCAAGTTCACCTTCTCGATGACTTCCGGCTCGGCTTTACGCTTGCTTGCAGTCTTTCCAGTGGTCTGTTTCTTCTCGGCCCTCTCCGCCTTCTGTTCGACAGTATCGCCTTCCGCTTCCGCAGCCTCGTCGGCTGCATCCGCGCTGGAGGCTTCTCTCGCGATGGTTTCTATCATGAAAGGTGGCTCCATGTAGGGCTCGATCTGCTTGAACTTCGCCAGCAACTGGCGGTACTCCGGCGTCGATACCAGTTCCCAGTTGATCAATCGTTCCGTGCCCTGGTTGCTGACAAATCGCACTTCCCAGAGATTGTGCTCTTCATCAAAACGGCTACCCACTTCCTTGAAGCCGCGATCTTTCTGGAGCTTCTTCAGTTCTTTCTCCAGCTTCTCGACTTTCTTGGAAGGCGCGTTCTTGTCGCCTTCAAAATCCGCACGTTTGGCGAGATCGAGCTTTGGGATGAGTTCAGTAACCTGCTCATCGCGCAAGCGCTTGTCGACCTTGTCGAAGTAGCCCAGGTACTCCTTGAGCTGCGCCATGAAGCGGGAGAGGCTGCCGCCTTCGAGCTTGGCTGCTCCCTGCCCGTACCGGATCACGATGCTGTCAGACGCGCGCTTCAGCAGAATCTTGTCGAGCGCGTCGTCGTCTTTCACGTACTGCAGGCTGCGGCCCTTCTTCAATCCATAGAGCGGCGGCTGCGCAATGAAGACATGCCCGCGCTTGATCAAGTCCTGCATGTGCCGGAAGAAGAACGTGAGCAGCAGGGTACGAATGTGACTGCCGTCGACGTCCGCATCGGTCATGAGAATGATCTTGCCGTAGCGGACTTTCGAAGGATCGAAATCTTCTTTCGAAATGCCGGTGCCGAGCGCCGTAATCATGGCGCGGATTTCTTCGTGCGCCAGCATCTTGTCGTAACGCGCCTTCTCGACATTGAGGATTTTTCCCTTGAGCGGGAGGATGGCCTGAAAGCGCCGGTCGCGTCCCTGCTTGGCGGTGCCGCCGGCGGACTCGCCCTCGACCAGGAACAACTCGCAGCGCTCGGGCTGCCGCTCGGAACAGTCGGCGAGTTTTCCGGGCAAGCCTCCGCCGTCGAGCGCACCCTTACGGCGCGTGAGGTCGCGGGCTTTGCGGGCGGCTTCGCGCGCGCGTGCCGCGTCGATCGCTTTGTTGATGATCTTGCGAGCGACAGTGGTGTTCTGTTCGAAGAATGCGCCCAGCTTTTCGTTGACAAAGGCTTGCACGATGCCGGCAATGTCGGAATTGAGCTTGCCTTTGGTCTGGCCTTCGAACTGGGGCTGTGGCAGCTTCACGCTGACGACCGCAACCAGACCTTCGCGGACGTCGTCGCCGGTCAGATTTTCTTTGACGTCCTTGAACAAGCCCATCTGCTGCCCCGCGTAGTTGATGGTGCGGGTGAGCGAAGTGCGGAAGCCAGAGAGATGCGTGCCGCCGTCGACGGTGTTGATGTTGTTGGCGAAGCTGAAGACGGATTCCGAGTACGCGTCGTTGTACTGCAGGCCGATTTCCATCACGACGTCGTCCTTTTCGGCTTCCATGTAGATCGGCTTGTCGTGCAGAACCTGCTTGCCGCGATTGAGGTGCTTGATGAACTCCGAGATGCCACCGTTGTATTTGAAGTCGGTGTGTTTGGGTTCGCCGGTCTTCGCGTCCATGTTGCGCTCGTCGGTCAGCGTAATCAGGAGGCCTTTGTTCAGGAAAGCAAGTTCGCGTAGGCGCTGCGCCAGGGTGTCGTAGTTGTACTCGGTGGCGGTAAAAATGCTCTTGTCGGGCAGGAAGTGGACCTTTGTCCCAGTCTTGGCTTTCACTGCGCCCGTCTTCTTGAGCTTGCTGGTGGGTTCACCCTTTGAGTAACTCTGCTCCCAGGTGAATCCGTCACGCCAGATTTCGAGCTCAAGGTCTTCGCTCAACGCGTTCACGCAAGAGACGCCGACCCCGTGCAGACCACCGGAAACTTTGTATGAAGACGAATCGAATTTTCCGCCAGCGTGCAGCTTGGTCATCACGACCTGGGCGGCGGGAACTTTCTCGCCATCGATGTCCATGTTGCCGACCGGAATGCCGCGGCCGTTATCGATGACAGTGACGGAGTTGTCGATGTGAATGGTGACGTCGATCTTGTCGGCGTGTCCAGCGAGCGCTTCGTCAACGGAGTTGTCGACGACTTCGTACACCAGGTGATGCAGTCCCATCTCTCCGGTCGAGCCGATGTACATCGCCGGACGCTTGCGGACGGCTTCCATGCCGCCGAGAACCTTGATGGAATCGGCGGTGTAATCCTGATTGCCGTTGGTCGGCGTCTTGTCAGTCTTTGCTTTCGCGTCGGCGATCGCAGCGGGGTTCAGAGTCTCTTTAGTGGCCATTCAGCTCCGTGGAAACGCGCTTGGTGTCAGGCCCAGGCTGGTGGTACATATCGGGCGCCCCGGAATGACTTCAAATCATTGATATTTATTGGACTTAGGGCTTCCCAAGCTGATGTAATTCTACCACAAAAGGGGGCCATTTTCGAGCCGCGAACCGGGTCGGTAACTCATGCTTTTCAATGGGGGTTAGAAGCGCCATTTTTTACGGCTTGCCCAGGAACGAGAGCCGTTCGACCAACTCGTCGATCTCGTCGCCAGACCCGCCGATGAAGGTAAACGAGACCACGAATCCCTTCCGCAGCAGCAACAGCGATGATTGATACATCGTGACTGCTTCGACGTTGCGAACAAAGTCGGCGCGCACTAAATTGGTCGCGGCTACAGAAAATTCATAGGGTTCGCCGTCGGCCTTAAACCCTTTTGCCGTCGTGATCTCGGTCAAAGGTCCGATATAGTCCGAGGCGGCCTTCAGTCCGGGATAAGCGGCGGCACTCTCGGCGGTGATGACGACAGCAGAATTTACGCTCTCCCCAGCGACCTGCGGTGGCCGTTCGAACACGGCAAGCAGCAGGCGCGATTTCGAAGGGTCGATAGAGTCGTCCTGCATTTCCTTCGTGCGGTCGACCCACGCATAACGAATTTTGTAGCTAAAGCCGAACTCGGGGTTGCGATAAAGAGTTTCGGCGCTGGCAGAAGGAGCGCTACGTGGGGAGACGTGTTGCTCGGGCTTCTTGTTTTTGGACGAGGAGTCCGCGTGTTGAGCAGGTGCCGTGGGCACCAGGGTAATGGTCAGCGCAAGGAATAATGCGAACCGGGAGTACATCCGCTGCCGGGAAAACATTTGCTGCTATGGTACAGGACGCCCCCGAGCGCAGTTCGCAATCCCACGACCGAAAAGCCCCGGAGCGGCGAAATTCCTTAGCCCTGGGTAAGGCGTACCAAGAGCTCCGGAAGAACGAGAGCAAAATACGCGAGACGGCCCGCGCAGTTACCTGTCGCCCGGGCGAAAGTTCACGCTAATTTTCGCTCTCACCGCAGCAGTCCTACGCCGCCCGTCCCAGCACCGGCTGGGTGCAATGGGCGCAGCGCCTGGCTTCGATCGGGATGTCGCTCAGGCACTCAGGGCACGGCCGGGTGGTGGGTGCGGCCTCCTTCGCTGGATTGAGGCGAGCCATGAGCGCGTTCAGGGGGAGAACGACGAAGAAGTAAACAGCTCCGGCCACCAGCAAGAACGATACGACGGCGTTGATGAAATCGCCGACTGGGAAAGCTGTCTCACCGATCTTGAACCCTACCGAACTAAAATCGGGCTTACCAACCAGGGCAGCGATGAACGGAGTCAGCAGATCCTTTGTGAAAGCGGTAATTACCCCACCGAAGGCCGCACCGATGACCACGCCGACCGCCAGGTCGACTACATTCCCGCGCAGAATGAATTTCTTGAAGCCATCTAACATGTCAGCCTCCCAAATCTAAAGTGGCCGACACTCTAATGGGGGATAAGGACGCGGTCAAGGACATGTAATCGGAGAAAGCCGCCGTGGGCATCGGGATGCTACGCGTTTCGTCCCTAGCTGTTTTCCGCGTCCGCAACGGTGTCGAAGAAACGGAAGAAAGATTCCACCCGCGTCACGATCAGCGCGTTCCGCACACGCTGGTTCACGCCGACCAGGGAGAGCGAGCGCCCGTCCTTGTTGTGCGTGACGTAAGCGCCAACCAGGGCGCCGATCCCCGCAGAATCGACATACGGTACATCGGTGAAGTCAATGATGAGGGCGGTCGCATCCTTGGCGCGCAGCGTGGACTGGAATTGGAAAAGCGTGCCGAGCACCACAGGCCCTTTCAGGCGAAGGATGCGCTGGCCGGGCCTCGAACCGTTCAAATCTTCAATGCTAAGAGGCTCTTGCGACGTAAGCGACATCCGGTGATCTTAGCTTCGTCGTCGGCACAGCAATATTACAAATTTGTTAATTCTGCCCGGTCGCCGCCTATTACGAAGTGCCCGTCCCGCTTGGCGTTTCCATGCTGGAACGGCCCAGAACGGTATCCCGACTGCACCAGCGATGCCGGAGTGCGAAGTACAATCGAACTGGGGGAATGAACAGCACTACCAGGGGGCGAGCGTGGCGTTGAAAGTGGGGGATCGGGCGCCGGACTTCCAGCTACCGGCAGTCGAAGGTGAGCAGCGGACCGAGTTCCGCATGAGCGACTATCTCGGGAAGAAGAACGTCGTCGTCACGTTTCATCCCCTGGATTGGACCCCGACCTGCGAATCCCAGCTTCCTATCCTCGATTCCATGCACGAGAAATTCGCCCGCGCTGACGGCAAGCTGCTGGATATCAGCGTCGATTCCATAGAAAGCCATCTGGCCTGGCAGCGCAAGGAGATCGGCATGATGCGGTTTCCCTTGTGCTCCGATTTCTTTCCGCACGGCCGGGTAACGCAGATGTTCGGGATTCTGCGCGATGGACCTCCAGTGCCGGGAATCAGTGAGCGCGCGGCGTTCATTGTCGACAAAAAGGGCATCATCCGTTTCGCGAAGGTCTACCCGATCGACCAGTTGCCCGACCTCGAGGGTCTACTCGAGGAATTGAAAAGGATCGCGGAGTAGGGCCTCCCAAAGTTTTTTACCCGCGAGAACCTCGCGGGCTTCCTTTGTGCACTACGCAACCGGAGACGGCCCCGTTGCGTCGTTTGACACGGGGACATGGTCACCGTACGATCTCGCTCCGAACTCGGTCGACCCAAAGAGGCCCTCAATGACACTGATGGCTTGCCTTGTGGTGGCGGCGAGGAACACCGCCATCTCTCTCTCGATCCTCTTTTTCTTGGCTGTCTTGCCGAGAGCCAACGCTTTTCAGTCGCCTGATCACGGCGCTTCGTGGCCGACTCGTCATTGGGAGAAGGCCAAGCCCGATAGCGTTGGGCTGGATGAGAAAGCATTGACGGCCTTTGATGCCGACTTGCGAAGTGGCAAATATGGGCTGGTGGATACCTTCGCGGTCTTTCGGTGTGGGAAGTCGGTGTTCGAGCAGAAATTTCCGCACGACTACGGGAAGATCTACGGGAAAGAGGCAAAGGTGCGCGGGCCGCTGAATCCGCGCATGACCGGCCCTTACAACTACTTCGACCCGGCCTGGCACCCCTACTACCACGGAACGGACCTGCACAGCATGCAGTCGGTGAGTAAGACCGTAAGCTCCGTCATTTGGGGTGTCGCCATCACGCGCGGCGATTTCAAGGCGAGCCTGGATACGCCGCTCCTGCACTACTTCGACGAGGCCAAAGTGAAAAACGTCGATGAGCGCAAGCGGAAGATCACGCTGCGGCACGTCCTGACCATGACAACCGGGCTCGACTGGAACGAAGAACTCGCCTACGATGATCCGAAGAATGACGCCGCCGTAATGGAGGCAACCGATGACTGGGTGAAACTCGTCATTAACCGACCGGTGGTCAAGGATCCAGGCACGGTTTTCAATTACAGCAGCGGGACGTCGGAACTGTTGGCCTACATTTTCCAAAAAGAGACCGGGCAGGACATAGAGAAGTACGGGGAGAAGTATCTTTTCACGCCGCTAGGTATGGACCACTTCTGGAAGCGCACGCCCCAAGGAGTGGTGGATACGGAAGGGGGATTGTTTCTGAACGGTGACGACCTCGCAAAGATCGGGTACCTCTACTTACATGACGGCACGTGGGACGGAAAGCAGATCGTGTCGAAAGACTGGGTAAAGGAGTCCCTCACGCCGTTCATCGACGCAGAGGAAGGCTTCAAATATGGCTTCAAATGGTGGCTGCTGCCGCAGAAGGATCGAGGAGGGTATGTCTGGATGGGTCGCGGCTTTGGCGGACAACGGCTGATGGTGTTCCCGGATGGGGACCTGATCGTGACGTTTACAGGATGGTCGATCTTGAAGGATCCACCATCGGATCAGGAATTCGTAGGGAGGATCTTGCCGGCGGTGAGGACTGCGGGGTGCGCAGCGGCTCCGTGAAGCTGCCCCTGATAGAGCTCGCAATCGGCGAAAGCCGACTACGTTACCGCGCAGCGGCCTGTTCGCGCCGTCGCGCCTGCAGTTCGATGTAAACATTTACGAGCGAAACCGCGGCGGGCGTCACGCCGGGAATGCGGGCCGCATGCCCGAGCGTACGGGGACGAATCTTCAAAAGCTTTTCCTGCATTTCCCGCGACAGACCACTAACTGAGCCATAGTCGAACCACTCCGGAATGGCGCGTTGCTCGGCCTTCTTCAAGCGGTCAATCGAGCGCTGCTGTTGATTCAAATATCCCGCATACTTGATCTCGGTCTCAATGGACTTGAGATCGTTCCGTACCTGCGAAGGCAAACTCACTCCCGAACCTTCCAATGATGCAAAGAAGCCTTGCGCCAGTTCGCGCAGCACCGGCACGAGTCGCTCGATGGCCACTTCCGGACGCTTGAGAAGTTGGGCGAGAGGCTGCCCAAGGGCGGATGTCATCGCTGCGCCACTGTCGATTTGTTCGAGCATTACTGACGTTAGCTTTGTTCTCTCCAGCAGTTCCTTCATTCCATTCAACCGCTCCTGCTTGGCTTGATAGTTCATCCAGGGTTCATCGCCTATCAGGCCCACGCGACGACCATGCGGTGTGAGCCGGCGGTCGGCGTTGTCGATACGCAATTGCAGTCGAAATTCCGCACGTGACGTGAACATACGATAAGGCTCATTGGTCCCCTTCGAAATCAGGTCATCGATAAGGATGGCGGTGTACGCCTCCGTGCGATCGAGGATTAGCGGCTCTTGTCGCTTGACCTTCAAAGCAGCATTGATGCCAGCCATCAACCCCTGGCAGGCCGCTTCTTCGTACCCACTGGTGCCATTGATCTGCCCGGCGAGGAATAAGCCGGCAATCTTCTTGGTTTCGAGCGTGCGCTCCAGTTCCGTGGGATCGATGGAGTCGTACTCAATGGCATAACCCGGCCGCATCATCTCCGCTGTCTCGAGTCCTGGAATTGACTTCAGGATCGCCAGCTGCACATCGATCGGTAGCGATGTGCTCATGCCGTTGACGTAAATCTCGTGCGTGTTCAACCCTTCCGGCTCGAGAAAGAGCTGGTGCTGCAGCTTGTCAGGAAACTTCACGATCTTGTCTTCGATCGACGGACAGTACCGCGGACCGATTGACTGGATCTGTCCGCTGTACATCGGCGAGCGATGCACATTCTCGCGAATGATGCGATGGGTATCTTCCGTGGTGAACCCGATGAAGCATGGCACCTGGCGGTCGTGATGTGCCACCCGCTTTGTCCGAAAACTGAATGGAGTCGGATCCGCATCGCCTGGCTGCTCCTGGAAGCGCGACCAATCGATGCTTCGGCCATCGAGTCGCGGAGGCGTGCCGGTCTTGAGCCGGCATCCGCGCAGGCCGAGCTTTTTAAGAGCCTCTCCCAGCAAAACAGCGTTCGGCTCGCCCGAGCGTCCCGCAGGATACTGCTGTTCGCCGCAATGAATTAGCCCATTGAGAAACGTGCCAGTCGTGATGATGACGGCTGCGGCCCGGACGGTGCGGCCGTCGCGAAGGCGAATGCCAATGACGCGACGACAGTTGTCAGTCGAGTCGTCAGTCGCCAGTCGCGAGTCTTCAGCGGAATCGCCGTCGTTGGCCGTTGGTCGTTGGTCGTTGGCTAGAACCAACCTCTCGTCGCTTCGCTTCTCGGAATGAAAGTCAGCAACAGATGCACTTGTTGACGACTGACGACGGGCGACTGGCGACTCATCCAGAATCAAATCCGCTACTTCCGCCTGCTTGATCTTCAAATTCGCCTGCGACTCAAGCACCTCGCGCATCCTTAGCCGGTAGGCTTGCTTGTCGCACTGCGCACGCGGCGACCACACTGCCGGGCCTCGCGAAGTATTGAGCAAGCGGAACTGGATGCCGACCGCGTCGGTTACCTCGCCCATAATCCCGCCCAGCGCGTCGACTTCGCGGACCAGGTGTCCCTTGGCGATGCCGCCGATTGCGGGGTTACAGGACATCTGAGCGATCAGGTCAACGTTCAGCGTGTAGAGTGCGGTCTTAAGCCCCATGCGAGCCGCTGCCATGGCTGCTTCGCACCCGGCATGACCAGCGCCGACTACGACGACGTCGAATTGTTCATTGAAATCCACTTTCACTTTTCCAAGGACACAGTAAGGACGAGGAGAAACAACGCTGACATCCACAGACCTTGCTGACTATTCTAGCAACTCGCCACCCCTTTGAAGTTCAATCGTGTCAAAGGGATGCGTTGGAAGTCTTTGGGAGGTCGAGTTGTGCGCCTTGTCACGGAAGCGTCTGCGCTTTTATAGTAGGCTGCTCCAGAGAGGGGGCTTCATGATCAGCCAGCAATTTTTCCAGGAACTCGACGCACGCATCGCCAAGCATGACCTGCTCTGCCACCCGTTCTACAAGGCTTGGAGTGCAGGCGAACTCACGCGCGACGATTTGCGCGGGTACGCGCTCGATTACTACCAGCACGTGCAGGCATTCCCGTCGTACCTGGCGGCTTTTGCGTTGCGCCTCAATGAGGGCGAACTGCGCCGGGCGGTATTGGCCAACATGCGCGATGAACAGGGAGCAGAAACCGCGTCGGGCCAAGCTGAGGAGGCGCATTCTGATCTGTGGCTCGACTTTGCCGAGGGCATGGGCGCTGCGCGCAGCGCTTTCGGACATGAAGCTGTCCCCGAGGTGAAGAAACTGGTCGCCCATTTCTCACGTGTGGCCGAGGAAGGAACGCAGGAAGAAGCCTTAGCAGCTTTTTACGCGTATGAGTCCCAGGTACCCCGCATCGCCGCCGAGAAAGATCGCGGACTCCGCGAATTGTATGGCGCCGACTTGCACACCACGCGCTATTTCACGCTGCACGCCACAGCCGACGTCTACCACTCCAATGTTTGGCGCGAACAGTTAGGCAAGCGGGTGCAAGCAAATCCACAGATCGCGGAAAAAGCTCTCAACTCCGCAGAAAAAGCCGCCAAAGCTCTATGGACCGCGCTCGACGGCATCGAAGCGCGCCGCATGTCCGTTGCCGCCTGAGGTCAACTGAGACTGCTCGGATTGGGCCACTGATCAACATCGGTGGCCCTTTCCTTCAGAAGCAAGTGTGCTAAAGCGCGCGATTGCGCTCGGCCACGCGAGCCGTGAGTTGCAACCTTAAGGAGTTTTCTTGGCACACTACGACGCGGTCACGATTCCCTACCTCCTATGGATTCTAGTGATGATGCCGCTGGGGGCATCTATTCGTACTTTCGCGTGCGCTCCGGCAAGCCCTTGGCGCCGAAGACTCGAAGATATCGGGCGATGATTCTGATGCAGTTGCTCATCGTGTACCTAACGTTCGAGGTCGCCAAAAAAAATGGCATCGCCCTGTTCCATGGCAATTGGCCCGCGCCATGGATTTGGGCGGTCAGTGGACTCTACCTGGCTTTCATCGGCGTCCGCCTGAACTCCGTTTGGTACAAGATGAGTGCAGCACGGAAGCTACGCGCCCGACTCCTGCTGCCGGAATTCCCGCAGCAAATGTGGTATTGGGTGCCGGTCTCATTGTTCGCAGGACTCTCCGAAGAATGCGCGTTTCGCGGAATGGCGTATCTTGCCCTGCGTGAGATCACTGGCTCCGCGTCGATTTCCGTATTTATTTGTGTCGCAGCCTTCGCGGTTTCGCACATGATGCAGGGCTGGCGAGGTGTGCTGGGCACAGGCGCTATCGCCGCGGTGATGCATGGAATCGTCTTCATGACGCAAGGGCTGTACCTCGCAATCGGAATCCACGCTGCTTACGATGTGATGATCGGGGTGATCGCACTCCGCCACTTCAGGCGGGATGATTCCAGTCCGGGGATGCAACCGCAGACTGCCTGACCAGGAGTCGCAAGATGGCCACGCCAGTTCCGATCGGCGCACGTGGTGAGGCGCAGGAAACGGTTGCATTCGCGCACACGCTCACCGCGCATCATCCCTCGCTGCCTCCGGTGTACTCCACGCCCGACATGATTCGTCTGATGGAGACGGCCGCGTTTCACGCGTTGCAACCATATTGCGAGGGAGACGAAATCAGCGTGGGCACCTCGATCCACGTGGAGCACCGCGCCGCCAGCGGCATCGGTGCCCTCATAAGAGCCGCCGCGGTTGTGGAGTCCTTCGACGGCCGCTTCTACACCGTACGTGTTTCAGCGACCGACGGATCTCAAGAAATCGGACGCGGCACGGTCGGCCGGGCCGTCGTAAGTTTGGCAAAGTTCGCGGCAAGACTGAAGAAGCCGTGAGTCCCGAGTTGCCAGTCCCGGGAGCCATCCTCATCCGCAATCTGCATCGTCCCCCGAAACCGCAACATCTTAGACGGCAGAGTGCGCCGAGGTTCCAAGCTGAGAGCTGAAGGCTAACAGCTGAGGACTGATTCCCATGACCATCGACGATCAAAAATCCAAAGCCATGACTCTCCGCACACTGCACCGCGGACCGAACATCCTCGTCCTCCCCAACGCCTGGGACGTAGCCAGCGCCCGCGTTTTCGAAGAGGCTGGCTTCGGTGCAATCGCGACCACCAGCGCGGGTATCGCCTTTTCGCTGGGCTATCCGGACGGACAGAAGATTACCCGCGAAGAGATGCTGGCCCGTATCGGACGGATCGCGCGCGCGGTGAAGGTTCCAGTGACCGCCGATGTAGAGGCCGGCTACGGCTATCGGCCGGAAGACGCGGCGCGCACTGCCACGGACGCGATCGCAGCCGGCGCGGTGGGCATGAATCTCGAAGATGCGACCGGTGACAAGGCGTATCCGCTGCTCGACTTGTCGCTTCAATTGGAAAGAATTCAGGCAGTCCGCGAGGCCGCCCTAAAGACAGCCGTGTTGCTGGTTCTGAATGCACGCACTGATGTCTACCTCGCGAGAGTCGGTGAGGAGTCGACGCGCTACGACGAGGCGGTCCGCCGGTTGGTGGCTTTCCGCGACGCAGGCGCCGACTGCGTTTTCCTCCCGGGTGTCGCCGACGCGGAAGTCATCGCAAGAGTCGTGCAAGATGTGAAGTGTCCGGTAAACATTCTCGTCGGATCCGGGTCCCCTACAGTAGCGGAACTCCAGAAACTCGGCGTCGCGCGCACCAGCATCGGCTCGGGAGCCATGCGGGCAACGCTGGGACTGGTCAAGCGAATCGCTGAGGAATTAAAGACGTCCGGGACATATGCGTCGCTTGAGGGTGGAATCCCTTTTGCGGACGTGAATCAGATGTTGGGGTGAGCGTCGAGCTTCGAGCCAAAACCTGAGACCTGACACCTGCCCTCATGACTATCCTCGGGGTCATCTCCGATACTCACGGACTGCTGCGGCCTGAGGCCATCGAAGCGCTGAGCGGTGTAGCGCACATTCTGCACGCCGGAGACGTTGGTGCGTCGGAGCTTCTGGATCATTTGCGCGAAATAGCTCCCGTCACCGTTGTTCGTGGAAACGTGGATCGGGAGAGCTGGGCAAGGAAGATTCCCCTAACCGATGTGCTGCCGGTCGAGAACACCGCGATCTACATGCTGCACATTCTCGCGGAGCTCGATCTGAAGCCCGAAGCGGCCGGCATCGGCGCTGTGGTATATGGCCACAGTCATGTCCCGAAGTCCGAAGTGAAGAACGGCGTGCTGTATTTCAATCCCGGCAGCGCCGGGCCGCGGAGGTTCAAACTGCCGGTGACGGTGGGGAAATTAAGCATCGAGGGGGGGATGGTGCACGGTGAGATTATCGAGTTGAGGGTGTCTGGCTCGCGTTAAGCGTGCAGTAGTCGCTGCCTGACGGGTTCCGCCGGCTGCAACTTCAGTGAGTACAATCGCCTGTTTTCGTCAGTTGTCATCATGCGAGCCTGTCTGACGAAAACAGAGCCAGCGAATAACCTTGTACCTGCTGTGGAAACCGCCACACGGGATTGGTGATTACTTCGCGCTCGCCCGCACCTGAACAGGACCATTACCGCTCTTCAGTTGGGCTAACTCGGCGTCAGAAATTCAAAAACTCTACAAAACCGCATTCCAAGCAGACCAATAACTGCGGAAAGGTCCACACCGTAGGCTTGCTCAGGTTTTTGGGTCCCACAAAATGAATGCAGATTTCGCCTGCAAACTCACTCTGATGCAGTGACTGGCAAGATTTGCAGGACACGTTTTTCTCCAAGGAGCAGGCCGTTGACGGAGAGTAAAGGTGAAGAGATCAACGGCCTGTTTAACCCGCATGGAACCATGGTAGTGTAGCAGCAGAAACCGTATGAGGTATACAGTTAGCCGAGACAAATTCGATACTTGTCGTAAAATTTCCCATTACAACCACGCTGGGGTGAGGTGGAGAAAAGTTCTTGGAACGGGGGTAGCGATGCAACCGGCGAGTTCCCCATCTCCCCTTTGTCCACCCGGAAGTTGCGTGGCGCCCACCCCGGGCGCGAACAAAGAGGCTCCAGGCGCAACTGAACCAAGCCCGTTTGGTCTACCATACCCCGATGCCTGTCTCGGTTTCTCAAGCCGAAGAAGCGCGTCGCAACATCGCGCAGATCGCCTTGCGCACCCCTCTCGTGCGCTGCAACGCTGACGCTGACGTGTATTTGAAGTTGGAGAATCTCCAACCGATCGGCTCGTTCAAGATTCGGGGCGCGGCGAACGTGATGGCCCTCACGCCACGCGAGCAACTCGATCGCGGGGTACTGACTGCGTCAGCGGGCAACATGGCACAGGGCGTAGCGTTCTGCGCGCGGCGCTTGAATATTCAGGCCACGGTGATTGCTCCGGACACGGCCCCCTCCACGAAGACTCGCGCCGTGGAAAGGATGGGTGGACGGGTCATCAAAGTGCCTTTTGCAGAATGGTGGCAAACCTTTGAGAGGCGTTCCTACCCTGGCGTCGATGCCACATTTATCCATGCCTTTGACGATCCTCACGTCATGGCGGGAAACGCCACGATCGCCTTGGAACTGTTGGAGGACTTGCCGGACCTGGACGCAGTGGTGATCCCATGGGGCGGAGGAGGCTTGTCGTGCGGGATTGCATCGGTGTTGCGAACATTTGCTCCCCGGGTGCGGATCTACGCCGCCGAGATCGAAACGGCTGCCCCGCTGGCCGCGTCTCTGGCCGCGGGTGAGCCACGCACGGTGGAATATCAGCCGTCGTTTGTCGACGGTATCGGCAGCAAGATGGTATTCCCGAATATGTTCGAACACGCTCGCAAACTCCTGGACGGTTCTCTGGTGGTCACATTGAACGAGGCGGCTGAGGCGATGAAATTGGTGGCGGAGCGGAACCGCGTGATTGTCGAGGGGGCTGCCGCGTGTGCCGTGGCGGCGGCGCGATCAGGTCGGGCCGGGTCCGGCAAGATCGTGGCGATCGTGTCGGGTGGGAACATCGACTTGGATAAGTTCGCCCATCTCGTTGGTCAGGCCTGATCGGATGAAGGAGGTATCACACGAATTGACTGGGCTCGCGATTCTCAATGAGTGAAATGGCCTAAGTTGCGATCACGTTAGACGCCCGCCCCTGCCCAGTCGACTAAGGATTTTGGGTTCCACCGTTTTCCTTACTGTTGAAATATCCCCATTTCGCTCACTGACTCGCGCTTTGCTAGGGTTTCTTTTCGGTCGGTGCAGTAGGAGAAGGGCCGCCCATGCCGGGTCCCATGGACTCCATGTGCTTTAGCATTCGATCCATGTGGCCAACGATCGCTTCCCACATATCCACGTTGTTACGCCACCGATCGAGCTCGTTTCGCTCCCGGATCGTGAGAAGGTTAGCTTTCATCTGCGCAAGGGAAGACTTCATCTTCTCCACGTCAGCCTTCATCGCCTCCAACTCCTGTTGATGCATTTCCATCATTTCTTGGCGATGCTCGACCCGCAACTGGCCTCCAGTATGGGTAGAGCCGGACCCTTTCATGGGTGCACTCTGTGCCGATATCATGGTCGTCAGCGCAAATATGATGACGAATAGAAAGCTCTTCATTTTCATTGCCACCGCCCTCCTTTCCCAGGAAACCTGTGACGATAAGTATAGACGTGAGGCATTGAGTCGGTTGGCGTAATATCCCCATTCCACTCATCGAAGCTCGATCGAAGCGCCCCGGCAAAGTGCGCCGTGCTCGCACAAGCGAGGACGCCTGTGCCTGCGCGTTCATCTACAATTCCAAAGTGTCCATCCAATTTCAGATTGCGGCTACCGGCAGCGGTGGTCGTGTCGGCAAACTGATCGCGCCCCATGGCGAGATCGACACACCCGTCTTCATGCCGGTGGGGACACTGGCTTCCGTAAAAGGAGTCTCGCAAGATCTGCTCGAGGAACTGGGCGTTCAGATTCTTCTCGGGAACACCTATCATCTCTACCTGCGCCCCGGTGTCGAGACAGTTCGCCGCATGGGTGGGCTCCACGGGTTCATGTCGTGGGACCGCGCGATCCTCACCGACTCCGGCGGATTTCAGGTGTTCAGTCTCAGCGAACTGCGCAAGGTGACCGAGGAAGGCGTGACGTTCCGGTCGCATCTCGATGGCTCAGCGCACTTCTTCAGTCCGGAAAGCGCCATCGAAGCCGAGATCGGCCTCGGCGCCGACATCATCATGGCCTTCGATGAATGCACCGAGTTCCCGGCCGAGCGGGACCGGGCGCGGACGTCGATGGAAATGACGCTGCGCTGGTTGGAACGGTCGAAGAAGTATTTCGAGGCGCACAAGCACGAAGTGCCTTGGGGCAGTCGCCAGGCGCCAGTCGCCAGGCGTCAGGAAAATCAGAATCCAGTTTCGAGTTACGAGTTTCAAGTTTCGAATCAAGGCGGGAACAGTCGAAACTCGAAACCGGAAACTCGAAACTTGGCCGGCGCCGTCCAATCCCTCTTCGGCATCGTCCAGGGGGGCATGGACCTCGCGCTCCGCAAACAATCCGCCGAGCGCACCGTCGAGATTGGCTTCTCCGGATACGCGATCGGCGGGCTCAGCGTCGGGGAACCGCGAGAGGTTACGCGCGAGGTCGTCGAAGCTACGCTTCAATACCTCCCCGTCGACCGTCCGCGCTACCTGATGGGCGTCGGGACGCCCGACGAAATCGCGATGTACGCCGCGATGGGCATCGACATGATGGATTGCGTACTGCCAACGCGCGCAGCGCGCCACGGCCTGCTTTTCACGTCCGAGGGCAAAATCTCGATCAAGCAGGCGCGGTACGCTACCGACCCAGCCCCCCTCGACCCGGCGTGCTCTTGCCAGGTTTGCGCCCGCTATTCGCGGGCGTATTTGCGGCATCTGTATGCGGCTAACGAAGTGCTGGCACAGGTTTTAAATACCATCCACAACCTGAGTTTCTACCTTGACACTATGCGGAGGGTGCGGCATTCTATTCGACTTGGGGAAGGGGCGCGCTTTCATTCTGGTGTCTCGTCTCAACCGAAGTTGTAGGTTCCCGCTCCCCTGGTTCAAGCGAAGGCTACCTGGCCGGAAAACTACTCCCGCGGTAACAATCGAGGGCATCAGTCACAGGCCGCGTCGGCGTGAATATTGAGATGGGTGCGTCTTTCAGGGCTTCATGAGCGACTTATACTTTATAGGTGCACAGATGGGGGGCGGTTCGGGCTTGGCGCTGTTCGCCCCGGTCTTGCTGATTTTTGGCGTCTTTTACTTCCTGCTAATCCTTCCCCAGCAGCGCCGCCAGAAAAAATGGCAACAAATGCTGGCGGACTTGAAAACCGGGGACAAGGTCGTAACCAGCGGAGGCTTGAAGGGCACCATCTTCGCCATGAAAGACGATTCCGTGACGCTGCGCGTTCCTCCCGACAACTTGAAGCTGGAAGTCAGCCGGGGATCGATCGTGACCGTCAGCACGCCGGAAGAAACAACGGCTAAATAGCCGCATTGCGCTTCGCAAATTTCGATTGGGGTCGGGGCTTCATTACTCTGTCATGAACAAGAACTTACGCTGGAAAGTCATCGTCATCATCGCAGTCGTGCTGGTGTTTCTGTTTGGAATCTTTGGGGTTCCAAAGAGCTGGTCGGGCTCGGGTTTGCTTGCCTCCATGACCGACCGCATTCATCTGGGCCTGGATCTCAAGGGCGGCACACACCTCATCCTGCAAGTGCAGGTGAACGATGCCGTAAAGGCCGATGCCGAGCGCGCCATGGAGCGGCTGAAAGACGAAATGCGCACGCGCAAGATCAACTATGCCGACATCAGCCAGCCCGACGCTGTCAACAATCCTGACCGCGTCGTCATCAAGGGCGTTCCGCCCGACGCCACCAGCGATCTGCGCAGCCTGATCAACGACCGTCTGCCCGAATACGACGCGACCTCGGGGGCCGAAAACTCCTGGGTCCTCAACATGAAGCAGCAGCAGTTGACGGAATTGAAGAACCGGGCCGTTGCCCAGGCCATTGAGACAATCCGCAACCGCGTTGACAAGCTAGGCGTCAGCGAGCCGATCATCCAGGAGCACGGACTGGGTGACTACCAGATCCTGGTGCAACTGCCCGGCGTCGACGATCCCGCCCGTGTGAAAGAGATCATGCAATCCACCGCCATGCTGGAAATCCGGCAGGCGATGAACAACGGCGCCACCTACAAAGATGAGCCGGCCGCGCTGGCCGCTGTGAATGGCGTGCTGCCCGATAACAGCGTGCTGATGCACGGAAAAAACATCGGAGCTAGCGGGGAAGACGCGGTCTACGTCATTTCCCGCGTGTCCGCTGTCGCGGGTCATGACCTGCGTGAGGCCCGGGTGGGACGGAGCTCGCAAACCGGACAGCCCGAAGTGAACTTCTTTCTCACCGCCGAAGGTGGACGTCGTTTCGCGAATTTCACTGGCCAGCATGTGGGCGACTATCTGGCAGTCGTGCTCGACAACAAGGTCATGGAAGTCGCCGTCATCAAGAGCGAGATCGGCGATTCCGGCGTCATCGAAGGCCGCTTCACCGACCAGCAAGCCAAGGATCTTGCGCTGATCCTGAACTCAGGCGCGCTGCCGGCCGGAATCAAATATCTCGAGGAGCGTACGGTCGGCCCGTCGCTGGGCGCCGATTCCATCCGCTCCGGTGTACGCGCGGCGATTATCGGCATGCTGGCCGTGCTGATCTTCATGCTGGTCTATTACCATGGCGCCGGCGTCAACGCGGACGTGGCACTCATCCTGAACCTCATCATTCTGCTCGGCTTCCTCGGATTCAGCGGCGCGACATTGACTCTCCCGGGAATTGCGGGTGTGATTCTCACCGTCGGCATGGGTGTCGATTCCAACGTGCTGATCTTCGAACGTATTCGCGAAGAACTGCGCAATGGCAAGACGCCGCCTTCGGCCGTCGACCAGGGATTCGCGCACGCGTGGATCACGATCGTCGACACGCACGTGACTACGATCGTTTCGGCGTTCATTTTGTTCATTTTCGGCACGGGCCCGGTGCGTGGATTCGCAGTAACCCTGACCTTCGGTCTGTTGGCGAACCTGTTCACCGCGGTCTTTGTGTCGCGCGTGATTTTCGATTACATTCTGAGCCGCAAACAACGCGGAGAAGCGCTCAGTATCGGATAAACCAGTTGATTCTCGGTTGCGCTCGACCGCGCAGCCTTTTGAGACTTATAGAGTTCGGAAACGTGGATGAAAGGGTCTAGAAGCGCGTGGAATTTTTTCGCAATCCAAACATAGATTTTCTCGGGAAAAAGTGGTACTTTCTCGCCTTTTCACTTGTGTTCAGCGTGGCGGGCGTGCTCTCGATGCTTTTCTGGCACGGGATCCCGCTGGGCGTAGACTTCCGGGGCGGCACACTGGTCTACGTAAAGTTCTCGCACACGCCGAACAATGACGCGATCCGCTCGGCCTTGGATAAGGTTGGTTTGCCCAACGCCAAGATTCAAAGCTACGGACCGCCGCAGAACAACGAAGTCCTTATCGACCTGGCTGAAAAAGAAACCAGCGAGGCCGCGCTCGACAAGGGCAAGGCGCAGATCATTTCGGCGCTGGAGACTAACGCTCCCGCTGGCAAGGTCGATCTGAACAACGCCAGTTCTTTGACAATCAAAAACTATCTGCTCGAGAAGGATCCTCTGCACCTGGGCACCGACGCCGACGCGAGGTACGGCGCGATCGCGCAAGCCATCGTGAACTACCGCGACAAGAGCAAGGGCGGTGTACTGAGTTCGATCGACGAACTGAAGGTCGCCGCGGATGCCCCGATCGTCGCCGCACTGCAGGACGGTTTCTACCTTTCCGATTTCGGCGTCCGCAATGTTGAAATCGTCGGCCCTCAAGTCGGGAAACAGCTGCAGACGCAAGCCAAGCTCGCGGTACTGTACTCGCTGGCCGGTATGCTGGTGTACCTGGGTGTTCGCTTTGAGTGGATTTATGGCGTGGCCGCGGTGGTCACTGTCTTTCACGACACGCTGATCACGGTGGGCGCGTTTTCGCTCCGGAACAAGGCGATTTCGTTAACCGTCGTGGCCGCGATCCTCACGCTTGTCGGTTACTCGAACAACGACACCATCGTCGTTTTCGACCGCATCCGCGAAAACATCAAGCTGATGCGCCGGGAGAAGCTGGCTGACATCGTCAATCGCAGTATTAACCAAACTCTGAGCAGAACGATCTTGACGGCGGGCCTGACGTTCCTTACTGTGCTGGCCCTGTACCTTTTCGGCGGTGAAGTCCTGAACGGATTCTCCTTCGCACTGGTGATCGGAATCTTGATCGGGACGTACTCGTCGATCGCCATCGCGGCGCCGATCCTGGTGGCATACCAGGAATGGCGCTCGGGACGCGGCAAAGCACCGGTTTCGATGCCGGTCGACACAGGCAAGCGGGCTAAGGCAAAAGCCAACGTTTAGGGGCACAACCGCCTGCAGCCTGTCGGAATCGGAAAGATATTTAGCGGAGGCGCAAAAGAATTGCAGTCCCTGCGCTCCCGTTCTACAGGGTTTTAGGGATGTTTGTCGCTGTAAGTAATTCATTTAATGGTCCCCGAGGAGCTTGGTTTGGTTCGGCGTGGGCGGCCCGACCGTTGCACTGGAGGTTGGGAGATTTTGGGAGCAAAGCTTACGAGCACGGTGTCTAAGAATACGTAGGGTCGGTTCGTACGGAGAAACCTATGTTCGAAGATAGCCTTATCGAGTCAGGCGGACGGCTTAAAACAAAACGGGGAGCGACGACAACAATCTCGTTCATCCTGCAGGCACTGCTGGTGGGCGTGCTGGTCCTGCTTCCCCTGATTTTTACCGAAGCGCTGCCCAAGCAGCAGCTGATGACCTTCCTGGTGGCCCCGCCGCCCCCTCCGCCACCTCCACCTCCGCCGGCCGCAGCCCCGGTTCGAGTGGTCAAACAAATCCAGAGTGACCTGGTCAATGGTCAGCTACGCACCCCCACTAAGATCCCTCAAAAAGTCCAGATGATTAAAGAAGAGGAAGCACCTCCGCCGGAGATGGCGACGGGTGGAGTGGTGGGCGGAGTTCCCGGTGGAGTTCCGGGCGGACAAATGGGCGGCGTGATTGGCGGAATTATCAGTTCCACCCCGGTTGCGGTGCCCAAAGTAGCGACGCCGCAACGCGTACGCGTTTCGCTCGGTGTGTCACAGGGCCTTCTGGTTAAGAAAGTGCAGCCCAACTATCCGCCCCTGGCGCGCCAGGCTCGCATCCAAGGCACAGTGCTCTTGCAGGCGGAAATCAGCAAGGATGGCGCCATCGAGAACCTTCGACTCATCAGCGGTCATCCGATGCTTGCCCCGGCGGCAATCGAAGCCGTGAAGCAGTGGCGTTACAAGCCCTACATGCTGAACGGCGAACCGGTGGCGGTAGAAACGCAGGTTCAGGTGAACTTCACCCTGTCCGGAGGCTAAACCCGGACAGGTTTTAGTTTGTAGCGGTCGTAGAACAAGGCGGTTACCCTCCCCGCATCCCACCTTTCCGTGGCCGGGTAGGGCGTTCCAACCAACGCCAGTCGACGGCCGCATCTCAATGCCGAAGCACCGGGTACCTAGAAACGTTCCGTAGACTGTGCGACGGAACCGGAAGGAGCAGGGCTGTTGGCATCAATTCCGCGCAAGCGCTGTATTTCAGATCAACGAGTAGCGACCGAAGCTGCTGAGTTCTGACGAGTTCCTGAGGAGGAAAAGCAACTCATGTTCGTAGCCAACCTAGCAAGTGCTGTCCATCATGTGCCCGCGCTCGCCGCCTGGGTCGTCCAGGAAGGAGCCGTGGGTTGGGACCTGGTTTCGCTGCTGAAGTCGATGGGGATTCTGGCGAAAATCGTGGTCATCATTCTGTTCATCATGTCCGGTTGGTCCATCGGCGTGATGATTGATCGCTGGATGGCGTTCAGCGCGGCCCGTAAACAGTCGCGTGCGTTCGCTCCCGCGGTTGCCGGTGCTCTCCGCGATGGCAAGATCGATGAAGCCATCAAAGTTGCGGAACGCAACAAGAAGAGCCACCTGGCGAAGGTCGTCACGGCTGGCTTGATGGAATTCAAGGCCCACCAGGACAGCCCGGGCGAAATCCCTGGCGAAACCATCGAAGCTTCCAAGCGCGCCCTCGAGCGCACCGAAGCCATCGTCCACGCCGAACTGAAACGCGGACTCGGCGGTCTGGCCACCATCGGATCGACCGCTCCCTTCGTCGGACTGTTCGGAACGGTCGTCGGTATTCTTAACGCGTTTAAAGGCATTTCGCAGGAAAAGGCTACCGGTCTGGCAGCCGTCGCCGGCGGTATTGCCGAAGCGCTCGTCACCACCGCCATGGGCTTGCTGGTCGCGATCCCGGCCGTGATGATGTTCAACTACCTGACTGGCCGCGTAGAGGCGTTCGACGTCGAGATGGATAACTCGTCCAGCGAACTGGTCGACTACTTCCTGAAGCGTCGAAGCCTGCGTCGTTCCTAGTTCGATTCGGCATCGGCTGCGGTTGTGAGTTGCTAGTCCGGTGCGGGACCACAAACTCCCGCACCGGGCACTCCAGCAATTCAACCGCGGTAAATGCTTGCTGAGAGCGGAACGCGCAGTGAGCGCAACGGAGAATGTGAGCCTATGTCACTCGCAAAACGAGACGAAGGATCCAAGGTCAATTCCGACATCAACGTCACCCCCATGGTCGACGTGATGCTGGTGCTGCTGATCATCTTCATGGTGGTCACGCCTATGTTGCAGAAGGGCGTCAGCGTAGACCTGGCAAAAGTGAACAATCCCGAGCAGATGCCGGATGCCGACAAGGAAGACGCGTTGGTAGTTGCCGTCATGCGCACTGGGGACGTGTTCTTCGGCAACGACAAGATTCCTCCCGACCAACTGACGGGCAAAGTGAAGGACCGCCTTGCAAACCGGTCCGACAAGCGCGTCTATATTCGCGCCGATGCGCGCGCAAAGTTCGGCCGGGTCGTCGAGGTCGTGGACAACATTCGAGCAGCAGGCGTCGATCAACTGGGCCTGCTGACAGATCAGCGGAAGGACAAAGGCGCAGCCGCGCCCGTAACGACACCTCCGACCGGTGGTCAATAGAGGAGACTTTTATGTCAATGGCAGTTGGCACGGGCGGGGGCCAAAACGCAAATATCAACGTGACGCCGCTCATCGATGTGCTCCTGGTGCTGCTCATCATTTTCATGGTGATCACACCTCTGACGCCAAAAGGATTGGATGCGCTGGTTCCGCAGCCTCCACCGCCGAACCAGAAACCGCAGACCGCGCCCGACCGCACAATCGTGGTGCAGTTGATCGATCACGGCGCCAGCTCGGCTCCAGGGTTGAAGATCAATCAGGAAGACGCCAGCTGGGACGACTTGCAAAATCGTCTGACCGACATCTTCAAGACACGGGCTGAGAAGGTTATGTTCGTGAAGGGCGACGACAATGTGCCTTTCTTTGACGTGGCCAACGTGATCGATATCGCACACGCGTCAGGCGTAGATAAAGTTGGTTTGATCACAGCCAAGATTGAAGCCGGGCAGTAGAATCGTCTGGCACGTCGGACTCTAAGAGACCCGAACATCTCTGCGTGTGCTTCGGGCCAAATCGGATTTCCGAGTGCCCAGGCGGTAACGCCTGGGCATCGGTTCGTTCAGAATTTGCGCAATCCGATTCGCGATGGTAAGGTCCCAGGATTCCTGGCAAGGGAGACTTTTAACGCAATGAAAACCAGCGTACGAGTATTGGCACTGCTCGCTGCGGGGCTGATGCTGTTCTCCACCACGGGCTGCAGCAAGCTGCGCGCCCGCGACCAGCTTAACAAAGGCGTTCTGGGGTACAAGAACGCCAAGTATGAAGAAGCGATCAACCATTTCCAGCAGGCGGTCGCCCTCGATCCCACCCTTCTGAATGCCCGTTTGTACCTGGCCACGGCATTTGCTCAACAGTACATTCCGGGCGTCGATACTCCTGAGAACAACAAGTTCGCGGAGCAGGCTATCGATCAATACAAAGAGGTGCTACAACGCGATCCCAAGAACGTAAACAGCGTGAAAGGGATTGCCTACCTCTACCTGCAGATGAAGCGCTTCAACGACGCCAAAGAGTTTTACCGAAAGGCGACCGACCTGGATCCCAACGACCCGGAACCTTACTACTCTGTCGCCGTGATTGATTGGACCCAGACCTACCAGCCCCGCATGGAAGAGCGCGCAAAGTTAGGGTTGAAGCCGGAAGAGCCGCTCAATGGGAAAGACAAGGAATCGAGGAAAGTTTGTGCGGCGCTGAAGGAAAAGAATGCTGCCAACATTCAGGAGGGTATCGACAACCTGAACAAGGCATTGCAGTTACGTCCCGATTACGACGATGCCATGGCGTACATGAACCTGATGTACCGCGAACGGGCCGATGTGCAGTGCGACGATCCGGCTGCCCGAGCCGCCGACCTGAAGACTGCCGATGAGTGGGTCGATAAGACGCTTGCGGTCAAGAAGGCCAAGGCTGAAAAACAACCCGGCGCTGCTGGCATCACGATGGACCAAGGCAAGTAAACATTTATCTCCTCAGAATCTCGCCCCTTCTTTCGGGAAGGGGCTTTGTTTTTCGAGGCGGTTCCGGTTCTCAGAAAGATCACGAGCGTTGGGCCGAAGTCTTGCCAACGAACCCACTTTCTCGCTGGCTGGCGGCACAGTCTACTGTGACTGGGCTTTCAATCGGTCGTCGGTGGGCGACGCTACTCTCAAGGAGTTCCAAGGTCCCTGAGCGAACTGGCGTTCAGTAGAATGGCGCTGCAGTAAGCTCGGAACTTCCCTGCATGTTCAAGAAGATCCTCATCGCCAATCGGGGAGAAATTGCGGTACGCGTGATTCGCGCTTGCCGGGAAATGGGGATCCTTTCCGTCGCCCTATATTCGGATGTGGATCGTGCTGCCCTTCACGTCCGCAAGGCGGACGAAGCCTACCACCTCGGTCCAGCCGCAGCGGCGGAGTCGTATCTCAACATAGAGAAGATCATCGCGATCGCGCGGCGCAGCGGCGCCGACGGGATCCACCCTGGCTACGGATTCCTGTCGGAGAATCCGCGCTTCGCCCACGCCTGCGCCAAGGCCGGCATTAAGTTCGTCGGGCCAACCCCCGCCGCGATGGAAATGATGGGCTCGAAGACGCGTGCCCGCCAGCACATGGAGAAGGCGGGAGTGCCCTTCGTACCGGGCACTTCGCGAGGAGTTGAGTCGCCGGACGAGGCGATGAGAATTGCCGAGAAGGTCGGCTACCCCGTCATGCTCAAGGCTGCGGCGGGGGGCGGCGGCAAGGGTATGCGACTGGTCCAGAGGGCCGCCCAGTTGTGCGCAGCTCTGGAAAGCGCGCAAAGCGAAGCCCAACGGGCTTTTGGAGACAGCGAAGTCTATATCGAGAAGGCGATTATCAATCCCCGGCACATCGAAATGCAGGTGCTGGCCGACGAACACGGCAGCACTGTTTATCTCGGCGAACGCGAGTCCTCCATCCAGCGCCGCCATCAGAAAGTGCTGGAAGAGGCGCCTTCCCCGATCGTCGACCCTGACATGCGCAATCGAATGGGGGAGGTTGCCGTTCGCGTTGCCCAGGCCGCGGGGTACACAAATGCCGGGACCATCGAGTTTCTGGTTGACGAGCAGAAGAATTTCTATTTCCTCGAAATGAACACCCGTCTGCAGGTCGAGCACCCAGTCACGGAACTCGTGACCGGCCTCGATCTCGTACACCTGCAAATCCGGATTGCCGCCGGGGAACGCCTTCCCTTCACTCAGGAAGAAATTTCTCTCCGTGGGCACGCCATCGAATGTCGCATCTACGCGGAAGATCCGGACAACTACTACTTCCCGAGTCCGGGTCAGATCACCTTGCTGTTGCTGCCGTCGGGCCCCGGTATCCGGCGCGACAGCGGAATGTATGAAGGCTGGACGGTGCCCATCGACTACGATCCCATGCTGGCCAAATTGATCGGCTACGGAAGCGACCGGGCGCAGGCGACCGCGCGGCTCGTGCGCGCTCTTAACGAGTACTTCGTCGGCGGCATCAAGACAAATATTTCTTTATTCCGGCGGATTCTTAGAGACCCCGACTTCGTAGCAGGCCGCCTGGACACCGGATATTTGGATCGTTTGCTCGCGAGGCCTACCGAGATCACCCAGAGCGACGCGGGAGCTGCGGAAGTCGCGGCAATCGCAGCCGGAGTTTTTGCAGTGCTCGATCTCGCGACAGCCCGAACCGATGCCAACGGACAGGCAACGGCACCCGAATCGCCATGGAAGCGAACCGGCCGTCAAGAAGGACTGCGCTAGCTGCTCGATGACTTACGACGTCACCATCGATGGCAAGAACTATCGGCTCGAACTAAATCGGGCAGATGGCCGCTGGGACTGTCGCCTGGATGGGCGCGAAGTAAGGATTGATGCGGTGCTAGCCCGGCGCGACGTGCTCTCGATTCTGATCGAAGGAAAAGCGTACGAAATCAAGCGCGAACGCACAGCCACCGACATGCATCTGTGGGTAGGGAGCGCGCGCTACGCGGTGCAACTGCGTGATCCGCGCTCACTACGGAGCCGCGCGAGCACCGACGATGCTAAGGGTCCACGGAAGCTGTTCGCCCCCATGCCGGGCAAAGTTGTCCGCGTGCTGGTCAAGGAAGGGTCCGAGGTCGAGGACGGCCAAGGCCTCGTCGTGGTGGAAGCCATGAAAATGCAGAACGAAATCAAGTCGCCCAAGAAAGGCATTGTGCGGAAGCTGGTTGCCGCGGAAGGCGCGAACGTGAATGCCGGGGACGTGCTCGCTGTCGTGGAGTGAGGCGACGGTAACAGAGAGGTGTTCAATCTGAAATCTACAATCTGAAATTCCGTCAGGGTAAGCGCAATCGCAGAATTCAGATTGAAGATTTCAGATTGAACACCTTCTTTGCTTCTCGCTACTTCGCCGGCCCGGGATTCTTCAGAATCTCATCCGCAAAGTAGTTGTTGACCTTGGCCGAGTCGCGCAAAACTTCGTAATACGCTGCTTTCAAGAGCTGCTCTCTGCGATCGCGCAATTGGGTGCGGATCGCTTGTTGCACGCGCGGGTCGGCAAGTTCGCGTTGTCCAGCAGGCTCGCGCGCCAGCAGCCTCACGATGCGAAAGCCCACGATGCGCTTGCTGGCGGGATCCTGCACTGTGATGATCGGACTGTACTGCCCGGCCTTCAGCTTGAGGACAATCTCACGCGTCGATGGGTCCGTGCGCTGTAGCGAAGACTCGGGCGTGAACCCCAAATCGCCGCCGTTCCCGGAAGTCTCGCTGTCTTCCGAGTAATTCATCGCCAACGTCGCGAAGTCCTCGCCGCTGTCCAGGCGATTCGCCAGCATCTGAATTTTCTTGCGCGCATCCGCCTCATTCTGCGCCTTGTCGTTCTTCAGGTTATGCACCTGCGGATTGGGCATCGGTGAGACGTAGATTTGCGCCAGGTGATACTGCGCCTCAATAAGATTAAATTCGCCTTTGTGCGCGTTGTAGTAATCGCTCACATCCTGATCGGTGATATTGATCTTCGAAGTCACTTCCTTGTTCAGGACCTTCTCCACCGTCAGTGAGCGACGCAGATCGCGACGAAAATCCTCGAGCGAGATCTTCTTGTCCTTCAACTTTTGATCAAATTGCTCCTGGGTGTAGGGCGACTTGATCTCGTTCATCTTGCGGTCCACTTCCTCGTCGGTTGCCATCAAGCCGAGCTTTTCGGCCCGGTGCATCAGGATTTCATCATCGATCAGTTCGCGCAGGATGCTGAGACGCAGGCTGACGGCCTGCTCGCCCACCGGCGTCTGAGGCTGGTCGGATCCAGAGGTCTGGTTCAAGTAGTACTTTTCGACGTCGGACCGCAGAATCTTGCGGCCGTCCACTGAGGCCATCACATCTGCGCCTCCCTGCTTCGATTGGCAGGCCATCAGGAACAATAGGGCGGACGCGGCGCCCAGCGCGAGCGCGCAACGAAGCAGCATCGAGTTTTGTCTCAAGCGAAGATCCCCCTGGGTACGGATCAGCAATTCGGAAATTCCGGAATCATTTCGTGGCCGGGCTTGATCCCGCCGCTTGCGGACTTTCAGGATGTGCGGGTGGTTGAACGCCCGCCTGCAACAGCGCACGATCCAGCACCGCGCGAAGTTCGGCGACGGGAAGCGCCCCATCCATCTCTTCGCCATTCACGAAAAGCGTAGGCGTCGCATTCACGCCAACGGCGTCCCCTTCCTTGATCGAGGCTTTGACTGCGCTGTCATCCTGGGCCTTAATGCAGGCGGCCAGTTTCACCGGGTCTACCTTGTGCTGTTGACCTTGCAGAACGGCGGCGCGATCCAGAAACGTATTCTGTGCATCATGCCCCTGCTGCCCGCTGACGACCTGCTGGTTGGCGTGCAGATAGTCCGCGAAGTCCCAATATGCGTCGCCGTTTTGCTCGGCCAGGCAATTGGCATTCACTGCAGCGTGCACCGCCCAAGGATGGATCTCCGCGAGCGGATAGTCCTTGTAGATGAACAGCACCTTCTCGCCATATTCCTTGTAAATCTGGGGAAACAAGGTCTGGTGCATGCGCGAGCAGAACGGGCACTGGAAGTCGTCGTAGTTCACCACGACAACCTTCGCATCCTTGTTGCCACGCGTTGGACGCCCTTTTACGTCCATTTTCTTCATAATCTCGGCATTGGGATCCTTGGTCAGGTCCAGTTTGGTCATCTTGACCAGCGTCTTGGCGTCTTTGGACAGCAGAAATTCGTAGTCGTCCTTGTGCGTACCCTTCGAAAAAGTCAGTTTGACCGCGTCGTAGTTGCTGAAATCGCTGGGACGAATCGGACCGATCGTGATTTGTACGTCGGGCGGTAACTTGTAATAAGCGCGCACCTGGCGCTCGATGGCTTTCGCCGTATCGGGTGAGGTCGATTGTGCCGAGCACCCGAGGCAAATGAGAAGAAGAACACAAAACGAACGTTGCAGCAGCGTCACTAGAAACCGCCTCAGCATCAGGGCTAAAAGTTCATTATCTCACAATGAGTTAGACGGCCCAGAGGGCGTTGCGGCAGCGTTTCGGGCGCAAACTATCCAGCCTTGAGCAGGTCTTCGGCGGGCAACAGAGCGTTCATCGAGCCGGACCGGAACCCCTCGAGGTCGAGGGTGACGAACTTAAATCCCAGCGCCTTGAAAATGCGAGTAAACTCAACAGCGAGAGCAGGATCGAGCGCCCGGGGAAGCTCATCCTTCGCGATCTCGATACGCACGATCTCTCCGTGATGGCGAACCCGGAATTGCCGGAAGCCCAAGGCGCGCAGCGCGTTTTCCCCTTGCTCGACCGCTGCCAGGGCTTCCCGCGTCACCGGCCTTCCAAACTCGATACGAGACGACAAGCAAGCCGATGCCGGCTTGTCCCACACGCGCAAACCGGCAGCTTGGGCCAGGGAACGAATGTCTTCCTTCGTGAGGCCTGCATCGAGCAGGGGCGCCGCTACATGGTGTTGACGCGCCGCCTGCTGCCCAGGGCGGAAGTCGCCTTGGTCATCGAGGTTCACGCCATAGGCAATCGATTCGAAGACATGCTTCTGACGGAACTCCTCCATCACCGCAAACAATTCGTCCTTGCAGTGGAAGCACCGCGAAGCGTCATTGCGGACATACTCTGCCCGATCAAGTTCCAGGGTCGCAATCACTTCGAGGGGGATCGCTTGTTCCCTGGCAAAAGAGACCGCATCCGCCAAGTGAGTCCTCGCCAGGCTAGGCGAATCCGCAATCACGGCCAGCATCTTGGACCCCAATGTCCGGTGGGCTGCCCAGGCCAGGTAAGCGGAATCCACTCCGCCGGAATAGGCAACCAGTGTCCGCCCCAGGGCGAGGAGACGCTGCTCCAGCAACGCCTGCTTGGCCGTGAGTTCCGGCGTCATAGCCATCGACCTATGGTAATACGAGCGTGAGCGATCTGCATGATGCCTGCATCCCGTCTCAGGAATGTCAACCTGAGCAAAGCGAGCCTATGCAGCTTCTCGCCTTATCCCCGGCTCCGGGGACGCCACCGATCTCTGCGTAACTCTCAGTACAACCGCTCCTGCCTGCGCAAATTCCCGAATGAGCCGATATTTGCCAGCGTGAAGCTGAAGCGGAACTGATTTTCATTCCGCACCGAACCGAGCGCGAAGCGACGATACTCAACCGTGACCCCACAGCAGTCCCAGTTGTAACTAGTCTGTGCGGTGGCGTACTGCAGAATTCCCAGGTTGGCGTCGAAGCCGATGCTGGTGGCGCCGCTGAAGCCGGGCTTGCTCGGATGCCCATACCCGAAAAGCACGCGAAATTGGTTGAAATCTTTCTGGACAGCGCTTGCTCCCGTCAGCCCCGGAAGCGATTGCACGTAAGCGTCACCGCCGCCGAAAGTGTAGGCACCGACGTGGTAATTCACCAGCACGGTGCTGGCGTTGATGCGGCTCTTCTTGAAGTCGTAATCAAAATCCCACTCGGCATCGGCCTGGGAACTAGTCTGCACGCGCAGCCGCGAGATCAGGGGTGACAAGTGCTGCGGCTCGGTCAGAAATGCAATCCCGCTGAAGTCCGCGGTCGTCGTCAACACGTTGCGGCGGCCGTTGACCAGGGCGCCTCCAAAATCAGGATCCAGAAAATATTTTTGCGCCACTTCCCAGGTCACAATCTCACGCACCTGCGGCCCGGCGGAGCACGGAATGTTCTGCGGAACATAAGTCCGTTCCCAGGGCTGCACCTGCTCTCCGGGAGCGCCGATGCGCAGCGCTGACATGTCCTGTGGTTCGCAGTCTTCGGGTTCGCCTGACGTCCTTTTGGAGTACAAGCGATTGATCACGCCATACTCAACTTCGTTGGTATTGCTGAGAATGTCGCGTGCATCAAAGCGCAGGATGTTGGCGAAGTTGTCCACGCCGGTCACGTAGCGATACGTCGCCTTCGGTTCGATGACATGCTTCAATTGATGCCCGGCGAACGAGCGATCAAAGACCCGCGTAAGCGACGGCGGCCGCAACTCGACGGAACCTTCCAGCGCCTTGCGGTTCACCGTATCGCTTCGGGCGATCCCGACGTTGCTCCCCGGAGCGAGCTGCTGTGTGTAGACAGTGTTGCGCAGCGTGAGTTCCGGACGCAGCGCCCATCCACGTAGGCGTAGGGGCATCGTGATTCCGGGAGCGAGATCGAATCTCCCCAGCAGATCTGCAGTTCGAAACCCCGGTTCACTGCGCGACAGTCCCTCCGCCGCCGCATCCATCGACCAGTAGAAAGGAGTGTGCGCCAGACGCCGGTCGACGCTCGAAAACTGGAAGCTGGGCGTATGCAGAATGGTGATCACGTCCCCGTTCTCTGAGCTTTCGAAGTCTTGATAGCGTTGCACCAGGGCATTGTAGGAAAATCCGCGCGTGGTGTTCGACAGGAAGGCCTGCGACTTCACCTCCGAGTTCACCGCCTGGCTGAAAGTCTCGCTGAAGGCGAGGCGAAAGACGAACGAACTCAAGTAGTCGATGTTGGCGACGGAGCGAAAACTTTGCAGGAAGCGGCCTTCCCCGCTCAGCGTGACATCTTGTCCACCTTGCTGCTTCCGGTCGATCACACCGAAGTACGTGAGATTGACATAGGACGTGTCGCTCGGACGGGCGCGAAACTGGCCGCGTTGCGCCCAGCCGCGTTGTGAATAGTATTCCGCTCCCGCCGTGGCATCCATGCTGCGATTGATGGCCCAGTACGCCGCTTCGCCGACGATGGTGCCTTTGGTCGACGAGCGGCCGAAGCTGGGAATCAGAAATCCGGACTTCCGGCCCAAAGGATGCGCGGGAAAAGCGGCGAAGGGAAAATAAAAAACGGGCATTCCGCGAATCCGAAAACTGCTGCGGTACACCTTGGCGTTCGCGCCTACGTCGACCACGACCTTGCGCGCATTGAAAGTCCATTTCGGATGCGGCAACTCGCAGGTCGTGACCGACCCATCCTCCACAATGAAATGGTCCGGCCCCGTCTTCTCGACCACCTTGCCGGTGAAAGCAAACGGACTCGACGACGTCAGAACAGTAGCAGTTCCCTTGAATCGCACTCCGATGGTGCCCACCACGACGTAGAACTTTCCGCTCTCGCTCTTGATGTTGTAACTTCCATGGCTCGCCTCGATATGCTCGTCGTTTGGTCCGCCATCGAGCACCATGTGGCCGTCGCCCACCGCTTCACCCGTATCGGAGTTGAAGGTAACCTCGTCCGCATACAGGACATAGGTTCCGTAGTGGATCTCGACATGACCGCGCAGCTTATAGACAGGCCCGTCCTTTTCCTGGCTTTCGGTAGCCACGATCGTGACATCTTCTTGGCGCGACCGGAGGTTGGGTGCACTGGGAGCCACAGTCTGGATCGTTTCGGAACGATTCTGTGCAGCAAGCAACTGGCTGGTAACTAAGCCAGGAGTGAGAAGGAGATGACAAAGGCAGGCCGCCGTGATAAGGAATCGTGTGCGGGAGATCATCGGAAGCGCACGGAGACCCCAACACTTGGTCGTAGTTTCGGGGACCTCGTGACCTTAGCACGGCGCTGGCCTGTACGCAAAGCGCTGGAAGCAGACAAGTTCCGTTCGTATGTCTCGCATCGTGGCCTTGCTCTGGCCCTGGCGTTCTCCGAAGACCGTCCATGAGTTGTTCGCTCTGCGGCGACGTTTGCCGTTGTGTGTCTGGCCTGCCAGCTGCGGAAGAAAGCGGCCTCGATCTCGCTGCGCGCGATAGCGCCGCTGATCCGGCCGGCGCAACTTCCACAGTTGAGGGAACTTTCGACACGCAGCTGCTCGTCTCCAGTCTCCAGTCGCTTGCACACCCTCCTACTTCGTCGCGCGGCGGCGAAGGATCAGCTTTTGCCAACAACCAACGGCCAACGACCAACGACGCCCTTCCGGCTGGCGACTGGGGACTGGCGGCTGGCGACTCGCGCGATGAATCCTGGCGCAAGGAAGTGTCGGATCGACTGAACCGCTACCATGCACGGCGCCGGCCCCGGCCGCCGCGATATCCGTCGCTGAGTCTCAAGTTCGACGCGCCGGAAACGCGATGGTCCGCGACGGCACGCGACGCTAGTTCGCCTTCTGTCGCTCACGCCGTCCAGCAGGCGTCGCCTGTCATGCAACAGGCTGTGGCCGTCCAGTACGCACCGCCAGCGAGCGAGGTCAAGCCGGTTCCTGACCAGTTGCCTGAGGAATCCCGCCCGACGCAACACCGCGCAAGGCGGGAATCCAGCGGCAAGCTGATTGAGTTTCCGCGTACGATGTACACCCCGCCTCCGTCTTTCAGCGACTTGGCCGAGCCGATCATCGATCGCCCTCGCATTCTGGAAGCGCCCGAGTTGCTGCCGCCTCCGCCCGCGCTCGGCGGACTCACCATCGAAGAGGCGGATAGGCCGGCCCCGGAACGGCGCCTCGGCATCGACATGCCTTTGCAGTCGGCATCCGTCAGACAACGAATGCTCGCGGCGGCAATTGACGCCGCCCTAATTCTCACCGGCATGGCACTCTTCGGAGCGATTTGTTACCGGCTTTCGGTAGCAACGCTGGCGCTCAAACCAATGGCCATCCTTGTGGCAGGTTTACTGATATTTTTCTGGACGGTATACCAATATCTATTGATCGTTCATTCCGGAACGACCGTGGGTTTGCGAGCCTTACATCTTCACCTGCGGCGATTCGACGGCAGCCCTGCGCCCCGAAAGCTGCGCCGCAACCGAACCCTTTGCGCCTTACTCTCCACCCTATCGTTGGGACTCGGTTACGCTTGGTACTTTCTCGACGAGGATGGACTGTGCTGGCACGAGCGCGTTACCAAGACCCATATCTCTTCCCAACCTAAGGAGTGAGAAGCGGTTAGACGAAGTCCGATGTCCGCCTGCGGGATTCCTCTGCCAGTGTCCCAGCCGCCCCTATGCTATCTTCGTAAGGTTTCATTCGCCTGCCTGCTGGGCTTGGCTTCTTAATGTCGACTTCCTTGGAAAGTTCCAAACGTCCCGCCGTAAAGGTCTTTGTCGCCACTACGGTGATGCTGACCTTCATCTCGTTCTGGCGGGCCGCCGCAATTGTCCTCTCCGACTTGGCATCGTCTGCGTACTACGCGGGAGGCGACGCCGAAAAGGTCATCGGGAAGAGCGCACCCTGGTTCATCCTCGCGGTCATGCTGTTCAGCTACTGCGTGCGCGCGCTCTACATCGAGTCGAGCGCCATGTTCGTGCGCGGCGGCGTATACCGCGTGGTCAAGGAGGCAATGGGCGGGACGCTCGCGAAGTTTTCGGTCTCCGCCCTTTTGTTCGACTATGTACTGACCGGCCCGATCAGCGCCGTGTCTGCGGGTCACTACCTGGCCGGGTTCATCGAGGAAACCAGCAAGCACTACGGCCATCCCCTGCCCAACTTCCCGGCCAACAGTTTCGCCGCCATGTTCGGTGTGGCCGTCGCGATGTATTTCTGGTGGAAGAATATCCAGGGCATCCACGAGTCCAGCCAGAAGGCCGTACAGATCATGATTATCACCACCGTGATGGTGGTGATCTTGCTGCTCTGGTGCACGATCACGGTATTCAAGATAGGGATCACCTGGCCGCCGAATCCTCTTCACCCCGACGTCATTCCACTTACCAAGGAGTCCCTGGGCTGGCTGCATGGAACCTGGCTCAGCCACCTGACCCTCATCATCTTTTTTGTTGGCTTTGGTCACTCCGTGCTGGCCATGAGCGGAGAAGAAACTCTCGCCCAGGTGAACCGCGAGATTGAGCACCCCAAGCTGAAGAACCTTGAGAAGACCGGGCTAGTGATCTTTGTCTACAGCCTGCTGTTCACGTCCCTGGTTTCGTTCTTCGCCGTCATGATCATTCCCGATCATGTAAGGCCTGAGTACTTTGGCAATCTCATCGGCGGACTGGCCATGAATGTGGTCGGTCCTACCTGGGCCAAGCTGTTCTTCCGGGGCTTCGTCGTTCTGGTCGGCGTGCTGATTCTGGCCGGCGCGCAAAATACTTCGATTGTCGGCGCCAATGGCGTGCTCAACCGGCTCGCGGAAGATGGCGTTCTCACCCCCGCCTTGCAGAAGCCGCACCACCACTATGGAACGACCTACCGCATCGTCAACTTGATCGTCGGAATGCAGTTGGTGACGATCATCGCCACCTGGGGCAATGTGTTCCTTCTGGCCGGACTGTATGCCTTCGGCGTGATCTGGAGCTTTTCGCTGATGTCGTTGGCCGTTCTGGTGCTGCGCTACAAAGAGCCTGGCCAGCGACAGTGGAAAGTTCCGGGCAACCTGCACCTGTTCGGCAAGGAAATTCCCCTGGGCCTGGTCGCTATCTCGATGGTGCTGTTCATGACGGCAATCGTCAACTTCTTCACGAAGTCCGAGGCGACGATTGCCGGCGTCACATTCAGCGCAGTTTTCTTTGTTGTTTTCACGTATTCCGAGCGGCACGCTGCCAAAGCACGCAAAGGCAGGCCTGAAGGGCTGGAACAGTTCCGCGTGTACGGCAACCAGGAACTGGGCAGCGGCGCCATGGGAGTGCGGCCGGGAAACATCACGGTCGCCGTGCGCGATCCCCGCAACCTGCACTACCTGCAATCGGTGCTGCGCAGCGCCGACACCGCCAAGCAGGACGTCGTGGTCATGAGCGCGCGCCTCTACCACCGCGAGCATTCCTTCAGCGGTAGCAGCGTCTTCGAAGCCAACCAGATTTTTGATCACTACGAGCAGGAACTATTCACCGCTGTGGTTTCGGTCGCTGAGAAAGAGGGCAAACCGGTATCTCTCCTCGTGGTGCCGGGCACCGACGTTTTTGAAGCGATTATGGTGACCGCGCAACGATTGGCCTCCAGCCGCATTGTTTGCGGCCGGTCCAATAAGCTCACCGCAGACGAGCAGGGCAAACTCACGGGAGACGCCTGGGAGCGGCTGCCCGAACCGCGACCACGCCTGACGCTCGTCGTTTACGAGCCCGACGGCACCACCCATGAGTATCTACTCGGGCCCCACACCCCGCGCATGCGGCCGCAAGACATCGGCCTGATGCACAATGTCTGGCTCGACATCACCAAAGACCCGCGCTTCGCGGGAGCGCACCACTACCACGTCGTCGCCTTGGCACTCGAGGAATTGCAGAAAGAGTTGAAGAGCGGCTCCCGTCAGGAACTTCTGGATCGGTTGGAAAAAGAAATGCACGCCGGAGAGGATAACGACCTGCCAGCCTCCACCGCGGACTACGAATGAGTTATGGCTCGCGGACAAAGCCGGCCTGTATGGCTGGGGCTTTTTCGTTTGAAGTGTCGCTTCGCCAGACATCAGTCGCGCAATCTTTCCATCTCGCGAAGGGGACGTACGCCTTGAGGTCCGGCAAGCAACGCTCGCAACCAGCTAGTTACCGGGCGTGGCGTGCTCGTGGTGTTCGTGCTTGCCACACCGATTGCCCCCGCCGCAGCCACGGGACGCAGCACCGCCGTCCTTGCCTGAACAGCAGGCCATTTCGTTCCCCTCGGCGCATTCCCCGCAGCATGCGGCGGAGGACTTGTCTCCTTTGACGCAGGCTTTGCCATCTTTGCCGCCGCAGCAGGCCATTTCGCCATTCGCTTCCTTGTCAGAGCAGCAAGGCGTCGTTTCCTTGGAGTCCTCGGATGATGCAGCGTGGTGCATGCAGGCATGCATGCTTTTGTGCTGGTCAGCATGGTCGGCGGAAGCCATCTTGTCACAGCACGGACAGGCAGGCTTTCCATCTGGCGGGGCCGACTTCTGGTCCGGTCGAAGCCGTTTGGTTCGGAGTTGTGGATTGAGCCCAGGACATCACAGTCAGGGCAAGGATGAGTACGCAAACAGGGCAAGGATGAGTACGCAAAGTTTGAATTTCATTGTTTATTCTGATCCATCCTCTCGTCGCTTCAGGTTCGCAAGGAACGAACCACAGGTCTGTGACAGAAATCACAAATCTCAGCCGCTTCGCGGCTGTTCTACGAGACGAGGGAGAGGGCCTTTACTCCACTTATACGAAGCTTAGCTTTACAGCGAAGGCAGAGAATTTCTTCGGGTGGAAGAGTTATTAGGACAGGATGCCGGAGCAGAGCGGGTCCGTTGTAGCCTGCCAGGCCGTGCCGGTGATCATTTCTGGCCCGACGTCTTCTTCGGTTTCATCATCTCCCATTCTTTGTCGTTAAGCATGCGGCCAAGCGAGGTGAATTCGCCGGCGCCTTGCAGCCATTCCCCCCCGTCCATGGTGATGACGTCGCCGTTGATATAGGCGGACCCGTCGCTGATCAGGAACGTCGCCAGGTTGGCGAACTCCTCCAATGTTCCGAAGCGGCCCAGCGGGACGCGCGTTTTTGCAAGCTCTTCGAGTTCAGGCCTGGGTAACAGCCGCGAGAACGCGCCTTCCGTGGGTACGGGCCCGGGTGCGATGGCGTTCATCCGGATTCCGCGGTTACCCCATTCGACTGCGAGGCTGCGGGTAAGCGCTTGCACTCCGGCTTTTGCGACAGCCGAGGGGACGACGTAGGCGGAACCAGTCGTTGTGTACGTGGTTGTGATGTTCAATACCACGGCGGAGTGACCGGCACCCAGCCAGCGCTTTCCGCAGGCCATGGTGGTATGCAGGGTTCCGAGCAGCACAATACCCATCACCGATTCGAAAGCGCGCAGCGAAAGTTCTTCAGTACGTGCGAGGAAGTTTCCGGCGGCGTTATTCATGAGCACGTTGAGTGGGCCGTCGTGCCAGATGGTATCGATCATCTCATCGACGGAGGCCGCGTCTCGAACGTCGCACGGCCGGGAGTGAATCGTTCCCCCGGTGGTTTGGCGAAGTTCCGCTTCGGTCGCGATGAGCACTTCGTGACGTCGTCCGCAGATGTAGACCGTGGCGCCGAGTTCAAGGAAACGTTGGGCTGCCGCTTTGCCAAGGCCGGTCCCGCCGCCGGTGATGAGGATGCGCTTGTCTTTCAGAAGATTGCTTTGGAACATGAGGCACCGTGATGGGGCGGATTGATTGTATCGAAGAGAGTGGCGGTGAGGTGTCTGCGACGAACGCAAAGCCTTTAACCGCAAAGATCGCGAAGTTGCCGCGAAGGTCGCAAAGGAAGTGTTCAGCCAACGATATCGCAGGCCAGCCGGAAGCCATAGTCGGCGTACTGCAGATGAGGGGGGATGCTGGATCGGGCGGCGCAGCGCGTGACTTTAATGTGATGGCGCCACGAGCCTCCACGAGAAGCGCGGCGCGTACCAGTTTCCGGTCCGTGAGGATTTCTTTCGGGCGAGGCCCTGTAGTAGTCCGGATCAAACCAATCGCCGCACCATTCGTGAACGTTGGCGCATATATCAAACAGGCCATAGGCGTTGGGCGAGGATAATCCCACAGGCTCGGGTCCGGTTTGCCATCGGTTCGCATAATTCGGAAGGGATTCTGGCGGAGCGTCTCCCCAGGGAAACAGAGCGCCTTCAACTCCGCCGCGGGCGGCGCGTTCCCATTCGGCCTCGGTGGGAAGGCGATATGGATGGCTGGTGGATACATGCAGCCATTCGCAATACTCCGCGGCTTCAAACCAGGAAATGCCGACCACCGGTTGCCGCGCTTCGCGGAAATTATCGTCCTGCCAGAAGGGCGGCGGTCGTTTGCCCTTGTCCCGTAGAAATTCTCCGAAAGCCGCGTTGGTGACTTGACAGGCAGCGAGTTGAAACGAGTCGACCCAGACGCGGCGCACTGGGCGCTCGTTGTCCTGCCCAACCTCCGACCCCATGAGAAACCATCCTGCAGGAATGGTGACGAGTTGCGGTTCGCGAAACGAGTGGGGCGCAGCGGAATGCGAGAGCGCAGACATTGGCAAGCTAATCAGCCTAGCATAAACTTTCGACCCGGGATTTCCCCGGCAGGGCGCGAGGAATGAGGTCAGCATGGTAAAGAAACTCAAATTCACGGTGCGCTTGGACGGAATGGCCGCAAGCGAAGTCGCATCGCTGTCACCACCCTGCGATGTAGAGAAGACGTTCGGTACGAAAGCGCGTGTGCCAGTGCGCGGCACGGTGAATGGTTTTCCATTTCGCTCATCGTTGATGAAGAGGACGGTGGAACCGCCACCGCTCCTTCTGAAGGAATTGGGGAACAGCAAAACGGCGAAAACAAATTGGGAAAAGGAATCCTTCACCAACAAGAACGAGATGGCCCGTTCCATCCTGGAAGTGAAACAGGAAGAAACGCGTGTGCGGCGGCTTGCGAAAGTTATGGAAGTGCTGAAGAACGGAAAGAAATGGACAGGTTAGAGCGATCGCAGCGTTTCAACTATGTCGGCGATGTCGTTTTCCTGGAACAGTCGAATCGCGGCGATCCCTGCGGCTCCGGCCGCGAGGCATGCCGCAGCATTCTCCAAACCGATGCCTCCAAGGCCGAGAACAGGAATCGGATGCTGGCAGGCCTCGCGAAGCGCGTCGAGGCCGGCTGGTTTTGCTTGAGGAGTTGCCTGTTTTTCGAACACCGGAGCGAAAAGCGCGAAGTCAGCATGGCCCGCGGCGGCCTTTTGAACCTCATCCGCCGTGTGACAAGACACGCCGATCGTGATGTGGGTCTGCATAGTACACCGCCGAACGTCCTCAGGTGAGATGTCGTCGCGGCGAAGCTGCACGCCGTCAGCACCGACGGCGAGAGCGATGTCGGTGCGCGAATTGATGAGGACCTCAGTTCTCAGTTCTCGGTTCTCAGCTCTCAGTTTGGCGTCATGCATGAGTCGCATTACGTCGCGGGCCAGGGATTCTAACTCTCGGGTCGGCAGGTCCTTCTCGCGCAACTGGATGTAAGCGACTCCGACGTTCGCCGCTTCGGCGATTTTTTCGACCAGCCGCGATCGACGAGAGGCTTCATTACCCGGAAACTGTTTCCTGTCGGTTATGTAGCAAAGCACGGGCCCGGTCATGTTGTGCCGCCTGAACTCGCAGGCGCGTTTTTCGCCCAACGAAACGCAGATGGGAGTGTGGGACGCCCCACACGTCTTTACGGGCGCGTCCTGGCGATGTCGGGCAGGACCTCGCCTTCTTTTGTCGGTACTCCGCCGAGGTGGTGCTTGGTCAGTCCATCGCGTAAGAACTCGAAGCCCTCCTCGGGCGAATCCACCATCTTGAAGAGTTCCAGATCCTTGGCGGCGATCGTGCCGGCGTCGATCATGGCCTGGAAATTGATCAGCTTGTTCCAATACTCGCTACCGTAGATGACCACCAGGATTTTCTTGGCTAGCTTCTCGGTTTGAGCAAGCGTGAGGATCTCAAACAGCTCGTCAAACGTCCCAAAGCCGCCGGGGAAAATAACCAGCGCCTTCGCAAGATAGGCGAACCAGAACTTGCGCATGAAGAAGTAATGGAATTCGAAGTTCAGCGACGGCGTGATGTAGGGATTGGGAAACTGCTCGAAAGGCAGATTGATGTTCAGGCCGATGGTCTTGCCGCCCGCTTCCTTGGCGCCACGGTTGGCAGCTTCCATGATGCCCGGGCCACCCCCGGTAGTCACTACGAAACGGCGACGGCGGGCAGGAATCTTCACCGACCATTCCGTCAGCATCGCGGCGAGGCTGCGGGCGTCTTCGTAGTAACGGGCCATGTCGACGGCGGCCTTCGCCCTCTTCCGCTGGTCGGCGAAGTCCGCGTTCCTTTGAGCCGCCTCCAGGCTGGCTAAGTCGCCTTCGGCGTCGGCCCGGCTATGGAAGCGCGCCGAACCGAAGAATACGACCGTGTCCTGGATTTGCTCGCGCCGAAAGCGGGCATAGGGTTCGCTATACTCCGCCAGAATGCGAAGAAAGCGGCCGTCGGGACTGTTCAGGAACCGTTCATTCTGATATGCGAGGGGTGCGGGTTTCAGTCGGTCGTCACTCATGTGAAGGACTTTCTGATTTGACGTTCATAGATGCCACATGCTGGTAGAGAGCCAACCTCAGGCTGGCCCAGGTGCCCTTTCCGAAATGTCCGGAGCTTGCGGGTTCAGGGTAGCTTGTCTTCGTGATAATGAACGGCTTCCGAGAATCCGATCCAGATGTCGAGCAGGCCCAATCCGCTACAGAGGCCCCGGAAGAACCCGTGCGTCATGATGGTGCGCAATTCGGGGTAGCGCAGCAGAAGGGTGTTATCCGTCCATTGCGGGGTCCAAGGCAACACTACGAGCAAGACTCCGGCCGCAGCGCAGACGAAAACGAAGAGCAACACCAGCAAGCGGTGCAGCCAAATCTGACCCCGCGAAGGCGCCTTGCTGGTCGCCTCTTCGGGAGTACCGATGGCAGCCTCAGGGTCGGGTGCCGGCGCCAGGCCGGTTCGCCCGGGTCCAGGCACACCTGCTGGGTGGGGAGTGGGGGACTCGGACATCAGGCAGGGCTCCGCCTTTCCAGTAAACCAAGTTTTTCCGGGAAGGCGACCCGTTCAGGAATCATCCCTGCATTTTACGACTTCAGGGCCTTGATGCGCTCGCCAACATCGCGGTAATCGATATTGCTTCCGTAGACTTCCATGAAATGTTGCAGGGCGTGGCCTTTATCCTGCGCAGTTTCATAGGAAGACGCGAGCTCGTAATGCAGGGCAGTGCGTGTTTCCTGATCAAGAGACGGCAATCCGAGGGCCTTTTCATACCATCGGATGGCGGCTTCCGGAACACCTTTATCCAAGAAGCACTGAGCCAGCCAGGTATAGGTCTGCATGACTTGCGGGAAGCCATGGCCGTGGTCGATGGCCTGGCAAACCTTCTGCAATTCACCAATCGCCTCGTCGAGCAAGCCCATCTCGCGAAAGGCGACCCCTAGATTGTAATGGGTCTCTGGATCCTCTTCGGCGACGGACACTTCTTCTTCGAGTTCGTGGCGGATTTCGCCGAACATATCCGCGAGGTCCACACTGGCGGCCAGATCCGGCTTGGCGAGCGCCGCGCCGTTCGAGGGTCGAACGGAAGTGCGAAACGTAGGCGGTGCACCCGTGGGCTGTGGCTGAGCCGCGCTGCTTGCCGCAATTACAGGTTCACTGCTCGGAGTTGGCGGAACGGTCTGCGGCGCGGCACCAGAAGCCGCGCCAGCTGCCATGTGCAATTCTGAGTGCGCACGTGCGGCCGCCGGCGGTGTATGAAAAACGGCCGAAGCGGCGGGCGTATCTTGCGTTGGGACGGGCGCTTCTGGCAAGAAACTGTCGCCCAGTGAACTCTCGAGATCGGCCACGAACTCGCCGAGCACTCCAGCGTTCTGTGGTTCTGCGACTGGCGGTGCGGGTTTGTGCTTCGGCCCCGCCATGAATTCCAGATGACTAACCAGGGAAGGATCAGTTCCTGCGTGCGCGGGAATGTCCTGCTCCTGCTCAATCTCGTGAGTCACCGTTTCGGGCAGGAAGCTATCGCCGAGCGAAGAATCGAGGTCCGCAACCATCCGCTGGAGAGGCGTCGCCGGTTCAGTGGCCCCAGCCGGTTCTTCATGAAAAGCGATAGGAGCAGGTGATTCTTCGGGAGCCTCGACTTCGGCGGGCTCAACTTCCGCCGGAGTTTCCTGAGCTGGGGCAGCCGCATCGATTTCGGCCTGAATGGCGGCGAGTTGTTCGTAGTCTGCGGTTTGCGATTGCAGTTTTACGAACGCGGCGCGAGCCTGATCCACCATTGAGTGCTCGAGGTAGAAGCGTATCTCCTCGATCGTTTCGGCTACCGCATCGCTGCTCTCGACCGAAGTTTCCTCGACTGCCGGTTCAACGTACGGTAGTTTCTCTTCCTCGTCAGAATCTTGCAGCTTCGTGGCTTCCGAACTGAGTGCGCCATCCCATTCGTCAGAAAGGTCAATTTCATTCGTGGCCTCGCCGGCCGCTGTCGCCGACTCTGGTTCGTCGACCTGCTCGATCGTAACTGTCTCGTCGGCTTCGGGGAACTGGGGTGTCGCCTTCTCGGCGGTTGACAGCGGCCACGGAGCCAAAGGAATTTCCGCTTCATCCGAGATCGCCGGGGCGTGCCTTGGATTCATCGAGGCGTGTTCTTCACACCGCCGCGCGAGGTCTTCGTAGCGTGAAGCTTCTTCTGTCAGGGCAGCTTCGCTGTACACCGATGCGAGTGTCCGGCAACAAGCGGCCGCTTCGCCGAAGCGTTCGGAGCGTGTGTAGAGCGCAGCCAGTCGCTGATTCAGGCGAACATCGCTGGGCGCGATCGGCAAGACGGCCATCAATGGTCCGTATGCCTTATCGGGCATGTTGTAGGAAATGAAGAGCTCGGTATCCGTCAGTGCCGCGCGCAAGGCATTTGCGATCTCGGGAGAATATTGCTGGTCGACGGGGGGTGCGGTCGCCTCGAGTTCCTCGACCAGAACAATCCCTTCCTCCACCGTGAGCAGCTTGGACCCGGCGGCACCCCCCATCATGCCGACTACCTGCTGGTAGTTTTGCATGTGCATGGGATTCTGCGGCTCCTGCTCGGCGAGACCCTGATAGAGGTCGCGAGCCCGGGACAAATCGCCTGACTGTACAGAGGCGTGGGCAAGCAGTTCGTGGACCTCGGTATCGTGAGACTGGTCCCCGACTTTGTGAAACAACTCCAAAATCTTTCCCAGTCCGGCCGGATTCGATCCGAGTGGGCCGATGACGGAGCGTAACATTTCCAGAACTTTGGCCGAATTCTCTGCCAGGAGACGGTCGGCGTGTTGATCGATAATCTCGACCGCGTCCTCCTGCGCATTGTTCTGCAGAAGTGCATCGACGTAGGCGAACATGGACTGCGAGTCGTTGTGAATCGTCAGCAGCTTGTCTGCAAGCGATTGGGCTTCGGCCACTCGACCGGTGTGCAGGTAAGCCTTGAGCAGGTCCCGCATCCCATCGGGATGGTTGTCGAGGTCGTTAACTTTCTGGAACAGAGGTATTGCACCCGCGGCATCTCCAGACTCGATCGCGTTGCGGGCGCGCAGCAGCAAAGCGTAGCTGTTGCCGGGATCCAGCGTAAGCATGCGCTGCAGGATTTCCTCAGCTCCACTGCGCGAACCGCGATTCCGCAGGGTCTCGGCGGCGGCGGAGAAAATCTGCCAAGCTTCCGTCTTCTTGCCCAGACGAATATAGACCTCGGCCAGACGCACCCGCATGGCGACGTTTTCCGGATCCATTTCGAGAATCTTCTGGAAGATGCGAACAGACTGTTCGAGTTCGCCGGCACGCAGAAATTCTTCGGCGACTTGTAGATACTGAGCGCGCGCATCGTTGAAGAGACCTTGCTGCGTGTAAAGCTCAGCGAGTTTCAGGACGCTCTCGAGCGACGGCTTCAGCTTGCCGATCTTCTTGTACATCGCGATGCCCTTGACCGTGAAGCCTTGCGCGGCATAGGCATCGCCAACTTTCTTGAAACAATCGGTGGCTTTGTCGACCTCTCCATTGCGGGAGTAAAGATCCCCAACGGTGTTCAGCACCGTGAGATCCTTGGGGTCGGCTTTCAGGATCTTCTCGTACTCGGCTATGGCGTTCTGCAGCTTGCCCTGCTGGACGTATTTCTCCGCAGCGCTGAGAACTTTTTGCTTGTTGAAGCCGAAACCAAATGCCATAAGGATGCGGACTCCAGCTCTGTTCCCGGCGAAGATCAGTTTACGAAACCTGGAAGCGTCGACGGCCGGGCCGAAACAGTCGCCCCCAACCCACCTTCGGGAGGGACAACTCACTCACATGCAATTGTAAGGCGGGTAACCGGGATTCGTATGGTTACTAAGGGTTACCGAAAGGGAGTGTACGACCGGGTTACGGAAGGAACCTGGGAAATCGCCCGCAATGGGAAAGTGTCGGAACACGTACACTTTACCGCCACACAGTTCGAAACATCAAAATCCTTACGGTGAGGCAAACCATCAAGGACGGATAAGGAAATCTGCTGGAGCTACGCTCGGGCGATGGCCGTGAGCACCAAGATGAGAATTCCAAGGAGTGCGGGCCGGGGCAGCCGCCGCAACAAATGCCATACCATGATGCTCATGGAATCGATCCTCCGCGCGGGGGAACCGCGAACGAATCTCTTTAGCTAAAGACTCAGCGAGATCAGGCTTTTGCGCTAAAAATGATTTGTAGTGGCCAAATTGTAATCAGACGACCAAGCGTTGTGCAAGGACTTAGAGGTACAGGTTACCTTGAAACAGTCTCTAGCCGTCAGTCTCCAGTCGGTCAGCGAAATCGCTTCTTGGCATTCATCAGTCAGGCGGCAGGCCTTCGAAGGCTCGCGTGATTTTGTCGATGTCTTCTGCCTGCAAACGGCATGCGCTGCCGAGTTTCTCAGTGAGGATCTTGTTGATGGCCACTAATGGTTGACCTCGAGTCTGGGTGACGAAACGATGCCATTCATCCGATACCACCTTCCGCTCAACGGTGTCGGCATCTTCGCAAAACTGGCGCACAGCTTCCTCGAGCGTTCCGTACTCATCGGCCATATCTTCGTGGAAATAGCCCCGCAAGAAGCTGCGTAATGCGGGGAAGGTGGCGGCTGTGATTTCACTGCTGCTGTGAGATGGTTTTGCGCTCATCCGCGACACTCCGGATACGAAGTAAGAACGTAGTAGTCGTTAGGGGGCATCCATCGCAAAACTATGGTTGCGTGCGCACAGGGCTCCGGCTGCTCGGCGTCACGGCGAAGCGACCGGCCGATGGGGTGGGCAGGGTCGCCGTCGTAGTCGATCACCAAGTTTGCATGGCCGCCGTCGCGACTCAGCCAGCGGGTGATCTTTTCGCGGTTCTGTTCGAGTGCGCTTCCGACGGTGCGCTCCGCGGCCTCCCGGTCGGTCCAGGTTGAGGCGGCCGAGATGTTGCGTTCACGCCCAAGGCGCTCGCGAAGCTGATCGTCCGTTCTTCCGACATGCTTGCGCAGCGTGTGTCCTCCGGCCGATTCGTCACGGGACAGATCGCGAATCGATCCGGCGATGCGAGTCTCGGAAGTCCTTGGGCGATCGGCGACGGCGGAATGCTGCGGCGAAACCTGGCAGCCCAGCGCGACGGACCAAAGCAGAAGCAACGTGGCGACCGCGCGTCCAAGAACGGAAGCTCTGGCTGGGGTTCGCATGACTTTCGAGGAACGCGATTCTCTTGCGCCGTGAAGATCCAAAACCTGTGCGCTTTGTCGTGGGCGCTGGGGGGCAACCCTCGCCAAGACGCCTAGCAGCGTACCTCTACTGCGCTGATCTGGCAACTGAGTGGGGGCGGGCCTTCGCCCGCGATTCGGTCGTCCTGAACATGCCAGCACAGGATGCGTTCGCGTACATTGTTGAGCATGGAACGGCACTCCGTCGGAACTTGGGTGGACGATTTTCTGACTCAGGGGTCTGAAGTTGCGTACGTTCAGCGGCGCGGATACCGGACCGAGCGTGTTTCGTACAGAAATGTGGCGGAGTTGGCCTTCCAGTTTGCTCGGGAGCTTGAGGGGCGCGGGCTGGAAAAGGGACATCGGGTACTACTCTGGGGAGAAAACTCAGCCGAGTGGGTTGCGGCATTTTTCGGATGCGCGTTATACGGGGCGATTTCTGTGCCGATGGACAATGCCGCCAGTCCCGACTTTGCGCAACGTGTTCGAGCGCAGGTAAGTGCCAGGCTGACGGTCTGCTCACGCAAGCATTCGCGGAAAGCCGGCGGCGAGAACGAAATTGTTCTGGAGGAGCTACGTTCTCTTCTCGTCCATCAGTCTACGGAGCGATACCCGGCTGCTGCAATCGGTCCGGCAGACCCCCTGGAAATCATTTTCACCTCTGGAACGACGGCGGACCCGAAGGGAGTCGTGATCACCCATGGCAACGTGCTTGCGAACGCTGCGCCGCTCGAGCAGGAAATCCGGAAGTACCGGAGGTACGAGCGCTGGGTACATCCCGTGCGTTTCCTTAACCTGCTTCCCTTGAGTCACGTGTTCGGGCAGTTCCTCGGCATCTTTCTTCCGCCGTTGATGGCAGGAACGGTGATTTTCCAGGAATCGTTGGGCCCGTCGGAACTGATCCGGACCATTCAGAGAGAGCGCGTGTCGGTGTTGGTGGCCGTTCCGCGTATGCTGCAATCGCTAAGGGCCAAAATCGAGCGCGACGTAGAAAGCACGGGCCAAGAGGACCAATTCCAACGAAAGTTCCGGTCTTCCGAAGGGAGGAGTTTTTGGCGGCGCTGGTGGACATTTCGCCGGCTGCATCGAGAGTTTGGCTGGAAGTTTTGGGCGCTCATCTGTGGGGGCGCGACGCTCGATGCCGAGACCGAAGAGTTCTGGAACCGCATGGGTTTCGCTGTGGTGCAAGGTTACGGACTTACGGAGACAACTTCACTCGTGAGCGTCAACCACCCCTTCCGCCTCGGGAAAGGGTCCATTGGCAAGATTCTTCCGGGCAGAGAGGTCAAACTGGCCGAGGATGGAGAGATCCTGGTTCGCGGTGGTGGCGTTGCGTCCGCCTACTGGCGGGATGATGGCTCGCAGCCCGTCACGAGCGAAGCCGGCTGGTATCGCACCGGGGATCTGGGCGAGCTGCGTCCCGATGGCAACCTTTATTTCAAAGGCAGAAAGAAAGATGTGTTGGTCACGCCCGCGGGAATGAACATCTATCCCGCGGACCTGGAGGCCGCCCTACGCAAACAGCCTGAAGTCCGCGATTGCATTGTGGTCGCGGTGTCGCGTGACGGGAATGAGGAGCCTTGCGCGGTCTTGATTCTACGCAACCCGGACGCGAGTGCTGACGAAGTGTTACAGCGAGCGAATCGATCGCTGGCCGAATACCAGAGAATGCGGGAGTGGTACGTCTGGCCGGAGCAGGACTTTCCACGTACCTCCACCGGAAAGCCCCGTATGAACGTAATTCGCGAATCCATCGAGGGGCAGCAGCAACGAAAAACGGCGGTCGTAGCGGGCGCGAGTCCGCTGACGGATCTTATTGCCGAAGTCTCCGGACGGCGGGTGCAGACTCTGCGCGAAGACTCTTCTCTCGAAGACGATCTACGCTTGACTTCGCTGGACCGCGTGGAGTTGATGAGTGCGCTCGAGGACCGCTACCAGGTTGATCTCAGTGAGACCAGTTTCAGCGCGGCGCGCACGGTGGGAGAGCTGGAGCAATTGTTGGGAAGCACGCAACTTGCGCGGGCGGAGTATCACTATCCGCGATGGACGTTGACCTGGCCGGTCCGATGGGTACGCACAGCGGTCTACTACCTGCTGATGCGTCCGGCGATCATGCTGCTGGGCTGGCCGCGAATCGAGGGGCGTAAGCATCTCACCGGCGTGAGGGGGCCCGTGCTGGTGGTGTGCAATCACATCGACGATGTGGATGTTGGATTCGTGCAGACGGCACTGCCCGCGCGGCTGCGGCATTGGCTCGCAACCGCCACCGGAGGCGAGGCCCTCGAAGCGCTGCGAACTCCGCCTGCAGGTCGAAACTTCTTCGCCGCAGCGTTTGATCGTCTGCAATGGATATCAGGCGTGTTCCTGCTCAATCTTTTCCCGCTGCCCCGCGCGGCTGCATTCTTGAAGAGCTTCTCCTATGCCGGCGAATGTATTGATCGCGGCTATAGTGTTCTCGTGTTTCCGGAAGGTCACCATACGACAGACGGAAAGTTGCGTCCCTTCCGTGCGGGAGTGGGATTGTTGGCAACCCGACTCGGCATACCGGTGGTGCCCATGCGGATTGACGGACTGTATGAAATCAAGAGCGCCGGGAAGAGACTTGCCCGGCCTGGAAAAATTCGATTGCGGATTGGAACCCCCGTGTCCTTCGAATCGACAGCGGACCCGCAGTGGATTGCTCGCGAACTTCAACGTCAAGTGGAAGCGCTCAGCAAATCCTGACAGCGCGTCGATACGGGAAATCCTGTATTTTCGGAGGAGGCCGAACAGGCACAAAAAGGCCGTACTTGTGTGTTTTTCCGCTACGCAAGAAGGGCCATTTGCGCGACCAGCGAGTAAAGAGCCAATTATAATTTTGAGATGAAATTTAAAACCACACTCACTCTGTGTCTGCCTCTGCTGGCCGTATCGCTCCTGCACGCCGCAGATAAAACAGTTGAACTCAAGAACGCAAAAGGCGAAAGTGTAGGAAACGCGACGCTGGAACAGTCCAAGGGTAGTGGCGTAAGCATCAAGTTGGACCTTAAGAACCTGCCACCCGGTGAGCACGCTGTCCACGTTCACCAAACAGCGAAGTGCGATGCGCCCGACTTCAAGTCAGCGGGTGGCCACTTCAATCCCGAGAACAAGAAGCACGGGTTGGAAAATCCCGAGGGTCACCACGCGGGCGATATGCCGAACTTCACGGTGGGATCGGATGGCACGGCCAAGACCACGGTCACTGACAAAGACATAAGCCTGGGCGATGACAATCACTCGGTATTCAGCAACGGTGGGACCGCGCTGGTTGTGCATGCCAAAGCCGACGACATGAAAACCGACCCGGCTGGCAATGCGGGCGATCGCATCGCTTGCGGGACCATCACGAAGTAAGGCGGGTTGAAATGAGCAATCAATGAGAAGGGCGTCCCCATCCCCTGGCACGCCCTTCTCGGTGCTGAACCGGTCCGATAACGAGCGGATCGCTGCCGCGGAGCCGTTCTGCACATTGCTCACACCTGCAAGCCGTTCACGTCCCTCCACGTGTCCAGTTGCAGGTGCGATCTCTCGGGACGGAATCTCACGCCCCGATGTGCTCAAACCCCACGTTTCTTTGGAAGTTTTGGTCGTATCTATCTTTTTTGAAACCGCGCACTCTCCGTAATCCCCTGTAGGAAACGCACTTGCCGTCAAGTGCACTGTCGGACCCACGACCATGCGGTTGATGACAGGGTTGACGAATTGTTCTGAGCAAACTATCAAGGAATATCCGACACACGACGCCCGCTCCGTCCTCCTCAATCTAACCACCTAGTATGTTCGTTTTTGGAGGAAGCATGTCAGCAAGCAAGCCATCCCGGCAATTAGTCAGACCGTTGCGCGTTATCGTCCGTCCCGGCAGCCCGGCAGAAAAGAAATGCTATGCCCGCAAATCGATGCCGAGCCCGGAAGCCATTGCTCCCGGTATCCCCCCAACGCCCGGTCATGATCTGATCTTCCACGGAGGGCATACCATCGCCGACTTGGTCTTCACAAATTTCTTTGTGGGCGGCTCGGAGGCGTGGAAGGCCGGCGATACGCAGAATATCGACAAAGCGCTCGCGGCGGCGATGTCGGATGTCAATCTCAACAACGTGATGTCACAGTACTATCCATCGAGCCACATTGCCAGCAGCTTCCGTCCCTCCCAGACGCTCGCCGGTCCGCCGCCAAAGGTCTTCTCGCAGGGCGACGTCGAGAGCCTGGTCCGGCGACTCTTCGGGGACGGAACGTTGAATGGATTCGACCTCGCATCGAGTGTCTTTAATTTCATGCTGCCAAGCGGAACAATCCTCAATACTGACGAAGCGCCGACAGGTGCCACAATTCAAGCCCACAAGCAGACTTCCGCCAAGAATCTGTCCACGGGCGAAAATGAAGAAGATTCCACGCAGGGCCTGGGTGGATATCACGGATCGGTCCACGTGACCGTTGGATCATCCGAGAAAATCCTCTATTACGCGGTAGGAGTGTTCTCGGAAAAACTGCCGGACGGGACTGTGAATGGAATTCCGGTATTTGACCAATCCTGGAAGAACGTGGTCGCGACCTTCTATCACGAGTTGAATGAAGCGCGCACCGATCCGGACGTGGAGGATGCGATCCGTGCGGGAGATGATCCCGCCGCCGTGAATTTTCTAGGGTGGACTTCGAAGCAGGGAGAAGAATGCGGCGACTTTCCAGTGTTCGAAGCAAATCCACTAACGCAGGTCTTTCAGGAAGTAAGACTGACGGACGGGAGCGGCACCGTGCCCGTTCAATTTCAGTATTCCGATCATGTCCACGGACCGGAGGGGCCGATCAAGACTCGGCCACCGTACGCGGGGGAATTGCAGTCGAAGAGCGCCGCACAACCGGACTCTAGTGGGCGACTAAACAAAAATCGATGACCTATCGCGACTCGCCGTCAAGGATCGGCTACGCCTTCCCTTTATAATTCCTCGCTACGCTTCGATTGTTCAGCGAAGGCTGCGAGAATCCATGGGATATCCCTTACTCGATCTCAAAAACCAGACTGCCGTGGTGATTGGCGGGACCAGCGGCATTGGTCTCGCGCTAGCCAAAGGATTGGCGCAGGCCGGCGCGAGCGTGGTTCCGACGGGGCGGCGTGAAGCGGAAGCGCAAAGCGCAGCGGCCGCCGTGGAGGCTTTGGGACAGAAGTCACTCGCGGTCACGTGCGATGTGACAGACAACGGCACGCTGCAAAGATTACTGCAAGGCGTCCTGACGAAATTCGGAAGCGTGGAAATTCTCGTGAACTGTGCCGGCCGTACGAAGCGCCAGCCGACTTTGGATGTCCCCGAAGCGGATTGGAACGCGATCATGGAAACCAATCTCAACGGCACGATGCGGGCTTGCCGGGTCTTTGGAAGGCACATGCTCGAGCGACGCTATGGACGCATCATCAATATTTGCTCGCTGGCGTCGTTTGTCGGACTGTATGAAGTTGCCGCCTATTGTGCCAGCAAGGGTGCGGTGGCTTCTCTAACGAAATCTCTCGCCGTGGAGTGGGCAAAGTTTGGGGTGTGCGTAAATGCGATTGTGCCCGGCGTGCTGCGCACGGATTTGAACGCCGCGTTGCTGGATGGCACGGAGCGAGGGCGTGAGTTCTTGCTTCGAACGCCCATGGGCCGGTTTGGCAAGCCAGAGGAGTTGATTGGTGCCGCGGTGTTCCTGGCGTCTGACGCGGCTGGCTTTGTTACCGGACATTTGCTCGCGGTTGACGGAGGGATTCTCGCGAGTGGGGTAAATCAGTAGCCTCGATGTTCTAACTTGCGCTAGCCACCGGCATCGTCGGTTTCACTGCGGCCTGGCGAGCCTGCTTTACGATTGCTGCAAACTTCCGTGCGTTCTCTACAATCGCGTCGGGCTTCCCTGATTTCAAAGCGTCGGCCAGCACGAGTTCTCCCCCAACGCCCAAAGCCGCTGCTCCGGCTTCAATGAATTCAGCGGCGGTGTTGAGATTGACGCCGCCTGTCGGCACAAGAGGGACCTGCGGCAAGGGCCCCTTCAACGCTCTGATGTACTTGGCGCCGCCGACTTGGCCACACGGAAAAATCTTCACAAAATCCGATCCTGCACTCCATGCGGTGATGACTTCCGTCGGCGTGAGCGCACCCGCCAACATCAGGATTTCCTGTCGGCTCGCGAATTCTACGGTCGGAATATTCAGCCCCGGGCTGACCAGGAACTGTGCGCCAGCATCTGTACACCGGCGCGCTGCGTCTGCATCCAGGACCGTGCCAGCTCCGATCAGCACGGAGGAAGGTGCGCTCTTGCGTAGTTCGCGGATCACTTCGACCGCTCCTGGCACCGTCATGGTGATCTCGACGATTGGAATACCTCCGTCGCACACCGCCTGTGCCGCAAGCCGAGCCTCGGTGGGTGACTTGGCTCGCACCACCGGAATCACGCCCACTTCCAAGATCCGGTCACGCACCTGCTGTTTGTTCATCGAATCCTCCAAGCCAGGCTCAGCGCGCGATGCGCGCACCTTTGTCTTCCATCACGCGAAGCACCTCCGCGAGTGTGACCATGCCGGTGTCGCCCGGTGTCGTCATCGCGAGAGCGCCATGGGCTGCGCCGCATTCCACCGCCCACTGCGGTCCCTTGTCGGCCAGAAAACCGTAGATCAGGCCGGACGCGAACGAATCTCCTCCGCCGACGCGATCGTAGATTTCCAGGTCCTTGCGCTCTTTCGCCTGATAGAAATCGCCGTCGCTATAGCAGATTGCACCCCAATCATTGCGGGTTGCGGTCTTAGCCTTGCGCAAGGTGGTGGCCACCACCTTAAACGGATAGTCCTTCACGACCTTGGCAATCATGTGCCTGAAATTCTCGACTTCGAAATCGGAGAGGCTTGCATCCACCCCGGCTACTTCGCAGCCCAGTGCAGCGGAAAAATCTTCTTCGTTGCCCAGCATGACGTCAACCAGGGGAGCGATACGACGATTGACCTCTTGCGCTTGCTTCTTCCCCCCGATCGACTTCCACAGCGAAGGCCGGTAATTCAGGTCATACGAAATGATGGTACCGAACCGCTTGGCGGACTGCATCGCCTCGAGCGCGACATCCGGCGTAGTCGAAGAGAGCGCGCTGAATATTCCACCCGTGTGCAGCCAACGAGCCCCACGCTTGCCAAAAATTTCATCCCAATCGATGTCCCCGGGCTTCAATTGCGAGACGGCCGTGTGTCCGCGATCGTAGGAGCCAAGCGCCGCCCGAACGCCGAAGCCGCGCTCCGTGAAATTCAGGCCGTTTCTAGCGGAGCGGCCCACGCCGTCGTGTGGGACCCAGCGAACCAGAGATTGGTCCACACCGCCTTGATAGATAAAATCCTGCAGAAGCCGCCCGACCGGGTCGTCGGCGAAAGCGGTGACCACGGCCGTCTCAAGCCCAAAGCAACGCTTCAGGCCGCGAGCCACGTTGTACTCTCCTCCGCCTTCGCATACGTCAAAGCTGCGCGTGGTGGCGATTCGGCGGTCGCCGGGATCGAAGCGCAGCATGACTTCCCCGAGGCTGACGAGATCCCAACGGCAGTCTTTCTTCTCTTTGATTTTAAGTGCCATCGTCGGTTCGAGTTTTTCTGGCCGGCGCCGAGTTGCGGATACGGTGCGGCGAACTTCTTCGTGAGTTTCTGTATTGTTATACACAAGTTGAATCCGCTCGTCTGCCAGTCGCGCCCAATGGGCGTATTTGGAGGGGATCGGGTATAACACCCTGTGAGGATCGTCCATGCCGCGCACGGCTCTCAAACTGCACCCGAATGACAACGTGCTAATCGCATTGCGAGATCTCCACAAAGGTGATCCAATTTCCGTCGCACAACATTCGTTCTCGTTGACTTCGGATGTGCCAGCAAAGCACAAGTTTGCGGCCACGGACCTGGCGCCAGGGGCCGCGGTTCTCATGTATGGAGTCCTGGTGGGGAAGGCGACGCAATCGGTTCCCCAAGGATCCGCGCTAAACGTACTGAACATACGTCACGATGCCTTGCCGTTCCACGAAAAGGTTAGCGACTATCGTTGGGACGCTCCGGACGTATCCCGTTGGCGCAACCGCACGTTTCTCGGGTACCGCCGGGCCGATGGCCAGGTGGGCACACGAAACTACTGGCTGGTTGTTCCATTGGTCTTTTGCGAGAACCGCAACATCGAGACCCTGAAGCAGGCATTCGAAGAAGAACTAGGATTCGCGGCACCCAAGGTGTACCGGCGGCAAGTCGCGGATCTGGTCAGGCTTTATCAGGACGGGAAGCTGAGCGACATCGCAAAGCGGCCATCAGAGGATGCCGCACGAACTCCGGCGAGGACCGCGATTTTCAAGAACGTCGACGGCATCAAGTTCCTGATGCATCAGAGCGGGTGCGGCGGTACGCGGGAAGACTCGCAAAACCTGTGCGGCTTGATCGCAGGCTATCTGCACCATCCAAACATCGCAGGCGCGACGGTATTAAGTCTCGGCTGCCAGAATTCCCAGGTGAGCATACTGCGCGAACAGATCGCGCAGCGCGACCCCAATTTTCAGAAGCCGCTATTGGTGTTCGAACAACAGAAAAGCCGTTCCGAGTTCGAGATGTTATCGCATGCGATTCGGGAAACATTCTTGGGGGTCGCGAATGCCGACCAGGCTCAGCGAACGCCGGCGCCGCTCTCGCAATTTTGTGTCGGCCTGAAATGTGGCGGATCGGATGGCTTCTCCGGCATTTCGGCCAACCCCGCCGTTGGCCACGTTTCTGACATGGTCGCGGCGTTGGGGGGACGCACGATTCTTTCCGAGTTTCCCGAGTTGTGCGGGGTTGAGCAGGCTCTGATTGACCGCAGCATCCATAAGCAAGTGGGCGACCGGTTCATCCAGTTGATGAGTGACTATGCCGCGCGCGCCAAAGCCGTACGCTCGGGGTTCGAAATGAACCCTTCGCCCGGGAACATCAAAGACGGTTTGTTGACCGATGCGATGAAGTCGGCCGGCGCAGCGCGCAAAGGCGGCAACTCGCCGGTGACTGCTGTACTCGACTTTCCCGAATATGCGACGACGCCAGGATTGAACCTGCAGTGCACGCCGGGCAACGACGTAGAATGCGTGACGGCCCAAGTCGGCGCCGGTGCGAATGTCGTATTGTTTACCACTGGCCTGGGGACGCCTACTGGAAACCCGGTTGCGCCCGTGATCAAGATATCGACGAACTCAGAACTGGCCAATCGCATGGCCGACATCATCGACGTCGATGCGGGGCCAGTCATTTCAGGCGACAAATCCATCCCGGAGATGGGGGAGTCAATTCTCGAAGCTGCGATTCATGTCGCTAGCGGCAATCTGCGAACCAAAGCGGAAATACTTGGGCAAGATGATTTCATTCCCTGGAAGCGTGGCATCTCTCTCTAATGAACTTCCTCACTAGCATTCATCTCAGAAAAACTACTCTCCTGGTTGCGTTTTGGTTTGCGAGCACCTCGCCAGTTCTCGCTGCGGACGCGCCTTCCGAAGACGCCTTCCGCATACTGCCACCCGTTGCTGAAGGCCCAACAATTACCGCCTACCTCAGGTATCAAACCGAGATGGCGTGGCGTCAGGACGACGAAAGGCGCAAGCTGTGGGCGCAGATCCGCACGGAAGACGATCTCAGGCGCGTGCAACGGAAGATGGAGCAGGATTTGCTAGCCATGCTGGGCAGCCTGCCGAACCAGCGAACGCCATTGCGTCCCCGTATCACGGGCAGAATTCCAATGGATGACTATCACATCGAGAAGCTGATCTATGAAAGCCTGCCCGGCATTTATGTTACTGCGCTCGTCTACGTGCCCGAGGATGGCAAAGCGGTTCATCCCGCGATTCTCGTGCCCGCCGGGCACTCTACGAACGGGAAGAATCACTATCAGGGCCTTTGTCAAAGACTGGTGCATCACGGATACATTGCGATCGCTTGGGATCCGGTCGGACAAGGAGAGCGCAGCCAGTTCTGGGACCCGAAGGCCGGAAAGAGCCGCTACAACCTGATCTGCGCCGAGCACGCCGTGATGGGGAACCTGGCGTATCTCGCAGGCACGAATCTGGCACGCTGGGAAATCTGGGATGGCATTCGCGCCGTGGACTACCTGCTGACCAGGCCTGACGTCGATCCGCAGCGCATCAATATCACGGGCACCAGCGGAGGAGGAACCCAGGTTGCCTATATTGCTGCGCTTGATCGCCGCATCAAGGTGGCCGCGCCTTCCTGCTACATCACGTCGCTTCCCATGCGGATTTACAACCGGATCTTCAAAGATCCAGACAGCGACCCCGAGCAGGATCTTTACGGGATGATGTCGAACCACATCGACCACCCCGGACTTTTACTCATGGTATATCCACGGCCAGTGTTCGTGTCCGCCGCGGTACTGGATTTCTTCCCGATTGAAGGCGCGCATCGGACCGTTCGCGAGATGACTGACATGTACACCAGATTCCATCACGCCGATCGCATTGCGATGGCCGAGGGCTATCACGATCACCAGTACTCGCCGCAGAATCAGGAAGCTGCGATCGCGTTCCTCGATCACTTCAACCACATACCCGCTCCGCGAACACCGTTCGTCGCGAAAGAACTGGACGACAAGACTCTGCAATGTACGCGTACCGGCCAGGTCATGCTCGATTTTGAAGATGCGCGCTCCCTGATGGACGAAATCCGGGATTACGCCCGTAGTCAGAAACAGCCGCCGACTCAGACCGTGAGGCAGCTTTATTATTCAAATCTCTATCCGCGCATTCGCGAATGGAGCGTCTCGCAGTTCCAAGGCGCTGTCCCCGGCGATCAGGAAATTCGCTGGCAATCCACCGGTAGTGAGACGTTTAAGGACATAAAGATCGACAAGTACATCCTGCATCACAGCCGTTACCTCGCCATGCCGGTCATCGCTATCCATAAAGTCGGCCCAGATCACGGGCGAGCCTTGCTATGGCTTGGGGAAAACGGGAAAGTGACGGCGGCAGATTGGGATAGCGTCCTGCAATACGTGGAGAAGGGCTACAGCGTGATCTCGTTCGACCCACGCGGCCTGGGCGAAACCCGGATGCCGTATAAAGCGGCCTCTCCGGACGATCCGGCACTCGCCCAGTTGGACTTCGACCATGCCTATGGGAATCCGCTGTCGAGCGTGTTGTCCGACTATGTATACAACTCAATTCTGACGGGGCGTCCGTATTTGCTGCAGGCCATCGAGGATGCGGAAATTACGATGCGATTCTTCAGCAGCTCGATCGATCCCGGACATACTTTCGTCGTTCTGGGTGTGGGCGAGGCCGCTCCACTCGCAAGCGCAATCGCGCAAACATTGCCTAACGTGCAATTGGCGCCCGATGCTAAGGAAGCAAAGTTCCCCTGGTCCAATATCGTCGACCAGAAAACGGAGTTGTGGCCGATTCAGTATCTATTGCCCGGCGGCGCGTATGTTCATTGATCCCGATTTACTGTGCCACCACCGGAAGAATCAATGCCGAAGGATGCTCGCCATCATGAAAAATCGTGTTGGTCGCACTCACTGGTTTCCGCGCTAACGCATTGTCTTCCCCCGTATTCATGTTGCGGTCGAAGCGCGGGAAGTTGCTGCTGCTGACCTCGAGGCGCAGCCGGTGTCCTTTCTTGAACACATTGCTGGTAGCCCAAAGATCGATTACAAATTTGTAAGGCTGTCCCGGATTCAACAATTGCGGCTGCTCGCGCGAATCGCGGTAACGCCCGCGAACGATTCCTTCGGTTAGGTTCTGGGCAAATCCGTCCGGCCCCACATCAACGAGCTTGGCGGTGAAATCGGTATCCACTGCGGACGAACCGGCGAAAAGTTCGAGCGTGATTGGCCCGGTGACCTCGAGATCCTGCCCCAGGACTGGAGTGGAGTAGACCAGAACGTCGTTCCGCGCTTCGACGCCACGCTGATCGAATGGGCCCGGTTTCAGGTGGTGCTCGTCGCAGCACAATGGCCCGCCGACCGTGGGAGCCGGTTTCTCGGGATCGTAAATGTAGTGATCCGCAGTCTCCGATCGCGGAGCAGTGCTCGACAGCGCGCCGTCTCCGTTCAACGAATTCGCTTTCCCTGCGGAGTGAAGGAAGTATCGAGTTTCGTTAGCTCGCGCGAGCGGCCAATCGTCTTCTCCTCGCCACTGGTTCGCGCCCATCACAAATATCTGGACGCGCTTCGCCCCCCTGAAATCGTTGCTCGCATTCTTAAACAAACTGTCGTACCAGCTCAGGGTGATGTCCTCTTCGTCCCGGTCGGCCGCGGCTCCGAAATCGACAGCGCCGATCTTCCGTCCGGACCCGGCGTGGCCGCCGATCATCACCATCAGACGTTGTCCCTGCCGCGCAGCGTCGGTGGCTGCATGCTGTTTGATGCCGATATAGTTGCGCAGTGAGCCCCCCAGGAAAATGTCATACCAGGCCGCGATGGTAAGTACGGGGACATTGATTTCAGAGTAGTGGTCTTCGATGGACCACTGCTTCCAGTAATCGTCGTAATTCGGGTGCGCTAGCCAGTCGAGAAAGTAGGGCGCAAGCGACCGCGTCAAACCCGAATCGGTACCCGCCTGCGGTAGATCAAACAGCGGATACTGATTGAGAGGTGTTTTCCAGATGCCGTTCAGCGCATTCGTGTTCTTCTCGACCGACCGATTGAGCGTGTCCTGCGCCAAACCTGAAGTCCAGGATTCGTTAAACCACTGTTCGAACGCACCGCCCTGGTAAGTCCAGCCCTCGTGATAATTGCTGGCCGTCACGACTGGACAAATTCCCGCCAGGTGCGGCGGATGAACGATGGCAGTCAACATCTGCGTGGCGCCGACGTACGAGCCGCCGATCATGCCGACTTTGCCGTTCGAGTAGGGCAGTGTCCCCGCCCACTCCACAGTGTCGAACCCATCGTTGGATTCGTTCTTGAATGGATACCACTCGCCATCCGACGAGTACCGTCCGCGCACATCCTGAATGATGACGACGTATCCGCGGGCGGCGGCCTTCACGGCGAAGCCGGTTGACTCCCGCTTGTCATATGGAGTCCTTTCCAGCAAGACAGGGAATGTGCCTTCCGCTTTGGGACGGTAGACATCCGCGCGAAGAATCATGCCGTCGCGCATCTTTGCCTCCACCCCAAGCTCCGTATTGATCGGATACGTATCTGCCGCCCAAGTGATCTGCGCGGTTGCGAGCATGCCGAAAATGAAAACAGTAGAGACTCTGCGCAAACGAATATCCATGACGAAGGCTCCCTTATTGACCGCGATTGCTTAAATCTCTGACCACGATCATTCGTAAAGATGAGCGAGGCTCTTGCGGTACGCCTCGTAGAACGCTTCCAGCTGCTTTTGGGCGCTTGCATTGCCAACAAATTGATGGCTAGGTAACAGCGTGGGCGTGATGCCGCGTTGCAGCAATCCCTCTGCCGTCGCACAGCGGATCATGTTGATGATCATTGCGCCGGTGACGGTCGATGCGGGACCGGTAGGCCAATCCAAACCTGGCAACCGGATCAGGCAATCTCCTGTGGGGCACTGGTTGTCGATCACGATGTCGGCGCAGTTGGTAAGTTTCTTCCCCGAACTGTGTGCGGCCTTTGCCTGCTCGCAATGCGCTTTCGAAACGATAGCGATCACCGGTAAACCGCGTTGCTGCGCGCCCATCGCCATCTCGACGATTACCGGACGGATGCCGCTGGTGGAAATCACAAGGAAAGCGTCGTGGTCGCCAAAGCGGAAGCCCCGCAGAATCTGCTCCGCGTACCCTTCGTAGTTTTCGAGGTACAGAGGCGCCCGAAGCCCGTTCGTTCCCACGATGTGGGCGTGATTCGAGAGCGCCAGTTCAACCAGCGCGACAAATCCGGGAAAGCAGCCTTGCCGAGGCGTCATCTCCTCGCACATCATCCGCGAATGACCGTTTCCGAACAGGAAGACCAGGCCGCCTTGAGCGATGCGATCCGTGCAGAGGTCCGCGGCTTTCTGGATAACATCGGACTGCGTGCGTTGAAGCTTCTCGAGCAGCGTCATGGCGTGCTCGAAAAACTGCGCTGCGGCCACTGACTTTCTGGGGGAAGCCGTGCCTTTTTTGGCGCGCTTCACCATCGGAATTTCTCCTTTACGGTTGCTTTGCGACTGAAGAACAGCATCTTACAGCTCCGATCGTCAGCCTCCTACATATCTTCGATCCCGAAATGCTGATCCTCGGGGGCAAGATTGCGCAAGCGGGCGATAAGGTGTGGGCGCCAGTGCGCACGGCGATCGCCTGAAATAGTGCTGCCATGCTGGGCCGCGAAGTGCCCGTTGTCTTGCCAAGCGCAGTCGGATTCGGCGGCGTTCCGGGAGCGGCCGGATTGATCTTCCAGTAGCAACAGCTTCTGGAAATCTAGATCGCCCTGCCTGATGACCGTGTAGGCAGGGCGATTTACGGCTAGTGGACTGTCACCCCGACCGTAGCACTTGTCCGTCCGTACTGGTTCGTGGAATACAGTGTGTACGTGGTCGTGGCGGTCGGTGTTACCACAATGCTCGTGCCGCGTACCGGACCTACTTGTGGATCAATGATGTTGTAAGTAGGGTTGGTGGCTGTCCAACTCAATGTCACTGGCGAACCCGCGGTCACCGTCGTGGGATTCGCAGTGAAACTACTGATCGTCGGTGACGGTCCTGTCGGAACGTTGGCAGGCGTATAGATCGTCCCCATCTGGACGACTTCAAAATTCGACGCCGTGACGTTCTTGAGCAGGTTCAGATTCGTATTGTTCCAGCGATTGTCAGGCACGCCGCTGATGAAGATGGCACTGCCGTTATCCGCCAGGATCATCCCGTACTTCTTCAATGCGCTGAGGATGACCTGATCGTCCGCGGGATATCCGGAAATGTTGAAACTCGCCTTCAACCGCAGGCGTGTGCCCATAGGTGGCGCACTTGGATTTGTGGTTGTCGAGGCCCAGTGGGTCGCGGGAAGCACAAACGCCTTCTGACTGGTGGGGACAGTAAAACGCAGGGCATGGTTAATTGCGCCGGCCGCGACCTCGTCATAGCGAGCCAGGCCCACGAAAACCGGCAAGCCGGCCGCATCTGCCGAAGTCCAGGTGAAAGGGCGCTGCTCGTTGATGGTCATATCCCAGATGGCGGTTGCATCTGCGCTCCACTTCCCACTCTTCACGCTTGCGTTATAGAGCTCATATAGCCAGCAGCCGTCTTTCTCAAGCACGAGCACGTGGCGATCGCCGTTCCCAGGTTTTGGATAACCTTCGATGAGGGCATTGGTCGGGATTGGTTCTGGCCCGGGATCGCTTTCATCGAAGAACGCACCCAGCGTCACAGGAACCTTTGCCTGTGTTCCAGCGACTACCTGGTACGGAATGCCGAGGGTTTGATTGTGGAATGTGCCTGGAAAGGCACAAAGCCGTTCAGGCTTGCGCCTTGTCCCAGGCTCATACCACTGCATGAACCAGATTGTGAGAAGGAGGCACCACAGGAGCCAAGCAGAAAGACCACTGTCCAGATGGCGAATGTTTTCGGATTCGGCCGCATACCATCTCCTTTCTTTGACGCTGCTAATGCAGCAGTTGGGGTTGCGGATATGCCTTCCCAACATGGGGGCGCGACTTACGAGCAGAGACGAGATGGCGCTCCCTCAAACTTGCGAACGAGATCGACCCGAATCAGGCCGTCCTTGACCGGCTATTTCCCCTCCTCCACCAGTTTGATCAAGCCAAATTTCTCGGGGACATGAAAAGTCTTGCTCATGGTGGGCTGCCAATTGAGCGAATAAGGCTGATCTCGCGGGCCGCCGCTGCGAAAAAAGTTGATGCGTAGAGTGTTGCCAACGGCGGGCGGCCGCGTATCGATCTTGCTGAAAGGGATGCGCATCGCGGCGTACCACACTTGCTTTTGAGCGTCGATTTTCGCGAGAGATTCGAATCCCGAGTTCCACGTCCAGCCCTCTTCGTGGTGCGGCTTGCTAAGATCGATGTCCAGATCGACCCACTCTCCATGCGGCGATACTTCGAATTCCTTGTAGTGCTTGATCTCCTTGAAGTCTGAGCCGATGAACGCTTCCGCCACGTCCCAGTTCCAGAGTTGATTGGTCTCGTGGTGAACATCTGGGTTTGGCTTGAGACTCAGTTGCTTGTAAGGGCAGATAAACAGTATGTAGAGGTTGTTGTCGGTCCAGCGTGTGCGAACCTCTGTGCGCAGATTGGGTACCGTGTTCCCAAATGTGTCCTTCTCGACCCAGACGGAGTCCGCTTGCTTCCAGAATGGCGAGGATGGATCAAGGGTAAGAGGAGCATTCTCTTTAGCGTGCGTGCTCTCGATCGTAGGAAAGTCGGCGGCGATAGCGGGAACGACTGCCAGAAAGATCAACAGCAATGCCTTACCGAAGCCATTCATCTAAGTGCTCCTTGACGAACGAGTCGTCCTGTAAATGGGGATATACCTCGCACACGCGATCGATTTCTTCCATTTGGCCAGCCGAAAGCTCTTCCTGTGGATCGAGACACCATCGTCCCTCCAGCAGTCCTTGTCGCCTGAGAATTTCATGAATGCCGGGGATGCAGCCGTGGAAGTGGTGTGCGGGGTCAAAGATCGCGGCGTTGGAGTCCGTGACCTGCGGAGCGAGGATCATCAACTCGGAAGACATACCGTTCGAGCGGGCCTTCGTCATTGCGAGATGCGAAGTGGCGACCTTGGTCCACACCGCCCAGTGGCCAAGCAGTCCTCCCGTGATACGCAGTCGCCGACCCCCGAAATCAAAGGCAGTGCAAAGATCGACGAGGATGTTGTCGTCGTTCCCCGTGTACAGTGCGACTTCGCCCGCCCTGCCTGATCCCGCGACAGCGCGGACCACATCGATCGTTTGATATCGGTTGAACGGCGCGATCTTGATTGCCACCAGGTTCTCAATTTCCACGAACTCTTGCCAGAACTCGTGCGACAGAAACCGGCCGCCGACCGAAGGCTGCAGATAGAAACCCACAACCGGAATCACGGAAGCGATGGCTCGCGCGTGAGCGAGCAGTTCTGAAGTCGTCGCATCTTTGAGCGCGGCAAGACTCAATAAGGCCGCGTGGTATCCCAACCGTGACGCAAGCTCTGCCTCAGCCATTGCCTGCGCCCGCCTCCCGCAGACGCCGGCAATCGCAACGACATCGTGGGCGCGAGATTCTTCACGCGCAAGCGTAAGAACAGGCTCCAGGAGTCCATGTTCTCGAATGGCAAATTGCGTCGTGTGCACACCGACGGCAATTCCACCCGCGCCCGCCGCCAGGTAGTAGCGGGTGAGTGCCCGCTGGCGCCGTTCGTCGAGCTTGCGCTTGCTATTCAGAGCAAGCGGGTGCGCTGGGATCACCAGCCCCGACCGCAATTGATCGCGAAAATCCATCAAAATCTGCCATCCCGTGTCTGAAAATGTGTGGGCTTGTTCAGCATCAAGCCACCTTGTCGAATCCAGTCCGCAATCCAGACAATCATCTCTGCCGTGCTTACCCCGGGCGGCCCGAACATCGAGTTGGCTCTGCTGGCATCGTTCAGCAAGCAAGTCGAGTCATTGCTCTCAACACCAAAACTCGGCTCGACGCCGAAGTGACGACCAAAATCGGCGGCCACCTGGCGGACCGAAAGTGTCTCCGGTCCGGTGATGTTCAAGACCAATGGTGGAGACTGGCAGTGTGCGAACGAACGCAAGCACCACGAGTTCGCATCCCCCTGCCAGATCACGTTCACCCAAGGCATGCTCAGTGCCACCGGGCGACGCTCGAAAACCGCGCGACCGATGTCGACCAAAACTCCATAACGTAGCTCGACAGCGTAGTTCAAACGCAAAATCGCGACTGGCGTGCCATGCCGTGACGACCCGTACTCGAACATGCGTTCGCGGCCGAGCGCCGACTGGGCGTACTCCCCGATTGGACCAACCGGAGTGGACTCGTTGGCTCCCCCTTCCGCCGCCGATCGCAATGGATACACATTTCCGGTCGAGAAGGCCACAATCCGCGAGTTGCGATAGCGCTCCGCGACCAAGCCGGGCAGGTACGTATTCATGGCCCACGTGAGATGCTCTGCGCCAGAACTCCCAAATTTACGCGCGGCCATGAAAATTACGTTCGGAACGTTGGGCAGGCGGTTCAGGGCACCGGGCGCAAGCAGGTCGCAAGCGATAGTCTCGATTCGGTGCCTCCATAGCTCAGCGGGCAGTTCCTGATTGCTGAAGCGCGCCACCGCGACAATGCTCCGGCGCACTCCCGCGTCGTCGGATGCGCGGCGGGCCAGTCGAGCCAGGCTCGGCCCCATCTTGCCGCCCACCCCCAGGATGAGCAGATCACCCTGGATCTGCTTCATCGCGGAGACGTCGGCTGCACGCGGGCGCGAGAGCACTTCTTCCAACTGGTCTAGGTTTTGAATGTTCATTCCTATCCCAATTCAAAGCCCGCAAGTGCGTAGACAGACTCTTCTTGCCCACGTAGATCGCGGCCTCGCACCATGCGTAGCAGATGTCTTTTCGGGACGAAGCCCAACCCCTGTGCGATCGATACTGCATGAGCATTCTCGATCATCAAGTCCCAGTACCAGCCTCCGGGGCTTTCGGTTTGCAGCGCGCGCTGGAACAAACCTCGGGCGGTGGCCGCACCATCGCACACGCTCGGCCCGAGATATGAGATTTCGCGTCCCGCCCTTGTGAGCAGATATGAATCCGGTGCGAGAAGCGGAGGACGGCGAGTCGCCAACGTCCTTAACAAGGCCGAACGATCGACGCCAAAAGCCTGCGCGTCTCCTGCCTCCCAGTCGTACAGCAAGGCAGCGTCAGATGCGGTTCGGAGAGGAAGCAGTTGCATCGCGCCGCTCCGCCACCATCGCTCGACTGCTTGCTCGGCGCGAAACCCAAGTGTCTCGTAAAGCGGTTGACCCTGATCGGTAGCATCGAGCTTCACGCTGTCGATTCCCATCCGGTCGGCAAGGTCCAGCGTTTCCATCAGCAGACGGCGGGCGAAGCCGCGTCCGCGATACTTGATTCGGGTCAGCACCATGCCAACCCACGCCAGCCGCTGCCCATAGCAGACCAAGGTGGCCGTGGAGGCGAGTTCGCCGTCTACTTCGATGCCGAGGCATCCATTGGGGGAGAGTCCGATTAGCGTTCGCCAATCCTCGATGGTCTGGTTCCACCCGGCTTCGGTGGAAAGTTCCATTGCCGCCTCGAGATCGCTCGGGTTCAGTTTGCGCAGGATAGTTCCCGCCCGATCCTTCACTGACTACTCTCCCGAAACCATCGAACGAACTGTGGAAGTGCAATGGATGCTTCTTCAATTTCCGGATGCCACTTCTTCTCCCACTCGAATGAAACAAAGCCGCCGTAGCTGATGTCGCACAACGCGTCGAGGACGTCCGGCAAGGGAAAGTTTCCTTGGCCGGTGAGCACCGGCTTCCAATCCTTGCCGCGTATATCCAAGTCCTTGAAATGGACGTGACGGATCTTTGCGGCGAGCACCTTCGCTCCCTCGCGGGGACGCTCCCGCGCCTCGACGTAGCAATTCGCCGGATCCCAGATCACACCGATCCCCGGACGATGCGCGTCTTCCAGAATGTCCGCCGTCTCCGCGGCTCTCGCGAAATCCCCGTGAGTCTCCAGCCAGACTTCCACTCCCGCGGACGCAATCCTATCGGCCAGTGTGCGCATTGATTCGGCGATCCAACCCCGCGTGGACTTCCGGTCAGCGCCGGGCTGAACTGTGTCTCCAAACACTCGAATTCCCGGCGACTGAAGCGCAGCGGCTAGTTCGGCCATGCGTTCGCCCTCATCGATCCATCGGGCGCGCTCGTTCGGATCAGGAAAATGAAACCGGCAACTGGTATCGACGCAGCAGATCGTCAATCCCTCGTCAGCAAGGGCGCTCCTGGTAGCGGCCAATCCTTCCCCGCGAAACGCGGCAAGCTTCCACAGCGAGTCCTCGTTCTCCACGAATCGCAATTCGATCCCTTCATACCCGGAAGCCGTAGCCATCCCAATGATCCGCGGGACCTTGCACTCCGGGCACGCGAGTGTAGAGAAGGCCAGTCGCATTACGTCATCCGGTCGAGCATGGCGGTCGTCACACGATTCTTAACCCGGCGTCCGCGGAAAAAATTCTCAAGATCATCCATGACAGTGTCCGCCATCTCATGACGCACCCTTCGGTGGCTGGCCGCGGCATGCGGCGTGACGATCGCGCCTGGCAAGGTTCGTAGCGGATGGCCTATCGGCAGTGGCTCCAGAGGATCAGTGACATCGAGCGCGCAATGAAGTCGCCCACGGCGGACTTCATTCGTCAGCGCGCTCAGGTCTACCAGGCCGCCCCGCGCGATGTTGATCACCACCGCGCCATCGGGAAGACGCGCAAGTCGATCGCGATTCAGAATCCCCCGCGTCTGTTCCGTCAGCGCCGCCGTCAATATCATCAGATGGGCGCGCCGCAAGAGCGACGACAATCCTACAAGACGCACTTTGTATTTCCGGGCGACTGCCGTTGCCAGGTATGGATCGTACACTAGCCACCGCAAATCGAATCCGCGAAGCAAGTCCACAAGCGAGCGGCCGATCCTCCCAAATCCAATCATCGCAACTTCGCGTCCGACGATCGATTCCGTGGAGCCGTGAAGGTGCAAGTCTTCGTAGATACGGTTCGAGCGCCGCCGCAATTGATCACGATAGAAGTCGATGCTTCTCGCGCTGTAAAGAAGTAAGGCCGCACCCATCTCGGCGGTAGCGCGTGCCATCGGAACCGGCGCCGCTGTAATCGTCATCCGATCAAAGAGAGTTCGAGCGAACCGCGACTTCACTTCGCCGCCACAATGTCCAATCACGCGGAGTTGTGGGGAACGTTGCATCACCTCATCCGAGAACTGCGGACTGTCCCATGTGGTGATCAACGCCTGAGCCCCCAGCAGGCCTTTCACGTCATTCATCGTTCGCGCGCCGTCTCGCCGCCAGTCGAACAGCCGCGAGAGTCGCGCTTTCTGCGCTTGCGGGAAAAACGAAGCGAACAATTCCGGCCCTGCGCAAACGATGAGGCGGGGACGTTCCATCGGGCCCAGTCTAACATCGTTTATCGCCGTTTTCTTTCGTTTGGTATCTATTAGCTTCTCTTTTTTCGCAACAGGCGGTATAAGGAATCAGCCGGTGTTTGCATGAGCAGTGTGAACCTGGTCGACTACGCCGTCATCGGTCTTTACGCCCTTTTGATGGTGCTCGTCGGCCTCTACGTAGTGCGCTTCAACCGCAGCGCCGCCGAATACTTTCGGGGTGGCAGCCGTGTGCCCTGGCTCGTCGCGGGCTTGAGTTGTTTCATGTCGGGATTCAGCGCGTGGACATTTACCGGCGCAGCCGGCGTTGCCTATCGTGCTGGGATCGCGGCCACCGGCCTCTACATCGGCAATGCCCTGAGCTTCCTGCTCGGCTATTTCATCTTCGCGGCGCGCTGGCGGCGCAGCCGGATCACGACCGTCATGGAGTATCTCTCCGCGCGCTTCAATTCGACGACGCACCAGACCTTTTCCTGGACCACCATAGTGTTCCAACTGTTCACCAGCGCAAGCATGCTGTATGGACTGAGCCTGTTCGTCTCCTCCGCCTGCAGATTCCCTGTGACCTGGACGATTCTCGCGGCGGGCGCGATCATCATTTTTTACTGCGTGCTCGGTGGCCTCTGGGGTGTGGTGTTAACCGACTTTCTTCAAGCGTCCATCCTGATGCCCTTTTGCCTGGTACTTGTCATCACGTCGCTAGCGCGCGTGGGGGGAATCGCGGGATTGTGGCATTCGCTGCCACTGCACATGAAGACCATAAACGTAAGCGGAGAATTCGGCTGGATCTACCTGGTGTCATGGACCATCATGGTCTCCTTCGGATACAACACCAGCGCCATGGCGCAACGCTACTTCAGCGTCGATACCGAGCGCTCCGCGCGCAAAGTTGCCCTGCTGTGTTGCGGATTGTTTTTCGCCGGAGCTTTCCTGTGGTTTATCCCGCCCATGGCGATGCGCGTCCTGTACCCCGATCTGCACAGTCTCTGGCCGACGCTTGCGAATCCGAGTGAGGGCGCCTACGCCGTGGCCAGCCTGACGCTGCTGCCGCACGGATTGATCGGCGTCATGCTGGCCGCGATGTTCAGCGCGACCATGGCCAATCTCTCCGCCCAGTTCAATCTCAAATCCGCCATTCTCACCAAAGACCTCTACCAGGCTTTGCTGCGCCAGGATGCTGGTGACCGCGAGTTGCTGATCGTCGGCTGGATCACAACATTCTTGGTGGGTGCCGCGACCACCATCATCGCAGCCGTCATGGCAGCCAGTGGACAGAGCGTCTTCCAGGTCATGCTGACGTTCAACACGCTGATCTCCCTCGCCTACGGTCCCCCGGCGCTGCTTGGGCTTGCGATACGCCGCACGCCGCCTTGGTCAGGCTTGGCTTCATTCTCGCTCGGAATCATCCTGGGAGCGCTGGGTGCGTTCGTATATCACTGGTCGCTGATCCAGCAGGTGGTTTACATCATCCCGGCGTCATTCGGGATTTTCTTCTTCAGCATGTTGTTCGACCGGGGCGACACTCCAGCACGCGCGCGTCTGTTCAGAAACCTGAATACGCCGATCGACGTGGCCACTGAATTGCGGGACTCGCCGGATTTCACGGTTCCCGTCTTTCGTTTCCTGAGCCGGACGATTGCCGGCATCGGACTGCTGAGTCTGCTGTTATTGCTGGCGACTCCACCGGAACAGCGAATGACCGTTGTGTGGTTCGCAGGCTTGACGCTTGCGGTTGGAGGATCTCTGCACTTGGTTCGAAGCCGGAGCACGGCCCTCGAGGAAGCAGCCAAAGCGCGAAATCCCATGCCCGCCGCGGCACAGCACGACTGAGTTCAGATTCTTATGATTCGGCTTGCAATGATCGGCTGCGGCGAACATGCGGAAGGTGCGCACGCGATCCCGCTTGCTCGCTATAAGGCCGAACATCCGGAAGCCCTTGAGTTAACCGCAGTCTGCGATCTGAGACTCGACCGCGCGCAGCTCTTTTGCAGCCAGTACGGCTTCCAGAACGCGTACACCGACATGCGACACATGCTTGCCGAGCACTCCGTCGATGCGTGCGTCGCCGTCGTTCCGGTCGAGAAAATTCCAGAGGTCGGCATCTGGTTGCTCGAGCAGCGTATTCCCTGCGTGATCGAAAAGCCATTAGGCGCGTCCCTCGCCGATGTGCGCGCGCTGCGCCAGGTCGCATCTCAGACCGGTACTCCCAACATGGTCTCAGTAAATCGTCGGTTCATGCCTTTTCTGAACCGGGCCTTGGAATGGAGCCGCACCTTAGGACCGCTTCGGTACGTTCGCTGTACATTTGCGCGACATGCCCGGATCGAGCCGGAGTTTCTCTGGGGGACTGCCGTGCATGCTGTCGATGCCCTGCGCTATCTGGCCGGCGACGTCTTAGATGCCCACATACGCGACTTGAAGCACGACGGAACCGTCCCCTGGTACGCCATCGACCTGAACTTCGCAAGTGGGGTGGCGGGCCGCATCGACGTGCTTCCGACCGCGGGCATGCTCGAAGAGACTTACGAGCTGATTGGCGAAGGATTCCGCGCCATCGTTACGTGTCCCTTCGGACCACGTCGGGGGTGGCGGGGTTTTCGCGAGAACCGGGTTGTCGTCGAGGAATACGAGTCTGCCGAGTCGACCGCGGACGTGCTGCAAGGCTTCTACGACGAGACCGCTGCATTCCTTCAGACACTCGGCGCAAAGCAAGACTTGCGCCCATCGATCGAGGACGTCTTTCCGTCGGTGGAACTCTGTTTTGATCTGGCGAAGGAGGCCGCGGAACGCGACGCAAGTATGGCTACGACCAAATCCTGATGAGAGGTATTGCACGTGGTGATTCAATTATTCGACGATAAACGCGAGATGGCCCGAGTGGCCGCTGAGCGCGCGGCAACCGTTCTGAGGAAAGTCCTCCAGCAACAGCGGAAGGCCCGACTAATCGCCGCTACTGGAGCGGCCCAGTTTGCTTTTCTGGAAGTACTTACAGGTCTTCCGAACATCGACTGGCCGCGTGTCGAGATGTTCCATCTCGACGAGTACATCGGGATCCCCGAATCTCATCCCGCGAGCTTTCGCCGTTTTCTGAAAGAGCGCCTGATTAACAAAACGGGGATCGTCCAACATCACTTGCTGAACGGAGAAGTCGACCCCGCCCAGGAAGTCCGCGATGTGGGCAGCGCCTTGCGCAGCGCTCCGGTCGATGTTGCATTTGTTGGAATTGGCGAGAACGGGCACCTCGCCTTCAACGACCCGCCCGCAGATTTCGAAACGGAAGAGCCCTACATCATCGTCGATCTCGATGAGGCCTGCCGCCGACAGCAACTCGGAGAAGGCTGGTTCGCTACGCTCGAGGACGTTCCCCGCCGCGCCATCTCAATGAGCATTCGTCAGATTCTCAAGGCCAAAGAGATCATCTGCTTCGTGCCCGATGCGCGGAAGGCGAATGCCGTGAAGGCGTGTTTCGAAGGCGAAATCAGTTCACAGGCGCCCGCGTCGATCTTGCGAACACATAAGAACACCACAGTTTACCTCGATAAGGAATCCGCAGCGTTGCTCAGTCCAGCAACTCTGGCCTCAGCCTCTTAAACACTCCCTATCGAAGCGCTACGCTCAGGCTACTTCGAGTCTGCGGAAAGTGGCTCTTTGAGAATGACCTTCAACCACTGCTTCGCCATCAGGCGATGGTAAGGTTCCGTCATGTGGATGTGGTCGAGGCAAATGAACCGACTTCGCTGAGGTGAAGCTGCCAGGATGGGACTTACCACCCCGACCTCAATGCCGGCTTTCCTCGCAACCTCCGCTTCACGCTTGCGCGTATTCAGATCGCTCGCGTCCGGATCATGCACGTCGTCGAACATGACCACCCGTGCTCCGGCAGCCTTGAATCCCTCTCCCATGGTTTGCAAATCGGCGAAATCCTGATCCGTGCGGTTAATCACGACGAACAGAACCGCGTCGGGCTTCCACGCCAACGCATCACGATAGAAATTTGTCATCGCCCGCGACGACGTCAACCCTCCGCCCTGAAATTGCCGGAACTGCACGTTCGGATTCTCGCGGGCAAACATCGCGGTCACAATCGGGACGAATGCCGATGGCGACGCCCAGTGCAGATCCATCGTGAAGGAATGCCCGATGATCGCGACACGCTGGGCCGGCAAGGCTTTCATTCTCGGCTCCAGCGGTTTCACATCAGGTTCGGCCAGGAGTTCATCGGCCAGAACCTGCGCGTCCCGCACGTGCAGATTCTTCTCTCCCCAATTCCAGATCTTTCGTCCGGCAATCTGCCATTCCGCCGCACCCAGTCCAACTGGAGATGCACAGGCGCGCCCTTCGAGAGACCGCCCCGTCGATAGGAAGTCCTCGTCGGTGCCGGGCAGGCCCAGTTGGCCAACGTAAACCGGCAGGCCCAGGGTGATATAAAACGTGAAAAGTTCTTGCAGCCGGTCGCCATCACGCTCCACTTCCAACACCGTTTGATAAAGATTCGCGATGGACCGAATCTCCTCATCCCGAAACTGCGGCGCTCGTTTGTGCAGATCGGCCCCTATCAGGTTCACGGGAAGATTCGAAGGCATCGACAGCTTGGCTGCCAGTAGCGGCTGCAAGTCCTGCTCGGGATCGAACGAAGACGGCGCACCGAGCGCCCACGCTCTCGCTGCCGAGGGGTTCTTCAGCAGCCCGGTCTGATGTTCCACCAGCGCGTTTAGATCGGAGTCCGGAGGATCGGCCGGAGGCCAGCAGGCCGCGTCCATCTTCGTTCGCTTGCGGGCCAACAAACTCTGATACGCGTGGACCGCCGTAACGTTTGCTTCTACGAACTGCGCAAGCCGCCCGGGACCGGGCGCCGCAATCTTCGGTGGATTGTGTTGGCCGAAACTTTGCGACAGGAGTAGAACACCCGCCACCAGCAGGGAAGCAAGCTGTCTCCTCATGCAGGCTCCAGAATTGGGCTACACGCCTTTGCGCCAAGCGCGATCATCAGGAGGCTTGAGTTCCACGGTGATCGAACCATCTGCATTGACAGGTTGTTCGCAGGCCCACGCCACAGGCTTGTCCACGCCAGGCCGAACTTCCAATTGGGCCGACAGTTGAAGTTTGCCCAGATAGCCTTCCGGCAATAGGAACGAGGCCTCCCGCAATGCTCCGCTCAAGGGCTGTCCTGCATCAAGGGCGCCGCGCATTTTCATCGTGCCATCCGGACTCGCCACTTGCAGCCACAAAACGCCCGGCACACCGGCAACTCCGCGATTCGCCACGCCAACGATGAGTTCCGACCTTCCGTATCGTTTGCGCTGCCAGACCCATGACGGCCGGAGCCGATAGCCCATGCCTGCGCGCAAACGTTCAAAACCTCGCGGATAAAGCTCGTTGTAGCGCGCCAGATTGTCCGCCTCCGTCCATAGCGCCCAATAGTTGGCCCGCAGGTCGAGAACGTGCAGCATGTAATTTTCCAGCGGATTGACGCCCGCCGCCTCCGGATGAATTTTCTCCGTATCGGCCTGTCGATAGCGCCCATCCTCCAGGATTGCCGCCAGCCAGGGCGGCCGGTTCGCCAACTCCTCGATCTGAATCGGCTCCTCTACGATGATGCTGTCGGACCGCAGCCATGCGCCCGCGCGCACCGCCATGTCAATCACCGTGCGATTCCCGACGTTGCTGATGTCCGGTTGCGTGTTCACTGCGAGTGGCGTTTTCTTCCACGTGTCGATCTGCCGTTCCGTCATGGCGACGAACGTCCGCTCGGCTGTCGGATAATCCGGAAACGGACTCGGATAGTCGCTGGTGTGACCCTCGCCCCAGAAGCCGTACTGCATCAGGTCCATCCACTCGACCAACGCATTTCCCTCAAAACGCGCGGCCAGCAGATCGTTCAGCTCGTTGAAGGCCTTCTGAAATTCCGGATGATCGTAGCGCGGCTCCCGGAACTCGCCCTCCTTTCCGGGAATGCGCCCGATCTTGACGAGAGGTATCCGATCTCGCAAGAACTCCGGCAATGCTAACTGCCCAGGCTGGAATTCATGATTGGAAAGCTGGACGCGAAACCCGACGCGTAGTCCCTTACGCTTGGCCGCATCGAAGGTTAGATCCCAGACCGGATTGAGATCGAGTTGTCCTGGCCTCGATTGCACATCTCGCCAGTCGCAGCGGATGTACAGGACATCCACGAAAGGCAGGCTCGACATCTTTTCAACATGCTGCTCGAGGGTCTCGCGCCCGGCGCGCGCCGCAAGCGACGGCCCACTTTCTTCCCACGTGTATCCAATCAAGCCAAGGCCGGGATTACGCGACGGCTTTTCCGATGGCGACGTGTACAGGACCGTCTGCCAGCCTTGATCCTGATCGACGTCGAACGGCCCCTGGTTGAGCCTTTGCCGGACCGGCGGCCCAGAGCCAAAGTCGTAGCCTTGCCACAAATGAGAAGGGACGTCGGCCGCCAATGCAGCCGGCAGCAGGAGAGTGCCTCGCAACAAATCTCGGCGACGCATAGTAGGCTCGCGAAGAGTGATAAGTCGGAGCGAGTATACATACGATCGCTGGACTTTGTTTTTATATTTGCTTTTACTTTTTAAATATTTCTGTTATTTTCCATCCTGAAGCAGAAACGCAGCTTTGGCCTTATCCCATGTGCCCTACGTCCCTCGTCGAGCCAGAGTGGCTGCGCACACTCTCCGAGCGTCAGCCCAAAGCGGCCGAGTTATTGGCCAAGAGCGCTGAGGAACAGCGCCGCCTCGGCTACTTCCACACTCTGCGCGAAATCTGCCAGCAGCCGGCCACCTGGGATCGCACCTGTGCCTTGATGTTGCGCGAGGCGTCCAGTTTGCCGCCGCTGCTAGCGGGCATCTCGTCGGTGATCCTCACCGGATCCGGCAGTTCCGAATACGCCGGCGACTGCGTGCGCCTTCCCCTCCAGAACGAGCTTCGAACGATCGCGCAAGCCCTCGCAGGCGGAGCATTGTTGGCTCATGGAAGCAAGGCCCTTCCCCCTGGCCGTCCCGCTCTGATGGTATCCATCGCCCGTTCCGGCGACAGTCCCGAGAGTGCCGGAACGCTTGCCCTGATGCTCAAGATCGAGCCCACCATCCGGCATCTGATCTTGACCTGCAACGAAGCTGGCAGTCTGGCCCGCACCTATCAGAACGATCCGCGCGCCCTCGTCATCACACTAGACGAGGAGACCAACGATCAAGGTCTCGTGATGACCAGCAGCTTCACGAATCTCGCCCTGGCCGCGCGTTTCCTGGGCTTAGTGGACGCCCCTGATCGCTACCGATCCATCGTAGAGGGCCTCAGCGGCGTGGCTTCGCGGCTTATTCAAGATCATTTCGGGACCTTAGCCCGCGTGGGCAGCATGCCTTTCCATCGCGCCTTGTTCTTAGGCAGTGGCGCCCGGTTTGGTGGGGCCAGGGAATCAGCGCTGAAGATGTTGGAGATGACCGCCGGCCGAGTGACGACCATGTCAGAAACCTATCTCGGCGTACGTCACGGCCCCATGAGCTACGTTCATGAAGACACGCTCGTGACGTGCTTCCTGTCGTCAAATCCCACGCTGCGCCTGTATGAGTCCGACCTGCTGCGCGAGTTTGACCAGAAGGAACTCGGCCTGATGAAGGTCATCGTCGGCGAAGACATCCCTTCCGACCTGCTCCGCGAAGGCGACGTGGCGCTCGAATGTAAAGGCCTCGCGCAACTCGGCGACGACAATCTTCCCGTCATCGACGTCATCGTCGGCCAGCTACTCGGATTCTTCCGCTGTCTGGAATCCGGACTCCGTCCGGATTCTCCTTCCGAAGACGGCGTGATCAATCGAGTCGTGCAGACCTTCGCACTGCACGGGCCGCAGGACTAAGCGATTCCTCTTACCAAATCCCATTTCGGCACGAATAAGCTCACCTATCAAATTTTGTATGCTTGCGTTTGCTTTTCCATATTTGTTTATTTGTTATTCTTTCTTTGCTTTTGATTTTAGATTGTGATATGAAAATGACCGTTGAACACATAAACGCAACGCTTGGGGGCGCGCTTATGAAGATTGCACCGTGCTTCGCACGATTCCTGATCCTGCTGGCGACTCTCGCAGGTACCCAGCTTTTATTCGCACAAGGAACTGATCTAGGGACGATCACCGGTCTGGTGACCGACAACTCGGGCGCTGTCGTACCCAACGCGAAGGTGGTCATTCTCGACCTCGCCACCAAATCACCCCGCGAAACTAAAACCAACGCGCAAGGAGAATATCGGGTGTTCGGCCTGACCTCGGGGACTTACCAAGTGTCGGTTTCGATGGCCGGTATGCGGACAACCCAGGTCACGGGCATTGTCCTCCACGGCACCGACGTGGTGACGGCAGATGCGCAGCTCAAGGTTGCGTCCGCCACTGAGACCGTCGATGTGACGGCGGAAGCGCCTCTGGTTAACATGGACAACCAGACCATCAGCGACACCATCACCAATCGTGCAGTCATTGACCTGCCCCGGGACAGCCGAGATGTATACAGCTTTCTCTACCTGAACCCGAATATCACGCAGGCGGATGCAGACGGTGCCTTCAAGTTTCTGGGTGCGCAAAGTTACGGAGCGAACTTCTCGCTCGACGGCCAGCGTTCGAATGGCGGAGTTTTTGGTTCACCGACCAGCAGTCAGCCCTCTCTTGAAGCAGTCGGTGAAATCAATGTCCTTTCGAACGACTTCAGTGCCGAATATTCTGGAATCGCAAATATCCGAGTCACTTCCAAGCGCGGGGGCGCGGGCTACCACGGCTCGGCTTTCTACAACAACAAGAACTCGGCACTGGCAGCGTGGACCGTTCAGGATTTAAACGGCAAGGCGGGTTTTGCTCCTTCCCCTGAGGTATCCAAGTATCCGACTCCCTATTTCAACTTTAACGATGTTGGGGGCTCATTCGGCGGTCCCATCCCACATCTGAACAAGACCTGGTTCTTCGCGGCCTATGAGAGAAATTGGCAAATAACTCCGATTGAAGTCCGATCAAATACGCTCCCGCACCCGAGTATGTGGAGCGGCGACTTCTCCCAACTTGATCCTAGTGCCCAGCCTGTAATCGACGACAACGTGTTTGCTGGGCTTACGCCGCAGGAAATCGCTACAGACACAACTGTTTTCTGCGATAACAGCGACCCTGCCAATCCAGATTGCACTAACCGTTTTATCCAGATTCCTTCAAGGCTACTGAATCCTACCGTCCAATCGCTGATCGGAACTTACTTTCCGAAGATTGGGCTTGGTGCGCACATCAACGCAACGAACGGCCGCGTTCGTGGTTTCGTGAGCAATGTGTCAGCTCCCTCGGTGCGGGATGTGGGAACTCTTCGCGTGGATCATGACTTCAGCGACAAAGACCGTGTTTTCGTCACCTATAACGGATCGGCACAAACATTCAACAATGCCTTGGTGCAGAGTCCCTACATAGGGCTTGGACTGAAGCAAAACTACCGGCGGAACAACACCGTCTCCGTCTCTTACACGCGTGCATTCACGAACAACATCATCAATGAGGCAAGGGCCGGTTTTAATATGGAGCATATCTACCGGCACAGCAACACTACCTTGGAGAGCTTCCTTTCTAGTATTGGATTTGATCAGTCCGACATCGACGCGTATGGTGCGGTAGTCGGCACCAACATCCTGGGAACACTCGGCCATCCCGCGATCAGCTTCGCCGGTAATTACGCGACCTTTAATAACGGTAACCGCGATACGGACCGAAAGCTAGACGAAGACATGGTTACGTTCGGAAACACCTTGAATTGGGTAGTTAGGAAGCATAGCTTGAAAATGGGGGCAGACTTCGTACGCAATGCGTTGACCGACGGGTTTTCAAAGAATCGTGGCAATCCCCGCGGGCTGATGACGTATACCGGAGATCCCACAACTTCATTTGCAAACTTCATTCTCGGCGAGCATCCCACGTCTGTTACCTACATTAACGCGCAGCGCCCTCCATTGGACGCCTACAACTGGGAGCAAGGGTTTTTCTTCCAGGATGACTGGAAGCTGACTCCGCGTCTCACCCTGAACCTGGGGTTGCGCTACGAAATTGTCACACCATTTGTAGAGACTCACGACATACTAGTGAACTTCGACCCTAAGTTTGTGGATCCGAACACGGGCACGAAAGGACGCTTCCTTATTCCTTCGGAAAAGACGTTGCCGTTTCTTGATACCAGAATCGTCGACTACGGGGTGGTGACGGCCTCTCAGTCGGGCTTGGGTATCGGCCGTGGACTGATTCGGACGGACAAGAACAATTTTGCCCCTCGAATCGGCGTCGCATTTCGTCTGACCGACAAGTCCGTGCTCCGAGGCGGATATGGCTTCTACTTTCCGACCTCCGCAGCCCAAGGCATGCGTGACGCGATTGCCACCAATGGGTTCAATCAGGGTATAAGGAAGGACAACAGGGGTGGGCTGCCGCCCGATCAACAACTCAAGCAATGGCCGGGATTCAGTCATGGCTTCAGTCCTCTGACCGGTGGGCGCATAACCCCGGGATTTGGTGGGACCATCTCCGCGAATCTTGTGCCGGTTGATCTTCAGCAACCACGAATTCAACAATACAACGCCACCTTCGAGCGAGAGATTCTCCGGGATACTTCCGTGCGCTTCTCGTACTTGGGCAGCACCCTTAGCGGACTCATTGCTGGGGTTGATTTGAACGAAATCAAACCCAGTGACGTCCCCTTTGGTACGACAATTGGGGACGGCGTAACGGCGTGCGATCCGATCGTAAATGGTGACTGCGATTTTTCCGATGCGGACCGCGCGCGGCTGCCATTTCCTGATCTGGGTGATTTCCTGCTTAGTTACGGAAACTTCGGCCATGGTCGTTCGAATGCATTCCAGACTCAACTGGAGCATCGCTATTCCCATGGGTTGATGTTGAACTTTTCGTACACGTATCTGGATCAGAAGTCCACCGGTCTGGACACGGGCAACTCCAGCCTGGGAGGAATTGCTTACAATCCATTCCTGCCAAATAACGACTATGGTCAGGAAGCATTTGTTCCCAAGAATCGGTTCGTGGCATATGGTGTCTACGATCTTCCCGTAGGGCGCGGCAGACACTTTGGATCGTCCTGGTCGCGTTTACCCGATACGCTGTTGGGTGGCTGGCAAACGTCGTTCAACATGTTCGCCAAGACCGGAACAAGCTTTACGCCATTCTGGCTGTGCGATAACTGCGGACCGGAGTTGCCGGGCAATGTGGCCGCGACTTCTGTAGACGCCTATGGCGATTTTAATGCGGAGCCTTCGTTCCGGCCGCTTGTGGTCGGAGATCCAAATCGCAAAAACGGCAATCAGATTTGGGATCCGAATGCATTTGCCCTGATGCCTTTGGGAGCGGATATATTTGACAATCCAAAGATTGCCAAACGCAATATGTTGAAGGGGCCGGGCACGTGGGGAGTTAACTTGGGCGTGCATAAGGACTTTCATCTCGGAGAGCGTGTTGTTGCTCAATTTGGCGCTGATGTCGATAACATCTTCAATCACCCATTGTGGTCGCCGGACAACGACTACGGAGGAGGAGGCGGCCCGTTCGCATTTCTGGGGGACTTCAACGTCGGCGTGGATCCAGCGACGTTTCAACCATTCGTACACGACGTCACTCCTAACGATGACTTTGGAAAGAAACTGGAGACCTTCACGCAAGAAGGCATCGACAACCGCCGCACCATCCGTCTCCGTCTAAGAATCACGTTCTAACAACAGCGCTTCGAGGGGGCCGGCCGCTCTGTCAACCTGCACGCTGACAGGCGGCCGTTTGCCGATTAGAGCAATAGCTCACTTTGAACGTGACGCCACTAGTCTTTCTATGAAAGCTACATAGGCAAAAAAACAATGAAGATCCGTCTTTTCCCCGCAATTTTTCTTCTTCTATTGACGTGCGCATGGGCGGAACGGCCCGGCGATTTCCGCATCATCGGCCCGGGCGGTGGTGGCGCGATGTTCCATCCTACCATCAGCCCGCTTGACGCCAACACGGTGCTCATCGCATGCGACATGACCGGTTCCTACATCACGCACGATGCCGGCCAAACCTGGCGCATGTTCAACCTGCGCGGTGTGGTCGACTTCTTCGTGTTTGATCCGAAGGATCCCAAGACCATGTATGCGCACGCGACCGCCTTGTGGCGCAGCACCGACGGCGGCGAACATTGGGAATTGTTGTATCCCGCCCCGTCGACCGTGAAGGGTGTGAAGATGAATTCCGATCACTCGGACGAGACCATCCTGGCCGACCCAGACCCGCTGGGCGAGATCTCGGCCATGGCCATCGATCCTGAGAACTCAAACGTCTTTTACGTGACCGCGGGCGACAAAAATAAGGGATCTCTCTTCGTTTCGCGCGACGGCGGCAAGACCTGGCAAAAGCAAGTCGACGTACCCGGCCGCCCGCGGCGCATCTGGGTTGACCCGCGCTCGCCCGCTGGCTCTCGCACCGTCTTCACGGCAAGCGCGCACGCAGTATTTGTCGCGAATCCCGCAGGTCTTCAGAATCATCCGTTGCCCGCAACCGCCGACGAAGTTTCGCTCGGCTTTGGCAAAGATGCTCAGCCCACGCTTTACACCACTTCCCCCAAGGGCGCGTTCGTCTCCACCGACGGTGGCGCGAACTGGAAAGAAACAAAGTTGCCCGGTCAGGGAGCAAAGGTGCGCGCCATCGCCACCAGCCTGCGCCATCCCGAGGTCGCTTACGTCTCCTACGACCATCTCGCACTCGACGGTAAGACCTGGATCGGCGTTGCCAAGTCGACCAATTCCGGGCGTGATTGGCAGTTGGTCTGGAAGGAATCCGACACCGCCTCGAAGAACATCCACGACGCCTGGATTACCGAACGGTTTGGTCCGGGCTGGGGCGAGAATCCCCTGAACATGACGGTTGCCGAGCAAGACCCCAATCTCGCGTACGGCACCGACCTTGGCCGCACCATGCGCACCAGCGATGGCGGTGCAACCTGGACGGCTCAGTACTCGCGCAAAGTCAACGACGCCGGCTGGACCACCACCGGCCTCGACGTCACCAACAGCTACGGCATCCACTTCGATCCCTTCGATCCGAAACGGGTGTTCATCACCTACACCGACATCGGATTGTTCCGCAGCGAAGATGGTGGCGCATCCTGGGTCAGTTCCACAGCTGGCGTTCCCCGGGATTGGCAGAACACCACATACTGGATCGTCTTCGATCCGAAAGTCCGTGGCCGCATGTGGAGCGTCAACAGCTACACGCACGATCTTCCCCGCCCGAAAATGTGGCGGCACAACTCCGTGCTCAACTACAAAGGGGGCGTGTGCCGCAGTGATGACGGCGGCCGCAACTGGACGCAATCCAATAAGGGCATGGACGAAACCGGTGCCACCCACATTCTTCTCGATCCGGACAGCCCCGTCGATGCGCGGGTGCTGTACGTCGCCGGCTTCGGTCGCGGCGTGTACAAAAGTTCCGATGGCGGACGCACCTGGAGTCTCAAGAACCAGGGCATCACACAATTCCAGCCTTTTGCCTGGCGCCTGGCGCGCAGCTCTGACGGCACGCTCTACGCGCTGATCGCGCGTCGCTCCGAAGATGGCAGCATTGGCACCCCCGGCGACGGAGCACTATATCGTTCCACCGATGGTGCCGAACACTGGCAGCCCGTGACTCTGCCCGAAGGCACGAACGGACCGAACGGCTTGGCCATTGATCCACGTTCGCCGAATCGTCTGTATCTCGCCGCCTGGGCGCGCGCCACCGGCGAACATGGCGACGGCGGCGGCATTTTCCTCTCCGAAGATGCTGGCAAAACCTGGAAGCAGGTGCTCGAAAAGGATCGCCACATTTACGACATCACCATCGACCCATCGAATCCCGATACCCTCTACGCAGCCGGATTCGAATCATCCGCATGGCGCTCCGCCGATCGTGGACTACACTGGACGCGCATACCTGGTTTCAATTTCAAGTGGGGCCAGCGCGTGATTCCCGATCCTCAGGATCCCAACAAGATCTACATCACGACCTTCGGCGGTAGCGTGTGGCACGGCTCGATCAATGGCGACAAGCAGCCGGTCGACATCGCTACGCCTATGCTCGACCCCGGACAATAATCAGGAAGTGGAGGTGTGAAGTTGATTAATCGCCGGCAATGGCTCTATGGCGTGGGTGCTTTGGGGGGACTCGGCACGCAGGTTGGACAATTGGCTGCGGAAACTCCGCAAGGGAAACCGGCGCCCACTCCGCTCGAACTTTCGCAATACGAACCCAAGAGCATGCTGCAGGTTCACGAGACGCGTGTCGAGCGTGCCAAGTTCCCGGTCATTGACTTCCACACACACATATCCGTTTCCGCCAAATCAGAAAAAGGTGTCGCGCTCTCCCCCGACCGGCACTATCTGGGCACGCCGCAGGAATTGCTGGCGGTCATGGATCGCAAGAACATTGCCATGATGGTCAACCTCACCGGCGGCTACGACAAAGGTCTCGCCGACGCCGTCGCCAAATACGACCGCGCGTATCCCGGCCGATTCCTGACCTTTACCGAGCCGTCTTACGCGCGCCTCCAGGAACCGAACTATCCGCAGTTGCAGGCGACCGCGATCGAGCAGGCGCATCGCGATGGCGCACGCGGTCTGAAGATCCTCAAAACCCTCGGTCTCTACCTGCGGGAAAAAACCACGTCCGGTGCCTTGGTAAAGATCGACGATCCCCGCTTCGATCCCATGTGGGATGCCTGCGGCCAGTTCAACATGCCGGTAGCGATTCACGTCTCCGACCCGGTTGCCTTCTTCACACCCACGGACCGTTTCAACGAGCGCTACGAAGAGTTGAACAACCATCCGGACTGGTCCTTCTACGGCGCCGACTTTCCCAGCAACGCCGAATTGCTAGCCGCCCGGAACCGCGTGATGGAGCGCCACCCCAAGACGCAATTCGTCACCCTGCACTTCGGCAACTTCTCTGAAAACCTGCAGAACGTCGCCGAAAACCTCGACAAGTATCCCAACATGCATGTCGACATGGCCGCCCGCATCGGCGAACTCGGCCGCCAGCCTTATACCTCGAAAAAGTTTTTCGATAAGTATCAGGATCGGATACTCTTTGCCACGGATGCCACGCCCCATGGTGACGAATTCCCTCAGCAGGTGTTCAACGACCAGCTCTACGAAATCTACTATCGCTTCCTGGAGACCGAAGACGAATACTTCGATTACGCTCCCGCCAAAATTCCGCCGCAGGGCAGGTGGCGCATCTACGGCATTCAGTTGTCGGATCCGATCTTGCGTAAGGTCTATCACGACAATGCTGCGAGGCTCCTCCGGATCTAGCATGCGCGTGATCCATCGAATCGCTCTGTGGACCGCTCTGCTCTCCGCGATTCCTGCTGCCGCGCAGGTGCGCGTTTGGCAAGGAATTCTCACACTCCCAACCTATGAAGAAGGCCTGCCCGATCCCAATCCGCCATTCGACCAGTTCACGACCAATCGCTTCAACTACCCGTACACGCTGCGCAATAATCTCACCAGCAAGCGTGCCGACCACACCTGGCGCGCCCTCTTCCTCGAGAACGAATATCTGAAATGCTCTGTCTTGCCCGATATCGGCGGGCACCTGTACACCTGCACCGACAAGATCTCTGGCAAGCCGATGTTCTACGCGAATCCGTCGATCAAGAAGGCTGCCATCGCCTATCGTGGAGCCTGGGCGGCCTTCGGCGTCGAATTCAACTTTCCCGTTTCGCACAACTGGATGACGATGTCGCCAGTCAGCTTTGCTTTTGCGCAGCATGATGACGGCAGTGCCTCGGTTACAGTCGGAAACGTCGATCGCGCCTATGGGATGGAGTGGGCGGTGGAGTTGATTCTTCGTCCAAAGTCCACGCTGCTCGAGCAACGGGTCACGCTCAGCAACCGCAGTGACGTTCGCCACCGCTTCTACTGGTGGAATAACGCGGGAGTCGAGGCCTGGGACGATACCCGCATCACCTATCCCATGCGCTTCGCGGCGACTCATGGATTTACGGAAATCCACACTTGGCCTGTCGACCAGGACGGTGTCGACTACAGCCTGCTGCGCAATCACACCAAGGGCCCGGTTTCCATGTTCGTCCACGGCAGCCGCGAGAATTTCATGGGGGTATGGAATCCGCACACCAACACCGGCACCGTGCACTTCGCGGAATACGAGGACCTGCCTGCCAAAAAGATCTGGTCGTGGGGCGTCGATGCTGACGGCCTCGACTGGCGGAAAGCTCTTTCCGACAACGAAAGCGGGTATGTCGAAGTGCAGGCAGGCCTGTTTCGCAATCAGGAAACGTACGCCTTTCTCCAACCCCGTCAGGTCCTCCACTTCTCCGAATACTGGATGCCGGCCCGAGAAATCGGTGGCATCGCGCGCGCTAACCGCGCCGGCGTGGCCAACCTGAGCCGCAAAGCTAACAGCTTGTTTGTCGGCTTCAACGCCAACGAGCCGATCCCGCAAGCCACCGTTTCGATTCTCAAGGAAAAAGAACCCGTCGTACGCAAGAAGGCCGACCTCACGCCCGACCACACGTGGACTCGCGAAATCCCGAACGCCGCTGCGGACGCTAAGTACACCATCGAAATCCTCGACAGCAAGGGGTCCACTGTCCTACGACAGACCGAAGGCGAGTACGACTGGACGCCCGCTTCCGAAATTCACGTAGGCCCGCAACCTTCGTATCACTTGCCTGATCCCGACCAGCGCAGCTTCGACGATTGGATTCAGTTTGGTAATGACGAAGAACTGAATGGAAGGCTCCTGAGTGCTCTCGACGTTTACCAGCAAACGTTGGCCAAGTATCCAAACAGTTTCGTCGCTGGCAAAGCCGCAGGGCGCCTCTCGGCTGGCCTTCTGCGCTACGAAGAAGCCAAGAACTATCTCGAACCTCTGCATCCGCGCGATACCACCGACACTGAGATCTCGTACTACCTCGGTTTCGCTTACGACGGACTCGGAGACGTTGCGAAGGCACGTGCTGCCTACGAGCAGGCGGAACGTCTACCCTCGTTCTATGCCGCCGCAGCTCTGCGCTTGGGAGAACTCCTGGCACGCTCGGGCGACATTCGTGCGGCCGAACGGCATCTCGCCGGAGCAGTCACGGCCGATCCTACGGATATTCGCGCGCAGGAAGAGCTCGTCGCGCTCCTCGCAGCCGTCGGCGAAACGCAGCGTGCGCATACGACAGCCCAAGAGGCTCTTGCCCGCTACCCGCTCAGCTATTTCCTGCGGGAAGAACTCGGAACTCCCGACCTTGCCCAGCTCGCGAACGATCCCAGCCGCATCCTGAATGTGGCCGCTCAGTACATGCGGCTCGGTCTGTATGAAAAAGCGCTGAACGTGCTCTCCAGGAATTATCCTGCGCAAGTTCCAGATCAAAGCGAGCCCGGCTCGCTCTCTCCGCGGCAGCATCCGATGGTCGCGTATTTTCGTGCCTATTGTCGACAGAAGCTGGGACAGTCAGCCGATGCGGACTACAACGCAGCCTCCAAACTTTCCACCGCTTACGTTTTTCCCAACACCGCCGAGGAATTCGCAGTTCTGCGCTCCGTCTTGCAGGCGCGTCCGTCCGACGCGAGCGCACACTATCTGCTGGGTACATTCTATTTCTCGCGTGGACAAACCGACCTCGCGCTCAGCGAGTGGTCGGATGCCCATAAATATGGACCCGGTATCCCGGTACTCAGCGCCAGTACCGGCCTTGCGCTGCTCCACATCAAGAATGATCCGGAACAGGCGCTTGCCGCGTTTCGGGAAGGCTTGCGCAGTGATCCCGCCAACATCGCCGTCTACCTCGGCATGGATCAGGCGCTTAGCCTGCTGGACCGGCCCCCGCGAGAGCGAGTCGAAGCGCTCGAGAAGTATCCGCATCTCGATACCGCGCCGCCTTCGCTGATCTTCGAATTGATTCTGAATCTCGCGGAAGCCGGCGACTTCGGTCGTGCCGACGGTCTCTTCCACAATCGCTTCTTCCCGCGCGAGGAGGGGGGCACGAACGTTCGCCAGGTGTGGATCGAAGTGCAGCTACAACATTTGCTCGCTGAAGCGAAAGCTGGTCATTGCGATGCGGCACTGAAGAAGGCTGCAAGTCTGGGATCGGAGACTCCAGGCTTAGCATTCACGCGCGACGGTCTGGAGCCCATCCTGCAGACCGCACGAACCAGTTATCTCCTGGCATCTGTTTATTCCATGTGCGGAAAAACCGACGACGCCAAAGCGAAGTTGCAGGCGGCATCGACCGCCACAACTCCTGACCAGATACGCTGGGCACGGCTTGCTGCCAAGCAACTGCCGGGTTTTGATTCCCAACAGTGGCAAGGCCGCCTGCAGACGGCCCTCGCGCAGGCCGCCAGTCGCAGCGAAACCAGCGCGTTTCCGAGTTGGTGGATGTATACCGCAGGCTCGCTGGCGCGGGACCTCGGCAATGCCGAAGAGGCGAAGACTCGTTTTCGCCATGCGCTGTTGCTGCCCGATCGTATGCTGGCCTACCACTTCACCCGGCTGGCCACGGCGCAAGCTACGCCGTGATGACTTCAATCTTCATTTTGTGGAGGGCTTCCGTAAACTCCGCGGGAGCGCGGGTGTCGGTGATCAGGCGATGCACAACCGAAAGCGGACCAATGCGCGATACGCTCCGTCGGCCAAGCTTGCTGAAGTCCGCGACCACGTTTACCTCTTTTGCGTTGCGCACCATCATAGTGTTCAGTTGTGCTTCAAGCACATCCGGGGTGGAGGGCCCAATCTCCAGATCGAATCCGTCGACTGCGAGAAAAAGACGATCGGCATGAAATTCCTTCAGCATGGTTTCTGCTTGCGGACCGACCAGCGAGCAGGAAACCGGCCGCAACAGTCCCCCGATCATGATCACCGAGATGTCGGGCGCGTCCATCAACTCGTACGCCACATTCAGCGCATGGGTTATGACCGTGACCGATCGCAACCGGCGCAGCTTCAGGTGGCGCGCGATCTCCGCGGTCGTCGTGCCCGAATCCAGGATGATGGTCTCGTTGTTCTGGATCAGTTCCGCCGCCGCTCGCCCGATGCGCGCCTTCTCCGCATGGTGCAGAGTCTTTTTCAGACGCAGGGGATAATCCTGGCTCGCCTCAACTTGCCGAACCGCTCCCCCGTGCGATCGCACCACCATTCCTTGCCCAGCGAGCGCGTCCAGGTCCGCCCGCGCCGTCACCGCCGATATCGAGAACTTCTCCACCAGATCGCGGACTGTGACCTGGCTGCGTTGTTCGATCAGATCCAGTATCTTTCTACGTCGCTGTTCCGACAACAAACGGGAGTCCTTGGCGGCCCTCATCGAATCGTCCTCGCCCACATAAGCTGAATGAAAGGCAACCCTACGAAATGGTCGACAGCACATTTATACACTTGCAGCCTGCGGAGAGAGGAAAGAAAATGGCAGGCAAACGAAAGCTAAATGCGAAACCAGGAATAAGCGCCATTTATCGGGCATACGTATCATTTCGAACTGTCATTAGTCAGACAACAATCAATCCGCGATTTCGTTTGTCTTCCTTTAGCTTCTCGAATTCGGTGGCCAAATTCTTCAAAAATCGCACCCATAAGGTCGGACTGCATCCCGGCAGGGCGATCTTCTCATGAAGCGACGCGATTTTATCGCCGCGCTCACCGCTTCCGCGATCGCGTATGCATGGTCGGCGCGGGCGGAAACTGCAGCTCGCCGACCCCGGATGCTCATCGCCGATTCCGACCCCTTCACAGGCATCGCTTTGCTGAAATCCCGTTACGCCGATGGACGACGTCCTTCCGAAGACATGGAAGGATGGGCGCTTACCTGGCTGCTGACCGGGAACCAGGAGTTCGCCGAGCGCGCCCTCGCTGAAATGCGAGCCAAGCACATCTCTTCCGGCGGAAAGCCATCCCGTTCGTGGGTTGATTACGCTCGCTGGTCGCTCGTATTCGACTGGCTGTTCAATTACAGGGGCTTCGACCGTGCGCTCAAAGATCGTGTGGCGGAAGAACTGAGTGCCGGTGCCGCATCCATGTTAGGCACTCCGGATTTCGTGGATCCCAGACAATTCTCCTACCACAACTACTCGTTGCGTTACCTTGCCTTGGCTTCCTTCGCGTCCGCGGCGGTCGAGGGATACCCCGATTGCAGCCAGCGTTGCCAGACATGGCGTGAGAAGACGGCCGCCAGCCTCGCCAATGTTCTCGATGTCTCCGAGGCTGTCACGCCGCAGGGCAGTTATCACGAGTCCATGGATTACATGCGCATCACCTGGGCCGCGCTCGTGATGCTGGCTGAACTGAAGCGTACGACCACGGGCGTCGATCCCGCGCAGCACTTCTCCGTTTTTCGTAATGTCGGCGACACCTATCTTTACAAGCTCCTTCCCGATGGAACTCCGTCGCGCGAAGGCGACAACGAATATCCAGTGCTCGACACGCGGGACACAACCCTCTTGGGTTACGCCATCCACCGCTTCAAGGACCCGTACGCCGCATGGCTCCTTCGCCAAAGTGGATTCGTCGGCAAGCAATGGGTTCTGCCTGTGCTCGAATTTCTATGGGACGATCCGCAGGTCAGTCCCCGCAACCCGGCTCTTGCCGGAGAGGGGGAACTATCTCGCCAAAAATATTTCCCCGGCGTTGGTCATCTCGTGATGCGGGACGGGTGGACTCCCGAGTCGACCTGGATTGAATTCGATTGCGGCCCGTACTTCGCCAAGCATCAGCATCTGGACCAGAACCAGTTCACGATCTATCACCGGGGTCACCTCGCTATCGACAGCGGCGCCGACTACACCGACACAGAGAGCCCGCACTATCTGAATTACTATCGGCGCACGGTCGCGCACAATTCCGTGCTCGTCTACGATCCGGCTGAAAAATTCTTCTGGTCTGACAATCTCTTGCCCGCCGCCAATGATGGCGGCCAGCGCATGAATTCCGCGCGCTACTGGAACACCATCCGCAGTCGCGAAGACTGGAACCGCACCCGCGATTTGTGGGATCTCGGCTCGATGCGCGTCATCGATCATGTTCCCGGCCAATATCACTACGCGCTCGGCGACGCCAGCCGCGCTTACTCCCTCGACAAGGTGCGCCTCTTTACTCGCGAACTGGTCTACTTACCGCCACAAAATCTCCTATTTGTTTTCGACCGCGTGGTCAGCGGCAATCCAGCGTTCCGAAAAGCATGGCTCCTCCACGGAGTGAACCAGCCCATCATCGATGAAGACGCAGCCAAGCCCGCGCCGGCATCGCAAGAATTCCGCCAGGCCAAAACATTCCGCTTCTCCGCCGGCTCCGGCGAACTGCTCGCGCACGCGCTTCTGCCCAAAGAACGTATTGTCACGCGTCGCGGCGGGAGCGGTAACGAATTCTATTGTCCTGGCGATGCTCACGGTAGCGCTTGGGGTACGGGCGAAAATTGGCCGTTGGAAGCGGCGGAAGGTGCTCCCCTGCCCGACGAAGCTCGTCTGCGACGCATGTGGAAGCTGTTCTGGGGAGATGACTTCAATCGCATTCTCCCGTCGAATCGCAAAAACGTTGTTCCCGGCAGCTGGCGGATCGAGGTTTCCCCCTCATCGCCCGCCGAAGAAGATCTCTTCCTTCACGTTCTGGAAATCGGCAGCGTAGGCAAGACCGGTCACAAACGTGTGGAACTCCTGGATGGGGCCGCCGTGCAAGGCGCTGCCTTCGAAAACGGACCGATGGTGCTCTTCAGTGCAACCGGAAATGCGATCGCTGCAGCCGAGGTTTCCTTGCCCGATCTGGATTGCACTTCACTCCTGCTCACCGGTTTGCAACCGGATGCCGTCTACGAACTCAACCTCGGAGGCTTGAACGTCTCGACGTCTCCCAATGCGGTGCTCCCCAGAGTCTCGGCGGGCACCGAGCGTTTGCGCGCTAATTCCAAAGGCATCCTGCGTTTGGACCGCCGTGATCTCGGAAACCTGCGTCTCCGGATTGCCCGCATATGAACGGAGCCGGCCAGCAGACACCCGCACTGACCGCACCTTCACGTCGCCCGGTCTCCAACCTGCGCTGGTGGATTGGCGGCATTCTGTTCGCGTCTACCGTCATCAACTACATCGACCGGCAGACACTCTCGCTGCTCGCGCCATTCCTCAAACTCGAATATCACTGGACCAACACCGACTACGCCAACATCGTCATCGGATTTCGTGTTGCCTATTTGCTGGGGCAAACTATCTGTGGGCGCTTCATAGACCGCATCGGCACTCGTCGCGGTCTCTCGTTGACCGTTGCGTTTTATTCCATCGTTTCCGTACTAACCTCCCTTGCTCGCGGCTTCTACGGCTTCGCAGGGTTTCGCTTTCTGCTCGGCGCCGGTGAATCAGGAAACTGGCCAGGCGCTACCAAGGCGGTCTCCGAATGGTTTCCGAAACGCGAACGTGGGCTCGCGACTGCGTTTTTCGACAGCGGGTCCTCAGTGGGTGGTGCCGTCGCCGCCTGGCTCATCCTCTGGATTTATTTCCGCTGGGGATGGCGCCCGGCTTTTGCGATTCCCGGCACCCTTGGTTTCCTGTGGTTGATGATTTGGCGTCGCTGGTACCATCCGCCGGAATTACACCCAAGACTAGGGGAGGCCGAACGACAGATGATTTTGGCCGACAAGCAGGATTCGAACACCGGACCTGTGACCCGCAACCCACTTCCTTGGAAGGTCCTGCTGGAATTGCCTCAAACCTGGGCCGCCATTGCTTCGAAGGCCTTGACCGATCCCGTATGGTTCTTTGTGACCGACTGGTTTCCAATTTATCTCGTGACGAAGGGAATTGAACTCCGCACTGGTCTTCTTGCTATCTGGATTCCTTTCCTCGCCGCGGACCTGGGAAACTTCTTCGGCGGATGGGTCTCCGGCTATCTGATCAAGCGCGGATGGCCGCTTGGCCGTGCCCGAAAAGCCGTCGTCATCTTCGGCGGAATTGGTGTCACTTTGCTCATTCCTACGGTCCTTACGAACAACGTTTCCCTGATCGCTCTTCTCTTCGGACTCTCGACGTTTTCCTATGCTGCCTTCTCCACCATGGCGAATGTCCTTCCCTCAGATCTTTTCTATAGTGAGTCCGTAGCATCGGTTGCCGGAATGAGTGGTACTGCCGCGGGAATTGGCACCATCATCGCGTTCAGACTCATCGGGCATTTTTCGGATGCCCGCCAGGCGATGGCCGGACACTCCTTCGACCCGATTATCATTGTCGCCGGATTGGTCCCGTTCATAGGAATGATTCTGGTGGTTCGGTTGGTCCGGAATACTGAAGCCACCCAACGCGGAATTGTTCGGTCCGTATAAACCGAGAAGCTACTAAGGAGCACGTGCCCGAAACCAAGCCAGTTGTGAACCAATTGCCCACCGCAACCGCGGACCTCTCCGCAGAGTCGCTCCAGCATTCTGACGCGCTGAAAGTTGGCGCGACCGGCTTCGTGGTGCTCTTCTCCATCGTCGGCCTCGCCCTCTGGGGCTTGCCGTTTTACTACGACTTCATGGTGCAGCAGTTCGGTTGGAGCCGCGCCCAGGTAACCTCGGGCGACGCGCTCACCAAATTGGTGGTCGGCCCCATCTTCGGATTCATCGCCGGATGGGTGGTTGATCGCTTCGGTCCCCGGCGCATCATGATGGCCGGCATTCTCATGGCCGGCATCGCGCTGATCGGACTGGGAAGCATCTCCTCGCTCGGCCTGTTCTATTTTTTCTTCCTGTTCAACGCGCTCGGCTACGTTTGCGGCGGCCCTTTGCCTGTGCAGGTGCTACTCTCGCGCTGGTTCGACAAGTCTCGTGGAAAAGCCATGGGCTTCGCCTACCTCGGCATCGGTTTTGGCGGAGCGCTTGTGCCCCTGATCTCCAACATCCTGGTTCAGCACTTCGGATGGCAGGTCGCATTGCGCATTCTTGGCGTTCTAGTCATTGTCCTGTCATTCCCGCTGGCATTCTTCGTCAAAGAATCGCCGAATGTTTCGCCACCACCGCGCCCCGCAGCTGGGCCCGATGCGCGCGCCGCCTTCAAGAGCCTCTATTTCTACCTGCTCATCCTCGGTAGCATGTGCTCCATCGCCGCCGTGGCGGGAACGCAGAAGAACCTGAAGCTCTTTCTCAGCCTCGATCGCCACTACCCGCAGGGTGCCGCCGCGCAGGTCTTGTCGCTCGTGCTGGCCTTCAGTATCGTGGGACGTTTGCTGATGGGTTGGCTGGCCGATCGCTATCCGAAGCGCAACGTAATGTTGCTGATCTATCTGCTGGTAGCTGTCGCGATCCCTATCCTTTTCTTTGGCACTGGCAAATGGACTGTCTATTTGTTCGCCGTGGTGTTCGGCATCGGCCTGGGCGGCGACTACATGATCATCCCGCTGATGACTGCCGATATCTTCGGCCTCCGGATCCTTGGCCGGCTCATGGGAGTGATTCTCACGGCGGGCGGCATTGCCGACGCCGCGTCCCCCTGGCTCATCAGCCATCTGCGTGATACAAGCGGAAGCTACTCGTCGGCCTGTTTTGTCCTAGTGGGACTAGCCCTGCTGGGCGCACTGGCCGTGTTGCCGCTCCCCAGGCAGAAAATCGCATGAGTTCCCTTCCGATCCTTCGACTGGGAAGCGTGAAGGAGGTTGCCCGCTTCAAGCAACACCTCGCTTCTCTCGCGCTCGAGATTCCATGCGACACTGACATCATCACCGGCCCCGAATCTCCGCTACGTCGGCCAATAGTCCGCGAGAAGCTTCGGATCGGCAACCGAATCGCCGTGCAACCCATGGAAGGCTGGGACGGCACCACCGACGGCTACCCGAGCGAGAGCACGTTTCGCCGCTGGCAGCATTTCGGACGCAGCGGCGCCAAGCTCATCTGGGGCGGCGAAGCGGTGGCGGTCTCTCATGAAGGACGCGCCAACCCGAACCAACTTCTCGCCGCTGATCACACGATCGCCAGCCTCGCGCGCCTGCGCGCGGTCCTCGTCGCGGAGCATGTGAAAGCCACCGGCTCGGAAGATGGCCTCGTAATTGGCCTGCAGCTCACCCACTCGGGACGATTCAGCCGGCCCAATGCGCACAATCGAAATGAGCCGCGAATCCTCTACCGTCATCCGCTGCTCGATCGTCGCCTCCAGCTTCCGCCGGATTACCCGATTCTTACCGATGCCGACATCGCACGCATCGTCGAAGACTTCCATCGTGCCTCCGCCATCGCGTGGAAGCTGGGATTCGATTTCGTCGACATCAAGCATTGCCACGGTTATTTGGGGCACGAGTTCCTCAGCGCGCACACACGCGAAGGGAACTATGGTGGAAGCTTCGAGAACCGTACACGCTTCTTGCGCGAGGTCGTCCAAGGAATTCGGTCAATTGCGCCCGGTCTTCATATCGGCGTCCGCCTTTCCGCCGCCGACACTGTGCCTTTCACAGCCGATCCCCAGCGCGCCACAAGCGGAAAAGCCGGTCCCGGGGTTCCCGCCGACGTGTCGAATCTCATTCCCTATCGCTGGGGTTTCGGCGTGAACGCGACTACCCCCACAAAAGAAGACTTGGCGGAGCCGATTCGTTTCCTGACTTTGCTCGAACAGTTGGGTGTCCACCTGGTGAATCTCACCGCCGGCAGTCCCTACTACAATCCGCACATTCAACGGCCGGCCCTGTATCCGCCGTCCGACGGCTATCAGCCGCCGGAAGACCCGCTTGCTGGCGTCGCTCGCCAGATGCAGATGACTCGCCAGCTGAAACAGCGTTTCCCCAATCTAATCATCGTGGGCTCGGCCTACAGTTACCTGCAGGATTTCCTGCCGTACGTAGCCCAAGCTGCGATCCGCGAAGGTTGGACCGACTGCGTAGGTATAGGTCGCATCGTCCTGAGCTATCCCGAGTTCCTGTGGGACGCGTCCGAAGGCAAGCCCATTCAGCACAAGCGAATCTGTCGAACGTTCAGCGATTGCACCACCGCGCCCCGCAACGGGTTGCCCTCGGGTTGCTATCCGCTAGACCCGTACTACAAAAACTCCGAAGCGGGAGAAAGGCTGCTTGCGCTAAAGAAGGGCTAGCCTCCGAACTGAAAACGAATGACGATCCAAGTCACGATCGAAGCAATGGCCGCCCACCGAAAGCTGCGCCGCACAATTTGGGGCATCGCTGCGGGGCTGCTCCCCTTCGACGCGAACGGCCGAATCGCCGTCGAAGCCTTTCAACAGCACTTACGCGCCACGCACAGTGCGGGTCTCACAAACGCAGTCAACATGGACACAGGCTATGTCAACTACCTCTCCGAGGACGAGAAACGAGACGTTCTGCGCTGGGCGCGGGAAGCGCTCGGGCCGGGAGTTCCTTTCGTGGCGGGCGCCTACATCGAGGGATTGGAGGGCGACACAGTCGCTCTCTACCGGCAGCAAATCGAGAACATCACACGCCACGACGGTACGCCGATTCTGTTCCAGACGGCTCGTCTCAAAGGGAAGCCCGGGACCGCTCTGGCCGGAACCTATCAAGAAGTCTGCCGCGGTTATCAGGGCGTCATCGCTTTTGAACTTGGCCCGATGTTCGCCCCAAACGGCGAAATCCTCACTCCTGACACGGTGGCGCGTGTTATGGACATCCCCGAAATCATCGGAATAAAGCACTCGTCCCTCGATCGTGTCACCGAATTCGGTCGCCTCCAACTGCGCGATCAGCACCGTCCGGAATTCCGCATCTTCACGGGAAACGATCTCGCCATCGACATGATTGAATACGGATCCGATTACTTGCTTGGCCTCGCCACGTTCGCGCCTGAAAAGTTCGCCGAGCGCGATCGCCTCTGGGAAACCGGTGACTCCGCCTACTACGCTTTGAATGACGCTCTGCAGTATCTCGGCAACGTGGCGTTTCGTGATCCTGTGCCCGCATACAAACACTCGGCAGCGGTGTTCTTGCATCTTACTGGGCGAATTCCTGCGGATGAGCCTCATCCCAGGAATCCACGCCGTCCTTTGTGGGAACACGAAATGTTGCAAGATTGCGCGTGCAGGTTGTTCGGCAAGAGGCAGATGCCCTGAGAGTAGACAAAGGAATTGCGCTTGGCAGGTTGGCTGGCCATGTAGGGCGACAAGCGCGCAGAGGTGGGAAGTAAATCGTTCGAATCGGATATGTCGACGCCTACGGAGTCTTCCGTAGTGGCTGCAAAATACCAAACATAACCATCCGCTCAGCCACCCGCAGCGCCTTGAGCCTTCACTTGCTGTCTGACCGCCTTCACTTAACAGAACATAGTTGCGCAGAATAAGGGCGACCTAACCAAAGGCAACGGGCGCACGCTCTGGAAGATGCGTGCGCCTGCCGATCGAAGGTATCTGTGATCGGTAACAATTCATCTAAAGGGGATACCAGTGGCAACGCGACCACCACCACGGGCAGCAGCGATACCAAGGATAGCGGCGCCACCACCAACACCAAAATGGTCGCCATGGCCACCAAAAATACCACGGTAGAAACGGGTGAACTGGGATGAATTGATCAATCTTCAGTTCTTCGAGGATTTTTTCATCAACCTCTAGTCCCGATTTTCGCGCAACGTCCAGGACATTGAGGTGTGTGGCGCCTCGTTTTGTTTCTTCTTCCACGACCGCCTGCATCTTTTGGAAGACGGCGTTGGCCTCGGACATCGGCTTTGCCAAAACATCAACTTGTTCTTTCATGATTAAACTCCTTTCATATCACTGCCCCACCGGCAGCACGTTTGTTCGACCATGGCATTTCGATAAGTCTCGATCCAAGCTGATAAGACTCCTCGAAGTATCTCCTCGTGACACACTGGCGATCATCACAGCGTGGAAGGAACGTTTCACTCCCGGCAATCTTGCTGCCAGAAACGCAGGGCAGCATTTTCGAGTGCTAATCTAACAGTGTGGAGTTGGATGGAGAGATTTCATGTACTAAAGAGGAGTTACAGTGCTGATCACTATGTATCGCTCCACACTAATCACCGCGGATGCAAACCAAACGGTTTAAGTTGTAACCAAACGGTTAGTGGAGGTGGAGATCCGAGGCGACCTTGGGTCGCGTGAAGACTCTGCCGTACCGAGACTCGCTGGGCCCACCGCCCCAAACCCTTCGCCACAAAATATATTCCCAGCGCCTGCCGCTGAACAACGACCTACTTAGAGCCAACAGCCGTCCCATCAAAGCGGATTGATAGGGCGTGAAACCATCACCGGCGATCCCCTTGTCGGACTAAGACACGTCCGACCCTGTTTCCCATAGTCAGCCCGAATGGCGTAGTACGTGCACTTAGGGATTGTCGAATCTGGTCAGGGACAGGTTGTGACCTGAGTTCCGCTGATCGGGAGTTACTCTCAGGAGGCGGCCTCAGGTTCGTCGCTGGGTAGCGTCGGCCTGTTTCAAGGTCTAAATAGAATTGCGCTCAAGATTGCGGAGGGCACGTGGACGAATTCAAGACAATTGCGAAGCTCTGGCCGGCCGGCACGGAACTGAATCTCGGCACCGATTCTAATGTGTTAAGTGGTCCCTACAACTCCACGCGTCAGGCCGCGAAGTTCGTGACGGACGGCGCGCAGACTTATGAGTTCCTGTTCTGGAATACGGGCCGGCATGTCACAAGCAAGCGCAACGTGAAGTGGATCTTTAGTGTTCTGGGCTGGGGAGTGTGGACCGCGACCCGTTGGTATGGAATTCCCGGCAACGGTCCGGGCGCACAGAAGATTCGAGCGAACGCGTTCTCCATCGGGGGCGACCAGAGCCTCGGAACCGTCACGCCGATTAATGGACCGCCGGCGAGCACGTTTCCGCCGAACGCCTGGCCTGACAACGGCGACGACCACGTCGTAAGCACTGCCAACGGGTCAGTAAGTATCGCCGCGAAAGATTCCTATAACGACTACGATTTTGCCGGCTGGCTCCAACTGGTGTGGGGCGGAGATGACACGGGTGAGTTTGTCGAGACCGACAGCGGGGCCGGCAGCATCGGCAGCATCACCTTCTACGATCACGTTATCGGCGGCAACTTCGCGGGTGCTCAGGGGTCGAATGCCGAGCTGCTTGCGACATATGGCTATCACCACCAGGCGACCGGTGGCATTGGCCGCGGACCGCTACGCGACTGGATCTACGAAGTCATTTTCGATTATCTCCACAGAGTGGATCCGGGGCGCAAAGGCGACCCAAGCCCAATGGATCGGATTCGGATGAGGTTCCTGGAGGAACTGGTGGAACAGGCGCGGCCGGGCTCCGGCGGCGTGACTGACATTCAGCAACTGATTGAGGCTGCGCCCAACATGAGCCGCGACGAACTCAAGCGTTCCATGCAGTCCCTCAAGACGACCATCGAACTTGGCAAGACTGCGCTTGGTGTCATCGAAGCTCAGATGAAAGGGAAGTGATGTCTCGATCTGCCCGTGTGCTGCTGGTTGGGTTCCAGGAACAGGACAATCTGGGCCTGCGCTATCTCGCGAGCAGCCTTCGGGCAGCCGGTCATGAAGTGCGTATCGAGACTTTCCGGACCGAGTCGGCGGATCCGCTCGTAGAGGTGGCGCGCTGGTGGACGCCTGACATCATCGGCTTTTCGCTGATCTTCCAGTTCATGGCGCCGGACTTCGCGCAGGTTATCAGCGCCTTGCGCGCAGCTGGCATCACGTCTCACTTCACGATGGGCGGTCACTATGCATCTTTTGCCCCTGAGACCCTGCTCCAACTAATTCCTGAACTGGACAGTGTTGTCAGGTTCGAGGGGGAACGTGCGATCGTCGAACTAGCGACGGCGATCTCGGCGGGTCGATCCTGGCGCGATATTCGCGGAACGGCGTGGCGTGGTGATGCCGGAGTACACACGACCGCGAAGCGGGATGATGCCGTAGCACTCGATGATCTGCCTTGGCCGGAACGCGACGACATCGATTATCGGCTGCAAGTCCTGCCTACGGCCTCGGTCCTGGCGTCACGTGGCTGCCCATGGAAGTGCTCCTTCTGCTCCATTATCACGTTCTATGAAGGGAACGGAACTCGTGGCCGTCGACGGCGCGATCCGATTCACGTGGTCGAAGAGATGGAGTACCTCGCACGCGAGCGAAATGTGCGACTCATTCTGTTCCAGGACGACGACTTTCTCGCTGGCGGCAAGGACGCGCGCGAGTGGGCGCTGACCATCGCCCGCGAAACCATGCGGCGGGGTCTCCACGAGACCCTGCGCTTCAAGTTCTCATGCCGCTCCGACGAGGTCCGCGAGGAGGTCTTGGCGCCGCTCATCCAAGCCGGACTAACCCATGTCTACCTCGGCGTCGAGGCCGGCGATCCCGACTCGTTGAAGACGCTCAACAAGCACATTACGCCCGAGGTTCACTTCCGGGCGGGCGACGTGTTGCGCCACCTCGACATCAGTTTTGATTTCGGCTTCATGTTAATGGAGCCGTGGAGCACCCTGTCGTCGGTGCGGAACAACCTCACCTTTCTGCGCGAGTTCTGTTCCCAGGGCTACACGGTCGCGGGCTTCTGCCGCACGCTGCCCTACGTGGGAACGCCAATGGAACAGCGCATGCGCGCGGAAGGTCGCCTCACCGGGCCGGCGTTGGAGGCGGATTACCGCTTCCTCGATCCGCGGCTCGATGTGTTGTGGGATTTCTCAGTGATCGCATTTGCTGGCCGGAACTATGGTCAGGATGCGACCTGGGATCGCCTGCGGGGCTTGCAATTCGAAGCGCGCCTGGATTATCCCGATCGCCCCCACGATCCCGCTTTCCGGACAGCGGCGCGCACGCTCACGGCCGCATCCAACGCACTTCTCCTGGATGTCGCTGAAGAAGGTCTCGCCCATATCGAAAGAACCGACTGCCCGGACGCAAGCGATCCCACACTCATGAGCCTGGCGCGCTTCGCACGCGAGGAGGATGAACGCATCCGGGGCACCCTAAATGCGCTTTGGAAAACACGTCCAAGGGCGGTGGAGGCTGAGTTGTTCCGGTAGCCGACCAGGCAGCATGCCTCGGGGTCCACAAACCGCATCGGCGAAGAAGGCTCATCAGGCCGCTCGATTGTTCGTTGAACAGAAGAGGTCTGTTCGCAAACGCGAGCAATTCGGGAACAACCCATCTGGAATTAGTGAATGGCGGAGGGAGAGGGATTCGAACCCCCGGTACGGTTTCCCGTACAGCGGTTTTCAAGACCGCCCGTTTCAACCAGCTCACGCATCCCTCCGCATTTGTTACCAACATCTTATAGCCATGGCACGGAAGTGCCGTTGCATAATCGCTGCACATTCGGCTACTCTCAGACTGTCTGAGAGGTCTGCGAGGACCGAATGGGTCGATTTCAAAAAGGGCACGTTTTTGAGAGCCACGGTGGTTTCCATGTGCGGTACTACGTCACAGAGATTGTAGACGGCCAGCCGAAACGGGTCCAGCGTAGCGAGAGGCTTTGCGCCAAGGACAACAAGCACCACTCGACAACTTGCAAAGCAGTCCAGCAAAAGGCTGCGGAAGTCATGCAGAGAATCAACTCTGCGAGCGGCGTCGACGATGTCGATACTGCCGTCGGTACCTTCTGGGTTGATGTCTACCTTCCCCATCTCATGAAATCGATGAAAGCTTCGACGCTCAACGGCTACACCAAGATATGGGCACAGCATCTCTCAGTAGAATTCCAACGATACTCGCTCACCGAATACAAGACCCACCACGCGACGAGGTTTCTGACGAAGCTCGCGGACGCGGACCTCGGTGTGCGGACGATTGCTCATATCCGTTCCCTTGCCTCAGGGTTGTTTCGCCACGCACTACGCCTCGGCAAGATCGAAACCAATCCGTGGAGCGATGCTGGCTCGCTCACACCAGCCAAGCGTCCAGAGGCGACCCATGCATACACCCTCGATGAAGCTGAGGCCATTATCAATGCACTGATTGATCGTCCACCGTGCCAACTAGTGTTCGCACTCGCCTGTTTCCTAGGCCTACGCCCGGGAGAGATAAGTGGACTGAAATGGGACGACATTGGTGTTGATGCCGACGGCGTTGCTTGGGTTCATGTCCGTCGTTCTGCGTGGAAGGGGATTGTCGGGACGACCAAGACGGACGAATCGGTGGCCAGCGTTCCACTCATCGAGCCTGTCAGATCAATGCTGGACGCATGGAAAACGGTAACTGGAGCCCAGTGTCAATGGGTGTTTCCGAATCCGCAGGACAAACCGATTCAAATGGGCAGTGTCCAGCGGCAAATCGTGCGGATTTTGGAGCCGAAGAAAATCAAGTGGCACGGTCTCTACGCTGGCCGTCGAGCTGCTGCAACTCTGCTCGTTCAGTTGACTGGAAATGCGGTTGCCAGCCAGTACGTTCTTCGTCACAAGAACCTTGCAACTACGACGGCTTTTTACGTCAAGCCAGTGCGAGATGCGGCTCTCGACGGCTTGCAACAGGTTGAGGACTTGCTGAAACAGCGTAAGGCTTTGGCAGAGGCTAATGGCGGGAACGGGGGTGGGCAATGACGGTGACAGATACGAAGCGTCCCGACGACGAACTCCTCACTCTTGATGAAGTTGCACAGTTGTTGAAAGTGACGAGGCCACAGGTTTTGGAACTCACCCGGAA